>NZ_JADEVV010000023.1 GCF_015207985.1 Synechocystis salina LEGE 00031 | reverse complement strand
CCGTTGCAGGGAGCCATGGAAGCAATCAAACAAGTGCCGGCCCTGGAAGATAGGCAAGCTTGGCAGGACTTGATTAATAGCTATGACCAAGCCAGCGAAGTTTTATTTCAACAACTAAGGCAACAATTTCCAGTGACCTTGACCCAGGAAAACATCGCAGGGGTAAATGTTTATCGAGTGATTCCCCCGGTAATTAGTCCGACCAATGGCCAAAGAATTTTGGTGCATCTCCATGGCGGGGGCTATGCTTTCGCCGGAGGGGAGTTGGGGAGCGGGGAAGCAATTTTAGCGGCCCATTATGGCCAGATTGAAGTGATTAGCATCGACTACCGTCGACCTCCAGACTATCCTTTTCCCTCGGCCCTGGACGATGCTTTGGCTGTGTGGCGGGAGTTGGTAACAACCTACGAAGTTAGCCGCATGGGGCTGTTTGGTACTTCTGCCGGAGGCGGCCTATTGCTAGCCTTGGTTTGTCAACTGCGGCAACTTAATTTACCTCTACCAGCGGCGATCGCCCCCCTGTCCCCCTGGGTGGATTTGACCAAAACTGGAGATACCTACTTCACCAATGAATATGTTGACCGCACCGCCATTAGCTACGGCGGTTTACTGGCAGGTTTAGCTCAACTCTATGCGGGAAAATTGCCCCTTGATCATCCATTTATTTCCCCCCTTTATAACGATTTAGAAGGCTTGCCCCCCACTCTGCTCATTAGTGGCACCAGGGATTTAATCTTGAGCGATACCGCTAGACTGCAAAGAAAACTGCGGCAAAACAATGAGGTAGTAGATTTACAACTATTTGAAGGACTTTCCCATGCTGAATATCTCTACCAATTTGACACACCGGAATCGGCAGAAGTTTTTGGGGAACTGAGCCAATTTTTTAACCGGCATTTACAACAGTAAGCGGAAAATAATTTGTTATCTTGGGGGAAAATAACTCCGTTTTTGCCCTTTGCCCTGCCCAGGAAGCGTTAATTATGTCTAACCGCCCAGGAAAGTTGCTTTTTGCCGGTTTGATGGGTTTGGCCCTCGCTTTTCCCTTTGGCATCTCCCCCTCCCATGGCTCCACGCCCAAATCTTCTGCCCAGTTAATCGCCCTAAAATTTCCCCAGGCTAATAGTGACCGGGGACAAACGGCCACCAGTGGCGGTGGGGGAGTCAGGCAAACTAGCGGTGGCAGTTGTTTAACCAAGGCTAAATTACCCTTTCAGCTTTTAATTCCTGGCGACTATAACCAAGGGAGCGGTTTCCACAACACCGCTAGCAAAGAAACTTTTATTTACGCCTATCTGCCGCCCCAACCAGGACTGACAGCCCAGGTGCAGTTGGCGGATCCCATTACCAAGGAGCAAAACCAAACAACTTTCACTGTGCCCAAGGAAGGGGGCATTGTTCGTTTTCCCGTTAGCTTGCCGGATAATGCCATGGAGGACGATTTTTATAACGTTACTTTGACCCTAATTTGTGATGCTAATAACACCCAAGACAATCTCACAGTGGAGTTGACGGTGAACTACACTCCCCTGGACCAGCCCCCTACCAATGCCGATTCCTCCCTAGCAGAGGCAGCCTTTTATGCCGAACAGGGTCTATGGTTAGATGCCCTCAATGCCCTAGCGGCGATCGCCAAGGAGGAACCCCAGGAATGGCAGGAATTTCTAGAATCGGGGGGATTTGCGGCCTGGGCGGAAGCTCCGGTGGTGGAATGTTGCCAAATGGTCAATACGTCCGCCTTGGCTAACTGACCCCAGGGGAAAATCAAAGGAAATACCAGAGAATATTAATGGGTTGGACCATACCGTCAGCTTGGAAAAAGTTTCTTTGGCAGTCTCGGGGGATTTGGATTGCGACCCCCACGGTGACGGCCCTGGTAATTTTGTTCCGCTTCACCGGCATTTTACAGGTGTTGGAATGGCAGAGCTACGATGCGGGGGTAAGGCTTTTACCAAGGCACGAAGATGATCGCATTGTCATTGTGGGCATTGATGAACAGGACGTTACCTACCTCAACACTCCGATCATTGACGACCAATTGCTAGCAAAAATCCTCACCAAGCTGAAGCAACAACAACCAGCGGCGATCGGGCTGGACCTCTATCGAGACTTGCCCCTGCCACCGGGTACAGAAGAGTTGGCAGAGGTATTCACCAGCACTCCCAATTTAGTAGGCATTGAAAAAGTAGCGGGCAAACCAGGCATTGAAACCGTCAATCCCCCCCCGTTATTAAAGGAAAATAACCAGGTGGGCGCCAATGATTTAATTATCGACGCTGATAACATTGTCCGCCGGGGTTTTATTTATCTAGTAAGAGACGGGGAGCCCCACTACAGCTTTGGGCTACATTTGGCTTTACGCTTCCTTGATAACGTCGGAATTGCGCCGGAGACCATCAGTGAAGGCAGTGACGACTTCCGTTTAAATCAGGTGGTATTTTCCCCTCTCCACGCCGATAGCGGTGGTTATATCCGGGCTGATGACGGGGGCTTTCAATTACTGATTGATTACCAATCTAATTTTCCCCAAGTATCCCTCACCGATGTGTTGACCGATAAATTGCCGCCGGACTGGGGCAAAGGCAAAATCATCCTACTGGGTAAGGTGGGGGAAAGCTTCAAGGACCTATATTTCACCCCCAATAGCAATACGTTTGGGCTATCTCGTGCCATACCAGGGGTGGAGATCCATGGCAATATTATTAGCCAAATCATTAGTGCAGGGCTTGATGGTCAACCGTTGCTCAAAAGTTGGTCTGAGCCGCTGGAATGGCTTTGGGTCGGGCTCTGGTCTTTCCTGGGGGCGGTGATTACCTGGCAGTTGCGCTATGCCACTCGGCGTTCCGGAGGGCAGTGGCTGCCGATCGCCGCCATTGTGGGTAGTTTAGGGGCGTTACTGGCCATTACCTATGGGGCCTTGGTGATGGGATGGTGGCTGCCGTTTATTCCACCGATGTTGGGCTTATTGGGGTCAGGAGTATTTATTGTCACCTGGATGGCCCGGGCGGGGGTGCAGGTGCGCAACACCTTTGGCCGTTACCTAACCGATCAGGTGGTGGCCACCCTACTGGAAAACCCCGAAGGTCTCAAAATGGGTGGCGATCGCCGTCCAATCACCATCCTCACCTCAGATCTAAGGGGATTTACTAGCACTTCCGAAGGCCTCAACCCCGAGGAAGTGGTTAAGGTGCTCAACATCTACTTTGGCAAAATGGCTGATGTCATTACCAACCATGGCGGCACCATTGACGAATTCATGGGTGATGGTATTCTCGTTTTGTTCGGAGCTCCCACTTCCCAGGATGGTGATGCTCTGCGGGCGGTGGCCTGTGGGGTGGAAATGCAACTGGCCCTACGGGAAGTCAATCAACAGGTGACAGGGCTGGGCTTACAGCCGCTGGAAATGGGCATTGGCATCAATACCGGCGAAGTGGTGGTGGGAAACATCGGCTCTGAAAAGCGCACCAAGTATGGCGTGGTGGGGGCCCAGGTCAACCTCACCTATCGCATTGAGTCCTACACCACCGGGGGACAAATTTTTATTTCCGCCACTACCCTAGAGGCCGCTGGCGATCAAGTCCAAGTCAACGGCCACAGAACGGTGCAACCCAAAGGAGTTAAAGACCCAGTGGTCATTTGGGACGTGGCGGGCGTGGGAGACCCCTATAATCTTTCCCTTGCTGTAGAAGAACAAAAATATCTACCCATTCCAGAACCATTATCATTAGAATACGTCTGCTTGGAAGGAAAACACATTACCGACGCAGTAATTCCCGGTACATTGCGGGAAATCTCCGCTAAAGGTGGGTTTATCCAGATTTCTCCAGATCAAAACTGTCCAGACAGTCTAACCAATATTAAAATTAACCTGAGGGAGCCAGGGGTGCCATCGACGGCACTCTACGCCAAAGTATTAGACTCAGTTCCGGGGGAGAGCCACGGTTTTTACGTCCACTTTTCTGCAATGCCCACCGACATCGCCCAGCGTTTTCGTCAACTTTATCAAAGAGCACTGGCCCAGCCCACCGCCATTGCGGCCGCTCAGGGGGGCTAGATCGTGGCTGCTAACCTAACCTTTCTTGGCTCCGGTTCTGCCTTCACGGTGGGGGCGGATAATTTTCAATCCAATGCCATTCTCACCCTCGATAACGGCAGAAAATTCCTGATTGACTGTGGCACCGACATTCGTTTTTCCCTCCATGCCCTTGGTCTTAACCACCGGGATATCACAGACATTTACGTTAGCCATCTCCACTCAGACCACGTGGGGGGGTTGGAGTACGTCGGCTTTACCACTATGTTTGATCCCACCTGTGGTAAACCAAATTTATATTTGAGCCAGGACATTGCGGCGGATTTATGGGAAAGATCCCTCGCTGGAGGTATGGAAGCCATTGAAGGGGGTATGACCAAAGTTGATAATTATTTTCAAATCCATGCTTTAGGGCCAGGGGAAACGTTTACCTGGGAGAAGATCACTTTTCAGTTGATCAAGCTCAACCATGTGGATACGGGGGCAATGTTAATGCCTGCCTATGGTCTTTTTTTCACGGTCAATCACTCCCAAGTTTTCTTCAGCAACGACACTAAATTTAGCTACGATCGCCTGCAGGACTATTTCCATCGGGCCGATGTTATTTTCCATGATTGCGAAATTTCTCCCTATCCCAGCCCTGTCCACGCCCATTACAACGAGCTGCGGAAACTACCCGCCGCCATCAAAGCAAAAATGTGGCTCTATGGCTACCAGCCGGGCCCCTTACCTCCAGCAGTGGAAGATGGTTTTCTCGGCTTTGTGAAGCGGGGTCAAAGGTTTGATCTAGTTTGACACCTCCAGCACCGGAGGAAAATTCTAGAGTCCGTTTTGGGGAGCTTTAGCTTAAGTGAAGGGAAAAACCCACGCTATCATCTTTGATGCAGCACGGGTACGTCACGGTTAATTGCCCAAGGAAAGGTGAAGAAAACAAGGTGAAAGCAAGGTGGTTGCCATAGGGGAACCTCACAGTCTTCCCCCCGCCCCTTACCAAGGGATTCGTAAACCGATTCTGCACACTAAGTCAGCTTGAAATAGTTCGCCGTGACCTTAGACCATCGGGTTTTGGCCTGCGGCCTCCACTGCCTGGGTAACAGTGACTAAGCACCCTACAAATATGGGGTAAACTTTACCATGAACCCTTCCCAATCCCATCTTTGCCCATGCTCGGCGGTCAATATTATCTCATTGCATTTATTTTGGCGGTGATTGTGGTTTGGTTCACGACACCGTTAATCAATCATTGGGGGCGACGGGCCGGCTATGTAGACCAGCCCAGTGCTCGAAAAATGCATCATCGACCCATGGTCCGCCTGGGGGGAGTATCCATTTTCCTCGGTAGCTTGGTGGCTCTGTTGGTGGTGTGGAACCTTGGGGCCTTCGGTGCCATGAGTACGAAGGGAGAATGGGAAGTCTGGGGCGTAGTGCTGGGGGGTTTAGCTTTTTTTGGGATTGGTTTATTTGATGACCTGTTCGATCTGAGTCCTTTTTCCCGTCTATTAGCCCAGGTGGCGATCGCCTCGGTGGTGTGGAATATGGGGGTGAGAATTGATTTTTTTACCCTACCTTTCCTGGGAAACTTGGTGTACCTAGACATTTTAAGTTTGCCCATCACGGTGATTTGGTTAGTGGGTTTGGCCAACGCCATTAACTGGATTGATGGTTTGGATGGTTTAGCGGCGGGGGTCTGTGGCATTGCAGCGGTGGTGCTGTTTGTGCTCTGCTTATTTATGGAACAGTCGGAGGCGGCCTTAATTGCGGCGGCCATGGCCGGGGGAGCATTGGGATTTTTGCGCTACAACTTCAATCCGGCCCAGATTTTTATGGGGGATGGGGGAGCTTACTTTATGGGCTTTACCCTGGGGGCCGTAGCGGTGATTGGCCTGGTTAAAGTAGCAGCCATGGCGACGGTGGCGGTGACAGCGGTTTTATTGCCCTATCTAGTCCTGGCGGTGCCCATTTTGGATATGTCGGTGGTTATTCTCTCCCGGGTCATTAAGGGGAAATCTCCCTTTAAGGCTGATAAGGGTCATCTGCACCACCGCTTGATCAATGCTGGCATTTCCCACCGTCTAACGGTGCTGTTTATCTATGCCCTGACCCTCTGGGCCGGTAGCTTAGCTTTGGGATTTTCCAATATTCCCAGTGGTTGGGGCTTTGCCATTGGTGCCACTCTGCTGTTGATTTATTTGGGTTGGCAGGTGTGGCGCAATAGTCGCAGTGTGGAGGAACAGGATTGATTCATTGCCATGCCCAATATTTTGATTGTGGAAGATGATCAGGAAATAGCCCAGTTAATTAGGGAAACCCTAGAGCGTGAACAGTTTACCTGCGCTGTCGCCAATGACGGGGAAACGGGTCTAAGAATTTTTCAGGAACAGGCCCCGGACCTCATTGTGTTGGATTTGATGTTACCCAAATTGGATGGGCTAGAAGTATGCACCCGCATTCGTCAACAACAGGGGAGTAAAGACCCTTATATTCTGATGTTGACCGCCAAGGGGGAGGAAATAGACCGCATTATTGGCCTCTCCACCGGGGCCGATGATTACTTGGTCAAGCCCTTCAGCCCGAGGGAATTGGTGGCCAGGGTGCGGGCCCTATTGCGGCGGCAATTGCGCCAGGGGCAACCAGTAGGACAAATTTATCGTACAAGCCATTTTCAGGTGGATTTAGACCAACATCAGGCTAGTCGCTATCAAGGCGATCGCCAGGAAGAGTTGGAGTTGACCGGGTTGGAATTTAATTTATTGGCCACGTTTATGAGTTATCCGGGGCGGGTATGGAATCGGGCCCAATTAATTGAAAAGTTGTGGGGCGATGATTTTTTTGGCGATGAACGGGTGGTAGATACCCATATCCGCAGATTGCGTAAGAAAATTGAACCGGACCCCGCTAATCCTAGTTTTATTAAAACGGTGATCGGTTTGGGCTATAAGTTTGAAGATCCTGGCTAATCAAGCAGTATGGTTCCTATGGTTAAACTTGGGCAAGTAGGTTTCCTTTCCCAAAAACTGCCAAGCAGGGCAAGGTTTGCAGTCTTTACTACTCCGTCTTGGCGCAGGGCAATAGATGGAATTTATGGTTCCAGAACTGAAAAAGTCTAGGTAAAATTTGCTTCGCCTAATCCTCATTGAGTCGATCCAGTTGCCCCAAACGTTCTTCGATCGCCGTTAGACCCTGCCAATTAACCAAATCCTTTAACCACGGGGGTGGCAGAGTATTGCCGTAGTCTAGTAGTTGACTGGAGCGCAGAAAACAATGGAAGGCCAGTTCACTAGCTGAGGCCACGCCCCCATCTTGAGTTTGCAGACGGGCAGCCCCACTTAGGTAATGACCCAAAATGCTCGGACTGTGGTGGCCGATGTAAATTTCCCTGGCTCGCTGGACTTTTTCCACCATGGTCCAGGGGTCCACCATGGCCAACAGTAAAATATGGGGGCTGAACTCATTGACCCAATTTCCACAGGCTTCCAGGTCTTCCACGATCGCCACTAGGCCATAATGGGCCAGGGCCTTTTCCGTATGCACAGAATGTTCCTGCTCCCGACAATAGCGATTCACAGATTGGATGACTTCTTCCCCCAACTCCAGGCGATCGGTTAGTAGCACTGCGCTGGCATTGGGATATTGTTCGGCATGGGCCAACAAATCTAGGGCTAGCCATTGCCCGTTGGCTTCACCGTCCGCTAGCACCATCAAATTTGTCCTGACTAAGGTTTGGTCAATGGTCACCACACCACTCACCAATTGTTTGGCCGCCATTACCTCTGGAGATCCTGCCCCCGTAATGGACTCCACCGGAGCAATATTTTTTGCCCCCCAGGTCAACATGGCGATCGCCGGCACCCCGGCAGCTAGATAAATTTCTTCAATGCCCATTTCCTGGGCCGCCACCAAAATAGTCGGGCTAATGGTTTCCGTCACCAAAACCCGTTCCCCTACCCCCACAGTCTTGGCCAAAATTCCTTGGCGGAGTAAATTGCCCAGGGCATCACCCCTTTTGGTCTCCAGATAAAAACCAGCCCTTCTCACCGGGTAAAACCTCTGCCCCCGCACTGTGCCATCTTCCGGAAAGCTCACTTGGGCCTTGGGCAATTGCGGACGGTAAACCTGCTCTAGGGCATTGCAGGCCTGGCGAATCACCAACAATTTTTCCTGGCTAATACGTTGATAAGCCGCATCTAACTCAGCCCCACTAACCCTGGGGGGAGAATCCTGGCTCACGGTAGCCCAATGTTCCATCGCCGCCACCACCTTTGCCATCACCGGCCAGGGGGAAAGGACGGGACGATGATGTAAACGTCGCAACTCCTGAACAATGTCACCGGACTGGGTGATGAGACGTAACATGGCAAACAATTTGCTCCCAAACAGCCAACCCCAGGCAGAGCGCCCAGTTCTGTTTTAGCTTAACGTTTTTACCCATGAAGTTCCCTGTGTTGAACATTCCCCCTAATCTATTTGCTTAAAGGGATGGGAGCATCTCGCCCAAGGCAAATTATTTTCCCTGGCAAGCCAATTTTGTCTATGGGGTAATTTTTGCCCCCACTAGTATGATTGCTAGCCAGCAATGTAGTGTTTTTTCTTAATTTGTCTGATACTCAACAAACTTCAGTCGCTATCTGATTTCGGTGCCGTTTTGGTGCCCTTGAACAGATTAGGAATAATGGACAGCCCCAAGGCGATCGCCGTTGCTGGAATGACAATAAACAGGATGATATCGGTGAAGAGGGAGAGATTTTCGTTGCTAGTGGCACTTAACACTAAATAGGTGGCATAGGAGAAGTAATAGCCCAAAAAGAGGATTCCCTCCCAACGGGAAATTAGTCTTCCGGTCAGAAAAACCGGCAAACAGATCACCGCCACTGCAAACATCACAGGTAAATCAAATTTAATCACCGCCGGGGCAATGGCCAGCCCCGTGGGGGAAAGGCTAGCTGCAAAACCCAGCACCGCCAGAATGTTAAAAATATTACTGCCGACCACATTACCCACGGCAATGTCCCGCTCCCCCCGATAACTGGCCACCACGGAAGTAGCTAACTCCGGCAGAGATGTGCCCAAGGAAACTAAAGTCAGCCCAATGACCAACTCACTAATGCCCAGAGCCCGGGCAATGTCCACGGAGCTTTCCACTAACCAACGGGAACCAAGGATCAATAGCCCCATGCCTGCCCCAATGTAAGCAGCCTGCCTGATAATTTGCTGGCCAGTTTTGGGCACAGGTTCGCCAAACTCCTGGGCATATTCTTCGGCAATTTCCGGATTTTTTTCCCGCCGACTCTGGAAAATCAAAAAAGTGGTGTAGAGAATTGCCCCCAGGACAAAAATTGATCCATCCAAACGGTTAACTCGACCATCCTGGGCAAAGAACATTAAGAGGGCGGAGACGGCAATTAAAATAGGTACGTCTAAGCGAATCAGTTGTTGGGCCACCACCAGGGGAGTAATGGTGGCACAGACACCCAAAATCAGCAAAATGTTGAAGATATTACTACCCACCACATTACCGATAGAAATATCGGCCTGGCCGGCAAAGACCGCCTGCAAACTCACCACTAACTCCGGAGCACTGGTGCCATAGGCCACAATGGTGAGGCCAATGATCAAAGGGGAAATGCCGAACATTAGGGCAATGCGGGAAGCCCCTTTAACTAATATTTCTGCCCCCACCACCAAAACTCCCAACCCCAGAACCAAGCTTGGGATCGTCATCCAAGTCATCATGTTTTCTCCCGAAAATCCCAGAGTTGCAAAAATTTAGCTAGCTTTTTGGAGGGCACGACGGTAAAGCCGCTGAACCTTGCCGAGAAATTTATCCAGGGATGATTTGGGGGGACCATGGCCAGGATCGGATTCCTGCAGGGAAGCTAGTAACTGGGCTTCTTGGGTTTGAATATCGCCGTCGCTGTAGAGCAGGCCACTCAATGCTTCTAGCAATTCGGAATATTCCTCTTCACTGGGATAATCCCCCAAATATTCATTCACCCAGGCATAGCATTGGGGCGCTTCCACGGATTTTAGTTCTGATAAAAGGGCCTGTAATTCCGGATCATTTTCTACTTCATATTCCGCTGCTAAGCGTCGTAGATATTGCCTTTCTTCCACTTGGATTACCCCATCTAGCCAGGCGGCCCCAATCAGAATTTTGAGTAGTTGTTTAGTTTTAGCGGTTTTCGTCATGGCGCATTACCCCCCAGGGATGGAATGGTACAGTTAACTCAGCTAAAGTTTCCGGTCAAGCAATAAGTCCCATGTATTGTTTTTAGGACATTAACCCCCTAACCAGAATTTTGATTCACTATTCCTATTGTGGGGGGAAGGGCCGATCGCCGTTAGGATTGTTAAGCTTTCTTTAAATTTGCGATGAAAAATCCGTCTTGCTGATGTTGGTGGGGAAGAATAGTCAGCATACCGTCAGTAATAGCTTGGGAATCTCCCGATGGGCTAATCCAGGTAAAGTTTTCCGGCCGCCAATCTTCATGGTCTTGCAAAAATTGTTGAATCTGAGCTTCATTTTCCGCTGGGTTCAAGGTGCAGGTGGAATAAACCAGAGTGCCGCCGGATTTCACCAAAGGGACGATCGCCGTTAACAGAGATTGTTGCAGGGGTAAAAGGGTGGCAATGGTATCTGGATTTTGTCGCCAACGTAGATCCGGATTGCGATGCAGAGTTCCTAGCCCGGAGCAGGGTACATCCAGTAACGCCCGGTCTACCAACTCCATGGGAGGTTTTGTCCCCGGTTGAATCAAATCCCCCTCCCAGGTTTTGATGCTGGTTAGTCCTAATCTTTGTTGGGTAACGGCCAACTTTTGTAAGCGCCAACCATGGCGATCGCCGGCATAAATTTGTCCCCGGTCTCCCATCAACTCAGCTATGTGGGTAGTTTTACCGCCGGGGGCTGCACAAACATCAAAAATAGTTTCCCCCGGTTGGGGATTGAGGATTTGGGCCACCCATTGGGCACTGGCATCCTGCACAGTCCAGAGACCTTCTGCAAAACCTGGCAGTTGGGTGATGGCCCCGGTTTTTCCTGTCAACCTTAATCCCTGGGGTAAACCGGCCATGGCGGTGGCGGTAATATTCATGGACTCCAACATCTGGGCTACTGCTTCCCGACTGGTTTGCAAGGGATTTATACGGATATCCAAAGAGGGGTTGCGATTGAAATAAGCACATAAAGCTTCTGTTTCTTCCTGGCCCCAGGTTTGTACAAATAAATCCATCAACCAATCGGGGAAACTATATTTTTCTCCTAAACTGATTTTTTCCTGGCCTAAAACTCCTTCTCCCCCTTCCTGCCCCCGTTGGTAACGGCGCAACATACCGTTAACAACTTTGCTCAACCCCTTCAAACCATTGGCCTTAGCCAAATCTACACTGGTATTGACCGCCGCCGAAGCTGGAATCTGATCCAGATAACCCAATTGATATAGCCCCAGATGCACAATCCGCCTTAAATCCGGGGGTTGTTTACTAATCGGGCGATCGCCAAGGGATTCTATCAAGCAATCCAAAGTTCTCTGCCGGCGCATCACTCCATAGACCAATTCCGTACATAAACGGCGATCGGGAGGAGACAATGAATGTTTTTGCAAAGCCCGGTCAATGGCCACATCAGTGTAACTATCCCGGCGATCGATTTCCCGCAGAACTAAAAAGGCCAATTGTCGAGCCGAAATCATGGGCAATGCAGTTTCAACCAATTACTGTTGGGGGGCATTGGGGGTAGTGTTACCCATCCCAGGTAAATTGGGGGACTGGGAGTTGGGGGCGGGGTTCATGGTGCCTCCACCGGGAAAACCGGGATTCATGCCGGGGTTGGGGGAAATATTGCCATTGGCATCGGGCATACCGGGCAGGGGAGTATTACTAAAATTAGGGGTGCCTGCACCGGAACCACCAGGATTTAGATTATTGAAATTGGGCATTCCAGGGGTGGGACTATTGGGGAAAGCATTGCCCGGAGTCATGCCCGGCATTCCCAAGTTGGGATCATTAAAACCATTGGGACTCATGCCTGGGGGAGTTTGGCCATCGCCGGGTAAGGTAGCCAGGGCCACCCGATCGCCACCTACGGTGCGGAGAATATCTAGTAACTGCACCACATCGTTATAACTAGCATTGCGGGAAGCATGCAGCACAATCAAACCGCTGGGATTGTATTGGTGGTAATTTTGCAGGGCACTGACCATCTGCTCCTGGCTCACTGGCTGTTTTTCCACATACAGTTGCCCCAGATCATCCAGGCTCACCATAAACATTTCCCGCATCTGCGGGGCCCCGGTGCTGGCCCTGGGCAGGTCCAAACTAATCGCCTGTTGCCGGGATAGCCCCACCGCCCCCAGGATGAAGAAAGTGAGAATACAGAAAATTACATCAATTAAAGGAATAATCTCAATGCGCACTTCCCCCTGGTCATGTTGACTATCTTGCCAGAGGGAAAGGGGCCTGGTGGGATGGTGCAAGGCCTGGAGCCGACGGGTAGACCGGGGAACTTTAGGGGAAGATGCCATGGGGATTTTAGAGAAAGGGGAGAGGGGCAGAACAGGCTTTTATTACAGATTCACAACGGTGGGGGAACTCCGTAACCATACTAACGACTGCAAAATGGGAACCGAAACTAAGTTGTGCAACCTCCATGGGGAAAGGATACAACTCCAGCAAAGAAAACTAGTAGGATTCCTGGGGCATGCTTTCCGCTTCCGAGGTGGGGGTTATGCCTTCGTCGTAGGCCATTTCTTCCTCAAACCAACGTTGACGATAGAGCACCTCCAGTTCACTGCCGGCCTTGCGAAACACCCGCATTTGGTTGAACCATAAACCCTGAAAGAGTCGATAAAAAGCCAAGCTGACGATCGCCACGATTAACCCCGTCGCCGTGGAAATCAAGGACTCCCCAATCCCCAGGGTAACCCCAGCGGTGGAAGCAGTACCCAAATCACTAATTTGGATGGAACTGAGGGACTGGATTAGGCCCAACACCGTTCCTAACAAACCTAACAGGGGCGCAAGGGCAATGATCGCTTCCAGGATTTTGTCCCCCCGCCGCATGAGGGCCAGTTGGTCATCGGCCGCCGACTCCAGGGCCAGGTGAAAAACCTCCGGGTCTGGGTGGGGCAAGCGCAACGGTGCCAACAGATATTTAGCAATGGGGAAACGCCGATTATCCTGGGCTACCCGAATGGCCGTGTCCCAATCCCGGGCCGCCGTGTCCAAAATGCGGGAAGCAGTCTGGGAACTTTTGAGGAGAATTTGCCCCCAAAACCACAACCTTTCGATGATCGTACTGACGGACAACACCGATAAGAGAATCAGGGGCCACATGGCCACGCCGCCCTTTTGAATCAACTCAATGGGATTCACTGCTATTCATTGCCTCCATTGCAAGATTTGCGACTAGGAAATTATTCAACTTTATGGGGGACTAGTCTGGTTAATCAGACCTAATCCCCTGGCGATCGATATTAACCAAAGTTAATCCTAGCGCAAGGAATCCCCCACCTAGAAAGATTGCCTTGCCACCGGAACCCATCAACACATTTCCCCTAGGGCTGTGGGAGCTTGGCCAGCACAATTAGGGAGTCCATCTTGGCAACGGGCCCCTGCTTCAGGAAAAAATTGATTATTGCCAACCGATTCCCAGTCCCCTGTTCCCCAAGTAATGGCCAATTGGTTCAACCTTCGATGTATTGTAAATCGACCAACTTTTGCCAGATCTTGTTGACGCTTTCATCCAGTTCTTCTAGATCGGTGCGGCATTCCACATCGGGATTGCTGGGGGGTTCATAGGGGTCATCAATGCCGGTGAAGCCTTTAATTTCCCCACTGCGGGCTTTGGCATATAAACCCTTAACGTCCCGTTGTTCACAAACGGCCAAGGGCGCATTAACAAACACTTCTAAAAAGTCACCAATGGTCTGTTTCACTTCCTGGCGGATGGCTTCGTAGGGGGAAATGGCAGAAACTAGCACAATAACGCCGTTGCGGGTAAGCAAATGGGAAACAAAACCGATGCGGCGAATGTTGGTATCCCGGTCTTCCTTACTAAAACCCAGACCCTTGGTCAAATTGGTGCGCACCACGTCTCCATCTAGGACTTCTAGACGGTAACCACTATCCCGTAATTTTTTCTCTAACGCCTGGGTGATGGTGGTTTTGCCTGCTCCACTCAGTCCCGTTAACCAGATTGTCACGCCACGTTGTTGCATAGATAGTTTAAGGATTTTTCAGAATTATCGATATTGCCGAGGAATTGGCTCCAAATTGGCAGGGCAATGCGCCGCCCTTGAGCTTAGCTTTTTCGTTCCCCGTTGACAATGGCGGATTTTCCTCAACCTTTACTCAGAACTAATTGTTTTGCTTAACCTTTTCATAGCCTAATCATAAGTTTTTCTTAATTTGTCTGTGAAAAACTGTAGCGGGGACTAGTGGAAGCTCGCCGCTGATGGGGAATTTTGCTGTCCGTCGGCGATCGCCAACCCAAGTCCAAAATTTTCCTCCATTTTTCCTGATTGAGAAATTCCCGAAGCAATTATGACCATTAACAACGGCGTTAGTTTGATAAGCAAAATTGGTGGCTTTGCCAGCAGTAATGGGGCAGAAATTCCGGCCTTTGACCCCAGCACTAAGCGCCTATTTGTGGTGGCGGGCTCCGTGATCGAAATTTTAGATTTAACCAATCCCATCAACCCCACTAAACTGGGGGATTTGGCGCTGGATTTCGATGGCCTACCCCCCGGTTTTAGCCCTGCACCCAACAGTGTGGCGGTGGGTAAAGCCGGTACTCCCAGCGCAGGGATTGTGGCCGTATCCTTGGCCATTCGGGATGATTTGAACAATCAGGAAGCGGGTCAAATACAGTTTTTCGATACAGCCACTGGTAATTTCCTGGGCAAAGTGCTGGTGGGCTTTTTACCCGATATGGTCACCTTTAGCCCCGATGGCACCAAGGTTTTAACTGCCAATGAAGGGGAACCAAACGAAGGCTACACGGTGGATCCTGTGGGTTCAGTGAGCATTGTGGATATCAGTAACGGGTTTGTCAATTTAGTTGCCCAGACTGCCACTTTTGATAGTTTTAATGCCCAAAAAGCCGACTTACTGGCCGCTGGGGTGAGACTTTTTGGTCAGATTTTTGATGAAAATGGTAATTTTGTCCGGAATAGCACCGTAGCGGAAGATCTGGAGCCAGAATATATTGCCTTCAACGGAGACAAAGCCTGGGTCACCCTGCAAGAAAATAACGCCATTGCGGTGGTTGACATTGCCAGTGCCACAGTGGAAGCAATTTTGCCCCTGGGGTTCAAGGACCACAGCTTGCCTGGTAATGGCTTGGATGCGAGCGATCGGGATGGGGGGATCAATATTCAGAATTGGCCCATTTTCGGCATGTATATGCCCGACAGCATTGCTTCCTTTACCGTCGGTGGCCAGACCTACTACATCACTGCCAACGAAGGGGATGCCCGCAACCGCCCTTCTGACGATGATATTTTTCCCTCTCCGTTTGATGGAGAAGGGGATATTTTTCTGGAAGAAGCTCGCGTTAAGGATTTAATTCTAGACCCAACTGCATTTCCCAATGCCGCAGAGTTACAGGCAGATGCCAACCTTGGTCGTCTGACAGTAACCACCAAATTTGGGGACATTGATGGGGACGGGGATTTTGATGAACTCTATGTTTTTGGTGCCCGTTCTTTCTCCATTTGGGATAGCAACGGTAATTTGGTGTACGACAGTGGCGAAGATTTTGAACGGATTGTCGCTGAATCCATACCGGATTTTTTCAATGCCAGCAACAGCAACAATAGTTTCGATAACCGCAGTGATAATAAGGGGCCTGAGCCGGAAGGGGTAACGGTGGGCACCATCGACGGCCGTACCTATGCCTTTGTGGGACTAGAACGCATTGGCGGCGTCATGGTTTATGACGTAACCAACCCCCAGGTCCCCGAGTTTATTCAGTACATTAACCCCCGGGATTTCACTGTTGATCCGGAGTCTAATTTGACCGATTCCGGCCCAGAAGGGTTAATTTTCATCGATGCCGCCGACAGTCCCAACGGCAAGCCGTTGTTGGTGGTGAGCAATGAAGTGAGTCAAACCACTGCCATTTTTGAGGTTAATGTCCCTACCCCCCAGCCCTTCAAGTTGCAGTTATTCCATGCCTCTGACCAGGAAGGGGGAGTCCCTGCGTTGGATGATGCGCCCCGGTTCTCCGCTGTGCTCAATGCCCTACTACAACAGGACATTGACAACGATGGTATTGCCGGTTTTACCAATAATCTCATTCTCTCTTCTGGGGATGCCTATATTCCTGGTCTGTTCTTCAGTGCTTCCCAGGATGTATTTGGGGGTGTAGGTCGGGCGGATATTCTGATTCAAAACGAGTTGGGCTTCCAGGCGATCGCCTTTGGCAACCACGAATTTGACCTAGGCACTGCGTTGATCGCCGACTTGATTGGGGGAGACCCGGCGGATAACTTCCCCGGAGCAAACTTTCCCTACCTCAGCAGTAATCTAGACTTCAGCACCGATGGCAATCTAACCCCTTTGCTCACAGCGGATGGCCAGGAAGCCAGTACCATCCCTGGCAAAATTGCTGCCAGCACTGTCATCACTGTCAACGGGGAAAAAATTGGCATTGTGGGGGCCACCACCCCAACCCTGAGGACAATTTCTAGCCCCGGCGATGTGGGGGTTTTGCCCAGTCCCTTTGGTGGCACTCCCACGGCGGCAGAGTTGGATGCCCTCGCTGCCATTATCCAAGCGGATGTGGATGCCTTATTGTTGGCCAATCCGGGGCTGAACAAAGTTGTTTTGCTGGCCCATATGCAACAGATTGCGATTGAGCAGGAATTGGCTTCCCGTCTCAGCCATGTGGACATCATTGTGGCCGGTGGTTCCAATACCCGCTTGGTGGATGAAAACGATCGCCTGCGGGCGGGGGATACGGCCCAGGGAATTTACCCCATCATCAAAACCGGGGCCGATGGTAACCCTGTGGCAGTGGTTAATACCGACGGCAATTATAAATATGTCGGCCGCCTCGTAATTGACTTTGATGCGGAGGGGGTCATTATTCCCGAAAGCTATGACCCTCTGATTAGTGGAGTTTATGCCACCGATGCCCAAGGGGTGGCGGATCTGAATGCAGCGGGCTTGGTGGATCAAGAAATCCAAGCCATTGTGGACCAATTGCGTACAGTCATTGTCGCCAAAGAAAGTAATGTCTTTGGGTTATCCAATGTTTACCTCGAAGGTCTGCGACCCGCAGTCCGCCAACAGGAAACCAATCTGGGTAACCTCACCGCTGATGCCAACCTGGCGATCGCCAAACAACTAGATCCCACCGTGGTTATCTCCCTTAAAAATGGCGGCGGCATCCGGGATGACATTGGTCGAGTTGTGGTCCCCGCCGGGGGAACTGGGATGCCGGAGCGACTGCCCAACGAAGCGGTTATTGATGCCGATGGTAACGTGGTTAAACCCGAAGGAGGGATTTCCGAAACGGACATTGCCAATGCCCTTAGTTTCAACAATGGACTAAGTCTAATTACCGTAACCGCCGCTGAATTATTGGCCCTAGTGGAACACGGCATAGCGGCCAGCGATGGCAGTAACCAACAGGGTCGTTTTCCCCAAGTTAGTGGTTTTGCTTTCAGTTTTGACCTCAACCGGGCCCCCGGCAGTCGGGTTATTTCCCTGGCGATCGAAGATGAAACCGGCAAAGACCTAGATGTGGTGGTTAAAGATGGTCAATTGGTGGGAGATCCCAGCCGAACCTTCCGCATGGTTACCCTGGGCTTCCTCGCTGGCGGTGGCGATGGTTATCCCTTCCCCAGTGGCGAATCTGCTAACTTAGTTAATTTGAACTTAGCTTCCGATGCTCCCCGTACCGGCTTAGCCACCTTTGCGCCCGATGGCTCTGAACAGGATGCCCTGGCCGAATACTTGGCGGCCAACTTCAATACCCCCGCCACTGCTTTCAACCAAGCGGACACCGCCCCGGCATTTGATACCCGCATTCAAAATCTAGCTTTCCGGGAAGATACGGTAATTGATCCCATCGCCAACGAGATTGGGACTGTGGCTAAAGATGGTTTGTTCTTTGTTGAACTGCCCAATGGCATGGAAGTGAGCCTGAAGTACGAAGATCAGCCCTTGGTAGCCGGCACCTTTGGTAATTGGCAAATCCTGGAGGCGGAAACTGTGGACGGAATGAATCAAGTCCTCTGGCAAAATTCTGACACTGACCAATTTGGGCTGTGGAATGCTGATGCCAACTGGAACTGGTTGTCTTCTCAAACCTGGCCCACTAATTCTTTCAAAACCCTTGCAGCGGAAGTTACCTTCCAAATTGACCTTAATGAAGATGGACTGTTAGGCGATCGCCTGACAAATGTGGAAACCAAGGGCAATGTTAGTCTGTTGGAAGGCATCCTGGGTAATTACTACGCCCAAACCGGGGATGGCTTAACAACCCCAATTAAATACCTAGGGGAAGTCTTTGAGAATAACCTGGGCAACTGGCAGGCCCTAGCGGGGGAAACCGTACAGGGTATCAATCAAGTGCTGTGGCAAAACCTCGACACTAACCAAATTGGTATTTGGAACTCTAGTTCCGATTGGAATTGGCTTTCCTCCAGCGTTTTTGCCGCCGGATCTCCCGAGGCGATCGCCCAAGCTAATATTTTCGGTGTAGACCTGAATGGAGCAACTGCAATTTAATCCCTCAGTTTTCCCACAAGTAATATCCCCACTTTCGTTTTGCCGAGGTGGGGATTTTTTTTCGTATTTGTGTGTAGGAAAATTTAGCTGGCTAGACTTTGTTTTTCTCTAATTACTGTTAACCTTTGGGAGAGAAAAACAGGAGGGGAAACCAACTGCGGTTCAAAATGTTATCCGTCAAACTGGGTACCGTCCAATCTAACAACGTAGTCCGGTGACTAGCCACGGCGATCGCCGTAATATCATTGACAAAGGCAGTGTCGAGAATTTCCTGCACAGGGTTACCATGGCGTACTTCTGTGACAATATCCGGCACTAGGGAGCTAAATTCCTGTTTCAGCATGGCCAATTTTTCCTCAGCTTCCTGACGACGATTTTCCATCAGTTCCGGACGACGGATACCATCTTCCAAAATAGAGAGAAAATAACAGGACTGTACTTTGCCAGGAGGGGCCTTTTCTAAGGAAGTTTTTAACCTTTCCACCAGATAGTTACCAGCGGAACTGGCATCATAGGGCACCAGTAAATTTCGCCAGAGATGTTGACAGCGCAAAGCCATTTCTTCCACCGTGTAGGTGGTGATCAATTGCGGCCGTAGGATCATCACCGGCACCTTAGTGGACTTGGCCAAGGAAAGGGTGTGGCTACCGAAAAGCTTTGATTCCAAATTGCTCCGCACCGGCATGCCATTAATAATCACATCAATGGCTTCCCTTTCCACCAACTGGTTCACCAAGTCTAGGTATCGCACGGAGGATACTTCCACCTTCACTTCCACCCCTGCCGGCACCTGACCCACTAGGGATTCCAGATAAATTTTGGCTTCCTTGAGCTTACTTTCATCCACATTGGCCAGGTGCTCATCTTCCCAGACAGAAACGGTGTGGAGAAAAATTAGCTTACTGATGCCACAGAGGGAAAGTTCTTCCACAAAGCCCGCTAGTCGTTGCAGTCCATCGGAAAAATCTGTACAAATGAGGCAATGCTTAAACATAATAAAATCTGCCCTCCGCTGGCATAGTTGCTAGTGTTTGTCGAATTGTGAATCTACTCTAAACCCACCGGCCCTTGGTCGGAGTTGACCTTGGTAATCCTGTGGCCCCCTTCTTTACTGTTATCGACCGCCGCTTCCCCCCATTGGCCATGGGGCACCCAACCGATCGGCACCGGAGGATGTTGGGGCAATGTCAGGGAAAGAATGGCTCCCTTGGGTTGATTATCTTGCACTGTGATGGCACCGCCATGGGCTTCGCTCATCATCTTACAGAATGCCAGACCCAAGCCAATTTGGGCAATGTTGGGCATGATGGTGCCCACCTCGTAGGGCTCAAAAATTTTTAGTTTAAGTTCGTCCCTAATGCCTGGCCCTTGGTCAATGAAGCAGATGGTGATTTTATTCTTGTCCTCCGTGACGATCGCCACCTCTACTTTGCCACCCGTAGGGGAAAACTTAATCGCATTGCTGAGCAAATTGCTGATAATGCGCTGGAAAATGGGGGGGTCTATTTTGGCAACCAGGGGTCTGTCTTCCCATTCCCTTACTAGGGTCAATTGCTTTTGGCTGGCGATCGCCTCGTAATCATCCAGCACAGTTGCAACCAATGCCAACAGGTCCACTTCTTGATAGTCCAGGCGAATTTTGCCATGCTCCTGTTTGGACACCACCAACATATCGTCCACTAAATGCTGAATTTGTTGCCCGGCATGAAGCAGGCGACCGAGCTTTTCCGTGGGCAAGGGAGGATCATAATGGCCCCTCTGCAAAATTTGTATCCCCAAAATCAAATTGGTGAGGGGGTTACGCAAATCATGGACAATCATGTGCACCATCGATTCCCGTTGTTGCAGTAAATTCCCTAGAGCATCGTACTGGTGCTTCAGGCGCAACATGGCCTGGATACGGGCCTGCAATTCCAAACCATTCAAAGGCTTGGAAATAAAATCATCGGCCCCCGCCGCCAAACAATTGGCCAAACTGAGTTTACTGTCTAGGGCCGTAACCATAATTATTGGCAGGGCACGCCACCGAGCCGAAGCACGGACCGCTCGGCAAACCTCAATGCCACTCAGCCCCGGCATCATAACGTCGAGCAACAAGAGGTCTGGCTGAAAGGTGTCCAGACTGTCAATGGCCTGTTGGCCACTGTCGGCGTAGTTAAGCTCATAACCCCGATCCGCTAGGAGGGCATCAATAACATCAAAATTATCGGGATCGTCATCTACCACCAGGAGGGAAGCTGGTCCCATAGAGCGTTCCTGCCAATGCAAGCTTTGCAGAAGAGGATCAATTCCTCTCCTTCCCAGTTTAGCGTGTACTTCCCCCTACTCACTAGAGTGGAACCCAAATATCATCGGCGTACTGCTTTTCCTGATTTTATAAATTGTGGGCAAACGGTGACAAAAGTTGGTGGTGAACAATTCATTCCCTCCTAAGATGCAATCTTAAGAAAAATCTCACTTTTTCCAGGGAGTTGATTTAGTACAGGCAATGAAACTCAAAATTTTTCCCCTTGCCCGTTATGCCCTGGGCGCTATGCTGGCATTTTTATTTGTCGGGGTGGCCCAGGCCCAAACAGAAACCATTTCCATTGCAGAAGTTACCTATGCAGTTAATAATCTATTCTTACTGGCCGCAGCGGTTTTAGTACTGTTCATGCAGGCTGGCTTTGCCATGTTGGAGGCGGGACTGTCTTCCCACAAAAATACAGTTAATGTGCTCTTTAAGAACACTTTTGATGTTTGTGTGGGAGTATTACTTTACTTCCTCTTTGGTTACAGTCTAATGTACGGAGAAACCCCAGTGTTGGGTGGCTTTTTTGGCTGGAGTGGCTTTGGCATTGCCAACACCCCAAACAACGTTGAAGGCCTCAGCCCCCAAGTGGATTGGTTGTTCCAAGCAGCCTTTGCGGCCACGGCGGCCACCATTGTCTCCGGGGCGGTAATGGGGAGGATGTATTTCAAAGCCTACCTAATTTACTCCGCTGTCATTACCGGGTTGGTCTATCCCATCAGTGGCCACTGGAAGTGGGGGGGAGGCTGGCTTGACCAATTGGGATTCCATGATTTTGCCGGTTCCATTCTGGTGCACGCGGTGGGGGGATTTGCTGCCCTGGCCGCCGTGGTGGTAATGGGGCCCCGCATTGGCCGTTTTGAGGGCAACAAAATTAACAGTCTAGGTTACCAGGGGATTACTTCCAGTTCCCTGGGGGTGTTTATTCTCTGGGTGGGCTGGTATGGCTTTAATCCCGGTAGTCAATTGGCCTTTGTGGGGGCTCTAAACACCAATACCACCATGTTAATTGCGGTGAACACCACCCTGTCCGCAGCGGCGGGAGGATTGGCAGCCCTCGCCTTCGACTGGATTACGGAAGCTAAACATAAAGCCAACTTACTGGTGACCCTCAATGGCATTTTGGGCGGTCTGGTGGGCATTACCGCCAGTTGTGACACCGTTAGTAACTGGTCGGCGATCGCCATTGGGGTGGTGGCAGGCGTTTTGTCAGTGCTGGGCACGAAGCTGTTGGACCGTCTACGCATTGACGACGGGGTAGGGGCTTGGCCTGTGCACGGTTTATGCGGCATTTGGGGCGGTATTGCCGTGGGCATTTTTAGCACCAACGTTGAACATAAACTCAGTGCCCAGATCGTTGGCTCCTTGGTGATCCCCTTTTGGGCCTTCATCACCATGTTTTTCCTTTTCTACCTACTAGACCTTTGGGGCATGTTAAGGGTAAAACCGTCCCAGGAAAAAGTGGGGCTCGATATTGTTGAACATGGTCAAACAGAAAAAGGGGTGGAGATCGCCTTTGAAGACTAGCCCTTGATTGACCAAGCATAAAAAGTACAGTTAACCCCCAGAATCCGGAAAGGTTGCCCAACTTTGCTAGGATTTTAGGGGGATTTTTGTGGCGTCGTTCCCCCGAGGTTAAAAGGTTAAATGGAAACGCAATGTCGACCCCAGGTTCGTTGCCTAGATCCCATACAGGGCAGAGAAACACGGGTGACGGTGATGGTACGGGGCAAGGCCATTGTGGCCGTAGAGGATGATTCTTACCCCATACCAACGGATGCGGTGGTGATCCCCGGAGAGAATTTACTCTTGGCCCCCAGTCTGGCAGATCTGTATAGCTACAGCGGTGAGCCTGGCCACGAAGACCGGGAAACCCTCAGCCAATTACTGCAAACGGCGATCGCCGGCGGCTTTAGGGACGTTGCCATTTTGCCCACCATGGATCCCCCCCTGGACCGACCCCAAACTTTGCAGTGGTTGGAGCAACGGTTAAATCAGATGGCAGGGATAAATGCCCATCCTCAGGAGCAGGGGGAAGATGGGGCCACAGTCCAATGCCACTGGTGGGGAAGCGTCACCCAAGGCAACCAAGGTAAACAGTTAACTGAGTGGGGAGAATTAAGCCAAGCCGGAGTCATTGGTTTTAGCGATGGGGGGGCCATTGCAGATTGGCGCCTATTACAGCGGGCTTTGGAATATGGAGCCATGGCCGGTAAACCTTTAGCTCTGGTTCCCCTCCATAGTTCCCTGCGGGGTAATGGGGTGATGCGGGAAGGGCCGTTGGCCATTCAATTGGGGTTGCCACCGGATCCGGTGATGTCCGAAGCGGCGGCGATCGCCAGTTTGCTGGAATTGTTGCCCCATTATCCGACCCCCGTACATCTGATGCGTATTTCCACTGCTCGGGGAGTCGCACTAATTGCCCAAGCCAAAAGTCAGGGGTTAAACTTCACTGCCAGCGTCAATTGGCACCATCTTTTGCTCAGTAACGGGGCGATCGCCCATGGTTTACCGCCCCACACACCCCACTATGATCCTAATTTGCGCTTTGACCCTCCCCTAGGCAACGAAGGCGATCGCTTAGCGCTGATTGACGGGATTAAAAACGGTGTCATTGATGCCATTGCGGTGGACCACCAAGCCTTTACCTATGAAGAAAAAACCCAGACCTTTGCGGAAACTCCCCCCGGGGCGATCGGCTACGAATTGGTTTTGCCCTGTTTGTGGCAAGGGTTAGTGGAAAAGGGTCTCGTAACCTCCACTGAACTGTGGCGGGCCTTGAGCACCAATCCCCGGCAATGCTTGGGCCTATCCTTGGTTAATCCGCCGCGAATTTTGTTTGATCCCGGTCTGCCTTGGACTTTACAGAGGGGGGCTTTGCAAACTTCTGCCTATAACAGTCCTTGGTGGGGTCACAGCCTCAAGGGTAAAGTGGTGGCTTGGGAATTGTAATTTTGGTTAGCCTTGGCACGGTTAGGATGGGCATAACCATTCAGTCCGCAAACCCCAAGTTATATGGATATTCATCGCCTACCCGTCCTGGCAGATAACTATGTTTTCCTACTCCACGATCGCCAGAAGCATCAGGCCGCAGTGGTAGATCCAGCGGTAGCTAAACCTGTATTGGAATACCTA
The DNA here is from genome assembly GCF_015207985.1 of Synechocystis salina LEGE 00031. Taxonomy (GTDB): domain Bacteria; phylum Cyanobacteriota; class Cyanobacteriia; order Cyanobacteriales; family Microcystaceae; genus Synechocystis; species Synechocystis salina. The sequence goes on along the minus strand of NZ_JADEVV010000023.1, from coordinate 34,846 downwards.
CAAAAATTGGGGGCTGATTTAGTCGCCATTTACAACACCCATCATCACTGGGACCATGTGGGGGCCAACCGGGAATTATTAGCCCAATATCCAAACCTGGAAATTTACGGCGGGGCAGGAGACGAAGGGCGCATTCCCGGCCAAACGACTTTTCTCCAAGATGGCGATCGCCTGAAGTTTGCTGGCAGGGAAGCAACAGTCTATTTTGTCCCCGGACACACCAGGGCCCATATTGCCTATTACTTTGCTCCTGGAACCGGGGCAACTACAGGGGATTTATTTTGCGGTGATACCATTTTTGCCGGAGGCTGTGGCCGTTTATTTGAAGGGACTCCGGCCCAGATGGTGCAATCCATTGGCAAATTACGACAATTACCGGATCAAACCCGGCTGTGGTGCGCCCACGAATATACCCTAGGTAATCTCAAATTTGCCCTCACCGTTGACCCCGACAATGGCGACCTCCAGGAACGATTCCAAACAGTGCAAGGCGATCGCCAACGGGGACAGGCCACCGTACCGTCTTGGTTAGGCACAGAAAAAAGCACCAATCCATTTCTGCGGTGGGACGATCCAACTATTCAAGCTCGGATGGGACTGACGGAGCCAGCGCGGGTATTTGGCAAGCTCCGGGGCATGAAGGACAATTTTTAACTAATTTTTAACTTTTGGGCGGTAAATTAAGTCGATTTAGTTTGGTGCATCAATCATGGTAGCCGTAGATATGGGTCAATTGTCCCAACCGATTACCGTAGTCCCAACCAGGCCAGAACCCCCTGGTTAGTGAAATATTCAATCACCAAAATGAGTAGAAATCCCACCATGGCGGCCCGGCCATTCAGCTTTTCTGCATAGTTGTTGAAGCCAAATTTGGGGTCTTCCTGCACGGGGGTTTGGTTCGGTTGTAGTTCTTCACTCATGGAATTTTCTCGGATAATCAACTAGGTTTACAATTCTTTACCTTTCTTTCCCTTTTAGCTTGAGTAAGTTACCCCGTCAATGGGTACGTCAGAGTTGAAAGGGTTATTCAGTTCCGCCTGGGCCTGTAATTCCAGCTCCAGTAACCTTTGGGCTTCTGCGTCCGCCGCGGCCATTTCATCGAGCCATTGCCACACCAGTTGCATCAAGTCATCCAAGCCTCTACGGGTGGCCGCCGAAATGTGCAAACAGGGGGCATCGCTGAATCGTTGTAATTCCGCTTCAATTTCCCTGATCATTTCTTCGTCCAGGGCATCAATTTTATTCAGGGCAATGATTTGGGGTTTTTCCATCAGTCCCCGGCCATAGGCGGCCAACTCCTGTTCTATGACTCGAAAATCGGCGATCGGGTCCCCAGCGGTCACATCCAACACATGGAGCAGTAAACGAGTCCGTTCAATATGGCGCAGAAATTCGTGCCCCAGGCCAATGCCCGCCGCCGCCCCTTCAATTAGCCCTGGAATATCAGCAAAAACGGTGCCATCCCCCGTCGGTTTTCGCACCACCCCCAAATTGGGCACCAGGGTCGTAAAGGGATAATCGGCAATTTTAGGGCGAGCCGCCGATAGGGCAGCAATGAGGGTGGATTTCCCCGCATTGGGCAAACCGATAATGCCCACTTCCGCCAGCAGTTTGAGCTCAAGCCGCAGTTGTCGCTGTTCCCCTTCCAATCCCGGCAGAGCATACTCTGGGGCCCGGTTACGGTTACTAAGGAAATGCTGATTGCCCAAACCACCTTTGCCCCCCGCCGCCACACAAAGCCGTTGCCCAGGGCTGACCAAATCCCCCAGCAGGCAGTCCTGCTCCAAGTCGTAAACCATGGTGCCACAGGGAACTTGCACCACCACATCTTTACCGTTAGCCCCGGTGCAATTGCTGGAGCCGCCCCGTTTGCCGTCATCGGCCTTAAAAATTCTCGCATAGCGAAAATCTAACAAGGTTTGTAGATTGGCATCCGCTTCAAAAATCACCGAGCCGCCCCGTCCCCCATTGCCGCCGGAAGGTCCCCCCGCTGGCACATACTTTTCCCGCCGAAAGGACACCATGCCATCGCCGCCTTTGCCGCCCTGTACTTCTATCTCTGCCTGATCAATAAATTGCATTATTCGGTCCAGTTTCCTCTAGTAAGCAAAATTTAGCACAATCTGCAAAAATCCCATGACTTTAATTGTCCATTAAGTTGTAAATAAATGGCAGTGGAGAGTTGCACAAAAAATCCTCTTAGCTCCACCCCAAACATTATTGATTAGCCTTAATCTTGTTGAAATCGCTCTAGTAACCAATGTCCCACCTCCGCCTGATTGGTCTGACGGCTGCGTTGTAAAACCTCCTCTAAAATTCCCATTTCTAACCCAGGCAAAACTTGAGAAGTTGTAATTTTTTGACTGCCCTGATTGGCTACTGAATAAGCAAATAATTGGGGCTTTTGAACATCTACTATCCAATATTCTCTCACCCCCAAATCCTCATATAAAGACCTCTTTATTCCCAAATCATCCAATAAAGAGGAACGGGAAATTTCCACGACTAAGTTCGGGGCAGGATATTGATCCAGATTAACAATGCCTGTTCCCGACGGAATTGCCCTAGAATTTTCCCCTAAATAATAGGCCACATCCGGTTGACATTCACGCACCCCGCTTTTACGAAAAGTAGTGGTATCTAAACCTGTTGCAGGAATTTGCCTGAGGGCAATGAATAAATTCACTGCAAAAATGATCATTACGTGATCCTGACCATGATCAAAGCTGACAGGGGACATTTCAACCCTCATATGTCCTTGATAATAGTAACTCTTTAGGCACTGATCCTTTAAATCGTCTAATTGCTGAATATATTGATCCCATGTTGCTATAATCCAGTCATTTATCATGGGTCTTGTCAATAAATCATTCATTATTCTTTGTCCTATTGATGATTTTTCTGCACCATGCTAGTTAAATGGCGATAATTGTCCGGCGGAAGTTTCTGAACATCTGAACAAGAGTTAATGGAGTATTATCTCTCCTCCCAAAATGATATAACTCTAAAGGCAATCTCATTTGTCTCTCAACATTTAGCCTTTTTCTTTTCCCTGTTCCCATGAAGCTTTCGGTCATCATCCCAATTTACAACGAAATTCAAACCATTGAAAAGATCCTGAAAAAAATCACCATGGTGTTGCCGGAAGTACCGAAGGAAATTGTCATGGTGGACGATGGTTCTAAGGATGGTACGAGAGCATGGTTGGTGGATACCTTTGGCGATCCGGAACAGCATCCTGTTCTGGCTAACCTCAATTTAGCCGGTCAGTTCCAATGTTTTCCCCTGGCCCCATCGGCGGAAACCAATGGCGATCGCCAGGGGTATAGCTTTGTGATGGCAACGGAGTGGGAAGTGAAAGTGATTTTCCATCGCCAGAACCAGGGTAAGGGAGGCGCTTTGAGAACAGCCTTTGCGGCGGCCACTGGGGATGTGTTGATTATCCAAGATGCGGATTTGGAATACGACCCCGAGGATTGGGAACCCATGTGGAAGTTAGTCGATGGCGGTTGGGCCGATGTGGTGTACGGTTCCCGCTTCTATGGCAATCCCCATCGGGTGCTCTATTTCCATCATTATTTAGGCAATAAATTGATCACCAGTTTGATTGATTTGGTCTGTAATATTAACCTCAGTGACATTGAAGTTTGTTACAAAATGTTTCGGCGGGAAATTTTGGAAGACCTGCGCTTAACCTGTAGTGATTTTGGTTTTGAAGTTGAATTTACAATGAAGGTAACCCGATCGCCAAGGCGATGGCGAATTTATGAAGTGGGGGTGGCCTATTATGGCCGTACCTTTGCCGAAGGAAAGAAAATCAATTGGCGAGATGGGGTTAAGGCTTTGGGTTACATTGCCAAATTTTGGTTAACCAATGCTTAACGTTGCACAACTGCTATTTTTGCCCCCCGGAGGCATATCATGCACAGTAAATTTTGGTTTGAATTTCTCCAGACTTTGCCCACCCTACCAGCCAACGGCGCAACCCTAATTGCCACGGTGGAAACTCGCCCAACTTCTGGAGAATTAATCATTGCCCAGGATCCCAACCAAACGTTCAACAACAATGATTCTGCCCTCGGTGGTTTATCACCTCTGTTGGTCTTTCCGGTGGTGATTATCTCCGTCATCTTTTTGATTTTAGTAACCATCTTTCTCTACACCCGTTTTTACGTCATTGCCCCCAATAACGAAGCTTTGGTCAGAACCGGTGGCGTTTTCAAAAAAGAGCAAATGGTGATTCTCCACGGGGGCTGTATTGTCATTCCCGGTTTCCACGAAATTACCAGGGTGTCCCTGCGGGAAATTTCCATTGACGTGGTGCGGGCGGGGAATTTGGCCGTGCGGACCCAGGACTACATGCGGGCCAATATGCGGGTGACTTTTTACGTCTGCATTACCCCCAACCGCAACGAAATTTTAACGGCGGCGGCCAGGCTCTCGAAAAAGGGACAAATTTCTGAAGCAGATATCAAAGATGCCCTGGAAAAACGGGCTGATGACGCCATCCGGGCGGCGGCGAAAAAGAAAAAACTCGCTGAATTAGATTCGGATAAATTGGGCTTTGCCGATGAGGTGTTGAACTTAATTCAAGGGGATTTACGCAAAGTTGGTTTAACCCTCAATAACATTGCCATTTCCGAAATTGAAGAAAGTGATACCTACGATGAAAATAACTTTTTCGATGCCCAGGGGGTGCGGCTGAGGACGGAAACCATCCAGCGGTCGATTCAACAAAAACGGGAGGTGGAATTGACCACCAGGGTAGCCATTGAACAAGGGGAATTGGAAGCGGAGAAAAAAAGTTTAGCCATCAAGCGGGAGCAGGAAGATGCCAATATTACCCAACAAAAAGAAATTGAACTATTAAAGTTAGCCCAAAGGAAGGAATTAGAATCCCAAGAAGCACAACAGCAAAGGGAAATCCAAGAGGCCAAGGACCGGGAAGAGGCGAAAAAGGAACGGAATAAAATTCTCCAGGAACAGGCAGTGGAGGAAGAACGGATTCAAAAAGAATTGGCCATTCAAAATAGTCAAATTGCTTCGGCGATCGCCCTGGAGGAACGGAATAAGGAATTAAAGGTGGCCCAGGCGTTGCAAAAACAGGAAGCGGAAGTGGCGGAAATCCAACGGCAGAAAACCATTGAAGCTTCCCAACTACAGGCCAAGGCAGAAATTGCCCTAGCGGAACAAAAAACCCAAATTACTGAACAAACAGCGGCGATCGCCATTGCCAATAAACAAAAGGAACGGTTGGAGGCGGAAGCTCTGCGGGCCGAGGCGGAATCCGGCGTCATTACGGCCCAGGAAGTGGAAGCGGCGGAACGCTCCCAAAAATTGGCGGTGATTGTGGCCCAACAGGATGCCCAGCAACATCGCATTGCGGAACAAAACGTGGTGGAAATTGACGTGTTTCGGCGGCGGCGTCAGGCAGAAAGTGCTAGGCAAGCGGCGGAATTGGAAGCGGAATCTATCCGTACCCTGGCCGATGCCAACCGTCACAAAGCCATGGCCGAAGCGGAGGGACAGAGGGCCATCATCGCAGCCCAAAACAGCCTGAGTAATGCCAACCGCAGCGCTGAGTTATTGAAAACCATCTGGCCGGAACTGGTCACCCAACTGCCGGATCTGATCAAGGCATTGGCGCCCCAACCTGGGGTCTTGGGGGAATCCCGCATTTATTCCTTCCCTGGATTGAATGGGGCCAATGGCAATGGCAGTAACACCGGGGACATTAACAAATTACTGCTTTCCACCAGTGGCCTCACCCTGCTCAATGGCCTATTAAACGAGGGCAAACTCAGCACTGTGGTGGACCAAGTGAAATCCCTCCTCCAGGATCCGCCGTCGGTTTCCTCCCCTCCCCCTGCAGACCATGGGGGCAGCGCTGAGACTTCCCCTGGGACGGATTTTTACCCTGAAGGAATTTAATGGGGATCAACGGCGATCGCCAATGACAAGGGGTAGCGGCCCATCACCAAAGCCCCTAATAATAAAGGAAGATGGAATGGCTGGAACTGAACCTTGCTTGCCTTGGTTTTTTCCGGTCTGTCTCTGCAGGCCTCCCCCTCCCCCTGTGCCCATGTTTGACCTAGATTTACTGTTCAACTCGTCCTTTGCCGTTGCCGTCAAAACCCCATTGATGTTGCTAGTGTTAATTGCCCTGGAGGCAGTGCTATCGGCGGATAATGCCATTGCCCTAGCCACCATCGCCCAGGGTTTACCCAATCCGGCCCAGCAACGGCGGGCTTTGAATGCGGGGTTAGTGATTGCCTATGTGCTCAGGATTCTGCTCATTGTCACCGCTTCCTTTGTGTTGCAATATTGGCAGTTTGAGTTGGCTGGGGCCTTATATTTACTCTGGTTGGTGGGCAGTTACTTCCTCTCCCCCGATGAAGGGGACAATCACCACAAGACTTTTGAGTTTAGTTCCTTTTGGCAAGCCATCCCCCTCATTGCCTTCACTGATTTAGCCTTTTCCCTCGATAGCGTCACTACGGCGATCGCCGTGGCGGATCAATTGTGGCTGATCATTGCGGGGGGCACCATTGGGGTCATTGCCCTCCGGTTTTTAGCGGGTTTATTTATCCGTTGGTTAGACATTTTTACCCACCTCAAGGATGCTGGTTTTATCACGGTGGGTTTGGTGGGTCTGCGGCTGCTGCTCAGAGTCATTAACCCCGAGCTAGTGCCACCGGAATTGTTGATGATTACCATGATTGGGCTACTGTTTGCCTGGGGCTTTTCCGAGCGGCGATCCCCGGAGCTAGTGGAAGAAATTAGCCATAGTGGGGAGCCGTAGGCGGCCCAGGAGTAAATTTTAGGGATAATTTATGGATTTGTTAGAATACCAAGCCAAGGAACTATTCCAACAGGTGGGCATTCCCATTTTGCCCTCCCAAACCATTCAAAATACCACTGCCCTCAAACGTCTGCAAATTCCCTATCCCATGGTGCTCAAATCCCAGGTACGGGCGGGGGGTAGGGGTAAGGCCGGCGGGGTCAGGTTTGTGGAAAATACCATTGATGCCATTGCCGCCGCTTCCGCCATTTTCCATTTACCCATTGCGGACGAGTACCCAGAGGTGATTTTGGCCGAGGCCCGCTACGATGCCCAGTCGGAATTATTTTTGGCGATCGTGCTGGACTACCAAAGGCAATGCCCGGTGTTGATGGGTTCCAGTGAAGGGGGCATTGATGTGGACAGCCTGTTGGAGCAAATGCAGAGTGTTTCCCTGCGGACGAATTTTTCCCCCTACTTGGCCCGGCGACTGGCGGTGAAAATGGGCTTAACGGGGCCCCTGGTGACCACGGTGAGCGCCATCATCGAAAAAATGTATGAGTTATTCGTCACCTACGACTTGGATGTAATTGAAATTAATCCCCTGGGCATTAGCGCTGACGGGGAGGTGATGGCCCTGGATGGCAAAATTACCGTTAACGATACGGCGATCAACCGGCATCCGGATTTACTTAATTGGGGCTCGGAGCAATGGACGGGGCATAGTTGGCTACCAGGGGACTTGGCCCAGGGACAAATTGGCCTAATTTGCAACAGTGAAGGGCTGGCCCTGAGTACGTGGGACTTGCTCCAGTCCTTGGGCATTACCGGCGCCTATTTGTTGGATGAAAGTCGCAGTGGCATGGCCCTAGGGAAACAACTGGAACTGGCCTTTGATCACCTCAGCCAGGCCCCCAACCTCAAAGGTATTTTTGTTAATCTGGCCACCAGGGAAGCGGCCACCCCGGCCTTGGCAGAGGATTTGCGGGCTTTTTTGCCCCTGCCCCCCAACCCCTCCAGCGAAGACCGCAGTTTGCGGGGGACGGGTCCTAGTTTGCCCCAGCGCCAACGGGCTCCCCAACGGCAAACCTACACAGGGGAAGTGCTACCGGTGGTGATCCGGTTTAGCCAGGGGGATTTGGGCCATCTCCAGCAGATGTACGACAACAGCCTCGTCTATTGGCATAACGATTTGGAAACGGCGATCGCCAAGATGTTAAGTTTAATTCCCCAGGAAATGGAATTGGTCCAGGGATAACCGGGGGCATCATTCCCCAGGGTTGGTAATGTGTATCTGAGATGGGGAAGCAGTAAAATTTGAGCAAATTCCTGGGCGTTTTCCGCCACCATCCATCCCGTCCGCCCCGCATCTGGACAGATATGCTCCTGCGTTGGCAGGGTTCCGTCATTCCGGCGATCGCCCCCCGGGTGCTGGTGTGTATGGCCTTTTCCCTGGGGGTGACCCTGGTGGATGGTTGGGGATATGAATTTTCCATTCCCCTGCAGGAAAGCATTGTGCCCAGCATTGTTTTGGGACTGCTCTTGGTTTTTCGCACCAACACCGCCTACGAACGCTTTTGGGAAGGCAGGAAAGCCTGGGGCACTTTAGTTAATACCATCCGTAACCTTTCCCGCACCATCTGGGTTTCAGTGGCGGAACCCACTCCCCAAGCCCACCAAGACAAAATTAAAATTCTCCACCTACTGGTGGCCTTTGCTGTAGCCACCAAGTTGCACCTGCGATCTGAACCCCTCAATGAAGAAATCTGGGCCCTGTTGCCCGAATCCGGTTACCGCAAGCTGGAGGATTTGCATAATCCGCCCCTGGAAATTGCCTTTTGGATCAGTAATTATCTGCAACAGGAATACGACCAGAACAATATCAATCCCTATCAGCTCACCGCCATGCTGCGTTTGGTGGATACCATGGTGGATGTGTTGGGTAGTTGCGAGCGCATTTTAAAAACCCCCATTCCCCTGGCCTACGCCATCCATTTGCGCCAGCTAATTTTTCTCTATTGCTTCATCACCCCTTTCCAGATGGTGAACACCCTCCATTGGGCCACCGCTTTTGTGGTGGGCATTATCGCCTTCACTGTCTTCGGCATTGAAGAAATTGGGGTGGAAATTGAAAACCCCTTTGGTCACGATGCCAACGATCTACCTTTGGACCAGATTTGCCAGACCATGCAAGCCAACCTAGAAGATTTAATTCAGTTGCCCCCTTGGCACCAGGTTTCCCATGGGGACTAGTAGGAACTGCTTGGTTCCCCCCCTCTTGCCCAAAAAACTATAACCTAGTTAAGAGGAGTCGCAAGACTGTTTCACCACTTCCCGTTTACGGTTTCCCCATGATTAGCGTTGATTTGACCCTTAAATATTCCCCCATGCCCGTGTCCGTACAGCGGAAGGAAAAGGATGCGGCGGAAACCCTCTATCAGACTATTGTTACTGCCATGCAAGGCGATCGCCCCCAACTGTTGGAACTGACCTGTGAAAAGCAGACCGAGAAAAAGGTGGCCATTATGAGCGATCAGATCAGTGCGGTCATTGTTTCTGAAAAAGATGGTTCTGCTTCGGCGGGGAAAGTACCTGGTTTTGCCGCCTTGGGCCAAATTGTTAATCAAGGTTAATGGAAAATTTCGATGCCATTGTAGTCGGGGCCGGCATTACCGGAGCGGCGATCGCCTATGAATTACAAAACCAAGGGCAACGGGTACTGTTACTCGAAAAGCATCGTCAGCCGGCCAACGCCACGGCCTTGAGCTATGGTGGCATCATCTATTGGGCTGGGGCCACTCCCTTGCAGCGGCAGTTGTGCCATGAAAGTCGGTACCGCTGGACCCATTTGAGCCAGGAACTGGGGGGAGAAACGGAATATCGTGAACTGGAGCTATTGCTCTATCTCCGCCCCGGAGACGATGCCCAGGTCCTAGCCAAGCAGTTTGACCATTGTTTAATTCGGCCCCAACGGGTGGACCGTTTAACGGCGATCGCCATTGAACCCCAACTCAATCCCGATGGCATTGGGGGCGGGTTTGTGGTGCCCCAGGGCCATGTCCACGGCGGCAAAACCGTTAACGCCTATCTGCAAGCCTTTATCCGCCAGGGGGGCATAGTACGCATCGCCACAGTCCAAGCATTAATCACCAAGCAAAACCGTGTGCAGGGGGTCTCCACCGGGGCGGGAAATTTTTTTGCCCCTAAAGTGATTTTGGCGGGGGGAGGCCAAAGCCGTGCTCTGCTACCGGGGCCAGGGCTTAATTTTCCCCTTTATTTCACCCACGCCGCTGTTCTGCAAACCGCCCCCAGCAAGGAAAAGCTCCGTTGTGTGATTATGCCGGCGGATTTACAGCAACGCCCAAATTTGGAAGCCCTAGCTCCAACCTTGGATTGGCATCAGCCCAACGACCATTGCGTCGCCACTGTTTTGGAACCGGGGGCAGTGCAATTTTTCGATGGCAGATTGTTCATCGGTCAAATTAGTCAACTGGTCACCTCCCCCCATTACCGCCCTGACCTCGCCTGGGCCCAACAACAGTTACAAACGGCGATCGCCCCCATTCTGCCCCGCCTGGCCTCCCTGCCGGTCACGGCCCACCATTGCCTAGTGGCCTTTAGTGCCCAAACCCTACCCCTGGTCGGGGAAATGCCCAATTTACCGGGGTTGGTGCTATTCACGGGCTTTACCCATCCCCTGGTCTATGTGCCCCCCCTGGCGCAAAAACTAGCCCACCACCTCACTGGGGGTAGGGAGCCGGTTATTGACCATTTAGCTCCGTTGTTAAACCCCCTGCAAACGGAAAAGTAGGATTTGCGTGGTTTGATCTTCACTAAAGTTATCGTCGCTGATGGCAATCAAACTGCTGCCACCGTCCGGTAACCGGGGCCCCAGGGTGAGCCCTTCCAGATTGTCCAACTCGATGCCTAAATCCTCCAGATCGAGCAATAGTTGTTTGCGCATGGGGTTAATGGTGTTGGTGCCGGGGCGGAAGCTGGCGATGCGGCTGGTGTCGGTGGCATTGGCGTTGACTGTTTGGAAAATTTTGCCCTGGAACCCGTTCAGTCCAAAGGTTCGTTCTAGGGTGAGGAAATAACCTTCCCTGGGTAGGGCTACCATGGCGCTCAGGCCGTGGAGTAGGGTACCCACCGGGGCCGGCTCCAGGGGGTAAAGGTTTTCGCTGACCAAAACGGGGGGGCCCACGGAATTAATCACGTAATGCAACCAGCGTAGGGGAATCTGCGGGGGGGGATTGTCCGGGTCAAAATCCTGGGCTAAAACGCTTTCAGTGGCGGTGAAAAGACGAAAAGGATCGTCTGCTAGGGTGCTGGTGGCCGCAATGGTCAGGGCTTCAAAACCAAAGTTATCCCGGATGCCCTGGGGGGGATCGGTTTGGGGTAAAAATCGACTGGGCAGGGGTAATTGTCCCAACTCCTGGGCCGTTTCCTGGTCAAATTCTGCAATTAAGGGGGGACTTTGGTTAGATAAAACCCCTTCACTGCTGACGAATAAGGTGTGGCGGGGGGACAGGGCAATGCCCTCTGGGTCTAACAATTGCCGGCCGTAGGTTTCGCCCTCGCTGCTCCTGAGCTTGGTCATGGCCACCACTTCTGCTTTGGTAATGCCTATGCCATCTTCCCCATCGGCCACGGTCAGGCGCATGGTGTAAAACCGGGGCGATCGCCGATCATCGGTGATGGCGTAGTAAAGATCCTGTTGGCGATCGTAGCTGAGGTCGGAGATGCCCCCAACAGGTAAGTCTTGTACTGACTGCTTTGGTAGGGCGTAGCTATCTAAAAATTCTAAGGACAGGGGCAAAAATAAGCGGGACTCCGCTTGCACCGCACTGGGGGGAACGCCACAGGCCACCAGGGTAAAGCAAAGGATAGGCAGTGTGAGCTTCAATAAAATTTTGGTCAGCACCTTGATAAACCCTAAATTCCTGCCACCACTGTAGCGAAGAACCGGATTTGTTTCGTGCTCTGGGGGTCAAAAGCAAGCAAACCGGAGGGCAATCTGGTTGCTTGGCAATCATTAACAACTTGCGCCCATGGGTTGAAATTAATCGTTTACAAATACATTTTGGTGAAAACAACCAAAAATAAGGTAGAAAAAATCCGGTAAAAGGGTTCCCGAAGGGGGGCATGCAGCTATTTGATCAAAGGGGTTGTGAGTCAGGGTAGCAATGGGATTTCTTTGTTCTAGACTGGGCAGGTTGTTGGTCACTAACTTTGGCAATAACGGATCGGTACTGATTAACAATTGTATCGAGGGTAAAATTTTCTTCAAAATACCGGCGACCTCGGTGTCCCATGGCCGTTGCTTGCTGGGGATCATTCTTCAGCTCAAGGATGAATTGGGCCAACTCTTCCCCGTCCCCGTTATCAATGGCGGCGCCACATTGGGCCTCGGCAATGATTCCCCGCAAATAGGAATGGGGTGCACAAATGGCGGCGATCGCCGTGCCGGCGGCCAAACAACCATAGAATTTACTTGGCACCACCAGGCCTTCCACCTGGGGCAAAATGGAAACCAAGCTCAGGTCACAGGCGGTGAGGGAAAAGGGCAAAACCTGTTTGGGTTGAAAGGGCAAAAATAAACAATTGGTTAACTGGTGGCATTGTACGAAGTCTCGACAGATGGGAGCCTTGGCCCCGGCACCAATGAAGACAAACCGGACTGCTTCTTGGTTCAAGAGGCGGGCTGCTGCCATCACAGTTTCCAGGTCATGGCACCGTCCCATGTTGCCGGAATACAGGACGGTAAATGTCTGGTCTAGGCCATGGCGTTGGGCAAACCAGTTGTCAGTTTTGGCCCTTGGTTGGATTAACACTCCATCTGCCCAGTTATGAACCACCTCAATTTTCCCGGCCAGGGCTGGTTCCTTGTCGGCAACCACTTTGGCCATACCCTCGCTGAGCACAATAATGGCTTCCGCCTTTTGCCAGGTTAAGTGATTTAACCAACGCCATAATTTGACAATGGCATCCTTTTCCTTGGCCACTCCCAACTTCACCGCCACATCGGGGTAAAGGTCATAAATCAAACAAATGTAAGGTTTTTTGTATAATAAGTGCAAAATGTAGGCCACCACCATTAGGTAGGGGGGCTCCGTAGTAACAAGGATCAAATCCCCTAGTCTTCTTTTTAATCTCAGTTTGATGATGGCGCGTAAACAATACAAAATTCCGGCGATCGCCCGTCCCCGTAATCTTTGCGGCCAAAGGCGAGAAGTCCTAGTTCTACGGATCAGCACCCCTTGGCAGACTTCCTGGGCTGGGGCCAGGTCTTGGTCAAAGGCGTAACCCGGTTGCCCAGCAAAAATTTGTACATCAAGCTCTTTTTTGGACAGTTCGATGGACAGCTCTTCCAACAGTTGCCCCGTGGCCGCATAGTCAGGGGGATAGAATTGGTTCAGAATTGTTAGCTTCATCAATAATTAGACCTTATCCCCAAGGATAGTAACAATTAAAGTTAGTTATTCCCTACGGTAGTTTCACGTAAGTTTCCGTTTTTTGACTGGCTGACAGGGATTGCCGGAGTAAATGGTCATAGCCGCCAAAGATTGGACAGCCACAGATCCCAAAGTTAAAACCGCTCCTTCGTTTACTCGTACTCCAGGGCCAATGGTAGCATTAGCACCGATCCAACAGCCTGTGGCAATGTGGATTGGTCTGGTGATCAGGTCAAAGCTGGGTTTACCCCAATCGTGGTTGCCAGTGCAGAGGTAAACTCCCTGGGAGATACACACATGGGACTCAATGCTAACCGCGGCCAGATTATCAATCCAACATTTTTCCCCCAACCAAACGTAATTACCGACGGTTAAACGCCAGGGAAATTTGATCTTGACGTGGGGTTTAATGTTAACTCTTGTACCGATTTTGGCCCCGAATAACCGCAGGATGGCCACCTTCAGGAGGGGAATGGGTAGTAGGGGGGTTTGCACTAAAAAATTCCCGAGGAAATACCACAGCAACTGTTTAACTAGGGAGGCGCCGGGGTGGTAGTCGCCCTGCTTGTATTGATTAAGTTCCATGGTGATAATTAGTGCCAAAACTGACCGGCTCAACGGCGATCGCCAAAAACAACGGCAGTTATTTGGAATTTAGGAAAAGGCTACGGCCGCTCAGTAGGCCATTGGGAAGAAAGGGGGAATGCAATGTGTTTTGTCAAGGCTAGCGCAAGCCATTTTAGGGGAGGGAACGTAGACGAACATTACAATGGGAAAACCAAGGGAAAACTAAATTGGGTGGAAAAGGCTGATGACTGCTTTAATCAATCGAGGTTTAACTTATTGTCAGCAGTTGATTAACCAGATCCGACCTGCCATGGGGGATTTGGAGCAGATTGTGATTATGGCGGATGTTAGTTGGCAAGACTACAACGCCCTACTAAGTCTATGGGGCGATAATGCTCCAGTTCTGTTCAAATACTTAGGAGCAACACTACAGATTATGTCCCCCAGTTATCGTCATGAATTTTATAAAGAAAATCTGGGCATTCTGTTGGAAGCTTACTTACAAGAAAAAGGTATTCGCTTTTATTCCCTTGGCTCTACCACTTTCAAGTCTGAATCGATGCAACGGGGGATCGAGCCGGATAAGTCCTATTGTTTAAATCAACGAAAAAACATTCCAGACTTGGCGATTGAAGTTGTACTCACCAGCGGCGGCATTGATTCCCTAAAAATTTATCAAGTTTTGCCAGTTCCAGAGGTTTGGTTTTGGCAAAATAACCAACTTCATGTCTATTGCCTGACCAATCAACAGTATGAAAAAGTTGCCCAAAGTGATTTATTGCCGGATTTAGATCTGGCTTTACTGGCTAATTATGTGGCTTGGGAAGAACCGTTTGATGCTGTGTTGGCTTTCCGGGAGCAGATTCGTGGCGATCGCCGCCAGACAAAATGAAACCCCAGTAGGGCGGTGACGGCAAAAATGGCAAGTGTGGTCAAAGACCGGGGCAGTGGGGCCAAGAAACCTGCCGAGGGGCTACCAGTGCAACATCTCTTGTACTGATATTTTTATGTCAGGAAAGGCCTGGCTACAAATGATGCCGTCGGAGTGGCTTTGTTGCCAGCGATAATTTCCGTTGTCCGGTGCCCAAAAAACAAATAGTTGGCGGTTAGTTAGGTCTGCCACCCAATATTCGGGGATGCCTTCCTGGGCGTAGATCTGTTTTTTGTCGTTGAGGTCGTAGGCCTGGGTGCTGTGGGCAATTTCCATTAACCAGAAAATATCGTCAGCCTGGGGATGTTTTTCTTTGTAGCGCTCTTGGGGCGGCAGAACAATGGCAATGTCGGGTTCCGGTTCAGATTGGCTCAGGGTGATGGGGTGGGCTTCTCTGACTAAAGCTAGTCCGTGCAGATTTTGGCGCAGATAGTCGGCAACGGTGTTGGTAGTGTAGCTATGGAGCGGTCCTTCAGGGGCCATGGTCACTAGGTTGCCGTCTAAAAGTTCTACTTTCTTGCCCTCTAATAAACCCTGTTCAATGAGCTGGTGATAGTCCGGGACTGTCCATTTCAGTAGGGTAACCATGGTTATGACCTCGCTTTGAACCAATCGGCAGTAATTTTCAGTCCTTCACAAATCATGGGGGTTAATCCCCAACTCTCTTAACTTGTTGGCCAGAAGCTCTGCCCGTTGCCGTTCTTGTTCAGCCCGTTGCCGTTCTTGTTCAGCCCGTTGCCGTTCCTGTTCAGCCCGTTGCCGTTCCTGTTGGGCCAATTCCTGGCCTGTAGGCAGAATTTCTCCTTCTAGGGTGGCCCAGCGTAACCAGTCCGTTTCTACATTGCGATACTTCCCCTGCCAGCGAAGCAATGCCAGTCCCAGGGATTCACTGATTAACCAGCCTTGTTCATTGAAAGATTTCGGTTCATATTGACCATGGTTAAGACTAAAACCGGCAAAATCATCAGGATTCCAAGGATCGTACCAGTAATACTCAGTCACCCGCATTTTATCTTGATAAACTATTTTTTTATCCGTTTTATCGTATTGGGCTGTACTGTCGGAAAGTAGTTCGATGACCACATCGGGCGCTTTTTCTTCTTGCCACACCACCCAAGATTTACGTTCTTTTGTGAGTACTCCAGTAACAGCAAAGAAGTCTGGCCCTTTGAAGTCTTGGGATTTAATCTGGGCTTGGCTGTAATAGATAAACATGTTCCCCCCAACATAACCATCCTGACGTTGTTCCAGCCAACTATCCAACCCTTCAATCAGTAAATCCATTTGCATTTTATGGCGTTGGGTTTCCATAGTTTGGTTGTCATCGGCGGGTAATTGATCCTGCCCAGGCAGGACGAGGTCAGTTTCCGGGGGAGAGGCAATGAGGGTGACCATGACAGAAGAAGGGGACTAAGTGGATTGGATGGACTTACCCTCCGTATTCTTGCAAAAAACTGAGGAAATCAGCTAGGGCTGTTCTAGTTTCTGAGCTAGGGATAAGTTGATGCCGTGTTTGCAGATCGTCTCAGGGATGAATTAACTGTTGCACGGGCACAGAAACATCAGGGAAAGCTAGGGGGAAAATAGTGCCAGATATTAATGCTTGCTTTGATTGATATTGCCCATTCCATAAATCTCGAAAAACGGTGAGTTGGGCGTTTTTTATATCGACAACCCAGTATTCCATGATGCCAGCTTCAGCATAAATATCTTTTTTCTCCCCTAGGTCTTTGCTTAGGGTAGCTTGGGAAAATTCAATGATCAGGAAAATGTTGGCGGGATAGGGGTGATGCCGCAAATACCCTTGCCCCAGGGGATGGACAATGGCTATGTCAGGTTGTGGCTCGGAGTCATTGGGTAGGGTAATGGGTTTGGCGTCTCTGATTTTGGCCCTACTTTGCAACAAGTTTCTGAAATAGTCTGCTACTTCGGTATTGTAATAGGCATGGGATTCCCTTTCTGGAGCCATGACAACAATATCTCCCCGCAGTAGCTCAACTGATTCATTGCTAAAAATACCGCTATCAATGGCTTGGTGATATTTTTTATTAGTCCATTTGTAGGTTGCCAAAACCATGGTTAAGGTCTTTCTTTCTTGATGAGATACCTTATTTTATCCCTTCAGCCATAAGTATGATGGGATTTTTGCGATCTGCCCTGGAAAAACCTGAACTTTCCCCCATAGCGGCGATCGCCTAACCCTGAACGACTTATGAGTTGATGTAAACTCATTTCGTAATTCGAATCTCTATTAGCTGTAATAACAAAGCTAAAATTTTCATATTTTTGAAGGTAATATCACTGTTACCTAATTACAAAAAGCCTAGGATAAATAATGAGCACATTGGGCGAATCTAAGACAACTGACATAAAAATTTTTCTGTTTCTTGATCTAACAAAGATTTTAGTTTAAGAGCTCGCTCTAAATTAGCTTCTAGTTGATGAAAATCGAGGGAAACTCCGTAGGCATGGCGAAAAAAGTGTCTAAAAGCCCTTAGTGCATTGAGTAGTTCATAACTTTCCATAGACAAGAAAGAGGGTCTAATATCTTGAACTGGTTGGGTCATTCTTTTGAGTAATAGGCTATGCCATTTTGAAGAATCTGAAATGTTGTTTTCAAAGTGGGTAGCAACTATTTTAAGCAATTCTTCCACTGACCCATAGAAATTGTGGATTTGATAGGCTACGCTTTCCAATTTTTCAATATTATCAGGATCAAGGTTTTGGGCGCGGGACTGCAAAAACGTAAATACCCGGTCGATGGACATTTTCTGAGAAGCAAGATCGGCTTTCAACAGTGCTAGTCGGGTACTGTCCATTTAATTCCTTTTTGGCGGAGGCGATCTCCGAAATGACATTTTGACAATTCTACAAGGTCTACCTCCCTTTCTACCTGTTCTGATAAATCGGCCATGGCCTGAAAAAATAGTTGGGGATCAATTTGCTCAACAGCCAAATCGACATCAGAATGGGTTGTGAAACCATAGGGACGGATTACAGAACCAAATAGATAGGCTTCAACGATGCCATAGGTCTGA
Source organism: Synechocystis salina LEGE 00031 (assembly GCF_015207985.1). Taxonomy (GTDB): domain Bacteria; phylum Cyanobacteriota; class Cyanobacteriia; order Cyanobacteriales; family Microcystaceae; genus Synechocystis; species Synechocystis salina. The sequence goes on along the minus strand of NZ_JADEVV010000023.1, from coordinate 17,074 downwards.
GCGTTTTTTTCGAGCCAGTCGACGGTTTTCGCCAAGGTAGCTAGACGCTCCTGCTCGTTTCGTTGGCGATGCTGATTTTGTATTTGGTCTAATAAGGGAGTGGGATAGGCCATTGGTCAGTTTTAGGTGAGTAGGGGCAAAAATTCCCGGTTTTCTGGTCTTCATCGTGTAAACAGAGATCCACTGCGTAGTTCGCCGTTTATTCGCCATACTCTTGCAGAAAACTGAGGAAGTCAGCTAGGGCTGTTCTGGTGTCCGGGCTGGGGGTAAGTTGATGCCGTGTTTGTAAAATAAAGTATCGATTTTGGATTTGAGCACAGCTAGCCGCTCGTTGTCTTTCCTGATCTGCTCGGTTTCGTGTCTCAGAATATGTTTGAAAAGTTCTAGGTAAGCCTTCGGAGCATGAGATGTATCATGGCAACATGAATCATTGTCTCACTGGTGGTAGGTAAATATTCATAATCCTTGCTCAAACGACGATAGCGACCCAACCAAGCAAAGGTACGTTAAACAACCCAACGTCGAGGCAAAACCTCAAAACCCTTTTGTCCATCCTTTTTTCGGACAACTTCCAAATTCCAGCCAAAGGTCTGACTAATCCAGGCAGTGAAATCCTTTCCCCCAAAAGTGCTATCAGTCCATATCAATTGCAGACACTGCCATAGAGGAGCAAACCAAGTACCGAGTAGAGTCAGACCTTGGTGGTCTGAGCGATGAGCGCTATGAACCACAACATCTAGAAGTAACCCCATAGTATCCACGAGGATTGTACGTTTACGACCGTTCACCTTTTTCCTGCCGTCATAACCACTTTCTTGTCCAGCACCAGCCTTTTTCACTGACTGTGAGTCCAAACACCCAGCACTAGGGTTAGCATTCCTTCCGGCTTTAAGTCGAATCTTCTTTCTGAGGATGTGACTCAATTTTTTCCAGGTACCGTCTTCCTGCCACTGCCGGAAATAACCATAGACTGTTCGCCACTTGGGAAAATCATGGGGTAGAAGTCGCCAAGCGCAACCCGCTCTGAGTATGTAAAAAATGGCATTAAGCACTTCCCGTAGATTGATTTTTCGTTTTCTTCCTCCAGTTTTCGCTTGGAGGAGATTGGGTTCTACCAATTGCCACTGGCTATCACTGATGTCGCTGCTGTAAAATTCTCTCAGTATCATTATGGTGAAAATTCTATATTTTTCACCATTTTTCCCAATTATGCTGACTTTTCAAACACGCTCTCAATCTCTCGGTTTCGGCTTCGATTTCCAGCGTGCCACTCAAGGCCGAGATTAACCAGGAGAGCCGCTGTGCCCAACGCGAAGGCCAGGAAGCTCCAGCCGAGGATGGTGAGGGGGATTTGGGGGATGGGGGTGGTGTTGATGTTGCCATAAAACCTCAGTAGGGCCGCCACGGCAAAAAGGAAAGTGGTCAAGGACCGGGGTAGTAAGGCCAGAAAACTTGCCATGGGTTCATTTTAGCTAACTGGCGATCGCCGCAATTTTCCCCTTAATTTATCCCATCGGGATCGACCCCCAATTCCCTAAGCTTGGCCGCTAGGCGATCGGCTCTGGACTTTTCTTTTTGGGCTCTTTGGGCTTCCTGTTCTGCTTTCTGCCGTAATTGCACTGGGTTTAAAAATATGTTGCCCTGACGGTCATATAGATTTAAGGTGGAAGGCTTTAGTTCAAAACGAATCCCTAAACGGGGGCTAATCCAACCGTCCATAACCTCAATGGGGGTGAGTTGCGGTTCTCGCCTTTCTAGACCGGTTAACTCATTACTATCAGGATCATAAATATAGTATTCTTCAACGCCATAGTGATTGTAAAACAGTAACTTACGGCTCATTTCTTTAGTGGTGTTGCCAGGGGACAAAATCTCGAATACCACCTGGGGCGCAATCTGATCTTCCTGCCACTGTCGATACGAACCTCGATCGCCTTTTGGTCTGCCGAAAGCCACTAGTACATCCGTGGCAACACAAATATCAGGCCGACCTTCAACGGGATACCAAAGCAGATCCCCAGCGATAAAAACTGATTCGTGGTCAATGAATAGGTACTCTAGGTTTTCTTTAACCAGAACAATCCAGCGGAACTGTTTGGTATTGTCTGCCATGGGCTTGCCATCACTGTCGGGATACACTATTTCACGCTGTCGGGCAACAGTCATCCTTATCCTCCTAATTCTGATTCAGATTATAGGCGATCGCCAAAATTACTTAGGTTGCCCGATTTTTTGGTCTTCAGCCTGCAAACAGAGATCCACTGCGTAGTCCGCCATCCACTCCCCATATTCCTGCAGAAAACTGAGGAAATCAGCTAAGGCTGTTCTGGTTTCTGGGCTAGGGGCAAGGAGAGCCGCTGTGCCCAGGGTGAATGCCAGGAAACTCCATTCGAGGATGGTGAGGGGGATGAGTTGGATGGGGGTGGTGTTGAGCTTGCCATAAAACCTTAAGAGGGCCGCAACGGCATTTCGATAAAGGGCGAAAAAATATATTGTTAGCCAGGATAAAATTGATCATCTAATAATTGATTCCAGTGATAAGGACAAGTCTCTGGAAAAATCGGCTTGGGTAAATTTGTCTCCTGAATTGCTCCTTTGCGACCATATTTATAACCCTTGGCAATCATGTCATCCAGTCGATGTTTCAAGCCAGGATTATCTTCTAATAATCGCTCCAACTGAATTCGTTGTTTATCAATGGAGTGTTTCCAACTAGCAGAGCGACGATTAGGCTGAAATTGCCACTTGAGCAGATGCAAGGTTAATTGCTCGATCGCCGACACAAAAGCACGATATTCACTTCGCCCCAAATCTTCAATTTCCTCGATCACATTTTCCCAATCAACCTGATTAAATTTTTTCTCCCGTAGGAGCTGGGCTTGGTGCAATGACCAGCTATAAAAATCTTGTTCGTAGAGTGAGGATGGGACTGTTGGCATGACATATCTTCCACGAATTTTCACTTTCTATTCTAGGTCAATGGTTACGACATAGTGCAGAGGCAAATAATGCCTAGATTAATAAAACATTAACGCTTGCCAGAAACTTTAAACTTAACCTCCAAAGGCGATCGCCAATCTGGGCCAAACAACCCTGTTTAGTGGGGCAAAAATTGGTTGTTGAGTAATTCTTCTGGAGTATAGGGACAATGCTCGGGGTAATTAGACAGGCCCGTTTCCCTTTCGGCACTGATTACTGAGAGGGGATAAACGGACAGGACTGCTTCTGTTAGGCCATGTTTGAGACTGGGATTTTCCTGCAGTAATTTAGCTAGCCGTAGTCGTTGTTCTTTAATGGTCAACTGCCAACTGCGAGATCTCAGATTGGGTTGATATTGCCACTTGAGTAGATGCATGATTAGTACTTCTAGAAGGCTGGCAAGTTGACGTTTTTCTGAACGACCCATAGTTTCAATTTCTTCTGCCAGATTAGCCCAATCCAAGTTATTGGTCTGCCTCTGTCTCAGCAGTTCCGCTTGCTGGCTGGCCCAGGCATAAAAGTCGGTTTCATAATTGATTATTGGCATATTTTTTCCCCGTCAATCTTACTGAAATCTTAATTCAATCGAGCTGATGCTAACATTCCTTTCCACAGATACGGCAATCGTCCGGCAAACTTAAATTTCAGATCGGTAAAGTCTACTTCTTGTAATAGCTGGGAAAGTTTTCGGAATCCATCTCATAGCCTTGCATACTCCATTGTATTGGGGTCAACAGGGATTAGTCAGTGGTTACGCAGTTGGGTTTTGGCCCTTGGCCGAGGATCCATTGGTAAACAGTAATCATTTGAGTGGCAATTTGATCCCAGGTGTAGTGCTCAAAAATGAATTGACGGGCTTGCTGTCCCATCTGCTGCGCTTCCTCTGGGTTAGCCAAACACCAGGTCAAGGCATCGGCTAGTTTTTGTTGACCCACGGGAATGATTTTGGCCACTGCTGACGCTTCTGGGAAGTTACAAGCATCGGTGAATACACAGGGTAGACCACTGGCCATGCCTTCGAGGATAGATATGCTAAAACCTTCGGAGTAGGAAGGCGCAACGTAAACACTGGCGGCGGCGATCGCCGAGTATTTCAACTTTCCGGTGAGCATACCGGTGAAACTGACGGCCTTTTGGCAACCTGCTTCTTGAAACATTTTTTGGGCTGTGGCTAAATAACCAATGTTGTCTGGGCCCGCAATGACCAGATGACTTTCGGGAAATTGTCGATGAATTTGAGCGAAGGCAGGAGCTAGCAAATCTAGTCCTTTTTTGGGGTCTATCCGGCCCAGAAATAAGATTAATTTGCGGTTTTGAGTTGCAGGAAATGTCTGCAAAAAAAGATCGGCTTGGGGCAAAGGGTTAAAATCTGGTGCAAAAATGCCGTTAGGAGCGATGAAGGAAGGGGCATTTAGTCGCAGTTTTGCGATATTTTGTGCTTCTGAGCTATTCAGGGTTTGAATGCCACTGGCTTGGCTTAGCTTAGCCTTTTCAAGTAAATTGAGAAAGATTTTTTTCTTAATTTTTTTATGGGCTAAAGCCCAGGGTTCTAGCATGCCATGGGGAGTGGCAACATAGGGGACTTTTTTATGACCTGCGATAAAGTGAGTTATGGTAACCAAAGGTGAAAATACATAATTGGTATGAACTAAGTCATAGTTTTTTATGTTTTTAATTAACCAAAGGATAAGTGGCCAACTAAAAATCAAGTCACCTTTAAACCAGGCAGGAAAATATTGCAATCGATAGGAATGATTTTTGAGCCAAGAACCACAAGGAACATCAAGGGTTTGATCCCCGTTGGCATTGGTGGTGACTAAATCAACGTCAATTCCTTGGCTAGCGGTAGCTGCGGCTAGTTCGACTACGCTTTTAGATGGGCCCCCGTAAACGCTACCAATGCTAGGGATAACGATTAAAATTTTCATGTTATTAGGGGTTAATTAGTTGTTCCATAAGCAAGACAAGATCAGGAAATTCCGGGGGAGAAACTGAGCTAAAATTTAAGATTTTTTTCGGTTGTACATTTCCCTGCGACTAAATGCTGAAAGATATAAAGCTGGCTATTTTTGGGGTTCACAGCTCAATATTTCATGAAGCGCAATAGCTCCACCGATTCATCGGCAAAAATACCACTGTCTATGGCTTGATGATATTTTTCATTAGTCCACTTATAGGTGGTTAAAACCATTTTTGGTTGTTCCTATGGCTAAGGGCGCATTCGATGGCTTGTTGGAGGCCCTGGGCAAAATGGTCGGGGGAATATTTTTGAATATGGGTTAGGGAAGCCTGGCCCATGGCAATGAGGTCAACTTGGCCAGAACTAATTCTTAACATCAGGCTGGTAAGTTGGGCAGTGTTTTCGGGGTCAAAGCCAAAGCCGTTTATTCCCTCTTGCACTAGGTCTGGATAACAACCACAACGGTTAGAAACCAGCACTGGTAACCCGGCAGCCATGGCTTCGTTGACCACTAAGCCCCATTGTTCTTGGAGGGCGGGATGGATAAATGTTTTAGCGCCAGCATACCAATGGGGAATTTTTTGGTAGGAAATAAAGCCTGGTAAATGTACAACTGAGTCCAAGGAGTGGGCTTGAATGAATTGTCTGATGATATTTTCCTGAATCCCACTGCCACAAATCACTAACTCCCAAGCTTGGGCCTGACTTTTTTGATAGTACTTGAGATAAGCATCAAGCAAAAGAAGTAAGTTTTTGCGGGGGATAAAACGGCTAACGGCAATAAAGTAGGGAGCTAGGGGAGGAAAATTTTCTCCTGATTGAGTATGGACTGGGTGTTGCCGTGCTTTTTCGGTTTGTTGGGTGAAGTAATCGTTATCAACAACGTCATAGCCGAGAAAAATTGATTGTTTGTTCATACCTAGTCTGACTAGGTAATCTTTGTGGGCATTACCTGCCACTAGGGCTCCATGGAATTTGTTGACGTAGAGCAGAGACTTAATTTTTTCTTTCCACCATTGCCTCGGTTCGTCGTCCCACTTGCTATCGCTCATCAATATTGCAAGAATTTGGTGTCAATGGGCCCAGGTTAGGGCGGCCCTGGCGATGGGAAAGCCCCATCCAGGGATGATGATTATATCTGGTTTGATTTTGTCTAGGTATGGGGGTAAACGTTGAGCGGCGATGGGGGACTGGGGATTAATTTCTCCTAGTTGGTTAAGTTCTGGGGATGGTATGAGGGTAATGAGAGGAAAGGTAAGTTTCTGATTGATACTTCCCCAGGGATGTTCACCGGCGCTGGCTGTTTCTTGGATAGCAGTGAGGGTAAAATGTTTTTCGGCTAGGAGTTTCTGAGCTGCCCTGAGCCGAGCAATATGGTAACCGCCAAGGTTATGGAAAATGATGACAACGTGCATACGAATTATCCCTTAGCCGTTAATATCTGGGGGAATAGCTTTTTTTCCTGATGGGTTGGAAGGTCCCCACTAACAAACGCCAAATAATTAAAATTGCTCCGGTCAGGAGTAAATACCGAAATAACATGGCTTCCAGGGTCTGGCTAATGATGTAAACAGAGAGGGCAGAAAGAATAAGAAAGTGTAGATTCCAAAAATTGCCCTGGCTAACCATCTTTTTCCATGCCCAGCCGTACAGCCAACCGATAGCAAAAAGGGCAAAAAGACTGAACCAAGAGAATTCAATCCACATATCCGCTAACAGTCCTGGAGCGGCGCCCCTTGCACCGGCCCAACCTAAGGTTTCTTGCAAGGCTTGTTCACCTACCCCCAGATTTTCAGTTTCAATGTTGGGAATATTCAACCATTCAGCGGAGTCAGCATATTTGGTCGGCCAAAGAAAGCGGGGAATGGGGCGAATAAACGCAATGACAAAGTATCGTCTACCCCAAAAGAAGAAGTTGCGGGCATTGGCATTGAGAATAGCGCCACTGCCATAGACGTACTCATTGTTGCTGAGACTGGTGGCATTTTCAGCCAGCCCAAAGTAGTTGAACAAATTATCGGTTCTTACTTCAAAGTCAGAGCCTAGATACAGTTCATTCCGATTGGCTACTAAGAACATTAACAACAAACCTAGGGCAATGCTGCCAGCAATGACGAGGACCAAGGAAGGACGGCGACGGCGCACCACAAACCAAGTCATGGGTTTAATCTAAGGTAACGCAGTCGGGTTTTGTCTCCTTATTCAGAATCAAGTAATAAACGGCGATGGTATTTTGGACTAAATTTTTCTGGAAATAGCCATCAATAAAAAATTGGGGGGTATTTTGACTAAACTCTGCTTTAGATAACATGAGGTATTTATTCAATGACTGAGAGCGTATTCTATGGCTTGTTGGAGACCATGAGCAAAATAATCAGGAGAATATTTTTGAATATGTTCTAAAGACAATTGACCCATCGTTTTTAAATTTATCTCTCCCGAACTCATTTTTAGCATTAGCTCAGTAAGTTGTTCTTGGTTCTCTGGATTAAACCCAAAACCATTGACTCCTTCGATAATCAAGTCTTCAAAGCAACCACAGCGATTAGAAACTAACACCGGTAGACTAGAAGCCATGGCTTCATTGACCACTAACCCCCACTGTTCGGTAGTACTGGCATGGACAAAGCTTTGGGCATGGGCAAAGTAAGGCAGTAAATCATGTTGCTGCAAAAAGCCGGTAAGATGAATCACATTGGTTAAGTGCAATTTATCGATTAATGCTTCAATTTCTAAGCGCATCTCACCATCACCGCACAATACCAAATGCCAAGCATTTTCTGGAACCGTTTCATAGTATTTAGCATAAGCTTTTATTAAAGTAATTAAATTCTTTTTTGGTACAAAACGGTTAATGCTAAGAAAGTAGGAAATATTAAGTAATGGATGTGGTAACTTTGCGATGTCATCTGGATGGTAGACTTTATTGTCTACAGCATTATGTCCACAAAAAATTGCATTTTTATCAAACCCTAGCTTATGAAAGTAGCGTGCATGAGGCTTTCCTGCCACAAATGCGGCATCATAATTAGAAATTATAGTTTTTTTGACAAACTCTTTCCACTGAATACGAAGAAAATCATCATCTTTGCTTTCTGAAAGACAAATAACTTTTTTTCGATGTACTTTAGCCCAAAAGAGTGCTGCTAGCATTCCTGGGTCAAAGTATCCAGCAACTATGACGACGTCAGGATTAAGCTTGTACAAACAAGTAAAAACTTGTCTAACTAGCTTAAGAAAAGGGATTTCTTCAAGAACCCCATCTGGATTGAGACACACAAACTCACAGGGTAATTTGTCAAAATTAGCTCTCCAATCATAGGTTCTTTCTACACGTGCAAACTCAACGCCAATAGCTTGCCAGCCTTTTTGGCAACAAAGTTCATGAAAAGCTTCAAGACGAGCAAAATGGTATGGTCCATAGTTAGTATAAAGAAGACTTAATTTCAAATTATTCATAGCGTTTTTGCTTTTTAGAAAGTAGTCACTTTTTGAAAAATTTTTGAATACTGAGATCGATTTAAGAACCATCCATTCTTAATATATTTTAGACGACGCAGTAAGCGAAGAAAATGGGTGGTTGAGCGGTATGACCAACTTTCTGTATTTAGGTTTTCTAACTCTAATAAAATATTTTTAAATTCACTCAGACCAATGTGTGAAATAGTGGCTGATTTTTGTCTTGGTTGTTGTCTAAAACAAGCTAGAAATTCGGGAATATGAACTGTTTGGAACTGTTTAGCAATGTTAAAAAATAGTTTATATTCCATAGCATATTCAAGAGTTGAATCAATACCACATACAGATTCATAAGCGAATCTGGAGAAAAAAACAGAACCTTGAAATACACTTGACGTACCGTATAACCATTGCTTATAATTCATGGGACTTGCTATCAGAGCACGTGTTAGTTCTGCCTGTTCGTTTACCAAAAAACTATCGCCATAAATTAATCCTAATGAAGGATATTTAATAAAAGTTTTTGCAACCTTTTGAAAAGAATTTTGACAATAAAAATCATCGGAGTTGATCCAAGCAAAAATATCCCCTGTAGCCAACTTAAAACCCTGGGAAATTGCATCTGCTTGACCTTTATCTGATTGAGATTGCCAGTATTTTAGCCTAGATTCATATTTTTTAATGATATCGACGCTACCATCCGAAGATCCGCCATCCATGATTATATATTCAATGTTTTGGTACTCTTGCAATAGAACTGATTGGATAGTTTTTTCGATATATTTACTTTGGTTAAAAGAAGGTGTGACAACGCTAATTTTAGGGCAGTTTTGCAGCTGTTTTTGAAATATCATTATTCTGAGTTTAAAACTATCCCAAGGTAAAAATAGGTAAATAAAAATATGGTTCTAATTCTACTTAAAAAACCAAATGTTATATAAATATAATATTTAGTATTGGTAAAATATAAAAATCATCTAAGCCTGTCACTAAAGTTTATTTTCTCTACATCAAATATGTATCTTGTCAGAGATCCGAAAAAAAAGCATGATACGGCAAAATAAACATAATTTGCTTGCAAAACAGGGGTGCCCATAAAAGCAACCCCAAAGGCAATTAACGTACAAACAACGAATACTCTAACCGTTAAAGATATCTTTGATGCCAATAGATTAATTATAATAGGAAGTTGTAATAGATGAAATGTTATAAGCAAAATCATTGGTATGATTCCCGCATCATATAATTGATCGAGCCATATGTTGTGTGGAGAAGAAGCTCCATAAGGTAGGGGAATCTGCCTCCCTCCAAACGGAAATTCCCACATATAGCTAATTGCCGCCTGCCAACTAGCATAACGAAGAGAGTCCATTCCTTGCTCAATAAATCGAGAGCCAATACCAATATCAGTAAGGGAAAAAAATATTGATTCAATGTATTCTACTATCACGTCATATAAAAATAAAAAAACTGTAGTTAAAAAAACATAAATTAATATTCGTGCAACCAACTGATTTTCAGATTTGATGAAACCAAAGCTAACAATTATAAGAGAGCTAATAATGGATAAAACCAAAACTAAAATTGGCGTTCTTGCACCCAAGCTGACGGAGGAGTAGAACGAAAGTGTTGTCAAGAATAAGAGGACTATAAAAAGAAAAATATTAATGCTTTGATTAATAAAATTTTGTTTTACTTTGGCGTTCTTTTGTAAATTTAAAAAAATGAACAAGAAAAAGATTACAGTTCCTGACATAGACAGCCCTAAATAAGAATAAATATCTAGAGAAGGGCCATTAATTGGCTCTGCTAAGCTACTCCAAAAACTTGGAACACTTCTTTCTTCGATTTGTACTAGCCCAAAATAAAATGAACTACTTAAATATTTAACTATACTTAGAAATACAAAGGTAACTCCACCGGCAAAGATAGCTGTATTTACCAGGATGATATTCAGAGGGAAAAAAGGTATTTTTTTGAAATTAAGAGATAATCCTAGTAAATATAAAATATTTATTACAAATATAGTAATAAAAAACCTAGTATTGTCATTGCCTATATCCCCGAGTTGATATTCGTAAACTACGAAGTAATAATTAATAACAGAAAATAAAGAAAGTGAAAATATTGATAAAATAGTTATCCAAGATCGAAACATTTTTCTAGGCCAACTTAAAAAACCAAAAGCTCCCAATATAAAAGGCGTAAGAAGCGTGAACAAAGTAGATATTCTGGGTATTGTAAGAGTTATTACAAAAAGGCTTAACAGTGAAATTATAAATTTTATTTGAATTGTTATATTTTTAAGTGCTAAGCTCATGTGATTAATAATTAATAATTTTAAATGGAATTTAAAAGATGAGTTCTTGATACAAATGTAAATACTTTTGAGCCTGAAGTTGAAGCGTAAATTTTTCTTCAACAGTCTTTCTGGCATTCAGAGATAGTTTATGCCAACGCTCATTATTTTTCAATACTAAGTAATTTTTGTGCTAAATTCTGAAGATATTAAAAGTTTTTTTGAGTAAGCTTAATTGAGACCATTTAAAATGCTAATGATGCATTAAATATACTTGTTAATATTTAATTGGTGGAAGCATATTAAATTGAAAATATGTGACCACAAGCTAAAGATTGGCTAAGGAGCTATATTAATTTTAATCTTTCATTCAGCTAAATAAAACAATCTGAACTGTTTATTTCCTTTAAGATTTTTGGTTTTTTTACAGTCAGAATGTGTAGATACTTTTCAGTTTTTACACGCAATCTTCATATCATAATTCTTCATGAAAGATTAAATTTAACCAAAATTCTTTATTGTATTTGTACCACGCATGGCAACCTAATGGCAAATGATTTTTGTTATAAGCAAAGCATTTTTCGGGTGCATATTCATACGCAAAGTTAAGAGCTAAGTTAGGATCGGGAACAAAGAAAGATAAATTGAAAAAACGAGAGTAGCAGCCCCAAAATATATCTTCATTTCCCTTATACAGAAATAAAAATAGTTTAAGATAATTAATTTTTTTTAAGTATTTTTGCATTTTAAAAAAAATGATTAATATAAAGAAATATTTAAATCCATAAAAGATATGGAAGTGAAAATCATGAAAACTCATAGGTTGCAACTGTTTTGAACGCAAGACAGAAATAAAAGAATCTATTTTCCTAAGAGAAAATCCGCCATTTCCAACACCAATAAAATCAATTTCTTGTCTTTTCTCTTGCAAATTAATATCACTTATTTCTTCATAACAGTTATCATAGCAATAATTAGTCAACCAAGGTGCTCCAATATAATCTATATTTTGGCTACACCAGTCAAGCAAATTATCCTTGAAAACCAAAGCGTCCAACTGATAAATTAAAATGTACTCATAATCAAGAAACCTTGCATAAAAAGCCTCACTGAGCATTAATTTGTTGTATCCACAAATACCATCAAAAAAATGCTCAGAAAAACGATAAACAAAAAGTGAACTACTATTGTTTTTTTTTGGGTAATTGTTATAAAGTTCTTTGTATTTTACAACATCTAAATTGATAGGGCAAACAAGAATAATAGGGTGCCGATTTAATATTTTGATGCACTGAAGAAAAGAAATTTGTTCATTTTCATCAAGTTCTTTTTTGTAAATAGGTATGACGATAGCTATTTTTTGCATAATTAATATGTCAAAAATAAGGAGATTTTATCTTTCTCTAGTCGCAAATATATTTAATTGTAAATCAAAATTTAACATTAAAGGTCTATCAATAAAGGGCCTTTGAGACGTATATGCTTCTTTAATATGATATCTAAATCCCTCTTCAGTAAGGATTGCTAATATATCATGTAAATTTTGCTTTTCTTGATAATGCGAATGATATTCAATAAAGATTCGCTCCACGTTTTTTAGTAATTCTTGGCAGTCTTTAATAACCGGATACTCTGCTCCTTCTATATCAATTTTTAGAAAGTCAATTTTTTGTCCGAGTAAACTTTTTAGTCTAGTAGTTTTTACTTCTATTAGATTGTCATCTCCAACTTTAGCAATTCTTCCAGAAAATGCTCCTTCTTTAAAAAAGGATAATTTTGATTCCTGATTCCAGACTGCAGTATTGCTAATTTGTACATCCGACATTCCTAATGAATCGAGGTTGAATTTTAATATCTCGTATATTTGTGGGTCAGGTTCAAAAGCAATTATTTTAGATTGAGGATACAATTGCTTGAAATAGATACTACCTAACCCGATATTTGCACCGCAGTCAATAATAAGAGGATGTCGATTATTTGTATTAAATGCATATATTTGCCCTATAAAAATCTCTCTAATCCCTTCCAAAAAAGTACAAGAATCCACGATTTTAAAGTCTTGACTGAAAAATTTAGTGTCAACGCTAATATGCCGGGGTATTTTTCTCAGTTTCAAAAATTCTATCAATGTAACAAAAGTAAAAATGCGAGTATCAAAAATTTTGTTGATTTTGTTAATCATTTTTTTAACATATATTTACAATCATGTTTTTCATGGCCAAGGAAGGCTTCTTGGATTAGATCAAACAATTATTTATTAAAGTTTATCTACTCTAAAAATATATCTTATCTTAACTAATACCCTTTTAAATAAAGAAATATTTATATGTTTTTTTTGAGTGTATTTATCTGCTTGCAGATCGCGAATGACGTAAGGAGGATGATTCAACGGAAATGCTATTTCTTCTATAGCCATATTAGCTAAAGGAGAATTGCGGGATAATGTGTGAGTTCCATCTTGACTAAATCCAATATTACTAATCAAGTTGACATTTGGCAAGATTGTCAAGCCATTTTGTATCCAACAGGTAAAAGTCCAACGATAAGCCCAGCTATCAATTTTCTGAGAGTAAGCTACTTCAAATATTTGCTTCCAATATTTTTGGAAATTTTTATTGCCTAGATTTAGTAACCAATCTCCATCCTGTAAATCCTCCCAATTTTTCATGTCATGATCATATAAATTCCATGCTCTTCGCCAACTTGCCCAGCCCCAACAATGGTTATAACAAGAAAAATAGTAACTATATTTACCTCTTTTTTGCCCAAACTGAAAATTATCTCCAGAAATTACCATAATTCTTTCATCATTCCTGTAATAATTAAGCAAATCTTGACAATACTGAAAGAAAGTTGGATGTGGCAAACAATCATCTTCCAAGATAATTCCCTGTTCTTCATTGTCAAAAAACCAGTCAATAGCACCACTGACAGCAATTCGACAACCTAAGTTTTTGTCTCGAAAAAGAGTTTTTATTTCACAATCCCAGTCAATATTACTGATAACATAATCTCGAACAGCTTGGACTTTTTCCGCTTCTCCTTCACGATTTTCCCTTGGGCCATCGGCGGCAACATAAATCCTTGGAGGTTGTGCTTGGCGGATAGCTTCAAATACTTGTTTTGTGGTGCCTAAACGATTAAAGACAAGAAACAAAACAGGAGTTTGCATTTCAAAGTTTTTATTATTCATACATACTTTAAGAGTAGTTTAATTAGAATCTAACAATAAACTTAAGTTGTAGCAACTATTTGTTGAGGCAAATTTCTATGATTTATAGCTGTCAATACTCTTTGATAAAAGCTGACTTTAGTTATGCAAAATCTTCCTGTTGTCTTTCATTATTCTGCTATTTGTTTTAATTAAATGGTTTTTGAGCCTCCATATATAATGTTTCCCACAAACGGTTTTCACCATCATTTAAAAGAATTGGGTTGTTTCCCTGTTGAAAATCAACTTCTTGGACATTTACAAAACCTACTTCTTGCAAGCAAATTTTTAGAAGATTACTATCCCACAAAGATAGATGAAAATAATCCTGGGTTAGAGTTCGTATCGCTTCACATCCAGTTTCCCATTGGTTGAACTTTTCATTAACTTCCTTTCCAAGGTAATAATCAACATATTTTTGCAAATCCGGAACTGTTATTCTGATCCATGCCCCTGGCTTCATCGTTCTATAAAGCTCTTGTAGCAATTCTGACGCTTGATCAGGATATAGATGTTCAAGAGTATGTTCTGTAAATACACCATCCCAAGTATTGTCCGGACAATTCAAAGGAAATCTCAGATCTAACATCCAATCAGGTTTACTTCTAGAAAATAAATTAAAACTAAAAAAATCGGTATTTGTCCAACCTTCCAGAATAGTGTTTCCACAGCCCAAGTGTAATAAATTTTGTTCCGTTTTTTTTAAACTCGGCTTCTGGTTGAACAATAACCTTCCTAAAAAATTTTTAGATTCAAATTTAAGAATCCCGAACAAACTTACCTTGAATCTGGATTTGCAGATGCTTCTTGTTTGAAAATTGCCCATAACAGTTAGTTTTAGTTAAGTTAATTAAAAATTCACTAATTAATAAACATGGAGGACTTGCGAAAAACAATCCTGTTAAATAAAAACCTACAGAATATTCTATTATTTTTTATACACAAAAAACTAGAAGAGATTTACTTTGTATTTACAAACAAACTAGTTGGATCATCATGACATTGGAAAGATTGATTTTACCTGCAAGAAAAAAAAATCTCTTGTTTTTACACTTAGTCCATTAGCAAAAACTGAGCCCACTCCATAGGATATAACTGTTGCAACTGCGGCACCTTCCCCCGCATATCTAGGAATCAGTAAAAAATTCAACAGCATATTAGCAATTGCTCCCAAAAGAGTCCGATAAAAAGAAAAACTTGTTAAATCTTCAGCAATAAACCATGGAGAACTAGCCACTCCCATAAATACAAATAAAGCCGCCCAAATATGAATTGATAAAATAGCCGAAGAACCAGAAAACTCCGGGCCGAATAATAAATCAATTAAACTTCCAGACAAAAAAGTCATCGGAATGGCAATCATTATCGCAACTGTGTTCAAAAACTTTAGCAGTTTAGATATTTTTTGATAATAGGCTAGTTCATTACCTTCCCTTTTAGCTTGGTAAATACTAGGAGCAACAGAAGAAACAATGGCAGTGGGAATAAAATACCAAACTTCCGAAATCCTCGTCGCCGCAGAATATAAACCAACCGCATCATCCCCTATCATTTCCCCTAACATCACTTGGTCTGTTTTCATGTAAATCATAATAGTGAAACCAGACAAAATTAGAGGCCAACTTTGCTGGAGCAATTCCCTCGCCACGGAAAAATCCCAACGCCATCGCCATAGGGAATAACCCAGTACTTGGTAACTTATCACAAGCCCCATCGCCCCGGCCAGCACCTCCGCAATTGTCGCCCCAGCAAAGGCCAACAAAGGAGCCTGAAAATGAATTAGGGTCAGCTTAACAACAGCAAAAATAATAAACGCCGTATTTTTAGCAATGACCGTGTACTTCGACTTAACTTGGGATTGATACCAAATATCAATGGTGTCAAAAGCATGAAAAATACCTGCCGAAGCCAGAATTGCCACCAAACTAACCGTCAAAGGGTCATGGTTACGGAATAATAACACCGCCAGCAAGGACAAGACTAAACTACCGATTCCCCCTAGCAACTGTAAGCAAAAAGTAGTCCCCAAAATTTCATTCTGTCGCTCCGGCTCATGGGTCAAACTTTTCACCACCAAACTTGGTAGGCCCATGGTAGCCAAAGTAGAGAACAGCCCCACAAAAGCAGTGGCAAAACTGTACATACCAAACTGCTCTACGCCTAAATAGCGGGCCACCAGAGTAAAAACAAAAAGACCAACCCCCATCCTCAAAATGCGATCAGCAAACAACCAACCAGTATTAGCAAAAATCCGCTGAAATTCCTCGCTAAAACTAGCCGCCGGAAGCTTGAACTTGGTCAAAGTATTGTCCTAAAACTAAATGAAGAGTCCACAAAAATAGTTAGTGCAAGCGTTTTTATGCCACGCCACCAGGGGATCTTCCGCCATCACACCCTCAGCAGAACAGTAGAAAATGATTTCAGATTAAGAGCTAGATCCCTAGGCGATCGCCTTTAGGAGAACAGATCACCATATTCGGCCAGCAGTGCTAAGGCCTCCCTTAAGAGTCTTCGATTTCGGTCTGAGGGGTCAAGCTGGAATTGTATCTCGGCAATACGGCATCGAGTTTCGATTCTAGTTCGCGCAATCTGGCGTTCTCTCTCCTCAGTTCTTCGAGACTCATCTGCTCTTTCTTGAGCCACTCTGCGTTGCTCTTCTCGAACTCTTCGTTGCTCTTCCTCAGTTCTTCGTTGCTCTTCCTCAGCTCTTCGTTGTGCTTCTTGAGCCAAGCGGTTTGTTTCTCGATTTCGACGGTTCCACTCAACGCCGAAATTAGCCAATGTAGCCAGGAGGGCTGCCACAGTGAATCCATTGCTCCACTGTCGGGGATTGGCAACGAGTCCGAGGAATTCAAAGTCGGTTTGGTCATAGAACCTCAAAAAGGCGATCGCAATCAATAACACCGTCAAAACAGTGGCGGGCAATAGTGCCAGGAAGTTTAACCACATCGAGGGCAAGGCAAAGATAATTCTATTTTAAGTGCTAGGTCTCCTGGCGATCGCCCTTAGGAGAAGAGGTCCCCATATTCCGCCAGGAGAGCCAGAGCCTCCCTTAATGCCCGTCGGTTTCCGTCGGAGGGGTCAAGCTGGAACTGTATTTCGGCAATACGGCATCGAGTTTCAATTCTAGTTCGGCGAGTTTCGCGTTCTCTTCTCTCAGCGTTTT
>NZ_JADEVV010000110.1 GCF_015207985.1 Synechocystis salina LEGE 00031 | reverse complement strand
TCGAGATTCTTGGCAAGGTTTGTTAGGGTGTAGTTAATTGGGCTACTCAGTAAATACTGACAGTAATCTAAACGAGTGAAAGAAGTCATCCTACTACCTTAACCTCATCTATCTTGCGTAAGTCCTGTTCTAGTGGTTTACCACGATGAGGGCCTACGGGTCATAGTTAGTCAGAGCTTAGATTCAGCTATTTATAGGGTAAGTCAGGTTATGGATCTATCCACCGCTCTTCGGTTACTAAATCAAAGGCATTTCGATAACCGATCAAGGCAGGCCCTTCCGCTTTCTCCAAATCCCCTCTGCCCCATCACCATGATCCATGCCGGTCAATCCAGTTCCCTGACTCCAGCGGCGTCCCTCCCTCCCCGGCGGGGTAAACACAAAATTTTCATTGGCATGGCCCCGGGGGTCGGCAAAACCTATCGCATGTTGGAAGAGGGACAACAGCTCAAGCAGGAAGGCTTTGATGTGGTGATTGGCCTGTTGGAAAGCCATTGGGCTGGAGCAAGTCCCCCTCAGAACCATGACTTGACAAGGGCGATCATTGCTGGAAATCGATACCGGAGCCATTCTGGCCCGATCGCCGCAGTTGGCGTTGGTGGACGAGTTGGCCCATACCAATATTCCTGGTTCGGATCGGGAAAAACGTTATCAGGATGTGGAGCTAATTCTAGGAGCCGGCATTGACGTGTATTCCACCCTTAATATTCAACATCTGGAAAGCTTGAATGACCTGGTGCATAAAATTTCCGGGGTAGTGGTGCGGGAACGGGTGCCCGATCGCCTTTTGGATGATGCCGATGAGGTGATTGTGATTGACATTACCCCGGAAACCCTGCAGGAGCGTTTGCAGGAGGGCAAAATTTATGCCCCGGACAAAATTAACCAAGCCTTGCAAAACTTTTTTAAGCGTCAAAATTTGGTGGCCCTGAGGGAACTGGCTTTGCGGGAAGTGGCCAACAATATTGAAGAGAATAGTCGCCATGATCAGCAGACTAACCACTGTGCCATCCACGAACGGGTTTTGGTGTGTATTTCGACCTATCCCAATTCCATTCAATTATTGCGACGGGGGGGACGCATTGCCAGCCAGATGAATGGTCGCCTATTCGTCTTGTTTGTGGCTCCCACCAATCAGTTTCTCTCCAAGCTGGAGGCCCTCCATGTGGAAACCTGCCAACACCTGACCCAGGAGTTTGAAGGGGAATTCATTCTTCAGGAATCGGACGATGTGGTGGGGGCCATTGCCCAGGTGGCCGTAAATTATCGCATTACCCAAATTGTCTTGGGGGAAAGTCGGCGATCGCGGTGGTATCCCTCTTCCATCAATCTAGGCAGATGAATGGCAGAATATGTCCCATGAATTGACCAAATATCTTAATCGATCTAGCTCATTAACTTTATTAAAAAGCTTGGTCAACTCATCTAAAACATGGGTA
>NZ_JADEVV010000022.1 GCF_015207985.1 Synechocystis salina LEGE 00031 | reverse complement strand
TTCCAATAGTTCCCCCAAGGGTTCCCGCTAACATGGTCATGTAAGTTGCATACTGTTGATCCAACTCTGCATCAGTGGCATTCCAGTTAAAGTTCCAGAGGTATCGCACCCCCATTTGAACCTGGGTCATAATGCCGGTGAATGTCCATAGAAGCCCGCCGCCAATGGCATTAAGGAGAAAGCCAGAAACTCCTGCTCCAAACTTGTTAACTTTGTTGAAAATTCTGACTAGCACGTTTCCGTCTTCGTCTTCATTTTGAGTTTTTGCGCCGCCGATCGCCCGAATACCATCTAAGGTTCTGGTGGCCAGGGTGCGAATCTTGCCAGAATTTAAGTTGCTTAAGGACAAGTTAAGGCTACTCATTTAATTAAGTAATTAAGCTGAATCTGTAGTTTGGGAACCCAATCGTTTAATTCGTGGGCGTTGTCCCAATTCTCGCCCATAGGGTTTCGTTTGTCCCTCTGCGGCCCAGGCTCCCTGGCCAATGAATCCCCATTCCACATCTTCTAGGAAGCGGTCAAAATCGTCTTTTTCTTTGGGCTGATCTGAATTGCCGTCGTTATTTTTGTCTGGGTCTTTGGGCGTGATGCCCATTTCCTTGGCAAAATCTTTTAAGCGAGAAAGCATCTGCCCATCGCTTTTTCCAATGCCTTCAGTTAAAGCGGCTTTCACAATGGCATGAATTTCTTTGATTAGCTCAAATTTGGCTTCAAAAGTTAACTTGTCGCTAAATTGAGGCATAGCCGTGGGCACTTCCGTTGGTTTAAGAAGCTGTTGCCAACTAATAGGCTGACTTTCCTTTGTTTGCAACAAAGGATTGTAGGTGTACTCAACGTTTTGTGTCACATCCTTAGATTCAAAGCCCAGATAATCTGCCACCGCTTCAATCCAAGCATTAGCGTTGACTGCCACCGCTTTTGTACTGCCTATTTCGGTCATTGTACGAGTGAGCATTTCCACCGCTAAATCGTTAGTGGTTTTCTCTGCTAGATTAATCCCTAATATTTCGGCGATCGCCTCAGCTAAATTTGGAACCTTAACGGTTTTAACAATTAATCCGTTACTTCTCCGATAACTAACCATTTTGTCATTTCGGAGATAGAAGGGCAAATCGGAAACGCCAGGAGGGGGACTACTTTCCCACTTTTTAAATTCGTCATCCATGTCTAGCAAGTCATTTTCGGCAATCTCCATGGTGATGGGAAATTTGCCGATCAATTCGTCAAGGGCTTTGGTTAGCCACAACAGCAATTGGGGGACAGATTCGATTTGTTGGTATATTTCTTCATCCGCTTTTCCCTTAATGTCTTCTGGCTCCAATAGCAAACTAATGGGAACCGAAAACGGGAATTGGTCGGTTGCTAGAGCCCTTTGGATCTGCTTAATTCCGCCACCACTGTTTTCCAAAACAATCCGAGGGACTGAATCTTTTAAGCCCTGCATTAAATTAGAAATGCTTGTTGCCAATCCAGCCCCGCCCACTCCGGAATCTACTTCGGCTTGCCATTCGTAATAATTGCGCTGATTAACAGCAGATATGGGGCTAATATTTAGAGCCTGATAGGTTGTCCCTCTGGGAATCATAGAAAGAGCATTGCGGCTTCTAATCCACATATTGGCAAAAGCATCAGCAGGGGCCTGGATGCCGTACATTAACGCCACACCCTGGTTATAAGCCCGCAGATCCACTGCCCACAGCAATGCGCCTTGATCATAAAAATCCCCAACTTGAGGCCCTGGATTTGGTGCTCCGCCATTTTTTGCTATCCACCATGCAAAAGCATCAGAAGAAGCCTGAAGGGCCACTTGAGATTCGCCTGCTTCCACCATGTAATCCCATTCAGGCATTTCCAAGGGAGCTTCAGAATGGTTATCTACCATCAGCCGCCCAAACTGAAAAAGTCCTTTAACTGCCGTTGGTTGGTGTACTTCTGGTTTTTTTCGCAGTTGATTGTAAAGCCATGGCCCAGGAAGCCACTGCCACCAATTTGGAAATCCTGCCTGCGGTTGAATATAGGCTTCCTGAACGGTTGCTGTTGTTCGTATGGTGGGCGGGGGATAAAAATTCTTCCCTGGGGAGGGTGCTACTGGAGCCGGTGGCAAGGGAACTTGGTATTCTGTGTCTCCCACTGGTACATAAGCTTTAGGGGGACGGTATTGATTGGTTTTTTGCCGTTCCGCATCTTCAATGGCCCGCCTCTCTTCGTCGGCGGTGATTAATTGCGGAGTGAAAAAATCAGCAATTGAATTGCCAAGTTTCCAGCCCCAAAGAAAAGGATTAAGTCCCATGTTTTTTACCTGTAAATTTAAGCACTTGCGCCGCCAACGTCTGGATCAGGTTCTGCCCCTGGCTCCGGTGATGGTGCAGAATTATCTTCTCGAAAAGCAATTGAGGCCCCCACTACTCTGCTTAAATTGATTAAAACTAGCCCGATCAGACTCGCTAAAGTGGGGGATTTTTCGTCTAATTCAGGGCACGGCATCACTCCCCCCTCTTCCCCAAGAGCAGAAGGGGAGACTCCCTTAACTGCGGCAACGTGGCAGGGCAACCCCAAAGCTCTAAGAATTTCCTGCAACAAGAAAACAGATTTTATGCTCTGATTTTGTAGCTCGTTAATGCTTTTGGAGTGGGAACCCAACATATAGAGGCAATCTGCCAAACATTCCCCTATGCTGTCGTAATACACGATCCCAGTTCCATCAATCTTGGGAACCATAAGGTCTCCACCGCCCCAATACTTGGTCAAATCATCCTGAATGGTGTCAAAAATGCCTCCGATATGAGGAACCCGCATTGCGCCCCCGGGGGAAGTGCTGGCAACTTGCAAATTACCTTGTTCATCGGTGGTGGTGGTAACTTGCCGGGCCCGAACTTCAAACAAAGCATCACAGACCATTCTTTGCCCGTAAGCGTCGTTGACTTCACGGACGGCGAATTGCCCGTTCCTTAGACTTTGATTGGCGTTAATTGTGGCAATGTAATCCGCATCAACCCAGTTAGATTCTGGCTGGGGAATGTTTTTGCCGTCTTCATTGAAAGCGATGCCAGTGGCATAGGCCAGAGTTTCCAGGTATCTCCCCAAGTTGTTAAATCGTTTTTTCTCTGGGTCGCTGGGGTGGACTCCATAGCGATCGGCCTCCAATGCCGCATGAATTTCTTTAATTCTTGGGGAATCTGTCATCATTATTTCCTCTAAATAAGAAGATTCACTTTCTAATTCACTTTCTAAAAATTCTACTATTTCATCAAAACTAACAGTGTCTTGTTGAGAATCATAAGAATCTAAAGGCGTATAAGTAATTGAATGCAAATCCATGGGGCCTAAAAATAATGCGTATCCTGTCCCTGGGTGTAAAGCCAAGCTTTTGCTGGGGGGATAACTGGCATCAGGATATTTTGGAAGTGGTATAGGGTTTGCAATGTTCGCTGTTGTATAGGCAATAGGTTTATTCCTGTTTACGTCTACCTGTTTAGGCATTGGTTTTTCAGCAATCGACCCATATTCAGGTTTTAGCAGTGGTGGAAAGCCTAAATCTTCTAATTCCAATACTTGCCCCCAAGGATTATTGTTTGCAAATAACAATCCTGCATAATGAAAAGCACTGTTACGCTGTGCAAATTTTACTTCTAACAAACGACCATCAGCACCTTGTCTAGGTATGGGCACTAACATTCCAAACCTAGCTCCCACAATTGTAGTTAAATTAATATCAAAGCTTTCTACCCAAGCCGCTAGCCTGGAAGACATAGCAGAATAAAGAAAATCATTAGATTCTCCCTCTTCCTTTAATCTTCCATTGGTTATCACCAAGGAAAAGTTAGCCATATCTATCGGCACTGTAAAGATATATTCTTTTTCTTCGTCAGTAGGATTGCTAACACTAAAAGACCTTCTTTCAAAAATCCTTAATGATGCTTGTGAATTAACACCTGTTTTTCCAGGTAATTTATCGTTGGGAGCATCAACGGGGATACTTGTTTCTTTACTTATGGTCAACCAAGTAAGGTATAGCGTTTTCTTTGGTTCAATGATTAATTCTATTTCTTCTGGTTCTTCTAAGGGGAAAGGTTGAGGGTTAGATACAATTGGCGGTGCCACGGTTAGTGCTTCAAGGTTTTCACCAAAAGCAGTATGGAGTAGTACCCCAGCGGGGGCACTAACATTGCCAAAGTTTACATAGCGTTCTACTGATATTTTTTCGGCAAATTCATAAGCCTTTTCTGCCCAGCCATTACACCACGGCAAATCATGGGGAACATAGCGGTCTATTACGTTCCAACCGTTAACTATGAATCTAGGACTATAAAAATTTGTATGGTGCATACTCAGCAAATCGTGAGTTTGCCAATTGTCTAAGACAAATAACGCTGGCTTAACTTCAAAATTTATAGGGTCAAATTCAATAGTCATTTGTGAACAAGTTAGGGGAATGGATTAAGGGAATTTGGCACAATGCGGTCAATAAAACAGATGGAATCCCCGAAAATGCCATGGCTTTCTAGGGCACCCAATAGCCCCAATACTTGCCCACTTATTTTTTGGGCAAAGAGTATGTCATAGGTTTGGTCTGGGTCGAGGAATTGCATTATGCGTAGCGCCCCCCAGTTGCTTCTGTTCCACTGGTGTTACCAGGAAAGTAACTAACACCACCACCGTAAGTATTAATTACGCCATTGGTAGCTACGTCATATCTTTTTCCTGTTGCGCTACCTGAAAAATTAACAAGGTACGCAATTACACTACCTGTAGTATTAGCAGAAATAAATTGCCCAGAGAAAAAAGGCGTATTTGTAATTGTTATTACTTTAGATAATGCTTGGTAAACTGACACCCCGCCTTGGGAAAGAATATGCTCAAAAGCTCCCCCAGAGATTGTATAATTGTTAATTACATTTACTGTGCCATTTGTAATCATAATATGTCTTGCACTGGTACCCATTGCGCCAAAAATTATATTACCAATCTCAATAGATCCTCTAAGCAAACTAATACCATTACCGCTTGAGCTTGAATTCAGTAAACGCAAGCCCTTTATTGAAATTGGCGTACTACAAGAAACATTGATACAATCACCAGATGACACATTTATTGTTGCGTTAGTGGGTGTATTAATGTCTCCTTCTATAATTAAAGACGATAGACCTACAAAAGTCTTATTTATAGTTAACTGTGTAGTAAATGTCCCTGTAATTTTTATCGTTATGATGTAACCATTCCCATCTACCTTAACAGTAGTTTCCAATGCTTTGTCAATGGTTTTAAATGCCCCGCCAGCGGTATTGCTCAGACCATCATTGCTGTCATTGCCATCAGTAGTCCGAACGTAGTAAGCGCGATCAGCGGTCAATAATTCCCGACCACCGCCAGGGCCAGAGCCGGGGCTACCCGTGCCGATCGCCTCTACGATGCCGTTTTCATCTTTTTTGTAGATCAGCCCATCCAGAGCAGAAGCCCAGATTATGAGCTTGTCTGGGTCTGGGGTAGCTGGTTCTGACACCAAATCAAGGATTAAAGCCCCGGCCGCCGACACTGAACCGGCTGGCCCGGGAACGGTAGAATCTGCCCCCGGTGGCCCGGCTGGCCCTGGTTCCCCTTGCGGCCCTGGTGGCCCGGGAACGGTGGAATCTGCCCCCGGTGGCCCGGCTGGCCCTGGTTCCCCTTGCGGCCCTGGTGGCCCCGGAACGGTGGAATCTGCCCCCGGTGGCCCGGCTGGCCCCGGTTCTCCCTTCAAACTTTCCAGCCATTCTGCCCTGGTGCCCAGATAACCTTCCGCCTGGGCAATAAAAAACGCATCCTGGGCGATCGCCGCCACTGCCCCAGAATTTAATGCCACATATTGACCGGCCACCCGTTGCACTCCGGCAACCAATTGGAATCCCGATAACCCTAACGCTTGGCGATCGCCTGGTAATTGGCAATTGATGCGTAATTGCCCATCCCCATAGCGGGGGTCAATTTGAATATAGTCCCGGCCATTAGGATGCAGGGAAGCCGATAGGGTGAGCAATGCCCAAACCAGTAATTGTTCTGCCGTGGTGAATGCTTCGGGGATGTCCAGGGATGATAGGGCCGGTTCCGTTTCCAGGCTGGGGGGAGTGGTGGGAAAAGTGGGAGCCGTGGCAGTTAGAAAGGGCAAAACATTGGAAAGCAATTCCCCGCCATCGTCTCCATAATCCCCTTCCAAATTGAAGCGACAGGAAAAATTAATGGTGCTTTTTTCTTCTTGCTCCTGGGTTTCCTGGTTGAATAATCGCCGCTGTTGGAGAGTAACGGCGATCGCTTCACTAACCGCTGAAGTGCTGGGAAGATTACCCAACAATTGGGAAAAGTGTAGTCCCAGGGCCACGATTAACCTTTCTAGGGAATCAATATTTGCATCGGCTAGGGCTTGGGCGGTGGGGATTGCAACCATGGGGGAAACCTAAACACTAAATCAAGTGTAATTGGTTGTCGCATTACGCTACCAGTGGGGGCTTTTAAGTTTGTGGGGAAATTTCTATGATTAGGAATTACCACTCCCGAAAATTATGTTTATTCCCGGCTGGAAAGACTTACTAAAAGCCCTTTGGGTAACCCTTCTACTTGCGGCATGGACAGTATTCTTACGGGTGGGAGCAGTATTTTCTGTCTTCACCTACTTTTTCACCCATCAAGATTGGTTATTTTTAGGGCTAATGGCTTTTTTGGTGTTGGGACTTCCTCCAATTATGGTGGCTTCAATTCACCATTTCTTTTTTGGAAAGCGGGCTTCATGGCTTCCGGCTTGGATTCCCACTGGGCCCAGTTGGTGGGAGGCGTTTTGGATCTGCTTAGCTGGGGCAATGGGAATAATTCTGGTCACCTTTGCCATGTTGATGGTAATGGGATTTGTCGCTCTAATAACTGACTATTCCTTTTTTGATGTTCCTGTGGAAGAAATTTCTGAAAATCCCTATGTTTCGGGGGGATTAGGAATTATTTGGTTTTGGACGGTTGCCATAATCCTGAAGCTCCAGCGGTGGTCTAACCGGCCCAAAGAAAAACCCCCAGCGGCAACTGAGGGAAACACTAAATAAATGCCGAACGGTTCGGTATCTACGGGTTGGGGAATATGCCAAAGAATTTTGCCGCTCCACCAATTAGGGCAATAATTACGGCTGTCAGAATGCCCCGGTTGGTAAATTCCTGATTTTCCAGACGCTTACCAATGCCGGTGGTTTTTTCATCAAGGGTTTTAACCTGCCCTGAGAGCTTTTCGTCAACAGATTTGATTTGCCCTGAGAGCTTCTCATCAAGGGCTTTGATGTCTCCCTTAATTTCTACCTGGGAAACTTTAAGGTCATTCAAGTCCCCTTCCATCCGCTCTAGTCGTTGCTCTAGTCGGTCGAACCGTTGGTCTAGCTTGGTAAAAATTTCTTTTAGGTCTGTCTCAATGGTGGTCATTAGCTTGCCTTCCTATCGGTAATTTCGGGAAACTCCATAATTACGTCTTCCCACGACATCCCCGCATCGGTCAGCAATTTGGAGAGCATGACAAACTTCACCAGCCAATCTGGGGTTTCAACGCCTCGCTCTATTCGAGAAATAGCCGTTTGATGACAGCCCAAGAAAGAGCCAATCTCACGCTGGCTTAATCCTGTGCGTTCTCTGACAAGTTTGAGCATACGGGGATTAATGGATTGCTTTTCCTTCGCTTCCATTTTACTATTTATCTATGCTCTGAGAGCATAGCTCCGTTAACTGACGTTGACTGGGTTAAAAGCCAGAAGGCAGACAGGCTCAAGTTTTCCAGGCTTTCCTGTCTGTCCCATGGCTAACAAAAACGCCCACTTATTTCTAAGCGGATAATTACATTATATTTTTCGCTGGGAATCTGTGGGAACCGCTCCGTTATCTCCTACTGCAATGGGGCACTGGCCCCTTTTTCCCTATGAACCTCCATTACTCACTTTTCCGCTGTCAGTTGCCCGACGGCGTGACCAAGATTCTGAACCTAGATGCCATTGCCCAGATCACCATCTACCAGCAAAACAGGAACTTGCATTGGGTCAGTTGTTTAGATGGTGACGCTTTCCAGATTGAGGCAAGCGAAGGTGATCGCCTTGTACAGGCCTGGTCAATCCACCAAACAGCCCAGTACGCCAGTTACCACGCTGGGGAGTTTATTCCCAATGGCATACCAAGTTTTCCGCTAATAAAAAACGCATTGATGATTGATACCTATCTGGCTGATGCGGCTCACAACGCCCACTTAGTTCCTGAAGAAGAATAAGACACAAAAAAAGGGAGGGTTTTAACGCCTTCCCTTTCCTATAAACCACCATTTGTACACTGCTGGTTTTGCAATCTTTTACCGTACACTTTACTTAGCGATAATTATACCATGCAAATTGATACGACACAACATTATTTACAGTTAAAAGCTTTAGGCTATAACGACGGAGACACTATTTTTTATAGAGAGTTTCCACCCAAGGGTGGCAAGGGTTCCGCCGTTAAAAAGCAAAGAATTTTACCCAGTATTTTACAGGAACAAAATGCCAATAAAGGGTTGTATTTTGTGGTTAATGGACAGGGGCAAACAGACAAGGAAATTTCCACCTGTAGAGCGTTCTTTGCCGAGTGGGACGATCGCCCCATGGAGGAACAAGAAGAACTGTGGCAAGAAAAGGGATTTCTGGAACCTACCTTTCAGGTGCGTACTAGAAAGTCAATCCATTGTTATTGGGTTTTAAGTGAGCCAATCCCCGTTGAAGAATGGAAATTCTTACAAGCCAATTTGCTGAATTTACTGGATGCTGATCGCACTTTGAAAAATCCCAGTCGAGTGCTACGGGTGGCCGGCGGTTGGCATATCAAACCGGGGGAAGAGCCGGTTAAGTGTGAGCTGATCAACCCCACCGATCGCCGCTATACCCAAGCAGAAATTGAGCAAGCTTTGGCATCCTCATTAATGAGGATGCCAAAATTGACAGACCATTTTCCACTTCCACAAAAGCCAAAACCTAAGCCAACGAAAAAGGCGATCGCCGGGGATAGCCCCTTGGATGATCTGGAAAGGGACAAGCAACTAGCCCTGGAAATTCTGGAGCAATTGCCGCCGACAGTTCCAGACAGTGGAACCTATGGGGAATATAGGGAAATTGCCGTGGCCCTGAAAAATATTTTCAGTGAGCCGGAAGCGATCATGATGATGACCGCCCATTCCCCAGAGCGGAACTGGCAACAAATTATCCCCAGTAGCAACGGCGATTTTGGCATTGGCACTCTGGTTCACCATGCCAGGGCCATGGTTGGTTGGGATTATCCCCAATGGTGGAAAGATTCAATGAAATCGGAGGCCAAACCAGGGGCCAAAAAAGTTGAAGTTACCACCACCATCCCATTGCAGGAACCCAGCGTATATGACGACTGGGAAGGCATACCGGGCCAGGAGGGCAAAGGGGAATCCTACAAAGATCCGGCTGTTTCTTGGAAAGAAAAAGCTTACCTTGACTGCTTTTCGGATGCTGAATATATCAGCTTTGGGGATGAATCGAAGCTCGGCCTATACCGCTACAACGGGCAATACTACGAAAAATTTAGCCGTGCCGAAGCCGAAGCCCTGTTAATCGAATGGGCCTACCAAAACCCGGTTAAAGGAAAAAATGGGAAATGGGTAGCCGCCCACCTATCCCCCACTTCCATCAATGGCGCTTACGAGTGGACGCTGAAACGCAAGCGGGTCAAAGATGACCTAATTAATCCACCGGGAATAAACCTGGCCAATGGTCGGCTGATTATCCAATGGGACCAATCCACCCCAACGGCGGTGATAGAACCCCACAGCCCCAAAGTTTTCTATACCTATTGCTCCCCCGTCAAATATGACCCCAATGCCAACCCCGAAAACTGCGATCGCCTTTTAAGCTGTATCTCCCCAGCAGAGCAGACCATTTTCCTGCGATCCGTGGCCCTGGCGTTTGATCTGGAAAATTTCCGACGCTTCACCGGCCGCCCCCGTGCCCTATTCCTAGAAGGGGTTGGGGAAAACGGTAAGGATTCCCTGCGGTTAGTGGTTGAACAGATTTTTGGCCAATTCATGGTGGATACCGCCCTGAATAATTTCTACCAATTTGAGCAAGGCCAAATCGGTGGACTTGCAGACCTTGACGGGGCATTGGTGAGCTGGGCATCGGAAAACAGCGACCAATACAAGGTGGAAAAACTAAAATCCCTATTCCGTCTGATTTCTGGAGAACAGGTCAAAATCAACCCCAAGGGAAGGGACGAGCGCACCATCCGCCCCAATGCAGTCTTTTTCTTCAACGTCAACGAAGCCCCCCGCATGGATGGTTCCTTGAATGCCATGACCTCACGGTTTTGTGTGATTCGCTTCCAAAAATCCTTTAAGCGCAATCCCAACCCCGACGACGACCGGGAAATGAAAGCTGACCCCCGCTTCAAATACGATCCGCAGTGGGTGGAAGAAAATGTTTCCCCTGCTTTTCTGAATCGTGTTCTTGCCGAAATTCCGGCGATCGCCAAAGATGGCATTCCCTACGAAGGGCTGGATCATTACTTCCACGAAATTCGCAAAAAATCGAATCACCTCTGGGAATTTGTAGAGGAAGTCGGAATCGTCGAAGCCCAGGGCGAAAAAATTTACATATCTGATCTGTGGTTAATCCTGCGGGAATGGTATGAAGCCAATGGAACGTTAGAAGTAATTCAGCCTGAGACGGACAAAGGACGACCTAAATTAATCTGGCACGAGCAATTAAAGCGTTTTGATCGTCCAATCAAGGGAGCTAACCAAATTTTCGACGCTTTCAGCCAATTATTCCCGAAAATTACCAAGCAACGGGAGACGATCGACCGAGATAAAAAAGGTAGCTTTTATCTTGCTGGACTCAAACTAGATAAAACTGCTTCACCAGCTTCACTGCCTTATTCCATAGGGGTTACAGCTTCACCAATGTCTTCACTTTCCTTCACTTCTTCTTCACCAGAGAAAAAAGAAGAAGAAGAAAAAAGAGGAGGGCAAAAAGTTGGTGAAGCAGTTGGTGAAGCAGTTAGTGAAGCAGTTGACGTTCTGAAACCCTTGCCAGATGGACTGGTGAAGCAGGTGAAGCAGTTTGAGGGGGTTTATGTCTCACCAGAAATTTCCAACGGGAAAAAAGTGGAATTAACGGACGTTCAAAAGGTGATTGGGCGGGCGATAAAAGCCGAAATGAAGCGCCTAGAGTGGGATAAAGCAGAAATAAAGCGTGTTTGCCATGAAAGGTATGGCAAGGCAGGATTTATGCAACTTGAGGAATCAGAACAGCTTGATTTAATCAATTACATGGAGAGTTGGAATTAGTCATGGACATTAATCAGCAAATTGAAGAGATAGCAAAACTTCCCCTTAATTCTTTCAAGGGGATGGAAATGGAAGATCGGATCAATGGCACAAGTCAAATGGTTTCTGATTTAGAGAGATTGGCGATCGACGATGGTTGTATTGCCGCCGCTTTTGCCCTAGACCTGATCAATGTGATCGCCAATCTTAATCCGGTGAATAACTCCGACTAGCTCCCAGGTAATTTTTGTAAATTGTCCCCGGTGAATTGCCAACATAACGGCTAACATCCGCCGGGGAATCCCCCGCCAAAATGCGCTCAGTAATGAAGGTATGGCGAGTTTGCTTGGGGTTCCGGTACTCAATCTCTGGAAATTCCGCCAAAACGCCAACCCAGGCCCGAGTGGCAAAGTGATTCCAACTTATGTATTCACCATCTGGCGATGGGAAAATAAGAGCATTGCTTATACAACACCCCACAGCGGCGATCGCCCTTTCATTGAGGATGATCGTCCGTTTTTTTTGAGTCTTGAGCCGGTGGGAAATTTCCCCATCGCTGTAAGTCCGTTGAAAGGTCAACTTATTGCCCCGCAAGTCCCCCCATTCCAGCGGTATCGCCTCCGAGGGCCGGCAACCAGTAGCAAAGAGAAAATCCACCAACCGCCCATAATGCCCATAGTGGGGACTTGAATAAAAACCCTGAATGATTGCCTCCTTTTCCAGGGGATTGAACGGGTTAATGTCTTCCTCATCATGCTTAACGTGAATTTCCCCCGCCATGCCCTGAAACGGGTTTAGCTCAATTAGTTCAGACTTCACCGCCCACTCACAGCAAGCATTGAGGTTTTGGAGAATCTTCTTAGCCTGTTCCGTCGTGGTGTTGGTGATAATCCAATCCCGAATGGCTATGGCTTGGGATAACCGGGAATCTTCCAACCTGGTCAAGAAATTCATCCGTCGCCCGTAATCAATTTTGAGAGTGGTAGGAGCCAACTGGGGAGCCTTGAAAGCCCTGTACTTTTCCCACAGCTCCTTTAAGTCTGCCTCCGAGCGTTGCTGGCGTAATTGCATTAATCTTTCCTGGGCATCGTCGATCGCCAACTGGGTTTTGTGCAAACTGCCCCCATACTTGGCCAAAGTTGGGTCAAATTGGCCCATGGCAATATCGGCACTGATCAGATTAGCCACTGCCTCAGCTCGTTTTTTGTCGATCGCATTTTCCCAGCGACCCCCAGGTACCGGGGTCAAACTGTAACGTTTCTTCTGAAATGACCATCTAAGCAGGATGGCCCCGTTGTTATTCTGTGGGGTAATTTTCTTGGGCATCGGGCAAAATTCCTCGCAAATTTCAGAACGGCTTGTCCTAAAATCTGCCATAAATCTGCCATAAAAGAGAAAAGCTCTCAGAGTAAAAACGCTAAAAGCCTTAATATATCTACTTTTCTATAATTTCTGTACGAGTTCTGAAAATCCTCGTGTCGGCGGTTCAAGTCCGCCTCCTGGCATATCAAAACACTAAATACAGCAAGGGTTTTAGCTCGTAATTTCTTTTTTATTACGAGGCTATGGTTTGACGCCAAACTAGTCTGGGCGTTCAACTTTTTTGGGTTTTGGCACTGTTGGCAATCTACAGATGCAGGGAGCCATACCTATTCCGGAGTTTTGTACGGCTGAATTGTCGGGACTATTTTTCCCCATCCGTAATGGCACTTTCTTTCTCGTCGAAGGAAGAAGCCCCTGCCATTAACCACTGTTGCTGGGGCACCCCAATGGCAATTTCTTGGGATTCAAAAGCTACCCTTACCCTTAGTCGCAATTCCCTGGCCACGTCCCACTGTTCCCCCGGCAGGGTCTTAAGCCAAATACGAATCCGAATGCCCTGATGAGAAACTTCTTCAATGCCCTTTAGTTCCGGTGCCTGGAGCATTTTGGGATGCCACCATGGATCGTGATATAAACCCAACGCCACCTGTTGCAAAACGGCGATCGCCTTTTTGGGGTCAGCATCAGCCGCCACCATAACGGAATAATCTACCCTGGACCAATCCTTAGTCTGATTACACACCGTACCGATGGCACCGTTAGGAATGGTGACTAAATCCCCGTTCGGACAACGGATACGGGTGACAAATAAATTTGTATCTTCCACCACCCCTTCAAATTCGCCGATTAGCACAAAGTCGTTGATGGCAAAGGCATCGCTCATCAGATTGGAAATGCCAGCAATTAAATCTTTGATTAAATTTTGGGAACCAAAAGACACCGCAAAACCAATAATCCCGGCCCCTGCTAACACCGTCGCCACCGGCACATCGAATAAACTGAGGGAAAAAACTAAAGCTGTAAAAATACAGACCACTAAATTAATGCCCCTAACGGCGCTACTGATGGTGTTAATTCTGATTTTACGTCTAGTGTATTTAGCAGTTTGTAAAATGGCATAGTCACTTTCCAAGGTATGGAAAAAAGATTCAATTAGAAAGTCGGATATTCTAATTAAAATTATGGCGGATAACCAAATTAAAGTGAGGGAAATGGGGGTGCCGGATAATTGTTTACCCAACCTTCTACTATCAGGAAAAACCTGCAACAAAAAAGCACTGCCACGGATCCAAATAATAAATATGAAAAAAATCAATAATCTCCGGCTGAATACCACTTGTTTGAGGCGATTTTTAAGAAAATCGTAAAAATCTTTGCCTTGAAAAAGTTCGAGAATATTTTCAAAAATCTTTTGGTTATCTAAGGAAAAATTAAGCGGCGGATTTTTTTTGCTATCTCCCCGATTAATGTCGCCAAATAATATGGCCTTACAATAGGCGCTCAAATAGTAAAGAAAAATGGCTATCCGGTCTAGGACTTGAAAAGCGAAGGAGTAACGGGGAATTGTGACAATATCGTTGAAAATGGCCGGGTCAATGTGATTGTAGTCAAAATCAGGGTTTTTCTCCTCGGCTTTAATCAAACAATTGATGGCCATCTTGATCAGATAAATTCTATGGCCTAACCAACGATAAATAAATAGTACTGTCAGGGAAACTGTGATCACAACGGAGACAATCACCAAGGCAACTCTGGTTTGTTTTCTTCGAGCTTCCGGTTGGCGTTCTTGCTGGGCCCGCAGTAGAGCATTACGCACCTGGTCTACGGTTTCCGAAGCTAGGTCTTCCGGGGTGAGGGCATATAAGTCAGCATCGGCTTTGGTAATAGTGCGGAGAATTTGGGGGCGGAGATTTTTGTCATCGCTAATTTGAATAATGATCGCCCCATTGAGAATGGAACTAGCAACGCTTAAGGTGTCTGGATCAAAGCCCCGTTGAATAATTTCTTTAAATTTACTTTCAATTCGTTGTTGACGATAAACAATCGGACTTAGGGCGGAGCCTCCTTCTTTATCGGTGTTACCCGTGGGTACAGCAATTAGAAAAATTGGCTCTCCATCCACCCTAACAGTGGTGTAGTCTAGGTTGCCAATGCTACCGGACAAATTTGGATCGAAACCCAAACTAAAAGGCCTATTTTGGACGGGAGAATTAAGATCTATGGGTTCTACTTGATTGATTGCATCTGGTAATTGGCTGAAAAAATTTTGTCCCTGGGCTGTACCTATGGTACAAAAAAAGACGAGGAGAGTAATGGTAATTAATTTGAGCAAATTCAGTCCTTGATGCCAACGAATATAACCTTTGTTATTACTTAGATGAAGTCTGACGACGAATAAATTCCAAAGGGAGATTATCACTGTCGGCAATGAATGTAACTTCATAAATGTGATCACCGATTTGTTGTTGCTGGGGAGCCAAAAGAATTTTTAATGGCTCAACTTGTTCTGGATTGGTTTGATGGGCCTGGCTGAATTTCTGACTGAGACTCGTCAACCATTCCGGTAAACTTTCCACCTGGTCTGTTAAATCAAAAGAGATATGGTAGTAGCCCACATAATGTTCATCGGCGAAGGCATCGGGGGCTGGTTTCGGTTGGGGAATTTGCATTAATTCAATGCGTCCCCCCAGGCCAGTCAACCAGCAGGCTAGGGTATAACCAGTGGTGAACCTTTCTCCCACGGTAAAACCCAATAGTTCATAAAAGGCGATCGCCCGATGAATATTAGCAGTACGAATAGAAATATGGTGCATGATGCTCTATGCTGGGGGAGTTAAGGGGGAATTAACTTTTCAGCGACGCTCAATTCACTACAACCTTACCAATGTCTGAACTGAAAATCCTAATTGTTGACGATGAACCCCACATTGTAATTCTCCTGGAAGAGGTGTTTGAGCTTTTAGAAGAAGATTACGGGGTGGAGTTATTGACCGCCATGGATGGGGAAAAAGCCCTGGCTTTGGCAGTGGAACATCAACCCCAATTGGTGATTTTGGATGTGATGTTACCTAAAATTAGTGGTTTGGCGGTTTGTCAAGGAATTAAGGAAAATCCTGATCTAGCGGGCACTACGGTGATTTTGCTCACTGCTAAAGGGCAACAATTCGATCGCCAGGCCGGGTTAGCGGTGGGGGCGGATTGCTATGTGACTAAACCCTTTCGCCCTAGGGATTTATTGGCCCAAGCGAAGGAAATTCTGGGCATTGATCAAGATTAATCCCCGGTTTTCAGGTATGGCAATCAAAGGGCACTGGCCATTGTTTCCGGGTCGGGACTGAGCCAACGTTTTTTCCAACGGCTAGTGGGCTCCAGTGCGCTCTGACTCTGTTCTGCCCGACGACGGGCCAGGATTACTGCCGCCGGGTCTGTGCCCAGGGGGTCACGGTAGGGGATGGCCGCTTTAGTTTGTAAATGCTCCATTTCCCAGGGGGCAAAGTCTGAAGGGGGCAGAGGTTGGGGGCTAGCCAGGGTGCCCAGGGGCCGACGACGGGGATGGGGTGGTTGGCAATCCCCCATGGTGGCCAAGTGGAGTCCCGCCAGTTGCAAACCACTCCGCACCGCCGCCGCACTGCAATAGGTAGCTAAACGGCCCGTTGGGGCCAGGCGATCGCCAAGATGACGTAAAAATTCCACCGTCCAGAGTTGGGGGCATTTGGGCGGCGAGAAAGGATCGAGGAAAATGGCATCGGCGTTGATCTGCCGGGGCACAACGGACAGCAAGGTTTGCCGGGCATCCCCGATCGCCAGGTGGGCAGTTAAAAATTCTCTGTTAACCGTTTCTGTTTGGGCTAGATCCTGCAAAATCTCCTGTACCAACTCCGGCCAACCCTGGAGGAGTCCATCGGCGATCGCCTGACGGGGTACTTGGCGGTCATTTTCCAAGCCGTAGAGGGTGACGTGGCAATGGGGATTAACCTGCCAAATGACTGTCAGGGCCGCCGCTGTGTTGTAGCCCAAGCCATAGCAGACATCAATAATAGTTAAGTGGGAGCGTCCCCCTGCCAACTGAGGCAAAAGACAGGGATGAACGAATTTTTCCTCTGCCTCCGCCTTCGCTCCCCGCTGGGAATGGAAAGCTTCCCCAAATTGGGGCGAATAAAACGTAAAAGATCCATCCGCCGTTAACTGGGGAGTAAAGCAAGTGCCCTCGGTCAAGAATTAGCCCTCCTGGCCAGGACGATCCTGAGCTAGTTCCCCTTTCAGGGTGGCAATTTCCTCCGTCAGGCGATCGAGTTCCATTTTGGCGGTGGCAAAGTCAATGATGTTATTGGAAGCGGTGTCAGTGGTTTTAGCAAGGGGACCGGGCATGGAACGCCGCCATTGGTCTAGCAGTTGATCTACGTACTGACGGGCTTCCGTCTCCGTAGTAGTACCCTTTTGGGCCCATTGGCTGGCCCGTTGGTCCCATTCCTGTTGCAAATCTTGGAAAGTGCCCTGGCGTTTTTGCGGATCCTGCAATGTTTCCACCAAAGTAGCGGTGGCCCCCACCGTAATCCGAAAACCTTGCTGGATGGTATCTAACAAAGTGCTGTTGTTGGTAGTCATTGTTACAACGTTGGATAAATTAAGGTCAGGATTGAGTTGTTAATGGCCGTTGAATTGAACAAGAACCCCGTGGATGAACCACGTTTGACCCTAAGCTAAACCAAAATGTCCTGTTTCCGCCACTGGACGGGGCACCAAGCCAGTTTCCCAACAGAGTTTCTGGAAATCTTTGATCAACCCACTCCGCTCAATTTGAGAATACTTATTTAGGTGACCTTTTTGGTTGTAGACCAGCAACAGATCAAGCTCGGGCAGGGTGGCAAAGTGGAGCAGTAAATTAAAAATGTCAATGGGCTGAATTTGATATTCTTCCTTGGAAAAATTGGGATGTCTTTGGGCATCCTGCTTATTACCAAAGCAAAATATGGCCGTCGCAGTTTTACTCCCCCTTTTATCGCTCAGGGTGAGTTTGACTAGATTGTCATTGTGGCGACCAGTCCAAATATAAAGCTTATCCACATTCAGATTTTTGCCAATTTCCTCAAACAGAGGAGTCATCACCAACTGCACCACCTTTTTCTCTTCCCCGGTCCCTTCCGCTTGCTGGGACTGTTGCAGGAATTCTTCCTTAAATTTTTTCAAGCTCATAGGTTTTTCAATTTCCAGAAGGTTTGAGGCGGTCGGCGATCGCCGTGAGGAACTGATTGGTTAATTCAGGCAACTGGGCTAAATCCTTCACTAGCCTAGTTTTTTCCCCTGGGGACAAGTCCATAATCATGCTAACAATTTGTTGGACTTGGTCCACTGTGGGCAATGTATCTTTGGCTCGACTGAGCTGCTCTTGGTAAAGGTCGTCGTGGTCAGTGGCAAAGGGATCGGGGGCAGTGGAAGCCATGGCCGGTTCACCAAGACCAGGCTCCGTGGGAGAAAAACCTTCCCTAGGGGGCAAATTCCTGCCTTCTGTGGCGGCAAAAAATGGTGGCGGTGGAGGGGGCGCAAACTCAATATGGCCAAGTTCATCCCTGGCATCGGTAAAGGTCTGGACAGCAACCTGGTTCAGTAACTGGTCTTCCCAGGGTAATTTTTGATTCTGGCCGGGGGCTGGGGCTTCTAATTGAAATTTGCGGACAATGAAGTCGGGCGGCAGTCCCCTTAAATACCAGCGGTACATCTCTGCCAATTGGGACTCATCACCATTCCATTGCAGAGCCAACCTATCCTGTATCTGCACGGGGATGCGGCGACGCAACGCTGCAAGGGATTGCCGGGAAAATTCGTCGAGTTGACTCTGTAACGCCTGAAAATCCCTGGCTGTGGCCCGATGGCCTAATTTGACTAATCGGACAATTTCCGGGGCAATCGGTCGGGGCAATCCATTAATTTTGGGTGCTGCTGCCGCCGTTGCCAAACATTTTTGCACTGTCTGGTAGGCGGGACGGTTTTGATCGAGGGGAATCCATTCCACCATCACCCGCTCAAATTGCTTCATTACCGTTACCACTTCCCGATGGAGATGGCGCAGGGGCAGTTGGTCAATTTCTTCTAACCCGTTCACCTGGTTAAAGACCTTTTCGTTGTGGCCCTTGACTTCAATCTCGTGGATGCCCAATTGCCGCGCTTTTTGCAAACCAATTAACAAAGCTTGATAGGATGCTTCGGCGCTGGTGACCGAGGCAAGTAACTGCTTGACGCTGGTCCTTTTCCCCGTGGGCAAGAGCAAAATGGCCACCGCCGCTCCCTGACCTTTTTGTCCTAGGGCTTCCCCAGCATAGAACAAAATCGGTACTGACTTACCTGCGCTACTGGGGGGGGGAGAATTAGCCATTGGTGGTGGGGTGGGGTGTTTACAATAACAGGGCAACCAGTTGGAGTAATTGACCGATGTTGGAAAGAATCCTGGAGCCAGAGGTGATGGACACCGAAGCAGAAGCAATGGACTACGATGCCATGGACTTTCAAGCGGTTAATCTGGCCTTTGCCCAGAGAGCTTGCCAACTCGGCCCCACCAAAGCCACAGTGTTAGATGCCGGTACTGGCACGGCCCGTATCCCCATTCTACTCGCCCAGTTACGTCCTGCATGGCAAATCACCGCCATCGATTTTGCCCGTTCCATGTTGGCGATCGCCAAGGAAAATGTCGTGGCGGCGGGGTGTGAAACTCAAATTTGCCTAGAATTTGTTGATGCGAAACGATTACCCTATGCCAATGGTTCCTTCGATGGGGTAATTGCTAATAGCCTCTGTCACCATTTACCAAAGCCCCTGGATTTTTTACGGGAAGTGAAACGGGTACTCAAGCCCCACGGTTTTTTATTAATTAGGGATTTAATTCGCCCCGAATCCCCAGAAAAGTTAGCTGCCCTGGTAACGGCGATCGGCTCCGACTACAATGATCAACAGAGGAAACTTTTTGCTGACTCCCTCCAGGCTTCCCTCACCATGACAGAGGTGCAGGCATATCTCCAGCATTTAGGTTGGGTTGATGACGAGGATACAGATTTCGGACTACACCTTTACCAATCCTCCGATCGCCATTGGACCATGGAGAAGGCCTTTCAAAATCGCCCCATAGCAGGGAACTAGCTCCTAGACTCAGATTTCTACTAATTTGCGTTAAAATTCTCGTAAGCTTTCCCCACTAGGGATTTTTCTCTTGATCCATATGTTACTTTTTTTGGCCCATCCGGCACCAACCTCCCACCAGTACCCCCCCAGACGGATCCCCTAAGGCCTTGTTTTGCCGTGTCCCGTCCCCCCACTGCTATCTAGGAGCTTGCCCATGCTACACCGGAAAATCTATCAACTTTGTACCGATGGCCACGAAGTCAGCCTTTACCTAAGGGACCAACAAAGGTGGGTGGAAAATGCCAAAATTCTGACACTGGAAGGGGATTTAGTCACTTTTCGCTATGAAACCGAAGAAGAGGATGAAGTCTGTGCCTGGGAAGAAATGGTGCGCCTGGAGAGTATCGGCTCCGTTAACCGTAAATTGGCCTCCGTTTCCCGTCTCGGTCATGAATTATTAATTTCTGAAGATTGCCCAGAAGCGGAACAGTTGCTGGCCCGATCGCCAAAATCTCACCAAGAGGAAGAAGAGGAAGACTGCGACTAGACTGGAACAGGTTAAGATAAATTTCGCCACTTTTCCCGCCCCCCTATGACCGAAAATATCGTCCGCGAAACCACAAAAAAAAAGGAAAGCCCCCCGGAAAATACCTGGCTAGAATTGGGCAAAACCATGGTCACCGCGGTTATTCTGGCGATCGGTATTCGGACTTTTGTGGCCGAAGCCCGTTACATCCCCTCTTCCTCCATGGAGCCCACCCTACAGATTAATGATCGCCTGATCATTGAAAAGGTCAGCTATCGATTTCGGAGTCCGGAGCGGGGGGAAATTGTCGTGTTTAACCCCACCGACGCCCTCAAGGCAAAAAACTTTCATGATGCCTTCATCAAGCGCATCATCGGTTTACCGGGGGACGAAGTTAAGGTTTCCCAAGGTAACGTTTACGTCAACGGCGAAATGTTGGAAGAAAATTACATTGCTGCCCCCCCCAGCTATGAATTCGGCCCAGTGAAAGTGCCAGAGGATCAATATTTGGTGCTAGGGGATAATCGCAACAACAGCTACGACTCCCATTACTGGGGTTTTGTCCCCCGGGACAAATTGCTCGGCCGTGCCTTTGTCCGTTTTTGGCCCGTACCCCGTGTGGGTCTGCTCACGGATGACCCAGGACAGGAGCCGGTGGAGATTAGTCCCCAAGCATCGGAAAGTCCGGCCATTGCTCCCCAGACCGTGCCCCAGGGTCGTTAGATTAGGACAAGGAAAAATCAGCACTGTGCGGAGAGAATCAGATCATTATGGTTACCCCCACCGTAGTTAAAACCATTGCCATCCAAACCTTCGAGCAATTTTTGAAGCAGTGCCCCGAGGAAGGCCGCTTTGAATGGGTCCATGGAGAAATCATCGAAATGGTTAACACTCGCGAACATAAATTAATTGCCGAGTTCATTCTCTTCGCCTTTCATGACGAAATACGTCGTCTCTCATTGAACTTTGATGTCACCACCCAGGCCACCATCAGAACCGAAATTAAGACTGGTGGTTTTCATGGGCGCATCCCCGATGTGAGCGTGATTGATCGGGATGTGTGGCGCTCCGATCCCGGCGATTACAAAGCCTTAACCGAGCCGATTCAGTTGGCAGTGGAAGTGGTTTCCACCAATTGGGAAACGGATTATTTTGATAAATTGGACGAGTATCAGCGTCTTGGCATCAAAGAATACTGGATTGTTGACTATCTGGCGATCGGCAGTCGGGACATTTTGGGGGAACCGAAGGAACCCACCGTTTCTATCTATACCCTCAATGGCGAAGGCGTTTACGATCGCCAAGGTTTCCAGGGCCAACAAAACCTCGTCTCGGCCACTTTCTCGGAATTGGTGCTAACTCCGGAGCAGATTTTTAACGCTTAATATTGGCAACAGTAATTCAAAAAAAGGGGAATGTAGCTGATAATACAGAGACTTTCCCATTGGTTTCTGTTAGTTTTGGGCAGGGGATAGAGTGGGCAAAACCCTCTATTTTTTTTAAACTCTAACTATCAGAAAACTATTTAGGAGTGCTTTTTGCCAATGCAGGATTTTTTAAGTAATACGGTGGCGTTGTCGCGGCTACAATTTGCCGTCACTGCCATTTTTCATATGCTCTGGCCGGTATTAACCACGGGTATGGGCATTTATTTAGTAATTATCGAAGGATTATGGCTCAAAACCCGTAATTTAGACTATTATCACCATGCTCGATTTTGGGCTCGGCTCTACGTTTTAAATTTTGGTATTGGGGTGGCCACCGGTTTACCCATGGCGTTTCAATTTGGTCTGAACTGGGCCCCTTTTTCGGAATCCGTAGGGGATTTTTTCGGTACAGTGCTTGGGTTTGAAGGCACCATGGCCTTTATGCTCGAAGCTAGCTTTTTGGGCATTATGCTATTTGGTTGGGACCGGGTTCCCCCATTAATTCATTACCTTGCCACTATTTTGGTGGCCATTGGGGCAAATCTTTCTACCTTTTGGATTCTCTCAGCTAATTCCTGGTTACAAACCCCCGCCGGGGGCATTTTTGTCGACGGAAAATTTGTGGTGCAGGACTATTTTGCGGCGATCGCCAATCCGTTTATGGTCAACAGTTTCCTGCATATGTTTTTTGCCACGTTAGAAACCTCTATGTTTGTCATTGGGGGCATCAGTGCTTGGTGTATTCTCACCGGTCGTCAACCGCAATTTTTTGCCCGCTCTTTGCAGGTAATTTTGGTGGTGGTGATGGCGGTGGCTCCCCTACAAATTTTCATTGGCCATTTAAGTGCGGAGCAGGTATCGGTGCATCAACCAGCTAAGCTTGCCGCCATGGAAGCCCTCTGGGAAACGGTGCCAGCGGAAACCCCAGCGCCCTGGAGTGTGGTAGCTCTACCCAACGATAAAGCTGAGAAAAATGACTGGGAACTGAGCATTCCCGGAGCATTGAGCTATATTTTGGAACTCAAACCCCAACTGGATAAACCCATTCAGGGCTTGAAAGAATGGGCCCCCGGCGATCGCCCCCGCATGGTGGGTTTAATTTACTATTCTTTTCGCATTATGGTGGCCATTGGCCTATTCTTTGCCGCTTTGATGACGGTCACGGTGGGGCAATGGCTACGGGGTAAACTGAGCCCAGAAACCATTAGCCAACAAAAATGGTTATTGCGGGCCTGGGTCTTCGCCGCTCCGTTAGGTTACTTAGCCGTGGAAACGGGTTGGATTGTCCGTTGCGTAGGTCGGCAACCCTGGATCGTTTACGGAGAGATGCGTACAGCAGAATCCGCTTCCAATTTGCCCCCTGGTGAAATTCTCTTTTCCCTGACGGGGTTGAGTGTGATGTACATTGTCTTTTTAATTACCACTCTCTACTTTGGTAGTCGGATTATTCGCAACGGCCCAGATTTAACTTTGGCTGCTCCCCGGGGTTCCGAAGCCTCTCTCTGGGGCAACATTACCAAGCACGCCACGAACCGCCGCCCCGCTGACATTGCCGAAGTTGCCGAGATTAAGGAGTAGGAACCATGGAACCTTTAGAACCGTTACAACATTTTTTACCCCAGGTGTGGTTTTTCATTTTGGGGCTTTTCCTTTTTCTCTATGTCCTGCTAGATGGCTTTGACCTGGGGGTAGGTATTTTATCCCTCACCGCTTCCACGGAGGAACGGCGTAGCATTCTTATGACCAGTTTGGGGAATGTCTGGGATGCCAACGAAACCTGGCTGGTGTTGATGGGGGGATCCCTATTTGGCGCTTTTCCTTTGGCCTACGCCACCATTTTGAATGCCCTCTATCTACCGGCAGTAATTATGGTTGTGGGGTTAATTCTCCGGGCTGTGTCCTTTGAGTTTCGGGAAAATGCTAATCGTAAATTGGTTTGGAACATTACCTTTGGGGTGGGGAGTTTCCTCGCCGCTTTGGGCCAGGGTTTTGCCCTCGGTAGTGTGTTTGAAGGCATTACCGTCGATGCCCAGGGACATTTTTCCGGCACCATGTGGGATTGGCTGACTTGGCGATCGGTCATTGTGGCCCTCACCCTCATCCAGGGCTATGTACTGATCGGCTCCACCTATCTAATTTTGAAAACCGAAGGGGAACTGCAAAAAACCTATTTCAAAACAGCGGCGATCGCCACTTGGACTACGTTGGCGGGGGCGGTGTTTATCACCATTAGTACCCCAGCTTTTTCCGAAGAGGCCAGGGCCCAATTGTTTACCGCTCCGTTGGTGTACATTTTTGCCACCATTCCCCTGGTGGGATTATTGTTCATTGGCCTACTGTTGCGGAGTTTGTATCTGCGGGAAGAAAATACCCCCATTATCTGGACTTTTTTAGTGTTTTCCATTTCCTTCATCGGTTTGGGTTTCATTATCTTCCCTAATATTATTCCCCCCAGCGTCACCATCTATGAAGCGGCGGCGGCCCCCAGTTCCCTGGTGTTTATGTTGACCTTCATCGGCTTCCTGATCCCGATCCTACTGTTCTACAACATCTATAACTATCTGGTTTTTCGGGGCAAAATCGTCACCGACTAGGGAATTCGTTGCAATAGACAGCGGTACACCGGGCGATGCAGATTAAAACAGGCAATTTCCCTTTCCGTCGGTACCCCGAGGGGATTTTCTGCTAACCAAGGGGTGTCATGGGTGAAGCTAAAACTGTCATTTTCAGCAAATCGGTCTTTCATGTCCTGGGCGACGGGTTCCACATCGGATTGCAGTAAAAATTCCCCCCCGTCCTTTAATATCAGGGGGAACTGAGTCTGCCATGCCCGAAAACAACTCCCCGGTCAATGTACGACAACACCTGCAAATACCTCGCCGAAACCTATCCCGCTGATTTTGCCACTTGGCTGTTGGGGAAACCCATTGCCCTGACCAAATTAGAGCCACGGGAATTATCGTCTGAACCCATTCGAGCCGACTCCCTCACCTTTTTAGCCTCCCAAGATGTGATCCTCCATCTGGAATTTCAAACCCGCCCAGATCAGGCCATTCCCTTTCGCATGGCCGACTACTACCTGCGGCTATACCGTAAATATCCCCAGCAACGGATCCAGCAATTTGTGGTGTACTTATTGCCTAGTCAAGACCCATTGGTTGGTCAAACAACATTTGAACTAGCTAACCTCCGGCATGAATTTACTGTTATTCGCCTCTGGGAACAGCCGGTGGACATTTTCCTACAAAATCCAGGTTTAATGCCCCTAGCGGCCCTGTCCCAAACCCCTGACCCGATTCAAACCCTACGGGACATTGCCCAACGGATTGACTGCATTGCTGAATGTCGTCAACAGCGCAATTTAACTGCCGCAACGGAAATCATTTCTGGGTTAGCATTGGACAAGCAAGTGATTCAACGGTTGCTCAGGAGCGACATCATGAAGGAATCTGTCATCTATCAAGCCATTTTGGAAGAAGGTAAGTTGGAGGGCAAAGTGGAAGGTCTACAGGAAGGGTTAATGGAAGCAAAAAAACAAATTGCTTTGAATATGCTGGGGTCTGGGTTGGCAAAGTCATTGATCGTCGAATTAACCGGACTTTCTCCAGCCGAAGTAGATACATTGGAATTATCAAATTAAGGGCCGATTAGGGAATTCGTTGTAGTTGTAATAGACAGCGATATACAGGGCGATGCAGATTAAAACAGGCAATTTCCCTTTCCGTGGGTACCCCGAGGGGATTTTCTGCTAACCAAGGGGTGTCATGGGTGAAGCTAAAATTGCCATTTTCAGCAAAACGTTCCCTCATGTCCTGGGCGACGGGCTCCACATCGGATTGCAGTAAAACTTCTCCTCCTGGGGGTAAGGCGTTGGCGATCGCC
This sequence comes from Synechocystis salina LEGE 00031, assembly GCF_015207985.1. GTDB lineage: Bacteria > Cyanobacteriota > Cyanobacteriia > Cyanobacteriales > Microcystaceae > Synechocystis > Synechocystis salina. The sequence continues at coordinate 35,028 of NZ_JADEVV010000022.1, read as the reverse complement.
GTCACTAGTTCCGGTTGGGCCACCCGGCGTTTATTATGTCGTTGCTTAAACCAGGGGTCGGGAAATTGGATACTGACCCGTTGCAAAGTGGGGGGCAGGGCGGAAAAGAATTTTTCTGGCTCCACATTGATGTTGCCGAATAGGTAATGGAGATTTTGTAACCCCAGGCGATCGCCAGTTTCGTTGGCTTCTAGCACCAAGGGCTGGCGAATTTCCACCCCTAAAAAATTCCAGTCGGGGTGTTGCTGGGCCATTTTGAGGGGAAAGCGACCCCGAGCACAGCCAATATCTAGGTGCAATGGTCGTCGAACATCGTCGTAAACGGTGGCCCAATCGGGACAGGCCAACACCTGCCGATATTTTTGACTGAGGGGATTAACGTGTTGGCGGATGCGGACTCTAGCCAAGGAAATTTAGCCTAATTCAACATTTATTTTCACGGCCATTTTCTAACATTTTCGCAATTTACGGTTTCTTGCCTGGTCCCTGGCTATGCCACCACTGCCAACAATCCTGGGCGATCGCCCAATCTTCTTCGGTGTGGACAATCACCACCTTTACCAAGGAATCGGGGGTAGAAATCACGGCATTCCTCGGCGATCGGTCGTTTAATTCCGGATCAAGTTTCAAACCCAGGAATTGAAAAGCTTGGCAAACATCAGCCCGCACAGTGGCCGCATTTTCCCCCACCCCGGCGGTGAACACCAACGTATCCAGACCTTCGAGGGAGGCGACCATGGCCCCCAAACAACGGCGAAAACAATGGATATACATGGCATAGGCCAATTGGGCTTGTTCGTCCCCCTCGGCTTTGGCTTGCAAAATGACGCGTAAATCCGGCGATCGCCCGGAAACTCCCAATAAACCAGATTTTTTATTTAATGTGGCATTGATTTCTGCTGGGGTTAAACCCTGGGTTTCCTGCAGAAATAGCACAATGGCTGGGTCAATAGAACCACTCCGGGCCCCCATCATCAGACCTTCTAGGGGGGTAAAACCCATGGTGGTGTCGATGCTGACTCCATTTTTAATCGCCGTTAGGGAGGCACCATTACCGATGTGGCAGGTGATGAGTTTTAACTCTGTCAAAGGTTTACCTAAAATCTCCGCCGTTTTTTGGGCGCAGTATTTATGGCTAGTGCCGTGGAAACCATAGCGACGAATGCCCAAGTCAGTCCAGGCTTGGGGAATGGGATATTCGGCGGCGGGGGCAGCAATGGTGCGGTGAAAAGCAGTGTCAAACACAGCGATCTGGGGCACGTCTCCCAATTGTTCACCAATGGCTTCAATGCCTTCTAGGTGGGCGGGGTTATGGGCCGGAGCAAGGGGAATTAAGTCTGCAATGGCCTGTTGCACCGTTGGGGTAATCAAGGTGGCTTCAGCATAATTCGTGCCCCCATGCACTACCCGATGGCCCACCAGGTCAATTTCCCCCAAACTTTTCAACACAGCATGATCTCCGATTACCAGAGTGTCCAACATTCGGGCTATACCCCGTTGGCGATCGCCAGTCTCCAGAATGATCACCTGTTTTTGACCAGGGGTTTCCACCATTAGCCGCCCCTGATTTTCCAACACTGTCCAGTCAATAAAAGCCTCCCACAAGGGCTCCGGTGCTGTTTCCGGTAGGCGATCGCCAGCTAACTCGTAGAGGCAACTTTTTTGGCTACTGGAGCCGGCATTGAGAATCAGGAATTTCATCGCAATTCAGTTTGAAAAAGTTGTTTTACCTTTTGCCAGGCATCGGTGGCCGCTTCGGCGTTATAGCTGGCCCTCTGGTCACAGAAAAATCCATGGTCCGCACCGGGGTAACGGAAAATTTTATGGTTCACCTGATACTTGCTTAGGGCCTGTTCGATCTGCTCCGTATCCGCCATGGGAATGCTGGCATCTTCCAAACCGAAGAAAGCGTATAAAGTACCCTGGATCTTATCCGTATAAGCAATGGGGGGGTCGGCGTTCCCTGGAGCCCAATGGGGAATGCCTGCACCGTAAAAGGAAGCAGTGGCCTTGACGGTGGGTAGACTAGCTCCTAAATAGGCGATCCAGCCACCAAAGCAAAAGCCAATTAATCCTACTCCGCCGGGTTTAGCGTTGGGTAAAGTCAGCCCATAGGCAATGGTCGCCTCTAGGTCGCTGAGGATTTCCGCACTATTGGTTTGATCTTTGAGTTTTTTGCCTGCTTCAATGCTCTCTGGGGTGTAACCAGTTTCAAAGCCCGGAGCTTGACGTTGGTAAATGGCCGGGGCGATCGCCACGTAACCTTCTTTGGCAATGCGTTCGGTCACGTCTCGGATATGGCTATTAACCCCAAAAATCTCTTGAATTACAATCACTACGGGGTACTGACCCACGGCCACTGGCTCGGCCACATAGCTCGCAATTTGCAAATCTTGGTTGGGAATATTAACTATGGTTGTCTTAATATCAACAGTCATGGGCAATGGCACTATGGCAATACAACAGGTTCTCCCCTATCTTAAACTTCAAAACCTAGCCTCATAACGGCGATCGCCATGGACGCAAACTTTCCCATTTACCTTACTCCCCCAGATTTGTCCCCAGCAGCGTTTGTGGCGGCCAATGCCACGGTCATCGGTAAAGTCAACCTAGGCAAGGATTGTAGTATTTGGTACGGAGCAGTGGTGCGGGCAGATTTAGAAGCCATCACCATCGGTGAGGGTACTAATATCCAAGATGGGGCCATACTCCATGGCGATCCGGGTATTGTCACCGTGCTAGAAGATTGGGTCACCGTTGGCCATCGGGCTGTGGTCCACGCCGCTCACATTGAACGGGGTAGCTTGATCGGCATTGGGGCGACGATTTTAGATAACGTCCGAATTGGCGCCGGCAGTATCATCGGTGCTGGAGCAGTGGTCCCCAAAGATGTGCCCCCCCGGTCTTTGGTGATGGGAGTACCAGCAAAAATTATTAAACAGCTGAGTGAAGACCAAGTTCAGGGCCTGCTAGACCACGGACAAAATTATGTACGTCTAGCTAAGGCCCACGCCGCTGAAGGTTTGGGCCGACAATAAATTCAGGTTAGGCTCGTAGTAGTTGGGGTGGGAAGACCGCTAACAAACCACTGTTTTACTCTGGTAATCGTCCCTGTTCCGCTCCGGCAGTGGGGCGAAGAACTTCCAGCTAAGGATCGGACATGATAATGGGTAAATTTCCCTCTCCCGAGCCCATAATTAATACTTTTGTGTTGGGCGATTCCGCTAGTTTCTGGGTAGCTTCAATGGCTTTTAATTTAATAATTTGATCGGTCAAACTTTGGGAGAGAATTTTTTGGGAATCCGCTACCCCTTGGGCTTCGATGATTTTTCTTTCCGCATCCCTTTGGGCACTAATTAATTCCAATTGTTTTTTTTGATTACTTTGCTCCACCTCCACCTTGGCTTGAATGGCTTTTTGGATATTTTCCGGCAGAATTACATTTCTCATTAGGGCATCTTCCACCAAAAAACCAATGGGTTCCAGTTGTTCTTTCATTGACTGGGCCAGGTCGAGGGAAATTTCGGCCCTTTTGTCACCATAAATGGAACTTAGGTCATACTTAGCGGTATTTTCACGAATTAGGGAACGGAAGCGGGAGATGATAATTTCCCTCTGTTGTTCTTCATTACCAAGACTGGAAAAAACTTCCCCAGCCATTTCCGGGTTGAGGCGATATTGCAAACTCACATCAATGTTAAAATTCAAGCCCTCCTTAGAAGACGTGTCCACTGTCTCTTTGATGTCCTGTAAACGGGTGGAGTAGGTAACCACTTTGGAAAGAGGATTGAGGAAATAAACCCCGGAGGTGAGGGGGACTGTGTCCACGGTGCCCATGGTTTCAATTACTCCCACTTCTCCAGCAGGAATAACCACCACTGCCCTTCCTAAACTTTGTTGTAAAAACAAGGCGGACATTAATAGGGCAATGCAAAAGACTAGGGGCCGTAAAAGTTTAGGAATTTTCGGGTTATCGGGATTTTTAACGCTGATAAATACTGTCCAACTAGCCAAAGCGGCGATCGCCGAGATAACAGCACCCATGGTTAACCTACTTAATGCTCATGTTGAGGCCATCCTAGCTCATTTTTCTGGATTGTTTACCAGGTAAACAATGGCGACTTGGGAAAGTTTTTGTAAATATTTTTAACGTCTGGGTTGGGTCAATCAAATAATCTGGTTATTTAGTAATTTATACTCAAATATACTTGTAGGTTAATCCCCCCCTGGGAATCCACTGGGGGCTGGTATTCGTTTTCGGCCTGAAAAGCACGTATCATTGGAAAAAATTGCGGGAATAACTTTTCCTTGTCAATTGCTGTCAATGTCAATAACACCGTAACCCAAGCTTATGTCTCGTTTACGTTCGTTACTTTCCCTCATTCTAGTTTTAGTAACTACGATCCTCGTTAGTTGCAGTAGCCCCCAGGTGGAAATTCCCACCACCTATAGCCCAGAAAAAATTGCCCAACTACAGGTCTATGTTAATCCGATCGCCGTGGCCCGGGAAGGCATGGAAGAGCGGTTGCAGGGTTTGATTGCGGATCAAAATTGGGTGGACACCCAAACCTATATCCATGGGCCGTTGGGACAACTACGCCGGGAAATGTTGGGGCTGGCCAGCTCCCTGTTACCCAAGGATCAAGACAAGGCCAGCACCTTAGCCAAGGAAGTTTTTGGTCACTTGGAACGGCTAGATGCGGCGGCGAAGGATCGCAATAGTTCCCAAGCTAAAGTCCAGTACCAAGAAGCACTGGCGGATTTTGATGCTTTCCTCAGTTTGTTGCCCCAGGCTAGTTAGGTTCCCCTGAATGTTCCACGTCCCCATTGGCTGGGAATTTCCCGGCCATGGTTTTTAGCCTGAAATAAATGTTGAAGAAGTTGCCTTGGCAATACGAAATCCCCCTATCTCTCCTTTACCAAGGAAGAATTTTTGTCAATCTCCTTCTTGAATAAGATAAATTAGGGGGAGATTAATCCTCTTTTTTGAACTTTTCCAACCGGCTACAAATTAATAGTAAACCAGCTATTTTTTCTGAGCTCAATTCAGCCATTTAATTCTTTGATCACTGTTGCCACTGTCGACAATTCCGCCCCCTGGCAAGCCAATCTTTGGCTCCGCTATGACCGCCCTGGGCATCGTACCCGCATGGTTGAATGTTTGGTACAGGCTCCCCTCAAGGTGCAACGGTCTTTTTATCCGGATAACACCGGCCAATGCCAGACTATGTTGCTACACACTGGGGGCGGTATGGTAGGGGGCGATCGCCTAGGGTACGACGTTGTCTTAGAGGCCCAGAGTGATGTGTGCTTTACCAGTGCTTCGGCGGGAAAAATTTACCGTAGTTTGGGCCCCTGGAGTGAACAGAGGGTTAACCTAGAGGTGGGGGTGGATGCTTCGGTGCTGTGGTGTCCCCAGGAAACAATTATTTTTGATCAAGCTCGATATCAACAGAATTTTTCCATTAGGCTCCAGGAGCAAGCCCGTTTCAAAGGCTGGGAAATTGTCCGTTTGGGACGCACCGCCAGGGGAGAAAAATTTACCCAAGGTCATTGGCGATCGAGTTGGGAAATTTGGCAGGGAGAGAGGTTGATTTGGGGAGAAAGGCAACAGTTAATCGGCGCTGAACAACTTTACGAATCCCCCAATGCCTTAGCGGGCTTTACCTGTTTAGGTACCTATGTGGATTTAAGTCGTTCCTTTGACCAGAATTTGGTTAATCAAGCACGGGAGATGATCAATGGCCAGGGGCAATCGCCACAGTTTGGCCTCAGTTTGACCGCCACCCAGGGTCTCATTGCCCGCTACCGGGGAGATTCTACCCAAGAAGCAAAGAATATTTTTACCCAGCTCAGTCAGTTTTGTTAATTTACCCCTATTACCCATGATTTATCTGACCCGCCTCCAGCCCCAACCGCCCGCTCCAGGCACGGGGGTAAGACTAGCCATTTACCAAAATCAAGGGGGCCCCATTGGTAATACCGAGGCGATCGCCTATTACCTAGGGAAAATGGAGGAAGCGATCCAGGCCGCCCGGAGTTTTGGCGCCCAACTGATCAGTTTTGCCGAACTTTATCTCACCGGTTACGCCCTTTCCCCCCAGGAAGTACACCAATTGGCGATCGCCAAGGATGGGGACGTTATGGCCCAGGTGGGGCAACTGGCCAAACAATATGACATTGCCATCATTTGTCCCTACCCGGAAAAGGCAATTATTAACGGGGAAAGCCACTACTACGACAGCATTAACCTGTTTGATAACCAGGGAAAATTACTCAAAACCTACCGCAAAACCCATCTTTGGGGCCCGGACGAAGGCAAAATTTACTCCCAGGGCCACTGCCATAAAGAGGAGGGGGAAGCTTTCACCATCCATGAAGTAAATGGTTTTCCCATTGGTTTGTTGAACTGCTACGAAGCAGAATTTGCCGAATTGAGTCGTATCCTTGCCCTAAGGGGGGCAAAATTGGTGGTGATTCCCACTGCGGCGGACGTTTGGACGTTGCTTTCCACTGGCGAAAGAACCAAGATGCCCTACCCGGATGTGTCCCAAAATATTATTCCCGTGCGGGCTTTGGAAAATGTAATTTTTGTCGCCTACTGTAATCGCGCTGGTGGTGAAACTAGGCAAAATGCCCAGGGAGAAACGGTGCTAACGGGGGAATATTTGGGCAACAGTGTCATTGCTGGGCCCCACGGGGACATTCTGCTCCATCCCCGCAACGAAGAAACTTTACTGATCGCTGATTGTGTACCGGGAAATTATGGCTCCACCCATCCGGAAAATACCAATTACCTAGCCGATCGCCGGCCGAATCTATATGGGACGTTGATAGACGAAATTGGGGGTTAACCTAAAGGGAGTCCACAAAAGTTACCCAAAGTACTGCGATGGTCCATAAAAAAACTGACCTCAGCTGAAAGCTAGGGTAGATCCTGCATGTCATATTTTGAAGCATACCAACAGGGGATTGTTTATGGGCTGCTGATTTCTACAATCATTTCGCCTTCTTGCAGTTTTTCTAAAGCCTTTGGCAAGGTACTTGAAAGAATCCGACGTAAGTTTCGATTCGTAACATTGCCACAAGTCAGCCAAATAATCTGAGGTGGTATTCCTAACCGACAGACAAGATCAACAAAATCGCTGTCTTTTGTCATGATTACAGAGTTGGCAACTCGTGCCGCATCAAAAATTTCAATGTCTTTGGCATCCCGTAATCCAAGATCTCTCAAAGCTGCAGCCTCTAAGTCAAAACTACTGGACAGCCAATCCGCCAATGTTGGGGGTAATTGAGCATCAACCCAAATATTCATGCGGTCAACTGGGGAAAATCAGTTCGCCGTGCAGCAAAGACGAGACAAGCCTGAATATCTGCAATTTCTAGGTCTGGAAAATCCTCTAAAATCTCAGAGGTGCTAACATTTTCAGCCAACATTTCTAAAATGTCGCTCACTCGAATCCTCATTCCTCGGATACAAGGACGACCACCACACTGACCGGGGATTTGAGTAATACGAGACAGTAGACTATTCATTCACTTTACTGAATTGATTCCATACAAGTAAGATTCCTTTATACTACATCGCATTTTTCGATTTTTTCTCCCCCCTGCCAAAATTTCCGTATCAAAAGTCGGTCAACCGTTACTCTGAAGGGAAAGTTAATCCCTATTGGCAAAATCGTCATCATCATTATGGTCCATAAAAAAATTGACCTCAGCCAACTCAGCCCAGCGGAAAGCCTACTCACCCCCACCTATGCGGCCCGGGGTTTGGCCAATGCCGTCAGTAAATATGAAATACCGGAAACCGAGATGCTACCGGCGATCGCCTATAACCTCATCCACGATGAATTAGGGCTAGATGGTAATTCTCGTTTAAATTTGGCCACTTTTGTCACCACCTGGATGGAGCCAGAAGCTAGGCAACTGATGGCGGATACCTTCGACAAAAACATGATCGATAAGGATGAGTATCCCCAAACCGCTGAAATTGAGTTGCGCTGTGTGAATATTTTGTCCCGACTCTGGAATGCACCGGCCAGCGCTGAAGCCACTGGCTGTTCCACCATTGGTTCCAGTGAAGCAGCTATGTTGGGGGGCATGGCCATGAAGTGGAAATGGCGGCAACGACGACAGGCCCAGGGTAAACCGGCCGATCGCCCTAATTTGGTTATGGGCATTAACGTCCAGGTTTGTTGGGAAAAATTCTGCCGTTACTGGGAAGTGGAACCCCGTTTTGTACCCATGGAAGGCGATCGGTACCACATCAGCCCCGCCGAAGCAGTGAAGCTCATGGATGAAAACACCATTGGTGTGGTTGGTATTTTAGGCAGCACTTTTGACGGTAGTTACGAACCCATCGAAGCTTTGAACGATGCCCTAGAAGAATTGAACCAAAAAACTGGTTGGGAGGTACCACTCCACGTGGATGGGGCCAGTGGCGCTTTCATTGCGCCCTTTTTAGACCCGGACCTCCGGTGGGATTTTCGTTTACCCTGGGTGAAATCCATCAACACCTCTGGCCACAAGTATGGCTTGGTTTATCCGGGGGTAGGTTGGATTATCTGGCGAGATAAAGAAGAATTGCCGGAAGAATTAATTTTCCACTGCAACTATTTGGGGGGAGATTTACCCAACTTTGCCCTCAATTTTTCCCGCCCCGGCAACCAGGTGGTGGCCCAGTATTACAACTTTCTCCGCCTAGGCAAAGAAGGTTATCGTAAAATCCAGCAAACCTGTCGGGATACGGCCCTCTATTTGTCTGGCAAAATTGCCCAATTAGGTCCCTTTGAACTGCTCACCGATGGTGGAGATATTCCCGTATTTGCCTGGAAGCTCAAGGACGAAGTGTTAGCCAATACTTCTTATACCCTCTACGACATGGCCGATAAATTGCGCGAACGGGGTTGGTTAGTGCCGGCCTACCGCATGCCCAAAAATCGTGAAGATTTGGTGGTGCAACGCATTGTCGTGAAAGAGGGTTTTAGTCGGGATATGGCGGATCTTTTATTAACGGACATGGAAAGGGCGATCGCCTATTTTGCTAGCCAACCGGATCACAAACCAAAGCAGGAAGGCTCCCACTTCAGCCATTAGGAAACTAGTTTATCAAGCATCGGGGGGATTAACGGGGAAGAAGAATTCTACCCCCTGGTCGATTAAATGTTGATTATTGGCCAAAATTTCCCGCTTAAAGTTCCAGGCGAGAACGTAATAAATGTTAGGTAAACTGGTTAGCTCTTTTTCAATTAAAAGCGGAATGTGCATACCAGGGGAAACCAAGCCCCGCCGTAGCTCATTTTTTTCCACCAAATAATCTAAATATTGGGTGCCGATGCCAAAGTAATTGAGCAACGTATTACCCTTGACTGGAGCGCCAAAGCCCCAAATGGTTTTACCGGCTTGCTTAGCTTCGTCTAGATAGGCGAGGTTTTCGGCCTTCATGGTTTCAATGCGTTGGGCAAAGTCGAGGTAGGTTTGGTAGTCATTGCTTTTTTCATCCACTTCCGCCTGACGCATGGCCTGGAGCCGTTCCGAGGGTTGCCGTTTGCCCTGGTGGGTGACAAAACCGACAATGGAACCACCGTGGATGGGAGCGAGGTAGGCATCGAACATGGATAGCCCATGGCGATTGAGCAATACCTCAATGGTTTGGAGATTGTAGTACAGCAAATGCTCATGGTAAATCTGGTCGAAAGCCAAGTTTTCCACAATGCGTTTCATGTAGAGAAACTGCACCACAAATACTCCATCTTCAGCCAAGGCTTCCCGAATGCCTTCGGTGACGGAATGGAGTTCTTCCAAATGAAAAAATACCCCCGCCGCATTAATGGCAGAAAATTTACGCCCTAACTTTTGCACCACCTCCAGGTTGAAAAAATCGTTGAGGGTGGGCACCCCGGCATCGTTGGCAATTTTAGCGGTGGTTTTGGAAGATTCCACCCCCAGCACGTCATAGCCCAGGGCTTGGAAATGCTTTAACTGGGTGCCGTCGTTGGAGCCGATGTCCAGCACGGATTTTTCTGGGGTGTCGGCAAAAAAGCGTTCGTCCAGTTCCTGGGCTACCCGCGCAAAGTGGTCACTGAGGGATTTGGTCACACCGGATAGATAGGTGTGGTCCCCAAACATGATTTCTTTTTTAACTGTGTAGTCCAATTGCACGGTGCCGCAGTCCTGGCAGTACAAAACCCGCAGGGGGTAATAGGGTTCCTGCCCCACTTCTGCCGGGGTGAGAAAATGGTTACACCAGGGTTGTTCCCCCAAATCGATCGCCAAATCTAGACGGGTAGAATCACAAACACGGCACTGCATAGGGGCTAACCAAAAAAACTAAAAACCAGGACTCTGGGCAAGACAGGGCTATCTTCCCACGTTTGTTGTCTTGGCTCAAGCTGGGGCGAGGTCGTTGGGGCGGTTCAGGGCTGGCATTGAATTTGCTCTAAATCGGCGATGGTGACATCGGCTCCCAATAAATTTCCCTTGGGGTAGCCAGGCCAGTGAATGGCGATCGCCCCTTGGGCATTGGCCCCCTTGGCCATGGTGATGTCTCCCTGGGCATCCCCAATCATCAAAGTGTGTGCTGGTTTCACCCCTAACTCTTGGCAGGTTAAAAGGTACAAAGCTGGATCGGGCTTACTGAGTCCTTGGTCAGACCCCTTAGCCACGTCCACTAAGTTTTGCAATTGGTGATCGGCAATGAAGCGTTCCACACTCCTTTGGCGGGCGGCGGACAAAATAGCAATTTTCACCCCCTGGTTGCGCCACTTTTGGAGGCAATTCACCACGGTGGGGAACATGGGACAGGTGTCGGCATTGGCCACAATTTGGCGATCGGCTTGGTCAAAACATTGGTTGGCGATCTCCAAACTCTGGAACCAGCCATGGCCTTGTTCGGCAATGTAGCTAGCGGCAGCAATGAGGTTATCCCGGCGACTGCCCACCGCCATTAGTCCCCCCGGGTCCAACTGGGCACTACCCCGGTTAAAGCCAAAGGCCCCAGCCAGGCGATCGCCAAAATTGGGTTCAGGTACTTTCTGCTCCAATAGGGCCAACCTAGCTACGGTGAGTTTTTCCAGATAAACTTTGGAATTTTCCAGGGTGCCGTCCTTATCGAAAATGAGGGCTTGGATCGGGGAAAAAGTTTTGTTTTGAATAGTGATGCTAACCAAATTAACTCCTGCAAACGGCGATCGCCTGAGTTATACAACCAGGATTAAACCGAAAAATTCCCATATTATGGCCATTGGTAGCGGGATCAATCCACCACAATCGACCCAATTCTAATATGTGGACAACAACGCCAATCTTTGCCTTTCTGGACCGCCGTGGAGGCTAGTGGACAAAGCTCAATTACGAACCAAAGCACTGCAACAGCGACGGCAATTGTCGGAAGCGCAATGGCAACGTCAAAGCCTGGAATTATGTGCCAACCTCCAGCAATGGTCAGTGTTCCAGCAGAGCAGTCGGATCTGTGCCTATTTCAGTACCCAACGGGAAGCGAATTTAGAGCCATTGTTTGAGCGCCTAGGCAAAACAAAACATTGGGGCTTTCCCCGCTGTGTGCAAAAAAACTTGGCTTGGCATCCCTGGCAATGGGGACAAGCGTTAACCACCGGAGCCTATGGCATTAAGGTACCCACCGATCAAACTGAAATCTGGTCACCGACCACAGTGGATTTATTGCTGGTGCCTTGCTTAGCAGGCGATCGCCAAGGATACCGTTTGGGCTATGGCGGTGGCTATTATGACCGACTGTTTACCGATCCCCTCTGGCGGGCAGTGCCCAAGGCCGGCATATTATTTGAGGCGGGGCTGAGGGAAAAGCTCCCCCACGACCCCTGGGACATCCCTCTGCAAGCCCTAGTAACGGAAAAGCAGATTATTGAGATTAGCGATGGGTAATTAAAAACTATTTAATACCAAGCAATTCCACTTCAAATTCCAAGGTGGCATTGGGGGGAATTACACCGCCCGCTCCCCGGGAACCATAGGCCAAATCCGGTGGAATAATTAGTTTACGCTTACCACCCACCTGCATGGTGGCCACCCCTTCATCCCAACCTTTAATCACCTGGCCGACGCCGATGGTGAAGGTAAAGGGTTTATTGCGGTCAACGGAGCTATCAAACTTAGTGCCGTCGGTGAGGCGACCGGTGTAGTGTACTTCTACCTTTTGGCCCTTAGTGGGGCTGGGGCCTTCCCCTACCACTTCATCGATGTATTGCAATCCAGATTCGGTGGTGACAATATTGGCGGAATTTTCGGCAGTCATAGGAGATGGTTCTGGGGCTTGTAGGGCAGAAGCTTGGGCAATTTGGACTGGGTTAACTTCCTGGGGAGCGGCGATCGCCGGAGGGGACGATTTACCAAAAATGGCCACGGAAACTAACACCAAACTAAAAAAAGCAACAACAGTGAGACTAATGAGAACGTCACGCATAGCGGTAAAAAATTTCATCAAAAAACAGCTCAGAGTAGCGTTGGCCTGATTATCCCATGGCTTCTTCCCCCCATCGACCACTGACCAAACGATTGCGCCCCTGGGCCTTAGCTTCGTACAAATATTTATCCGCCGCCGCCACCAACTGTTCCCAACTGCTACCTAGGCAGGGAATGGTGCTGGCACAACCAATACTCAGGGTGACATGGTTGGCGATCGCCGATCGGGCGTGGGGAATTGCGAGGCGAGCAATTTCTGCTTGGATGTTTTCCCCGATGTGAATAGCTCCTTCGAGGTCTGTGTTGGGTAGGGCCATCAAAAATTCCTCCCCACCGTAGCGGGCAGCCAAATCCTTGGGACGGTGCACCACTCTGCTTAAGGCCTTGGCCACCTGTTGTAAACAGTCATCCCCTCCCTGGTGACCGTAATGGTCGTTATAGTTTTTGAAATAATCTATGTCACAGAGCAAAATAGAAAAAGGATACTGTTCTCGAATTGCCTCGGGCCATTCCGTATTCAAAAATAAGTCCAACTGGTGACGGTTTGCTAACTGAGTTAGTTGGTCGATTTTGGCTAACCGTTCCAACATTTGGTTGGCGGATTCCAGTTGGTGTTGCAGACGACTTTGATAGAGCAAACGTTTTACCCTCTGCCGCAGTACTGCCCAATGAATTGGTTTGGTCACATAATCGATTGCCCCCGCCTCAAAGGCCCGATCCACCGAAGTTTCATCGTCTAGCCCTGTAATCATTAGCACTAATGGAGAAGGGTTTTGATAATTTTTCATCAGGGTCTGACAGCAGGCAAAGCCGTCCATGACGGGCATCAGGGCATCCATTAACACCACTTCTGGCTTGATTTCAGCAAATTTGGCCAGGGCCTCTTCCCCATTTTCGGCCAGTTCTACCCGGTGTCCTTCTTTTTGTAGATAAACCCGCAGTTGCATCCGCATAAAACCATCATCGTCCACCACTAAAATGTTTGCGGCGGGGGTTTCCGTTGGCTTAGGCAGATTCATAGCTAGGGAACAGCGAAGGGAGTGAGGGCCTCCACCACAGCGGTGTGTAATTGTTGACAATGGTCAGCCAACTGGGTGGGAGACTCTGAACCTAGTTTACCTGATCCAGCATCCTTTTCTAGTTGTTGGCAGAAAGCAGACAATTGCTGGGCCCCGAGGGAGGCACTACTGGATTTGAGAGAATGGGCAGCGCGTTTGACCACATCTAAATTCCCTGTCTCCAACCCTTGCAGCAATTCCTGTATTAACTTTTGGCTTTCCTGGCAGTAACACACCACCATTTCCCTAAACAGGTCCAAGTCTCCGCCACAGAGTTCGTCCCGCAAAAAGGCGATCGCCGTGGGGTCCAGGGGAGACACAGTCATAGCGGTGGGTTTGACGATGGTTTGTTCTTCTACGGTCATAATATCGACCTCTGGGGTAACAGCATCTCCCCCAGCTTGGGGGGAAGCCATCAAGACCGGAGTATCTTGTAATACTTTTCGTAGTTGGGCAATAGAAACTGGCTTACTAATGTAGCCGTCCATGCCGGCATTCAAGCAGTCTTGGCGATCGCTGGGCATGGCATTGGCGGTCATAGCCACAATGCGGGGTTGACGTTCCGGCGGTAAGGTTTGACGGATGTGACGGCAGGCGGTCAGACCATCCATCACCGGCATTTGCATGTCCATCAGGATTAGGTCATAAAACTTTTCCTCCAAGGCATGGATCACTTCCTGGCCATTGTTGGCGATCGCCACTGGGTAACCCAAATTATTGAGCATCTGGTGGGCTACTTTTTGGTTAACCAGATTATCTTCTGCTAAGAGAATTTGTAGGGCCGGTTGCAGACTGGTGACGTTGTCTTCTGTGGGGGGCTTATCTCCGTCCAGGATAAATTCCGGTAAATCCAACCGCTCAAACTGTAGGGGGTAGTCCGCCAGATCCACCGACCCCTGGAAAAGGTTGACTAAACTTTCAAATATCAAGGATTGGCGCACCGGTTTATTGAGCACCGTTTGAAAGAGGGATAAGTCATCTATACCAGCCACCAACCCAGAAGAAAGCAGGATCATGGGCAAATTCTTGCCCTGGGCAAATTGCCGCAGATGGTAAGCCAGGGTGATGCCATCCATTTGGGGCATTTGTAAATCTAAAATAGCCGCATCCAAGTCCGAACAACGGGCAAACCAATCCAGGGCCGATTCCCCGCTGGTAAAACAATGGCACACTAGCCCCCAAGTCTGGCATTGCTCTTGCAAAATCCGCCGGTTAGTTTCGTTGTCATCCACAATCAACACCTGTTTGCCCTTCATCTGTTGCACCGAATCGGCTTCGGCCAAGGCGGGGGCCTGGGCCGTGGTGAGAATGCAGAAATGAAAATTGGAGCCCACCCCTGGTTCACTGGTCACCGTCAGCACTCCTCCCATCATCTGGGTGAGGCGTTGGCTAATCACTAAACCTAATCCAGTGCCACCATATTTCCGGGTGGTGGAAGAATCCACTTGGCTAAAGGATTTGAATAAACGGTCTTGGCGCTCCAGCGGTATGCCAATGCCCGTATCCCTGAGGCTGAAACAGATGCGATGGCTGGGGTGGGGTAAATTCAAAATCGTGTGGTATGGCTCTTCTGGGTCAAAGGGCTGCACTTTTACCGTTAACACCACTTCCCCTTTTTCGGTGAATTTGAGGGCATTACCGATCAAGTTAGAGAGAATTTGCCGCAACCGGACCTGGTCTCCCAGAATGCGGGCGGGGGTTTGGGGGTCAATGCCATAGGTCAATTCCAGATTTTTGGCCCGGGCAATGGGACCAAACATTTCCAACACCATTTCAATTAGGGGTCTTAGTTCAAATGCTTGGGTTTCCAACACCAGTTTATCGGCTTCAATTTTAGAAAAGTCGAGGATATCGTTGATGATGGTCAGCAGGGTCTCTCCACTTTGGCGGATGGTTTGGACATAATCCAGTTGCTGTAAATTCAAATCGGTCATCATCAACAATTCCGTCATGCCAATGACCCCGTTCATGGGGGTACGGATTTCATGGCTCATCATGGCCAAAAATTCACTTTTAGCCCGGTTGGCGGCTTCGGCGGCCCATTTAGCCTTTTCCAATTCCAGGTTTTTCTGGGCCAATTCCCGACGACGTTCCCGTTCCTTTTCCAACAGGGAGGCTTGGGCCAGGGCTATGCCCATTTGTTCGGCGATCGCCTCTAGCAATTCAATTTCGTCCGCTGTCCAAACCCGCTGTCGGTCACACTGGTGCAGGGCAATGATGCCGTTGGCTTTACCTTGGTAGGAAGTCCGCAGTGCCAGAAGGGATTTTACTTGGAACCGTTGGTAAAATTCTTTGCTTGCAGTGGAGTTTAAATCTCGGTCTAGATCCACCACCGCCATGGCCCGATCGCCTTGGATGATAATCCGGTCATAGGCATGTTCCACTGCAATTTCTCCGGCCAGCAGGGAAGTAAATTGTCCTCCCAAATACTCCGCCACCACGGGCACCTGTACGGTCGTAGCTTCTGAGTAGTTGTGGATCAGGCAACGGCTCACGGCAAAGACATTGCCCACTTGGCGGGCGGCGGTTTGGAAAATTAAAGTTGGTTGTAAGCTCCGGCGGATCTCCTGGCTAATTTTTCGCATTAACAGGATTTGATTGAGCTTTTTCTGCAAAATTTCCTGGGCCTGTTTGCGGTCAGTGATGTCCAGACAAGAACCCACGTAGCCCATAAATTTGCCGTCTTCTAGGTAACGGGGCACCCCCACATTGACAATCCAGCGGTATTGTTGGTCCACCCTACGGTAACGATATTCCAATTCAAAACGTCGGCGATCGCCAAAGGCTTGGTAATAAACCCCCAGGTAATGGCCTTTATCGTCGGGGTGAATGCCTTCTAGATAACCATTGTCCAATTCCTCCGCCAGGGTAGACCCCCGGAATTCTAACCAGGACTGATTGACAAAGGTCATTTTCTTATCCTGATCCGCCACCCAGAGCATAATGGGGGAGGTGTCCGCCATCATCCGAAACCGGGCTTCACTTTCGCGCAAACTTTTTTCAGCCTGTTTGCTAGAGGTGATTTCAAAGCGGATGGCTAGGTATTGATAGGGGTTGCCTTCTTCATCTAAAAAGGGGACAACGGTGCTGTCGACCCAATAGGTGTTGTCGGCTTTAGTCCTATTGTTGATTTGTCCATGCCACACTTCTCCGGCTCTGATGGTCTGCCAAAACTGCTGAAAGAATTCCCGGGAATGGTAGCCAGAGTTAACTAAACGGTGGGTGTTGCCAATCAGTTCTTCCCGACTATAGCCAGATACTTCCACAAATTTATCGTTAACGTAGGTGATGACTCCTTCGGTATCGGTGATGGCCACAATGGCCGCCTCATCCAAGGCGGTTTTTTGGACAGCTAATTCCTGGAGGGTAGACTGTAAAAACTCTTCAGCTTTTTGCTGTTGTTTGATTAGTTCCCCCAGCTCCTCACTATGTTTACGGCTTTTTTGCAGATAATGAACGGCGATCGCCACCGCCCAGGCCATGAGCAAACCACTCAACAAAGTCCATTCCGACCAAAAGGAACCGTACTGGTCGAGCAGAACTGGCCCCGGCACCAATTGCAGTTGCCAATGGCTAGTCATGGCTTCCGCTTGGGGCAAGGAATCGGCCCACTCTAATTCTTGGTTAACCACAATATCCTGGCGCCAATGGGCAGGGATATCGTCATATATGAGTTGATTGTCTTCAAAAATACGTAGGCCAAAGCTCCGTAGACTACCATCTGGGCCTGGTTTTTCACTGGATAGGGGGCGAATGGCGTCGATAAACTGATTGAGTTGGAAAACCCCCACTACAAAACCGTCAAATCTATCTTCGATAAATAGGGGCACATACACCAAAAACCCCTTCTCTCCCTCATTTAAATCCACCACTCTGCTGAGGATGGTAGTTTTTTGCCTCGCTGCTAATTCTAGGGATTGGATTTGGCGGGGATAGTGGTTAGCATAGCCAATCTCCTGTTCATTACCGGGCAATGGTTCAACCCACCGCACCACAAATTTTGAATCCACCCATTGGATCGCCTGATAACCACTGAAACTTTCCGCCTGGGCCCTGGCATCCAACGCCCAATCTGTTTGCTCCGTTCCCGTTGGCGATCGTTCCCAACGTCCGGCCATCTGCTCCAATTGACGGATGTGAATATTGAGTTGATTTTCAATTTGTTCGTGGATATTTACCAAACGATTGGTCAAAACTTGTTTTAGTCGCTGTTGAACTTGGTTGTAGAGAAAAAACCAAGTATTAACAGTCATGACCGATAGCCCTGCCCCGATGAGAAGTGGTAGTAGAGGGGAAAGTAGTAGACGACGCAGGGGAGATTTCATTCGCATCACGGTGGCACTATAACCATGATAAATCCCTGGTTAGACCATTGATTGGACTCAACAAATCTTTCTAAAAGAAAAATCGCCCCCCAGAATTTCCCACAGAGAAAGTGTCCGGTTGGCGATCGCCGTTTGGTTTTTAATCAGTTCTAGGCCAACCCAGTTAGTACCACCATCGGTGTATGGGGCCGGCCGTTGAAACAGATTTTAGTTACTACCTAAAACCCGCTGAGATGGACTGACTTAGCAGTCGTAGTACAAGGAGAACTCGTAGGGGTGGGGACGTAGACGCATGGGGTTAACTTCGTTGTCGAGTTTGTACTCAATCCAACTTTCCACAAAATCAGCGGAGAAAACGCCGGTACCAGTCAAAAATTCATGGTCTTTCTCCAACGCTTCCAAGGCCGCCTCCAGGGAACCAGGGGTGGAAGGGATCTTGGCTAATTCCTCGGGGCTGAGGTCGTAGATGTCCACATCCAAGGGTTCACCGGGGTCAATCTGATTTTTAATCCCATCAATACCGGCACAGAGCATGGCGGCAAAAGCGAGATAGGGGTTGGAGGTGGCGTCGGGGCAACGGAATTCCAGACGCTTGGCTTTGGGGTTACCACCGGAGAGGGGAATCCGCACAGAAGCGGAACGGTTACCTTGGGAGTAGGCCAAGTTAACGGGGGCTTCAAAACCGGGCACCAGTCGTTTGTAGGAGTTGGTGGTGGGGTTGGTGAAGGCTAACAGGGCAGGGGCATGTTTCAAAATCCCACCGATATACCACAGACCCATTTGGCTAAAGCCGGCATATTTATCCCCGGCAAAGAGGGGCTGGCCATCTTTCCAGAGGGACTGGTGTACGTGCATGCCAGAACCATTATCGTTGAAGATGGGCTTGGGCATAAAGGTAACGGTTTTGCCGTACTTCTTAGCCACGTTTTTGATCACATACTTATAGATCATCAAGTTGTCAGCGGAATTGACCAACTTGTCGAACTTGATGCCCAATTCGTTCTGACCACCGGAAGCTACCTCGTGGTGATGCTTTTCAATGGGAACGCCAAAGGCCGCCATGGTGAGCAACATTTCTGTGCGGATATCCTGGGCGGTGTCGGTGGGAGCGACGGGGAAATAACCCTGTTTATAGCCTGGTTTGTAGCCTAGGTTGCCCCCTTCCTCTTCCCGACCGGTGTTCCAACGCCCTTCCACGCTGTCGGCAAAGTAGTAGCTAGAATTTTCCGTTTGGCCAAAGCGAATGTCATCGAAGAGGAAAAATTCAGCTTCGGGACCAAAGTAAACTGTGTCGGCAATGCCAGTGCCACGGAGATATTCGGCGGCTTTGGCAGCAATGGTGCGGGGATCCCGGTTATACCATTCTCCAGTGCGGGGCTCCTTGATACTGCAAATCATGGTCAAGGTCGGTTCTTTGCAGAAGGGATCGATGGTGGCGGTGTTTGGGTCTGGCACCATGCACATGTCGGATTCATTAATGGCTTTCCACCCCCGGATACTGGAGCCATCAAAGGGAATACCTTCGGTGAAGGAGTTTTCGTCAAGTTGGTCGTAATAGAAGGAGCAATGCTGCCAAATTCCCGGCGTATCAATAAACTTAAGGTCGATAATCTTAATTTTTTCGTCTTGGATCCACTTGAGGACTTCCTGGGGGGTTTTAGCCATTTTTTCTCCTTAGTGCAGTCAGATAGATTACAATTTTGCGCTGCGTCGAGTATCCATCGTAAAGAGTCAAGTAGTTAGAAAATGTATTTTTCGCTACCAATTTTTGCGACTCCGTTCTGGCGATCGCCTAGAAATGACGGAAACTATCGCAATTCCCATTAACATTTAGACTAGTGCCTATATCAACCCCGCAAGTACTAAAATATTGCTGTGATCCCATCTGACCTTTTCCTACGGGATGCCATCATTACGGATTTAGATTCTATTGTTGCTATTTACAATGCCAACATTCCCCAAAATGTAGCCACCGGCGATACCGATGCAATTACGGTGGAAAGCCGTCGTCAGTGGTTTGCGGACCATGGGCCAGACACCTATCCCCTCTGGGTGTTGGTAACGGAGCACAAGCAAATCGTGGGCTGGTTGGGTTTTCAGCGGTTTTATGGTCGTCCTGCCTACCATCGCACTGCGGAGTTGAGTATTTACCTTGACCCTCTCTGGCATCACCGGGGTTTGGGGCAGTATTTACTCAAAACGGCGATCGCCAAGGCCCCCCAGTTGGGGCTGAAAACTTTGTTGGGATACATTTTTGCCCATAATCAGCCCAGTATTCGTTTGTTTCAACGCCATGGTTTTGAGCAGTGGGGCCTATTGCCCAAGGTGGCGGAGTTGGGGGGCCAGGAACGGGATTTGTTGATTTTGGGACTACGCCTCAAAAGTTGTTCATCGGGGTAACCGTTGCTCCCGTCGCCATGGAGCCGCTTAAACTTTAGCAATGGGGGAGCTTTGAGCTGATTTTGCTCCCAATGAAAAAATCATCGTCTTGTTTAGACCCCTAACTCGGCCTGAATCATCATGTTGATGGGGGAACAGGATCATGTCAAAGATCAAAGTCTTCAAATTCTGCTTTCAATTCCCTTTCCATCAATGCTTCCACTGCCTGGGGCGGAGTAATTTTTCCGTGGAGCAAACGGTAAACCTGTCTAGTGATGGGCACAGCAATTTTTTCTCGATTGGCAATTTTTATTAGTACGTCGGTGGTGTTAACCCCTTCGGCGGTGCCCCCTAGGTTGGCTAAAATCTCCTCCAGGGGTTGGCCTTTGGATAAACCATAACCCACCCGATAATTACGGCTGAGCATACTGGAGCAGGTAGCCAATAAATCCCCCAATCCTGCTAGGCCCCAAAAGGTGTCCGGTTGCGCTCCAAAATGCAGTCCCACCCTAGTGATTTCCGGTAGGGCCCTGGTGATGAGGGCGGATTTGGCATTGGTTCCCAGTCCCAAACCTTCGCATACTCCCACGGCGATCGCCATGACGTTTTTTAAGGTGCCGCCCAATTCTGTGCCTAGGGGATCGTTGTTGGTGTACACCCGAAAGTTATCCGCTGCAAAAATGGTTTGGATTTCTTCCGCCGCGGCTTGGTCACTACTGGCCACCACCGTTGCCGCGGGCAAGCCTTGGTCAATTTCCTTCGATAAATTAGGCCCCGATAAAACGGCGATCGGCTGGGAAGGTAGGGAGGCTTGCCAAATTTGGGAAGGGGTAGCCATGGTTTCGGGGTCTAAACCCTTAGTGGCCGTTACCAAAATAGTCCGCTTCTGGAGGTCCATGGCCTCTAACCTCGCCGCCACCGATGGTACCCCCTTAATGGAAACCGCCGAGACAATTACATCAGCCCCCGCCACCATGGATTCTAGGCTCTGCGGCGATCGACGAGACCAAACTTGGGTAGGAATGTCATTATTGTTCAACACATAGGCAAGACTAGAGCCCCAGGCTCCGGCCCCCAACACAACAACTTGGGGGGGAGTATTGGCATTGGCAAAGGACATGGTAGTTTTTCTGTAATTCGTCTTCGCCTCCATTATGGCCACGGATCGGCACCCCCAGTGGCCTTAGCGATTACAAATGGCGATATGGGTTAACGGCAAAGCAAAGGAAATGGGAGCACTGGCCCGACCAAGTTCTGTTCTTGTTACCAGGGACTCCCCACCAGGGTGAAACCGCTCCAGAAATAGGGATGAGTTAAATCCTGCGTTGCTAAGCGTTGCCGGATATCCGATGGTAAATCTACAAGGGAAATATTTGTGCCATCCCCAAGGATCAGATTGTCCCCCACAACTCGAATTTCTCCCTTGAGCAGACTTAATTGGGCTTGCTGTAGGGCTTTGGCCTTAATGGGGGCTGGTTGGAGTTGATCGTAGAAACTGGTCATCAGGGCAAAAGTTCCTTCATCGCTGACGTACCACAGACTACCGATCGCCGTTTTGACTCCGGTTTTCACGGCTAGGCCAGCAAAGCCCAATTCAGCGTCGAAATCTCCCACCGCAGTGCGACAGGCCGATAACACCATCAAATCAATGGGTTTATCCAAGCCAACGTTGGCAAATTCGTCCAAATCTAAAGACCGATCACTGAAAACCACAAAGGAATTGTTGCGATTGCCGGGTAAAAATTCACCATGGGTAGCCAAGTGTACTAAGCTATATTCTTTGGTCGCCAAGGACTGGACAAAATTATCCACCGTGAACCGGTCATTGAGGAAAGCACTACCCCGCCACAATTGATTGGTAATGGTATCCACTTCCACCGCCGCCGCTGGCAATGGATTTTGGCTGGCAAAGGTTTCTGCCCCCATAGCCAATACTTGGGAACCTTGGACGGGGGTGTATTCTCGATTGGTCAGAGCCAAGCTAGGCATAAGCCCCACGCTATAATCCTCAACCAAATACCTCTCCAATTGGCGATCATACATTGTCGCCATGGGCAAAGAACGTAATCCCCGGTCGAGAATAAAGCTGATATTCTCAATTTTCCTATCCTCCAAAATTGGCTTAATTGGCCTGATAAACCAGTCGTACAACTGGGAAGCTTGAGCTTGGTAGTCATCTCCCCGCCCTGGAGCAGTTAAGTTCCGGTTCAAAATTTCCACCTGACGAACCACTTCCCGGCGGCTGACATTGAGGGGAATTGGCTTAGCAATACCATCTGCCGTCACTAGCACGATTACTAACTGATCATCCGGTTGCGGATCATTATTGGGGGGAATGACCAGTTGCTCAGTGGAGGCTACTTGCCAATGATTTATTTTGGGATAGGAAGCTAAGGGGGGAATGGTCAGCCCACTATTAGAAGAAAATTGCCATTCGGGAAGATTTTCTCCTGCGGTTCCCGGAGGATAAAAATAGATATAAACCAAGGCAGAGTTTACCCCAGTATTGAGATTTAACTCCTGTAAAACATCAACGGGGCTGACCAGCTCAATATCAATATTCAAATTAAGGTGAGTAGTGAACTGTGCAGAAATTCCTTCCTCTACATTTTGATTTAATTGTTGTTGCAAAACAACCTGATTGGTAGGGAAGTTAACGCCAACGTTGGTATTGAAAAGATTAATACCCGGAGCTATGTCTTGAGTCTGGATTTCCAGACTGGGGGTATTAGTAACGGTAGACCTCTCAATGTCAAACGATATCTGCCTCTCATCATCGATTTCTTCAACATCTGGAGAAGTTGGAGGCTCGACGGGGATGGGAGGAGTTGGCGGCTCGGGTTCGGGTTCCGGCTCGGGTTCGGGTTCGGGTTCCGGCTCGGGTTCAGGTTCCGGCTCGGGTTCAGGTTCCGGCTCGGGTTCGGGTTCCGGCTCGGGTTCGGGTTCAGGTTCCGGCTCGGGTTCAGGTTCCGGCTCAGAATCAGTAGTTATAGTTATATTGCCCAGAGTAAAGGTATCAAAAATTGGCGGTGTGCCAATTTGCACAGTATTGTCGTCTCCCGAACTAATTGCCCCCAGGGTTCCATTGGTAATGGGATTACCGACGATGAAAGGTTCAGTTCCGCCAAATTGAATGTAGACATCTCCACCTCCATCAGCTGTGGCGCCAGCGGTGTAGATACTAAAAGGCCCTTCTGGGCCAATAAAGAAGCCATCGATCGCCCGAAAATAACGAGCAGCCTCAATATAGATGTCCCCTCCTGTTCCCTCATTCCCTTGGGTGAATAAATAACTAACTTCAATGTCTCCCCCTGACTGAATAAAAATATCACCACCATTGGCCGCTGAAGTATCTATGTAGCTAGTGGAAATATCTCCCCCCGCCTGCAGGAACACATTCCCGGGTACCCCATTCCCTCCAGTGAATATGTAGGAACCAATTGAAATATCCAGCGGTGTCTCAACATATACATCTCCACTAGTTTCACTTCCAAAGGTATCTAAATAATCGATAATATCTACATTTTCACCGGCTTGAAAGAAAATATCACCCCCATTTTTACCAGCGGTAAATATATAATTTGTTGTGATATTACCGTCCGCTGTGAGAAAAACATTTCCCCCTGTACCTTCATTTGGAATTTCCTCTGAATAAGCTCCAGTATCAATAAAAGCAGTGGTAATATCTCCTTTACTTTTGATTACAACTTCTCCCCCCAGGTTTAGGCTCCCTATGATTCCCCCCAGGCTTAGGCTTCCTACTCCCGCATCATCTCCAATTCCCCGAGCATCGATGTAACTGGTATTGGTATCGCCGCCTGACAATAGAGTGACGTTCCCTCCATCAGTTCCTACTGTTTCTAGGTAACCAGTCGTAAGATTTCCACCAGCATTGAGAAATATTTCTCCTCCAGGTACGGCAAATGAAGATGTAACTATTGATCCGGTAGAAATATTGCCCAAAGCTTGTATATCTAAATTTCCACCACTGGTATTGATATTCCCGAAAGAAACATTTTGCCCGGCATCAAGCAGTACTTCAGATACTGTTGTAAGGCTAGAAAACCGGAGGTCAGAAGTGGAGGGACTAATTATATTTTGGGCGGCCTGTACTTTAAATGCTACATCTGTCAGAGTAATATCCCCGGTGAAAATCACTGAGCCTGCACTACTCGTCAAATTAATCATCGGATTAAACTCCATGTTCAATCCAGATGCAAAGAATTGCCCGTCGAAAACTTGATCTCCCTGGGTAAGGATATCATCCTGTACAAAGATGGCTTTACCAGAATTGAAACCTGTGGTAGCGGTGATGGTAACACCAATACTTTTCAGGGGAGTAGTGGTGCCGGCTCCGTCAAAAAAAATGATGCCATCTGCTTCGACTAATAAGTCAAAGTTGCCATTTACAGGGTCAAAGAAAACAACTTCGTAGCCTGGTGCGCTAAACGTTGTGTTGGCATTCAGCTCAACATTGTCCTCAAAATTTAAATCGTTGATAGATGAGGTAACTAGTGTATTGCCAGTATTAATAGGGCCAGTATTAGTAAAAGTGATTGAACCGTCTCCGATAGAGACCCGTTCATCTAAGGTTATTAAGGGTGAATCAAAAGTAAGATTATTTGACGAACCTGTGGGAAATATTCGCTGAATAACAGCTATGGATTTATCTGCCTGGAGAACAACATTGCTTGAGACTAGATTGCCTTGAACGGTTGAAGCAGAAATTAAGCTTGGTTCAGCACCGGGGTTATTGACAAGACCAACAATCAATTCCTCCGGATCCAACAACCAAGTGCCGGTTTCCCCCATGGTGGATAAGGTGTTCACCCTAGCAGTGTCATCCACCCTTAAATTTTTGGCACCGGAGGTTTCCACCAAGCCACCGTCTCCTCCCATGGTTCCCCCCTGGGCTGAAATGGCACCGCCAAAACGGGTAGAGTCATCGGCCCAGACAATTACGGTGCCCCCATCCCCTGTGAGTAGACCATCGGCTTTAATTACCGAATTTTTATCCACCACTGTTTGGATTGCGGTAGGGAGGGAAGGTTGTCCTTGGAAGTCTCCACCAATGCGCACCGTGCCGCCACCACCATTACCAGAAACATCGATCGCCGCTCCTTGTAGTGCTATTTGATTACCAACGATCGCCACTTGCCCACCAGGGGTGAGAACAGAATTTGTATTACTAGCATCAATGGTGCCCGACACAGTGACGGAACCGGGTAGGGGGGAAACCATCGTGTCCGTGGAATTTTGGGTCACGGTACCATCAGCTTGTACTGCTAAACCCAAATCGAGATTGCCTGCTCCCTGGGTTAATAGGGTGGGCAGATCCAACACGGAAAAAGATCCCCCCTGATTCATCTGGGGAGAAACTTCCACTTCCAAGCTCAACAAACTACCAGGCTGGGAAATGCGAATACGATTTTGTCCTGGTACTGCGGCGACAGTAATATTGCCCCCAGGGGCTGTCAAAGAACCAGTGTTAACCACATTGCCCGCCAAAAAGGCGAGATTTTTGCCCTCCGTTACCGACAAATCCCCCGCATTAATAATTAAACCGGGGTTCGCTAAATCAAAGGCAAATTGGGTCGGACTACCCACCAGCGCCCCATAGTTATTGTCGGCGATCGCCTGGAACCATTGGTCATTGCCAAAACCGATCGCCGAACCGGTGGTAACCACAAAGTCTCCGGGCACATTGATGCTGGCATTGGGCCCAAAAATCATGCCGGCCGGATTCATCAAAAATAGATTGGCATTGCCCCCGCTTACCTGAATGAGACCATTAATAATCGAAACGTCGCCCCCCACTATCCTGGTGAGAATATTGCGAATATCGGGGTTGGATAAAAAATTGGCAATCTGATTTTGATCCAAACCAAATTGTTGCAAACTGTGGAATAAATTTTGCCCATCTCCTGACAAACTACCGCCGCCAATATTGAATTGATTACCCTGGGTATCAACGGTGGTGCCAGTGCCATCGTTCGCCGCAGTGACATTTTGGGCTAGGGCATGGGGGGCAAAACCAGACAAACAGGCTAGTAAAGTTAGGCAAAAGAGGCGGAAATTATGGTGCAACACAGCAATTAGGGGCGAAATGAACGATATTTCCACGACAAAGCCCAGGGTAGGGACTTTTTGGCCTGTCCATTATAGCCATCCCTTAGGTGGAGTTGACCATGGGAAACTATGAATAAAAGTAAATTATTTTTGTTTGTCCCCCTTCTAATGAAACCCCTGATTTTCGCTGGGTTCAGCCAAGAAAAGCAAAAAGTGTTTTATTTGAGCATCTGTTTTCGGGAAACTAGTTAAGATGTGGAAGGGAAAATTCCCCTGAATATGGTTCTAGATCGCTCTTGGAGTGTTATTTACAGGCATTGCTATGGAAAATATTGTCAACAATGTGGAAGAGTATCTGTTATCGAGGGAAGAACGCATTCTCCAGGTGCGTAATTTAGTAGAAACCCTCCGGGCTGCCGAAGAAATTGCTAAGCAGGGGTATTTAATCACCAGTTCAGAGTTGGCAGATTTGATGGATATTAACCCCAGTGCCGTCACCAGCCGGGGGGATCATTGGTCATGGCGCAACTGGGTTGTTTCCAGAGTGAGAAGGGAAGGGAACCAAATTCTCTGGCAGTTGGAGCGGGTGGATTAGGGGCGGGATTATCCAAAATGACGGAACCCCTTATTCAACTCCGGGGCATTAGTAAATCCTTTGGCGATCGCCAAATTTTGGACAATGTGGATTTAGACCTCTATCCGGGGGAAGCATTGGTGGTGATTGGCCCGTCGGGCACCGGGAAATCAACCATTTTGCGGATCATCGCCGGACTATTGCCACCGGACAGTGGGCAGGTGCTAATCAAAGCGGAACCCCGTCGGGGCTTGGTGGAGGACGACAATGAGCGCATCCGCATCGCCCTGGTGTTTCAACAGTCAGCCCTGTTTGATTCCCTGACAGTGGCGGAAAATGTCGGCTTTTTCTTGCTGGAGCATTCCTCCCTATCCAGGGAAGTCATCCGGGAGCAGGTGGCCCACAAACTGGCCCTGGTGGGGTTAACGGGCATTGAAGATTACTATCCAGCCCAACTATCGGGGGGGATGCGTAAACGGGTTAGCTTTGCCCGGGCGATTATGTCCAATCCCCATCAACCGGAGGACAATCCAGAGGTGATTTTGTACGATGAACCCACCGCCGGTTTAGACCCGATCGCCTCCACTGTCATTGAAGATTTGGTGCGGAGGTTACAAAAATCCCCGGAAGGTTGTGGAACCTATATTATGGTTAGCCATCAGGAAAGCACCATTCGCCGGACAGCGGATCGGGTGGTGTTGCTCTACGATGGCAAAATCCAATGGCAGGGGCCAGTCAGTGCCATCGACCAGACCGATAACCCCTTGGTGCGGCAATTCTTTGAAGCCAAAGTGGATGGTCCCATTCGCATTTTGGATTAACCAATACGGCGGTAAGATGGGGGAACCCGTTGGCCCCTGACCGTTTCCTAGAAAAAGAGGCGATGGTGGGCTGGTCTAACTTTTTGAACGTTCCTCCCGGCAAGGAACTCCTCCCCCCCTAGGCAAATCGCTTTATTTTTCGGCCCTATTGAGACCTTGCGTATGCTCAGACCCCGCACCATCAAAGAAGGATCCGTTGGTCTGTTTGCCCTGTTGGGACTATTTATTATTGGTGGTATTGTCCTATGGTTACGGGGGGGCGGTTTTGGCAATCCAGGCTATGAAGTGTTGGTACAATTTGGCGATGCCAGTGGGCTCCAGGTGGGGGGGGCAGTGCGTTATCGGGGAGTGCCCGTGGGTCGGGTGGCCAAATTAATCCCCGGCAGTAACGGAATTTTGGCCCAGTTGGAGATTAGTTCCACCCAATTGCGTATCCCCGCCGATGTGCAGGTGGAAATCAGTCGCTACGGTTTATTGGGGGAAGCGGCCATTGATATGATTCCCGATCGCCAATTGTCTGATGCGGCCCTGGCCTTAGACCCCCTTAGCGCCGACTGTCCCGAAAGTGGCAAAATTCTTTGCAATGGCGACGAGTTGAAGGGGCAAGCGGGGACCCAGTTGACCAACAGCATGGCTCGTTTAGCCCAGGCCTATAGTGAGCCGCAATTTGTGGCCGACATTAACGCCACCGTGAAAAGTGCCAACCTGGCCGCGGCTCGCATTGCCACCATGAGCGCTGAAATTACTGCCCTTAGCAAAACCGCTAATCAACAGGTGCGGGGTTTTGGCCTTACTTCCGAGGCGATCGCCAAGGCCGCCGATAACGCTTCCCTGTTAACCAGTCGAGTTAATCAAGTGGTCCTGACCAACCAAGACCACATCAACCGCACTATCGAAGAAGCTTCCCTGTTAATGGTTAACCTCAATCAACTGGTGGGGGAAAACCGGGCCCAGGTCAATCTCACCCTGAAAAGCATTGAAACCACCAACCGGGACCTCCAGGCCATCGGTCGAGAAATCCAAACCGCCGTCGCCACCGTCAACCATGGCCTAGCGGCGATCGATGCCCAAAAAGTAACCAACGATTTGGCCCTGCTGATGGAAAATGCGGCTGTCACCAGCAATAATATCCGGCAAATTTCCGCCGACCTCAATGACCCCACCCTGATGCTGACCCTCCAGCAAACCCTGGATGCGGCCCGACTTACCTTTGAAAATGCCCAAAAAATCACCAGCGATGTGGAGCAATTAACTGGCGATCCAGCCTTTCGTAACAACCTGAGAAAATTGGTGGATGGCCTGGGGCAATTGGTGTCCTCCACGGAAAATTTCCAAGACCAGGTTTACACCGCCCACACCCTGGAGCGCAGTGGTCAACAATTACGCTTTCAGCTTGATCATCAACAGCAATTGGCTTCCTACTATCAACAATGGGGGGCCCTTAACCCCACCTCTGTTTCCACTTCACCAAGCCCCCTTGCTCAACCAACTAAGATTAAGCCTTCCCAACCCCAAGAAAATCAGGGAAAACAATGAGGTTTACAGGGCAAATTAGTCATTTTTTCCTCTCCACGCTCCGTTGTCAGTGTGGCAAAATAGTACCAACGCTGAGGTTTGAGTATTAACCGATGGCAACAATTGCACCCCATTTTTGACCCGCCCCAGAATTTATGCCAGACCACGCCCTCGGCTCCGTTACCCAAGGTTCCCTTAGTAAGGGCTTGGAAGTACGTCTTCATGCGGATGTTTCTGTGGAAGAAATGCGGGTGGGCAAATTTTTAGTTATTCAGGGTAGGCGATCGCGCTTTTTTTGTTTGCTTACCGATGTTTCCTTGGGCACTGCCAACCCCCGAATTTTGGCCAATCCCCCCCATATTAATGATGATTTTTTAATTGATGTCTTGGCCGGCAGTGGTACCTACGGCACGTTAGAATTGGCGCCCATGTTGATGTTAACGGAGTCGGCCACGGAACCAGGTTATGGCGAAAGTTTAACTGAACAAAGTAACGGCCATGGCGATCGCCAGAGTAATGGCAATGGTCTCGCCTCCTACCAAGCTAATAGTAATGCCGAGGTGGAATTGTTGCCGGTAAAAACTATTCCTGCCCACTTTAGCCAGGTATTTGAAGCCAGTGAAAGGGATTTTCGTTTAGTGTTTGGTTGGGAAGATGATCCATTTCGGCGCAATTTTGCCATTGGAGAACCGTTGGACATGGCGGTGCCAGTCTGCTTAGATTTAGACCGTTTTGTGGAACGAAGTAATGGGGTTTTTGGTAAATCAGGCACCGGAAAGTCCTTTTTAACCCGCTTACTTATTTCTGGCATTATCCACAAGCAAGCGGCAGTCAATTTGATGTTTGACATGCACTCGGAGTATGGCTGGGAAGCGATGAGGGAAGGCAAAACCGTTTCCACTGTGAAGGGGTTACGGCAACTTTTTCCGGGGGAAGTGGAAATTTTTACCCTCGATGCAGAATCCACCAAACGGCGGGGGGTGAGGGGAGCCCAGGAACTCTATTTAAGTTTTGACCAAATTGAAATTGAAGATATTCGTTTAGTAGGCTTTGAGTTGGGTTTGTCGGAGGCGGCGTTGGACAATGCCAATATTTTATTTTCTGAATTTGGCTCTGGTTGGATTTCCCGTTTACTGGTGATGACCAATGAAGAAATTAAGGTTTTTTGTGAAGAAAAACAGGGCCATCCCGGCTCCATTATGTCTTTGCAACGGAAGTTGAAACGACTAGAAAATTTAAAGTATCTCAAACAGGTTAGCGCCCACAACTACATTGACCAACTTTTGCAATGTTTGGAAGCAGGGAAACATGTGGTGATTGAATTTGGTTCTCAATCCAATTTGCTTTCTTATATGTTAGCAACCAATATGATCACCAGACGTATCCATGGCATTTACGTTAAAAAAGCCGAAAAATTTCTCCAAACTAAACACGTTGGCGATCGCCCGAGGCAATTGGTGATCACCATTGAAGAAGCCCACCGCTTTTTAGACTCCGCCATCGTCCATCAGACCATTTTTGGTACCATTGCCAGGGAAATGCGGAAATACTTTGTCACTCTGTTGGTGGTGGATCAACGGCCATCGGGCATTGACAACGAAGTTATGTCCCAAATTGGTACCCGCATTACCTGCTTGCTCAACGACGAAAAGGACATTGAAGCAATTTTTACCGGGGTGGCAGGGGGACAAAATTTGCGTTCCGTCTTGGCCAAGCTAGATTCCAAACAACAGGCGTTGGTGTTGGGCCATGCGGTGCCCATGCCGGTGGTGGTGCGTACCCGTCCCTATGACCAGCAGTTTTACAGTGAAATTGGTTGCCAAGATTGGCCGAGCATGACCGATGCTGAAGTATTGGCTGAAGCGGCGATCGCCAGGGAGGATATAGGCTTTTAGAGATTCACCAGGGGGATGCGATCAAAGCTTATACTTAAGGTTTGAAAGTAATTATCATCATTTCCATCCCCCCCACTGCTTTTTCCTTTGTCCACCCCAGCTTGTTCTTGAACGCCCAACGGCATGGTTTTTTGGAAACGCTTTTTCAATCCCGATTCAACTAGTTCACCATCCCTGGGCCCAACGGGGGCAGAAGAATTTCCCACCGATGACAGTGATAAAGGCCGGATATTTTTCACCACTGACCGGGACATTGACCTCTACGAGTTGGAGGAGTTATGTGATGCGGTGGGCTGGGCCCGACGTCCGATTCGCAAAGTTAAAAAGGCCGTAGAGTGCAGTTTTTTGGTGGTTACCATGTGGGAAGTGCGGGGCAATCGACGGCGACTGGTGGGGTTTGCCCGGGCCACTTCTGACCATGCTTTCAATGCCACCGTATGGGACGTGGTCATTCACCCCAGTCTTCAGAGCAAGGGTTTGGGTAAGGCCCTAATGCAATATATCATCCGCAAATTACGCCATTACGACATTAGTAATATCACCCTGTTCGCCGATCCCCAGGTGGTGGATTTTTATCGACGTTTGGGCTTTGTGCTGGATCCCGAAGGCATTAAGGGCATGTTTTGGTACCCAGACTAGTTCCTTGGATGATGGTTTTATTGTATTGATTAACTGGAATGGGAATGACTTCACGACCACGACCCCCCACCTAGGGTTCTCCCAAATCAGTAAAGGCTTGGTGGGCATTATTTTGTAGATAATCCACCAAGATGGAACGAATATCCCGACCGTAGCCAATCACTTTTAATCCAGGGGTATTTTCTGTCAGGTAATCCAAGCCCACTTCCTGTCCGGTTAACAAATATTCCATCAATGCCAGCCGATAGACCTTGTCTGGCTCAATGTCAGCGGGAGCCAAGCCCGCTAGCTGGAGATAGCCACCAGTGCCCCGATTTTTTTCCCCCTGGGTCAAAACTTTTTGTAACAAATCCCCCCTTATATCCACCGTTACCACCCGGCCGCCAAAGGGTAAGATGCGAATAATATCGTATTGGGTGATGGAACCAGCACTAAGTAAGTCATCAAGGCGCACCATGCCACCGTTGAACATCACCATGGCCGCTGCCGGATATTCGTACTGCATCGCCCGGGTAATTAGTCGTGTGAGATTGGTGGATCTGCTACGCACATGGGCATCGAGGGCATCGAGGGCCATGGGGGCTTTAACTACCACCGCCATGGGCTCAAATCCTGCTTGACGAAAAGCCGTAAAGCCAATTTCTTGCCATTGGTCAACAACTTGGGCTGTGGCAGGGTCCTCGGCGATCGCCGCAGTGATGGGTTGGAGTTGGGAATCAATTTCCAAACATTGCCGGTCCGTGTCGTAGGTCAGTTGGTGAATATAAACAGTGCGGGCATTGGCATCGGCCTTAAAAATCGGCGTTTGGGCCTGGGGACAACTTGCCGAACTGTCGGGCTTAATAATTAAATGGTTGCGCTGGATATTTTCGTGTTCATGGCCTCCCAAAATCAGATCTAATTCGGGAATGGCCTGGGCCAAGGCCAAATCCTGGGCTAGGGAAAGATGGGTCAGGGCCACCCAAACGTCCACTTCTCCCTCCAGACTTTGTATGTAGCGGCGGGCCGTGGAAATGGGATCACTATAGGTGACATAGTCAGCCGCATTGCTGTCAATGGTCAGGGCTAAAATGCCCACCTTCACTTCTCCCCCTTCCGCTCCGGGGATGGTCAAGATTTCGTAGGGTTTGATGCCCGTAAACTGATTGCCCGCACCATCGGCAATATTGGCTGATAACCACTGGAAATCCGACTCTGCAATCCGTTGCCTAAATTGCTGGGCACTAACGTCAAATTCATGGTTGCCCACAGCAGCATAGTCCAACCCCATGGCATTCAACACCGCCACCATTTGCCTCCCCGCTAGGCGATCGCCGTTGTAGAGGGCTGTGCCCAAAGCGGAAGGACTGAGAAAATCTCCTGCCAACACGGTGTAGGTGTGGGTATTAGCTTGTTCTAACTGCCGGCGTAAATTAGCCACCCGAGCCAAGCCGCCCCAACGGCCGTTATCTATGGGGGCAATTTCATACACATCGTTGAGCTGGAGCAGGGTAAAGGGAATGGTTTCTGCTCGGCAGACCGTGGCCATGGCCCCCCAGATTAGTAAGCCCCCCAGTCCCCGAGTTAGCCAAACCCTTTGATTTTTAACCATGATCGTGAAAAGAATTTTATCAACATAGCCCTAACCCCTCCATTGTGAAGCAAAAAGTCTTCAATGCCGCCCCAATTTTTCACTGACAGGACTTGAAAGACCAATGAAAAAAGCATTAAATGAGGACAAAGTACATAGATCTTCTCCACTCAACCCGGCTATATTTACCAACATTAGATGTAAGAAAGTTTCTTTGAAATAGGACGGCGATCGCCGATAATTCATCTATAGGGTGTCTCAGTTGGATGGTAGCAGTAAGTCAAAAGTAATTGTCAACTTGAGATTTTTTGATTTAAGACTTTCTCAATCATTGGCCTCAAATCTGGATTTTTACGAATTAGACGTTTGAATGAGCGTAAAGATTTCGATGTCCAAGCTATTTTGATATCTTCTTTCATTCTTGATCAAGGGCTTTCAAAAATTGGGCGACAGAATCACACTGAGCATCACCGTTTGTAACTTCTTGGCGGATTTCCTTGATATCTTGGGTTAATTATTCTCTTCTTTTTGCATGTAATCTTTTTTTGATAATATCAAGGAGAATTTCTTGATCGTCAAGGGGCAAGTTTTCAACGGATTTTATGGCTTTTTGGAATTCTGATGTTTTTAGCCTACATTCCGCACGTAGTACACCTTCGTCTGAAATCGAGTACGACGGCAAGCCTATTTCGGGGTTTGCCTCTTGCCCCCCCAGTCAGTCAATACGAAAAAACTACGCTATATTTAGTGTTTTCCCGAAAATTTAGTAACTATTGGTAGAGCCTGCGGAATGTTGGTTTTAGCATTGTACTTATGATGAAATTCATTTAAGATTTGATTTGTTTGAAAGAGGCTTGGCGATCGCCGGTAAATTAACTTTGCTTTAGACTAGTATTGCTTGCTCCATAATGGCAACATTTTCAGGAGTATTAGGAGGAGGATAAACCCGAGACGAAAGATTAGCCTTAAGACGATCTACAAACGCATAAAAAACTTCATCATCATCTTGATGTTCAATGACGTAAGTTCGGAGAGATTTGAAATTCATTTCGGCAAATTTTGGGTTCATGCCAAAAGCAAATTAGTTTTTGATTGGTAAGGGGGAGGCTATATCCTATCAATCAATGATCAATGGCTGATGAAATAAAGTTAATCAACGCAGGAATATCTTTTTTGATGGCTTCCCAAATAATATCACAATCAACTTCTTTGTATTCATGGACAATTCTGTTCCTCATTCCACGGATTTCATTAAATGGAATTTGGGGATGTTGATTTTTAAATTGTTCAGAGAGTCGATTCACTGCTTCTCCCATAATCACTATTTGGGATAAAACTGAAGATTGTGTTTTTTCATCATCAATAAATTTCTATTTATCCATATTTTGAGTAAAAGCCAGAATTTTATTGAGAGCATGATAAAGATCTAAAATGACTTCTTGGTCACTGGACATAAATAATCTCCGCATTATCAAGAATATTTTGACGGCGAATCCAGTTTTTGCTATTTTTAATCGCTTTTTTGGAGACTAGATCAATTTTTCGTTTTAGTAATATTTTAAATTCATCTTCTATTTTAATCCTAAGTACAAGACAAAAGTTGTATGGGGCAGAACTGATTGACTGACAAAAGTTTAAGAGGACTCGTAGGAATAGACCTGGAGAGTAAACTCAAGGGCATAAAGGCGGCGGTGGTGCTGACGAAGGGAAGCCATAGCCGGTTCAGGGTCTTGATGGGAGAA
>NZ_JADEVV010000088.1 GCF_015207985.1 Synechocystis salina LEGE 00031 | reverse complement strand
ACAGTTCACTATACGTGTCTACACATTGTACTGTCTTTTTCGCTTCTCTTACCTTCGTCATACTCCCTCCAAGCTTTCCAGCCTTTTATCTCCATTCTAATTCACCCATTTTGATGAAAGAGGGATATTGATCGCCATGGCCTTGATAAAATCGCTCGAATAGATTGGGCAGATCATAATCAGGAATGCCCCGTCCTTCATCGACAATTTGCACCTGGAAATAATGGCACTGTTCTTTTAAGGAGTGAATTGGCAAAAGCCTCTACAGGTAAGGATTTCTGCAATTTCGACAGGGCGGTCAATAAAGCCCATGGCCATAGCCGGAGTGGTATTTTTCTCCAGACTTCCATGAGGACGGAACCAGTTGTGTAGTAACCTCTGTACGTTAAGGGCTCTCTGTAATCCCTCTAGTTCCTTGGCATAGTGGTTTTGACCCTGGTGTTCTCAATCATGCCATGGGGGTTCCGCTACGCTCGTTGAATCGACGACCACATTCATTGCACAAATAACTTTGCACTATCTGTCCCGCCTTCAGCTTCTTTCTTCCATTTTTCACTACCCGTTCACTTTCACATTACACACAGTTCATTTTTTTTAACCTTATACTGCGTAACCATTCTAGCTCTCACTCCCTAAGCAGACAGTGCCAATATTTTGGAGCTTACGGCTAGCAAGGGCTAAAACCGTTTTTGAAATTCCACTATGCCCCGGCTGTCGTCTTGGAAATTGCTGGAACCCCGGATCACCGTGCTGTCGTTAACTCGGTATTCCAAGCCCCACTGGGGTAGGCGATCAGAGTTGATGATTTTTTGCACCGAAACTCCCAATTGGGGGGTGATGTCAATGCCAGCCTCCGCCGCTACTCCGATTTGATTGCCCTGGAGGCGATCACCTTCGTTCATTAAGGGGGTGGAAAAAATGCGAAATTCACTTAGCCCCAAGGCCTCACCAATGCGTCCCTGGACGGGCCCCAACACTGCCGATCCAGCCAAATTAGCTAGCCCCACCGTAGTTTGGGTACTATCCTGGCCCAGGGTACTGAGCACACCGCCCCCCAGCAGGGTAATGATTTCCTGGGGCGATCGCCGGGGCGTACTGGTTAACTGGATATTTTGGTTGATTTCACTGGCGTAGCCATTGATGTGGGCTTGGATGCGCACTGTTTGCAGGCTGTCCTGGGTGGCACTGAAGGGTTCTGGCACCTCCGAAGAAAGGGGACTGTGGTTGGTGATGTTGCGGCTTGTTTCACTGACGGAACTGAGCAAATATAAATCTAGATAGGGGTCTAGACCCCGCTGGGGCAGAAAATAAACGCTGTTATTTTGGTTATTATCCAACCTTAATTGGCTGGCAAACAGATTTACCTGGCCCCCTTTGAGTTTAATTTCCCCCTCAGGACGCAAATTTTGCGGTGTACCATTCAGCATCACTTGGCCACTGGCGGCAAAATCGAGAAAGGGTAAATTTTGCACCCGGACATTTTCCGCCAACACGAGGCTTAAATTGTTGAACCTCAAACCTTGATGGGAAGGAGCACCAGAACCCAGAGCAGGCAGAGTTTGTCCCACGGAAATATTGCCATTGCCCAGGGCTAACTGACCTCCCACCTGGGGGGCGATCGCCGTGCCGGTAATTTGCACCAATCCCCCCAGGGCTCCTTGGTACAGACTGGGCACATCCACCGCTAAATTATTCAGGCTCAGTTGTAAACCTTGGTCCAGATTGGGTAAGGGATTTTGTAGGGGTAGACTGCCCACCATGGCTAAACTGCCGCCACTGATTTGCCCGGTTAAATTGGTCACCTGGAGCGTATTCAAGTCCGCCACAATATTGGCATTGACCTGGGTTAGGGGCTTATCTGGTAACATCTGAGCGGCGATCGCCCCATTTTGGATGGTAATTTCCCCCAACCCTTGGAGTTGGTACAGGGCTTGGTTATAGGGATCAAGGCGGCCCAACAAAGCTAAATCCACTTCCCCCTGGCCGCCTAGCCAACTTAATTGCCCATGGCTGAATAGGTTAATCAACTTCAGACTGTCATTTTTTAACTTTAATGCCAGGGAAAAATGATTACTGTTGGGAGCTTGACTGGCAAAGGGAAAGACATAGGGAACACTGCCCTGTAGTTGCAGCGGTTCCGTGAGGGAATTAACCAGACTTTGTAATTGAAAATCTAAACGACCGGCTTGGTAACTAAAATCTCCCTCGGTTTTTTCCAGGGCCAAGGGGCCAAAACGATTATCTTTAATCTGCACTTTGCCCTGAAATTGGGGGTTCTGCCGGCTACCCTGGAGGCGAAAATCAGCAAATACATCCCCTGCCGGAGCGAGGTGGGCAGGGAGGTGCAAAATTTTGGCCAAGGGGCCAAGGGGTAGTTGATGGAGTTGAATTTGCCCCTGTTGCCCCTCCGGCCTCAGTGACCCAGTGACCCGCAAAAATCGATCGCCAGTGCGTAATTCCAGGGGAGCAAGGCTGAGGTTATCCCCCTGCCAGCGCCCTGCCAGTTGCAATTGCTCCAGGCCATGGTCGCCCCACTGCCAATGTTGGCCCAACAAATTAAAGTTGGCCGCCAGGGGAGAATCCCCCCGTTTCTCCACGGTGATTTTGCCCTGCAATTGTCCCTGCAGTTGGTCTAAATCTGGTAAAGAGTCCTGATTCGTCTCCGTTGACGTCAAGCTAGTTTCACTCAGGGCCAGTTGCTTAAATTGAGTCGCCAGGTCGTCCAGGGCATTGCCCACACTAACCAACGGCGGCAAATTTTCTTGGTCCAAATCTTGCCCCATGGCACCGTACAGATCCTTCGCTGTGCCATAAGAGGGAGGCTGAAAACCCCGACCAAAATCTTCCCAGGTGAACAGTTGCAGAGCCGTTAAAACATCTTCAATCCGGCTTTGACGGAAACTAATTTCCCCGCCCCACTGGGGTTGATTGCCTTGGAAATCAGCTTGCCCCTGGATTAAAACCGTACTCTGGCCATGGCGCAAACGACCACTGTCCACCGTTAATTGCCCCTGGCCGTAGCTAAAATTACCAGCCAAATCCTGGGCACTAAAATTGCCCCAACGGGGTTGCTGGATATTAACCCTAGTGGCGATCGCCGTTTTTTCGGCCAGGTCAAGCTGAAAATGCCCCGATAGTTGTCCTCCCCAAGGTTGACTCTGGAGTTTTGCCAAGGAATCGGTTAAAGAATTGTCCCCATTAGACACAAGGGTTAGGGCTAAGGGCAGACTATTTTGTAAAGCGTCCAGAGGCAAAGAACGGGCCGTTAAAGACCACTGGTTAGCCTGTTTTTGCCCTGCTAGTTGCCATGGGCCCCGCTCCCATAACACCGCTGTGGGTTGTTGTGTAGGGTCTAAACTGAGGCGAATTTGTTCTCCTTCCCCATGGAGAGCTAATTGTACGCCTTGCAGATCTTTTTTCACCTCACCGCTTAAAAGGGACGCAAACTTAAACTCCCCTAACTGCAAACGGTGCACCGCCAATTCTCCTTGCCATTGGGGTTGGGGGCCAGAGCCAGTCACCTGCCCCTTAAAATCTAAATTTCCCGACCATGGAGCTGCCTGGGGAGCGGGAATGATTTTGTCTAGGGGTAACCCTGTGGTTTCCACCTGGAGGTCCATGGCTTTTATTCCCGCTTGGAAATTAAAACCAGGTTTAACGTCAGCAATGGCAATTTGGACATTTCCCTGGGCTTGCAAACCCTTGCTACGGAGTTGGCTCAATTTAAGCTGGGAACCCTGCCAGTCAAAGGCCACAGTGACGGGGTCCGATAATAATTGCCACCCCTGGGAGCTAGTCAAATTTCCTTTTAAGTTTTTTAACTGAGCTGTTTCCCCAGTCCATTGCCCCGTTAACTTCAATTTCCCCGCCACCTGCCCCGGTTGGCTGATCCGCAAAGCCTGCCAATCTATGCTCTCCGTGCTCAGTTGGGCGGTGAAGTTTTCCTCCCCCAAAGTAAATTGTTGGATGTCCACCGTTCCCTTGGGAGAGCGCCATTGCCCCGAACCGGCCAAATTCCATTGGTGCATGGGTTGGTCAAGGTGCCCTTTACCAGTCCAGTTGCCAGCTAAAGTTCCTGACCAGGATCCATCCATACCGGGCAAGGTTGCCAAGGCAATATTTTTCGCCGCAAACACCCCTTGCCATTGTTTCCCCTGGAGTTGAAATTGGTCGATCGCCACTGCACCCTGGGGTAAAGTCACTTGCCCTTGGCCCTGTAATTGCAACGGCGACTGATATTGTTGATTTCCCTGGGCCCACACCTGGGCCTGGAGTTTACCCTGCTTCAAACTATCTGGGATTGATGCTGTGTCTAAATTCCCTAGGGATAAATTTTGCAGTTGAAAATGGCCTTGCCATTGCCCCCCTTGGTAAACAAAGTCTTCGGTTTTAACTAATCCCCCCGCTAGGGCAAAATTGCCTTGGGCCTGGGCTTGCCAAGTACGGGGTTCGGATAATTTTCCCGTGATTTGAGCTTGCCCTGATAGGGGTAACACTGGGGGCAATGGGGCGCTTAAATCCCCCTCCAACCAGGGTTGCACATCAACATTTTCAGCCTGAACTTGCAGTTGGAACGGTTGCCAATCTAATTTATTACCCTTCCTCTGGGCTTGAATTTGCCCTGAGCCGCTCAAGTTGCCGCCGCTGCGGGGTAGGGCCTGAAAATTTTTCACCACCACCCGATCGCCTTCTAGGTTGAGGTGAGCTTGGAGATCCTGTAGGGCGAGGTTTTCGATCTGGAGGGGATTTTTGCCTGCTTTTTGCAGGTCAACCCTAATCTGGGGATTTTCCAATGGCCCTTGGATGGCCACAGTGGAACTTAATTGACCGCTAATGGGGACAGTGGCGGGGGGAAACTGTAACCCCTGGAAAATTTTACCAACGGCCAACGGCGCTGTGGCGATCGCCAGGTTGAAGCCATCTTGCCAATCAATGTAACCTCGACTTTGAGCCTTAATTTCCCCCAATTGTCCTTGCACTTGCCCCAGTTGAATTTTGCGACCCTGGAAAATGAGGGGGCCATTAATGGCAGTGAGGGGGCGGGCCAGTTGGGGCAGTTTCAGACTAGCTTGGTGTAAATCTACTTCCCCATCGAGGGAAACCAGTTGTTGATCTTCAATGGCGATCGCCAGTTCACTATCCAGACTACCCCCTCGAAAATCCAGGGGCAGGGGCAAAATTTCCCTGAGGGGAATGAGGGGTAAATGGTGACTTTTGACCAGGAGTTGCCAGCTTTCCTGGGCTGGGTCAATACTGCCTTCCACCAGTAGACGACTGCGGCGCTCCACCAGGGGTAATAGTTGACCTTGGAGGCGAAAATGGAAAATATCTTGGCTCGATTCTTGCCAAAATTGGCCATCGTTTAATCGCAATTGAATGGGTTGATTGAGCGCTTGGCGATCGTTGCGACTAACCACAGTGCCCCGACCCCGACGAACAATTAATTTTTCCAATTGAAAGGGAAAATCATCCGTCAGTTCTCCTATTTCCGTATGCCACCACTGGCCCGATCGCCCCTGTTCAACATAGGCTTGGGGTTCTACTGCGGTGATAGTCAGCCCGAGATGTTCATCTTGGAGATATTGCCAGGGGTTATAGCTAATTTTTAAACCCTGGAGTTGCACCCAGTTGGGGTCGCTAGGGGTGGCCGGAATGCTAGTGGCACCAAATTCTAGATGGGTGAGGGAAACACTGGTCAATGGCCCCAATTCCACCGGGCGATTTAAAAAATGTTCCACCGCTTGCCCCACCAAGGGGGAGACGTTTCGCTGTACCCAATAATGGCCGTAGGTTGCGGCCCCGGTGATCGCCACCACTACACCACTGCCGAAGCCCACCACCATTGGGCAGGAAAAAAACGCCCTGGAATGCTTAGCCAACCGGGGCAACCCCAAGGGGGACTCAGACTTTTGGCGATCGGTGACCATAATTTCAGGTGCTATTTAATCCCCACAACCACCCTGCTAGGCTAACACTAGCCAACGAAATCCCGAGCAAACTAGATTAATCCCAGCACCACCACTACCCCAGGGAGACGGAATAGAACCTTGCTCTGGTTCCCCTGGCCCTAGGCTTTCCGCTGTTGAAATTGGCCGGAGAGAATTAACCAAGCCGGTGGATCAACCAATGTTGTCAGGCATAAACGGCCCAGGGGCTAAATTTGCAAAATTCCCTCGGGCATCACCGTCAACAATTCCCGCCGTTGCAAACCTTCTTGGTGACAGATGGCGTTGGCCGATAATAATCCACTGCTGATGGCCCGCTCCATCAAGCCGCAGGGAAAGGGCATTTTCACCCAATCCCCAGCGAACAAAAGATTGGCCACCGCAGTTTCTGTCTCCGGGCGATCGCCGTAGCTGTTGGGAGGAAACCCGGAAAAATTCTTTTGGTTGACCAATTCTCGATGTAGCAGGTTGGCAGTGGCTAGGGAGGGGACAATTTCGTACAATTCCTGCTCAAAGGTGATTAACAAATCCCCTTGGGTAGGAAACTCTTTCTCTTTGTAACAATAGGCGTGTAACTCCACCACACTGCCCCCGGTGCGCTCTGCCCAGGCAATAAATTGATTTTGGATGCGGTGATAGAGGGTAATGCTATCGGTCAAACGATAACCGGACAGGGAGGCAAAATTACTGTGGGCCCATTCAAAATCTTGGTCAAACCAAAACCGGGCCACCGCAAAGGGATCCGCCACGGCTAATTGTTTTACTTGTTGCACCAATTGGGGACTAACATCTCCCTCCAGGCGATCGGCCAGGTTTTTCATGCCCACCACGTCCGCCGCCAGCACATAATAATCTGCCTTGAGGGTTTGCTCCGCTGGTTTACCCTTGCTGCGGGAAACTAACTGTACTTCCTTGGCACTGCTCCCCGGTTTAACGGCAAACTTGGCCAAGTTACGTTTGGCCGGCCCCTGGATCACTTGACCATCGGCATCATACACAGCGCCATGGCAAGGACAGATGAATTGGCCGTTTTCCTGTTTGGCAACGGTACAACCCTGGTGACTACAGGTGAGGGATAAAGCTTCTTTTCCTTCTGGCTTAGTCCAATAAACCCGATCGCCAGCGCCGTAATAAACATCCTCCCCCGGGCTTGCCTGGGAGAGCAACTCATTGCGGGGCACAGTAAAGGGCACATCGCTGACGGGATCATCCCCCTGCACATACTGGAGAGATTGGATTAAACCTTGATCACAGTTAATCGCACTAACGGTGGCTTCGGTGATAATTTCTCCTCCATGGGCTTTGATGGACTCCACCATGGGCATGACTAAACTAGTCACCATGTCGTCCTTGGTGCCGTTGAAAGCTAGGCCTTCAGGATTGCCGAAAAAGTAAAAGTGGAAAAACTGCATCAATTCCCCCGCACTCAATACATCGGGGGCATTCAAGCTAGATTTGGCAAAGGGCAGAAAGTAAAGATCGTACAAACCCTGGGGAAATCCCTTCGCCACCCAATCACTGACAGTGATGCCATCCAGTTGGTCATAGCTTTTGGGAATTTGGAATCCCGTAATGGCCCGAAAAACCTGCCAATGGGAAGGCTTGGTTAAATTAATGCCCCAGCGCAACCGATTGGGGGAA
Source organism: Synechocystis salina LEGE 00031 (assembly GCF_015207985.1). Lineage (GTDB taxonomy): Bacteria > Cyanobacteriota > Cyanobacteriia > Cyanobacteriales > Microcystaceae > Synechocystis > Synechocystis salina. The sequence continues at coordinate 446 of NZ_JADEVV010000088.1, read as the reverse complement.
GAAATGGTCAGATCAACAATGTTCCAGGGAAAGGCGGAATGGCTCGGACGAAATACCTCCGGCTCGTAGCCTTCTTTAAACACCAAAGAGTAGAAATCCAGGGAACGGAAATTATCGGCGATCGCCAACTCGTTAACAATGCTTTTGAGGTTGTAATACTGGGGAAAAAAGCCGTGGAAACCATGCTCCATCTGAAAGGTTTCTTCCCCCACCTGGATGGGCCAGCCCGCCACCTTACCGCCCAAATTGGGTGATTTTTCCAACAGGGTAACCTTAAAGCCCCGCTTGCTTAGTTCATAGGCTGAAGCTAAACCAGCCAAACCGGCCCCCACCACCACCACGGACTTGGGTTGGGATAAATATTGCGGTAAATCTAGGCGATCGCTATGGTATCGAGCGGGTTGGGGCTTAGCTAAGCGGGAATAACCAATGGCCCCTCCCAGGGT
>NZ_JADEVV010000021.1 GCF_015207985.1 Synechocystis salina LEGE 00031 | reverse complement strand
TCTCCCATCAAGACCCTGAACCGGCTATGGCTTCCCTTCGTCAGCATCACCGCCGCCTTTATGCCCTTGAGTTTACTCTCCAGGTCTATTCCTACGAGTCCTCTTAAACTTTTGTCAGTCAATCAGGGCGAAGTAAATTTTGGGATGAATTTCTCGAATCAAGTTCAGGCTGAGAGGTCTTACTTCTAGAAGGCGTAAGGGTAATTTTAATCTAAGTACAGGACAAAAGTTGTATGGGGCAGAATCCTGACTCAGGTAGAGATGGGGTAGGAAAAATGAAAAAACGGCGTAGTAGATCAAAGCCATAGCGAAAGAGACTACGAGCCCGACGACCATGGGCCCTGATAATGCGAATCGGCTTGTGTGAATGTCTCCATATACCGGCCTTCATCGCCCAGACAAAAGCGATGGCCAAGAGAGCAAGTAGCTTTGACAAACGCAGCTTATCAGTGAAATGGGTGGATTCCAAACAAAATCCACGAGTCTTGAGAGCGCCAAACAGGGTTTCAATTCCCCATCGGCGACTGTAATCAGCTAAAGCCCCTTCAGGGTGATGGGTAGTGATGATAATCAAAAAATCATCATCAGTTTTGCCAGATTTTTGCTTAGGGTCAAGACGAGTGCCAATGACATAGACCGGACGACCCCATACCCACCGCTTTCCCGGCAGAATTCGCGTCTCGCCGATGGCCAACGACCGAAATAGGTGAGCTCCAGTTATGGATGGTTGACCTTTCCCTTGACTTATCTTGTCGGTCTGACCCATGCGTAGACGAAAGGGAATGGGCTTATCCATCATCAGGTATGAGAGCCAGGGTTTGCCGATAAACTCCCGGTCTCCTGCGAGATAGTCAATCTTGACCTGGGGAAATAGCTTTTCAAAGCGCTCGAGCAAATCCATCCGCTCTGTACTGTTGCTATTGCCTTTTTTCTTCTCCAGCATCGTCCACATCAGAGGATAGCCAATGCCTTCATAGACTACGCACAGCATCAAGATGTTGAAATGAGTTGTGCCAAATGACCAGTTGGTGCGGTCAATACTCAGAACCCAAGGCTGGGGAATACCTGCAATCCTCATCACCATCTTGGCGATTTTATCCATGTTTACGTCAAACGACTTGAAGAATCTCTGCATACGTTTGTAATTGGAAGATTCCTCCGCATTACCACCCCAGACTGTAGCAAGTTCCCCCAGATTAACGGTTTTAGCTCGGAATAATGCCACTAGGAATAGGGCGACAAATGACAGTCTGGCTCCATGCCATCCCATGTGGGGTCGCAATTGGGCTCGAATTTCGCTAATCTGATTCATGAGGGTTTGCTTGGTTTTGTTCTAACTCCTATCAAACCCTTTCCCCGATAGCTTTTCAAGTTTTTGTCCTGTACTGAGTTCCTTGACATGCTCTAACTTACTGCGACCATCCATCCCTTTATCATATAGACGATAGTCAATTACCCAGTACTGATTCACCTCTGGATTGACATAAACACAACTGACCAGACCAATACCTTTGACTAGTCCTCGGGCATTGCCACTATATTGCCACTGACTGCATTCGATTTTTTGACTATAGCTTTTGTCTAACACCGTATCGTCAAAGACAACATAAGCTTTTGGTGATTCGATTAGCTCTAGACGTACCTGTTCCCACAGCAGACGAGGAGTCAGTTTTACTCCTTATAGGTAACGTTTGATCCGGTCATGGCTCACACCATCGAGATTCTTGGCAAGGTTTGTTAGGGTGTAGTTAATTGGGCTACTCAGTAAATACTGACAGTAATCTAAACGAGTGAAAGAAGTCATCCTACTACCTTAACCTCATCTATCTTGCGTAAGTCCTGACTGTTATACCTGGCTTTGCAACGTATTTGCCGTAAATGGACTATGCCCATCCAGCATTGGAAGGCGGCTCTTGCTTGTTTTGCTATTGAACACCCTAATTCTTTTCTTTTCTAATTTCCCCTTTACACAAATTTCTTGACACTCCCGACTTGAACAAAATTGAGAAGTTCTGGGCGAGACTAAAATGTTATGTTTCCCAACTTGTTAGTAAGGGAGAATCGCTGATTTCTGCATTGGATATAGCGTTGAGAGAACTATCCTAACTATCTCGTCCTTTGCTATATCGTTATTTCTCCTCCCTCTGGGGCTTTAGGTGACCATTTTCCTAGCTGATTTGATAAGCGCTTTTCCCAGGTTGTAATACTGCTGGGGGATTTCCCTAGAACTCTGGCGGTGGCTCTGATTCCGAGTCCTTCCCCTCTTGCCTTGAGCGCCATCTCTACTTTTGACCCTGGTGTTCTCAATCGGGTCATGGGGGTTCCGCTACGCTCGTTGAATCGACGACCACATTCATTGCACAAATAATTTTGCACTATCTGTCCCGTCTTCAGCTTTTTTCTTCCATTTTTCACCACCCGTTCATTTTCACAATACACACAGTTCATTTTTTCAACCTTATACTGCGTAACCATTCTAGCTTTCACTCCCTAAACAGACAGTGCCCACCGGCATTATTTGGGCGACTGAGGGGGTAAAGCATCGATTTCTTCCAGATCAATGGGGTTGGTTCGACAAATTCACTCGAATTTACTTGGGGACTGGTGCCGAACAATTGGTGTTGATAAATTGCACCCCCTGTTCTTGGGGAATTAGTTCTTGTAAATAAAAATCCACCGTTTCATTGCTTTCATTGGCCACCAACACCTTGGCTTGGTGCCCAGTCCGCAACACCTGATTGCGCTCACATAGTTCGTAAGCAAAAATAATCAGGCGATCGCCTGGTTGACAGAGCAAGGCGGCTCCGCCATTGGGGCAAATTTCCTTGGAATGGGCTTGGCCGGGCAGGACATAGGTGGAAAAGCGATTGCCGTTGCTGAGATTGATAATATCCACCTCCTCCAGGGGCAACAATCCCACCCGCTCCAACATCACTGGGTCAATGGTGATACTGCCCACATAATTGACATTGGCCTCCGTCACACAGACCCGATGTAATTTTGCGTGCATTAAACGAATGCTCCCCATTAAGCCCTAACCTCGGTGAAAAAATGCCCTGTATTGATTTAGTTAACAATCAGTGATTAACTCTATCAATTTAATTAACCTGTTGACCGTCTTGACTAACTGTCAGAAATTAACTGTCCTTGACCATAGCCAACGCCACATCAATATTACGGCGAACCGCTTCAGCGGAAAGATGGAGGGCATCTTTTTCCTCAGGGGTTAATTGTACCTCCAGGATATCTTCCACCCCTCGACAGCCCAAACGACAGGGTACCCCCAGGAAAATATCCTTCAATCCATACATGCCATCAAGGTAAGTGGCGGCGGGAAGAATCCTGGACTGATTCCGCAAAATCGACTCCACCATCACCCCAGCGGAAGAAGCCGGGGCGTAATAGGCGGTGCCCGTTTGTAGCAAGGCGGCAATTTCAGCCCCACCGTTACGGGTACGCTCCACTAACTCCGCAATGGTTTGGGAAGGCATTAACTCCGTAATGGGAACCCCACTGACGGTGCAGTAACGGGGCAAGGGCAACATCAAATCTCCATGGCCCCCAAGCACTAGGGTGTTGATATCGGAGGGACAAGCCCCTAATTTCATGGCAATGAAGGCTTTCAGCCGGGCTGAGTCCAACACACCGGCCATGCCGATCACCCGTTGGGGAGGCAAACCCGTTACTTTCCAGGCCAAATAGGTCATCACGTCCAGGGGATTGGTGACCACAATCAGAATGGCGGTGGGGGAATAACGTAATGCTTCCCGGGCGGCCTGGGCCACAATGTTGGCATTTTTACCCAACAAATCATCCCGGCTCATACCAGGCTTTCGGGGCAAACCGGCGGTGATCACCACCACATCGGAGCCAGCGGTAGCCTCGTACTCGTTGGTGCCAACGATTTTATTGTCGTATTCTTCCACGCTCTGGGCGGACATCAAATCTAAGGCAATGCCCTGGGGTAAACCTGGCACAATGTCCAACAAAACTACGTTGGCGACGTTCTTTTGTACTAGCCTCTGGGCCAGGGTCCGGCCGACATTACCGGCACCAACCACCGTCACCTGCAAGGACTGACAGGCGATCGGGGAATACTCCAAACTATTCATGGCACCCTCCGGGGTGTTGATGGTGGAGGAAAGCAACCTAGGCCAAGGCTTCGATTTGGTCTAAGCGCAGCCAGACGTTGGGAGTGGGGACATAAAATCGCACTAGGGCATATTCTTCGTTCAAATCCAACACTTCTCCTTTGCTATGGAAAAGGTAGTCGGGTAAACGGCGATCGCTGGCTTGGGCTTCAAGGCTGTTTTCCAATTGGGCGCGGATAACCCGCACTAAACTGCCCTTTTTCATTTTAGCGGCCATGGTTTTGCCCTCGTTGGGAGACTGGGAAATTAATTCTAAATTGTTACATAACCCTAAAATTTTGTAATTCTTATTTTTGGCTAGTTTCTCCCCAGACCATTCCCCAGGTTTTCCCCAGCCATTCCCCCGGTTACTAGATTTTATCCCCAGGAGGTTAAGGTTTTTGGGCTGTTTCTTAACCCTGACTGGGCCGTGGGCACCCCAGGGGTGGGGGAATTTTTTCTGGTTTTGACACTAGGGATAGTAGGGGGATTTTTTTGGCGATCGCCTCCTGGGGAATCCCGCAAAAAATTAGAGAGAGTTGTTAAAAACCGTTTTATTATTAAGTTAAATTAAGCAAAAATGGCTGAAATACCTATAATGTCGTTGGCAAAAATAAGAAATGTCTCCTGGGGCAAAATTTTCCGCCATTGACAGCCAGGGGAATTCCCCGATAAAACTATTGGGCACACAGCAGAAAAACTTTGGGTGTGGGGCCGTAATCTTCAGCCGGCCCAGTTATTCCCCAAAGCAGTTCCGCCCTTTGAAAGAGAGAAGAACCATGGATACCTCCGTTAGTGTTTTTGCCGAAATCCCCGAAGATCTGCACGAGTCCCTGACCACCTATCTAGATAAACATCCCCATTGGGACCTGGACCGGGTGTTTTCCGCTGCTCTTTCCTTGTTCCTGTTGCAAAATGAGGGGGGCTACGGCACTAAGCCCATGTCCACTAGTTACAAGGCCTGTGCGCGGGTTTATCTGGAAACCTTATTGCAAACCGCCGAATGATTCCCAAGTTAATTGTGGGTTTGGGTAACCCTGAGCCGAAATATGATCAAACCCGCCACAACATCGGTTTTGCCGTAGTGGATGCGTTGGCGATCGCCTGGCAGTGTTCTTGGTATGACCATAAGCGTTTCCAGGGCTGGTTTGGGGAGGGGCTGATGGCCGGGCAAAAAACCTGTTTGCTCAAACCCCGCACCTATATGAATCGTTCTGGCCAGGCTGTGCGGGCAGTGGTGGACTGGTACAAGCTAGAGCCGCAGTCAGTGTTGGTGGTCTATGACGATATGGATTTACCCCTGGGCCGACTACGCCTGAGGCAAACAGGGTCCGCCGGGGGCCATAACGGCATGAAATCCCTGATTAGTCATTTGGGCACCCAGGACTTTCCTCGCCTGCGTTTAGGCATTGGTAAAAGTGATGGCACCAAAGACACCATCGCCCATGTGCTGGGTAAATTTACTCCCTCAGAATTGCCCATTGTGGAGAAAAGCTTAGACTTGGCCACGGAGGCGATCGCCCATAGTCTGCACCATGGCATTGCCAAAACCATGAGTTTATTTAATAACCGCAACGTGGCCCCCTAACGGGTGGGGTCAATGGGGTACAATGGTAAATTGGCAAATTATTACATTTCTTGGGAATTTCGCTTGTGACTACAGCTGAAGCAGCATCTACTATACACACCAGTTTCATCCTCAAAGTCCTCTGGCTCGATCAAAACGTGGCGATCGCCGTGGATCAAATTGTGGGCAAAGGCACTAGTCCTCTCACTTCCTACTTCTTCTGGCCCCGGGCTGATGCTTGGCAACAACTCAAAGACGAACTCGAAGCCAAACATTGGATCGCCGAAGCGGACCGCATTAACGTGCTCAACCAAGCCACTGAGGTGATTAACTTCTGGCAAGACTTGAAAAATCAAAACAAACAAATCTCCATGGCCGAAGCCCAGGGCAAATTCCCCGAAGTGGTATTCAGCGGCAGTAACTAAATTCCCCCAGGGTGAGGAAGAGAAAATATTTCCATATTCCAACTTCCAATGGTCGTGGTAGGGAAATTTTTGCCTTGGGGACAGTCAAAAAACAGCACTGTTCCCCCCCTGGCCGCCTCAAAAAATCGATATGCTACCGTAAGGTCGAGGGGAACTTCCCCATGGCCAGACTGTCATAGCCTCTGGTTTAGGAGGGCTGACCATGCCTTGGCTACAAACCTTCTCGGCGATCGCCATTTTCCGTGGCCCGCAGACATTTAAATAACAAGATTTTCGTGAAGATTAAATCAATATTTTTATTGTCATTACTTTTTGAGGCGACAGCAACAATGAAATCCTTCTTCCGCATCGGTGCAACCCTTGGTCTGATTGGCACCACCGCCGTAGGTACCTGGTTGGGCACCACCCTCCAGGCCCTGGCCCTGCCCACCGAAGAAGTGGTCAAAATTCTGCAAGGGGTACCGGTTTTTACCATTGTGGATGCCCAGGGAGCTCCCTTGGTAGCAGTGGGTGATGACAACGAAAAAGTTACCGGAGTTTTCATTAGTCAACAGGAAGCCAATGGCTTTTTACAGGAACTAAAAAAACAAAAGCCCGACGTTGGTTCCCAGGTCAGTGTCCAGCCCGTTTCCCTGGGGGAAGTGGTGAAAATTGCCCAGGCCAACGCCAACCAGCCAGAACCCTTGGGATTTGCCTATGTGCCCATCCCAGCCCAGGTACAGGCAGCTCAGAAAATGCCTAATTCTGAATACCAAGGGGGAGTCCCTCTATTCGTAGCCAGAGGGGGAGAAGACCAGGGTTATCTCACTATCCAACAGGAAGACGAGCAAATTATTCCTTTCTTCCTCGAAGCTAGTCAGATTCAGCAGATGGTGGAACGGTTTAAGCAAGAGCAACCGGCCATGGCCAACAGCATTGTCATCGATGTCATTGCCATGGAGAACGTTATTTCTACTCTACAAAGTAGTAATGATGAAATGCTCAAACAAATCCGCATTGTGCCCACCCAGGAAGCAGTTCAATTTATTCGCTCCCTTTCTGCCCAACAGCCTCAGTAAGACCTGGGGTTTACGACTAGGGAATTGGCAAGAAACTTCTGGTTCCGTCGGATGGGGGGTAAAGGAAAGGACAGAGGCTAATCTTAGTTGCCCATCCCCCCCTATCAGTGCATTGATGGAGTTTCCAGACTAGGTTGCCGAAGAGACCATGGCTAACTATATTTAACCCATTAATAACCTTGTGGGAGATTTTTTCAGGATGCGTCTACTTTGGCCCCAGTCCCATCGTCGATTAACGGCGATCGCCTTGAATCTAGCCCTTGCTGGCACCACCGCCGGATTAATGTTTGCCTGTGCTGAGCCCGAGCCGGCCCCTGGGGATGGAGCTAACCAACCTAGTCCCGGTGGAGAAGGGGGAGCGCTGAAATTGGGGGCCCTACTACCGGCCACGGGGGATTTATCTTCCATTGGCCAGAATATGCCCCTGGCAGTGCAGTTAGCAGTGGATACCATCAACGCCTGTGGCGGTGTCAATGGCCAGGACGTAACAGTCATTATCGAAGATGACCAAACCGATCCCACCGCAGGGGTTTCCGCCATGACTAAATTGGCCGAAGCAGACCAGGTGGCCGGGGTAGTGGGTTCCTTTGCCAGCAGTGTTTCCAGTGCGGCCGTGCCCATTGCGGTGAGAAATAACATTATGATGATTTCTCCAGGTAGCACTAGTCCTGTTTTTACTGACCAGGCTAAGAAGGGGGAATTTAAGGGTTTTTGGGCCCGCACTGCTCCCCCCGATACCTACCAAGCCCAGGCCCTAGCCGCCCTAGCCAAAAAGCAAGGTTTTGCCGATGTGGCCACCGTTGTTATCAATAATGACTACGGTGTGGGATTTGAGCGGGTATTTGTGGAGTCTTTTGCCGCCGATGGTGGCACAGTGACCAATAAAGATAGACCCGTGCGCTATGACCCCAAAGCGGCAACTTTAGATACAGAAGCAGGCCAAGCCTTTGCCAACAGTCCCGATGCGGTGGCCGCTGTGCTTTATGCTGACACCGGCAGTGTGTTGGTGCAATCCGCCTACCGTCAGGGATTGATGGATGGAGTGACCCTACTATTAACCGATGGGGTTTATTCCCCCGATTTTGTGGAAAAAGTTGGCAAGGATGCCAACGGCGTTTCCCTTTTATCTGGAGCCTTGGGCACAGTGCCCGGTGCCGATGGTAAAGCTCTGGATGCCTTCACTGCCCAATGGAAGGATGCCACCGGTGGGAAAGATGTAACGGCCTTCGTACCCCACACCTACGATGCCACTATTCTGATGATGCTGGCTGCGGAAGCCGCTAAATCCAATACGGGGGCAGGGATCCAGAGTAAGATCAGGGAAGTGTCCAACGGCCCAGGGGAAGAGGTCACCGATGCCTGTGAAGCGATCGCCATGGTGCGGGAAGGCAAGGAAATTAACTACCAGGGGGCCAGCGGCAATGTGGACATCGACGAAAACGGCGACGTGGTCGGTAGTTACGATGTCTGGACGGTGAAGGGGGATGGCACCCTAGAGGTAATTGATAAAGTTACCCCTGGTTCCTAGAGCTTCTCAGGAAACTGTTTCAGTCAACTGTTGAGGATTGATTACAAAAAAATGTCCCCCATTGGTTAATCCAGGGGGCTTTTCTTTTAGGGTAGCTTCGCGTTGTTCAACTTCGGTTTTGTCTTTAGTAGATGGGCACTTCTTCCACTTCTGCTAGGGGTTCTGGGGTCAACACATCCGGCGATCGACTCCCGGAAAGTTGTTTGAGCAGTTGGGAACGGGGATCGTGGAGCAGATAAAAAACTTCGTCCCCAATCTGGGCATTTTCAGTGGTCTTAGCTAGTTGTAAATTACCTTGCCGTTTTAGCATTAAAGGTAGCAATTCTCCAGAACGGATTAGGGCCTGGGTGTGGGCCTGTTGCAGGGCTAAACCGGCCTCCTTAAAGAGGGTCTTACCCAGTTTAATTTGCCCGTCTTTGAGGTACTGATTCCAGGTTTTGAAAGTTTTTTGCTCCATGAAAATTCTTACCCCTTTGTTTTTCAGTAGGGGATTATTTTCCGGTAAATTATCCGGGGCAATCACACACACCCGGGGAGGATTAAACTCGTTGATGGTATTTTGGGCCAGCACTAAATTCACTTCCCCATTATTGGTCAGGGCCATAAATGCCCCCATTTCCTCTATACCTGCTTTTTCCAAGGCATGGGAGTCCAACGCACTGGTTTGAATGGCCGTTAAGCCTTCGGCGATCGCCGTGGCACAGGCTTCTGGGTCACTATCAATCAAGACCACCGATTCCCCTTGGGCCTCAAATAAACGGGCCACCAATCGCCCTAGGGGTGTGCAACCGATAATTACTGCGCCGGTGGTATGGGTGTCGGTGATGCGCAGCAGTTTAGCCAAAGGCTTGGCCGTTAACCCCTGGATAAACACCGTCATCATAATGGTGAGAAACACAATTGATTTGATCGCATCGCCACCGTTAATGCCCCGTTCGGTTAACAGGAGGGAAAATAGAGAAGCAACGGAAGCAGAAACAATACCCCTGGGGGCAATCCAAGCGACAAAAAGTTTTTGTCGCCAGTTGAAAGTGCTCGTCCAAGTACAAATAGCAACGCTAAAGGGACGAATTACCAACATCAACACCGCCACGGTGATCACACTGCCCCAGCCCAAAGCCCCAAAACTGCTCAGGGACAATTCCGCCGCCAGTAAAATAAATAACACCGACACACAAAGCAGGGTTAATTTACCTTTGAATCGTCGCAAAAGTCGGTTATCCGGCAGGGCAGAGGAGTTGAGATAAATGCCCATGGCAACGGTGGCCATTAAGCCTGATTCACTGAGGGAAGCCTGGGCCGCACCAAATACCCCCCACACTCCCGCTAGTACCACCAAGTTACTGACATCTTCCGAGAGAAAGGTGGCCCGTTTGAGGAAATTACTCAATAACCAACCTCCCCCCACCCCGATCGCCAGGCCGACCCCAAGGCGTAATATCAGGCCCATGGCAATTTCGATAATGTCGGTTTCAACGCTGACGTTGGTGTTAAAAATAGTTTCCAGTACCACCACTGCCAGGATGGCTCCCACTGGATCGATGAGTACCCCTTCCCCTTCCAGCAGGGTAGCCACGGATCTCTGCACTTGCACCTGCTTGATCAGGGGGCCCACCACCGTTGGCCCGGTTACCACCACTAAGGAACCGTATAAAAAGGCTAGATACCAGGGAAATTCTGCCAACCAATGGGCCGCTAAACCGCCCCCGATCAGGGTAATGAGGGTACCGATGGTAACCAAATTACGCAGACTACCGGAAACCTGCCCTAATTCCCGCAGACCTAGATTTAATCCCCCTTCAAATAAAATAATCGCCACTGAAAGGGAGACAATCACCTCCAAACCGTCACCGAAGTTGGCCGGTTGAATCCAATGCAGACCGCTGTTACCTAGGCTGACTCCAAAAATGAGCAAAAAGACAATGCTCGGCAGCTTGAGGAATCCCGCCAGCACTTGGGCCCCAATGCCAAACAGGACAGTGAGGATAATCTGGAGGGTAAGGGAAAATGATCCTTCCATAAGGCTCAAGGGAATTGGTTCTGCCCGTAGGTTAACGGTAAATCATTGGCAGGGCTGTGGCCCTTTAAGCTAAAAGGACAACTCCCCTCCAAGGTAAGGCAATCCGCTACCAACTTGAGGGCTGGTCTCGGGAGAATTGTTTACCAACCTAAAACTTATCGCCAATTCACTCAAATCTTGGGACTTTAGACAATTTGTCGGTCAAACAATCAAAAAATTAAAGGCGGCACCCAGATTCGAACTGGGGGTAAAGATTTTGCAGACCTCTGCCTTACCACTTGGCTATGCCGCCATGTTCCGGCCAACTATTATAACAGAGTTGGCAACCTAGACCAAACGGCGATCGGTTAACAATTCATAGCCCGTGGCTGTTACCAATACCGTGTGTTCAAACTGGGCCGAAAGACCATTGTCCACCGTCACCACCGTCCATCGATCGCCGAGGGTACGGGTAAAACGAGAACCAGCATTAATAATCGGCTCGATCGCCAGGGTCATGCCCGGTTTAAGTTTGACGTTGGGTAAATCCCGGCAACGGACGTTAAATACATGGGGGTCTTCGTGGAGGGCCTGCCCCACCCCATGGCCGGTAAATTCCTCCACAATACTGTAACCAGTGGGCTTGACATAGTCTTCAATCGCCCCGGCAATGTCCATCAAATAATTCCCCGGTTTCACTTGTTCAATACCCGCATATAGGGCCCCCTCTGCCACTTCCATTAACCGTTGGGCCTGGGGAGAAACTTTGCCCACCGCAATGGTAATGCAGGAATCGCCGTGGTAGCCCTGGAAATAGGCACCGGTGTCCACCTTCAGCAAATCACCGGCACGAATTTTTTTACGGCGGCGGGGAATGCCATGGACCACTTCATTGTTCACGCAGGCACAAATGGAGGCGGGAAAGCCGTGGTAACCCTTAAAACTAGGAGTAGCCCCCAGGGACCGAATCCGCTCCTCCGCCAACTGGTCTAAATCCGCTGTGGTCATGCCCGGTTGCACCGTTGTGGCAATCTCCTTCAACACCTGGGCGGCGATCGCCCCGGCTTGGCGCATTATGGCAATCTCGGCGGGAGTTTTAATCTGTACCCCTCGGCGGGGAGTTTTCTTGGCCTTGGGAGTGGGGGAAGGTACTGGGGAGGGGGGCGCAAATAACTGGCTAAGTAAGTTCATAAGTATAGATCCCAATAATCTAGGCCATGCTGGCCTTGACTTCCTCCAACGTTTCCATGGGAATATCCTGGGCATCCCCAGCAAAGTCATTGTCCGGGGTTAAGAACAGCATGCAGTGACATTCTTTGCGTTCCCGCATGGGCACACAGGGGCAATTCCAAAAGGTATTTTTCACTTCCGCTTCCTTGTCTTCGTAGTGGCGACAGGGGCAGAGGGGAGAACCCAATTCTTCCTTATGGCGAGCTAAACCCTCGATAACAACGGCGGTGACGGAAAGATCACTACAGAAATAGGTATCCGTACGTTTAGCGTACTGCTCCGCAAAATTTTTCATTGCGGCCAGTGTTTTGTTGTTCTGGGTGTCACTGCTGGTCATAGATTCTCAAGGGAATTAGATGGTCGGCACAAACGCCAATTTTGCCGTCGGTGTATTTATCTTGACACACTATTGGAGCAGGGCCAAAAACCCACGGAGCACCCCAATTGTTACCCCAGGCAATTCTAAATGGGGCGTTAAACCCACGTCTTTAATTTCCACAAAAGCTTTAATGGCATTGGGGTTCAAAGCCGCCAAACGACGCCCGATCGCCGGGGGGGTAAATTGGGCGTATTCTCCCCAAAGAATGGCTGTGGCAATGGTTAAATCCGGCATAAATTGGGCCAGGTCAAAGCACAAATCTCCCCGCACAAAGGACAGGGCCGCATATTCTGCCCGCGGTTGGGTGGCCGATTCCAAATAGGCATCGATAATTTCTGGGTAAATACGCCGGGCTTGGGCAAATTGTCGTTGCTCTAAAAAATTAACAATGCCCGCAGTGTTGGCAATGCCGGTGGTGTAGATAAAGCGATCAAGTACGGGGACACTGACCAGTTGGGCAAAAAAGTTACTGCGATAATCTTCGCCAAAGTCCGATAGCCCCGTGGGGGTAGCCAGAATTAAGCTGGCAAATAACTCCGGATATTGCACCGCTGTCCGCACGGCGATCGCCGCCACCAAGGAAGAAGCAATCACCACCGGGGGCTGGGCACAGGTTTGTTGCAAAAATTCTTGAATAACTTGGATGTAATCCTGGGGAGTATAGTTTTTCACTGGATGGTCGGAGCGACCCCAACCCAGCAAATCCGGAGCTAGCACTCGGTAGTCAGCGGCGAAGGCCGGATAAACTTTTGACCATTCGTAGGCGGAAGAACCACCCCCAAAGCCATGGAGAAAAACCAATGTTTGGCGATCGCCAAGGGACTCCCCCGCTTTCACCCAGGGTGCCTCCGTTGCTTCGTAATAAACAATGGTTCCCAGGGAAGTAACTAGGGAGTTGCGGGTAAAGCCAAGGGGTTCAATCATGCTGTCTCCTGATGGTTAGGGCATTGACCAAAGCGGCTGGTCTTCTCCAGTATGGTTTAGTTTTTCGGCCCATGGCTGGGTTTTTCCTCTGGGTACGGGGCACGGTTTTGCTTTTTGCTACCCAGTAACCGTTGCCCCCAACGGGGGTACAAACTTAAGTAAATAAGCAAATTTCCCCACAATAACGCCCCCAGCAGCAGATAGGTTTTTAACCAAAAATTCCCCTGGAAATCCTCCATAATACCCACACTGGCCAAACTAAAAGCCAGGGTCAGGGCCACCAAAAGTAGCCGCTTGGAAATTTTCACTTGCCGTCTTCGAGATGGTTGCTTACCCACAGATTTTGCCCTTAATGGAAATTAGCTGCCGATGAACTCGAACCGGGGGTTGCCCCTAGAATGGGTAAAAGTGGCCAGGGAAGCCATGGCGTTTATTGTTTGTAACCATGCCCCACCGGGGGACTGGGGTAGCCAGCTTATGCCGTGACGGGTTTTTGCTAACCTGGTTGTAAATCAATTGCCCTTTTAATTTATGGTTCGTCGTCGTTCGGTTCCTTGGATTCATCGCTATTCCCGTTTCATTATGGGGGCGATCGCCGTGCTGGGGATCTTGATCACCTCCTACCTGGCCTATGTTTCCTTCAGCGGAGGAGAAGCCCTTTGCCCCGTTGACCCGGAAAGTGGTAGTTCCAGTTGCGACCTAGTGTTGCAGAGTGTCTACGCCAAAGTGTTTGGCATTCCCCTGAGCGTTTTTGGCCTGGGGGCCTACATTGCCATGGCCATTGCGGCCCTGGTGCCTTTTTTAGTGAGCGAGGAGAGCAACAAAAAACAGCGCAACTCCCTAGAAGACCTCACCGGCAAATTCCTCTTGGTGGGGGGCACTTCCATGGCAGTGTTCAGTGGCTACTTAATGTACATTTCCTTTTTCCGGCTCCAGGAGGCTTGCTGGTACTGCCTAACTTCTGCTATTTGTTCTTTACTGTTGTTCATTTTGGCGATCGTTGGTCGGGAGTGGGAAGAAGTGAGTCAAGTATTTTTTACCACCATTGTGGTGGCCATGGTAACCATTGTCGGCACCTTGGGGCTTTATGCCACCGCTGAAGGGCCTAGGGCCGGGGCCGATGGGACCATTCCCATTCCCGCCATTGTTGGTCAACCCAAACCCCCCAGTGGTTGGCCCATTACCACCCAATCGGGCCCAGCGGAGATTGAATTGGCGGAATACCTCACCGCCCAAGGGGTGCTTAACTATGGAGCCTTCTGGTGTCCCCATTGCTACGACCAAAAACTTCTTTTTGGGAAAGAAGCATTTGAAAAAATCACCTACATTGAGTGCGACCCGGCCGGCAAAAATCCCCAGACCCAAGTCTGTGTGGATGCGAGCATTCAATCCTTCCCCACTTGGGGCATTGATGGAGAACTCAACCCCGGGGTCAAAACCCTCCGGGAACTGGCAGAGCTCACTGGCTATGAAGGCAATATGGATTTTAAATATGGTCTGAGAAATTAGATCTACCACAAGGTTAATCTGGGGACTGACCAAAGTGCCCCATATTCTTCCAGTGGATAACATCAAAATTTCTTTTAAAAAACCCTCAAGCCGGAGATGGCCTGGGGGGATTTTTCTTAATAGTGTTGTAGGTTGATTGCAATCGATTAGTAGTAGTTACCCACTTTGCGGTGGTGTACGGCGGTTAACCCTTCCGCTTTGGCTACCCGGCCATTGGTCACTTGGCTGTAAACAATCCAATGGTCACTACATTCCATGCGACTGGCCACTTCACATTCCAGGTAGGCCAAGGCATCGGTCAAAATCGGAGAGCCATTGGCGGCGGTTTGGGTTTTGACACCGGCAAAACGATCTGCCCCAGGGGGAAAACGCTTGAGGAAGTGTTTCATCAGGGATTGATAATTACCTTCTTCCAAAATATTCAACACAAAGCGATCGCCAACCTGCATGAGGGATTCAATGGCCCGGTCCTTGGCCACAGCAACGGTGAAACCAGGGGGACTAAAGCTGGCTTGGGAAACCCAGGACGCCAACATGGCCCCTTTGACTTCCCCTTTTTGGGCGGTGATGATATAAAGCCCGCCGCTGATGCGGCCGATCGCCTTTTCCAGGTCGCTGTCGAGGGATTTGAGTTGTTTAATTTTGGCCGCCTGGATCAAATTTTGGCCCAAATCCGTACCGGACTCATCACAGAGTTGATAGGTGCTTTCCCTGGGGGTGTCTTTGACTTTGATCACAGTGAAAGCTTCCCGCAAACCCAGGTCTAAAAATTTGGTGCGGAGGGGATCAATGGGTTCATCATCCCCACCATAGGATTCGTATAGGCCAAAGACTTGTTTCGGCTGCATGGCGGCCAACACTGCGCCGAAATTGGTACTAAGATCCCCGCTGGCCTGCAAGGGAGGCATTCCCAGAACCACCCCACTGGCATGGCCGACCAATTCTTGAATTTCCTGGGGATCGGCGGTGCTTAGGTCCACCATATCCACCCCCACTCCAGTTTTGGTAATGCCCTTGGCAATGGCCTGGGAAAGGCGATCGCCATAGCCGTAATCGGCCACATAGAAAACCACCACGGTTTTTTCCGCTTTGCTTTGGGATTCGCTCCAATGGCGGTAGCGATGTAATAATTCAGCGACGTTGTAACGCAGTAGGGGGCCGTGGCCGTTGGCAACGGTGCTAATGGTACCCAGGTTATCCATGCGCTTCATGGCTGCCAGCACAGAACGGGCGTTGGGGCCCATCAGACAATCGTAGTAAAACTGGTAATCCGGTGCGATTTTGTCCAAATCCGTGTCGAAAACCGCATCGGAGCAGTAGTGCATGCCAAACACGTCGCAGGTGAAGAGAATTTCCGTGGCGGGATCATAGGTGAGCATGGTGTCCGGCCAGTGGAGATTGGGGGCACTGACAAACTCCAAATTATGGCCCTGGCCCAAATCTAGGCGATCGCCACTTTTAACCTGGATGCGTTCAAAGGGTTGATGGACAAAGTTATCCAGAAATTGCAGCGCCACCTTGGTGGCCACCACCGTAATTTGGGGATTGAGTTGCAGAATATCTTTTACTAGTCCGCTGTGGTCTGGCTCCGTGTGGCTGACAATTAAATAATCAATTTCCTTGGGATCAATTAATCCCTGTAGCAAATCCAGGTATAAGCGGCGGAACTTCTCGTGGGAGCTATCCACCAGGGCCACCCGATCCGCTTGGATGAGATAGGAATTGTAGGTGGTGCCGTTTTGCAGGCCAAATTCAATATCAAATCGGTCCCGGTCCCAGTCCAAGGAACGGATAGCAGTAATATTTTTGGCGATCGCCTCGGTTTGGGTGGAAAGCCGTTTTTGGGTAGCTAGGGGGGTAGTGACCATGCCGTACTCCTAGGACTGGTAATGGAAAACTCTCTGTTCAGTGTATCCCAGGGGCCAGGGCGGGGGAAAGTTAACAAACATTGATATTTTTAAATCAAACCATCACAACTTCCACCATTGTGGTTGCATGACAAATACTCTTCCAATTCCCCAATGATGCTTGAAAGTTGGACCGTCCCCAAATCTACTTTGGGGTTAACTAGGGTATCCCACGCTTTAGGTGTCCCCGTGGGGGATGGGAGGATCTTACAGACGGTACATAATGCTTTCCCCATGGCTATCGGTGCCACAGGTGCGGAACAGGTTATACAAATCCCCCAGGTAACTGACTTCTTCCATTTGGGGCACAGAACTCTGCCAAGGTTTGGGGTTGCCGTAGGCATAAAAAGCTTCCACTCCGTCAATGCCATGGCGGGCCGCCGCTGGGATCAGTTGACTGGCGGGTTGACGGTACCGGGCCGGATGGGCCAACACCGCTAAACCGCCGGCATCATGGATAGCCTTGATTACCTTAGCCCCTTGGGCATAATATTTATCCGGGCGATCGCCAGTCAGGTAGGGGTCTAACACCGGTTGGGTCGGGTCAAAATCGTAGCCGAGGATGTGGACTTCGGTGCCGTCTAAATTGGCAGTAATCTCAATGCCAGTCCAGAGTTGGGGCCTGGGGCCTGGATAATGGCAATGTTCAGTGAGCCAGCGTTGGGCCCGGTAATAGCCCGCCACACAATGGTGATCTGTGATGGCCAAGCCCCGTAATTCTTGGTGTATGGCCTGTTCGATCAAGCCCTCTGGGGTCATCTGACCGTCGGAACATCGGGTGTGGAGATGAAAGTTATAAAACCGTGGACAACTGGTGGGGGTCAAGGACTGCCAAACAGTTGTAAGTTGGCGCTCCATCTGTTGAGACTGCGGAGAAATAAGGTCGTTAACCATGAATAAATGCCATCTTGACAACGGGCTGGTGCTGGATATAAATACATCCCACCCTTTCCCCACAATAACAAAACTTTACATAATTGGCTTTTACTCCTCGTCCCGTCCCCCAAGTAAAAAGTTCCTCAACCAGAACTCTCCCAATTCTTCTTTTTAAAGGCAGGCCAAAAAAATCACAGAGCCCAGGCTAGGTTACATTAGGTTGAGACTGGAAATTATTTTCTTCCAAAGCTCACTGGGGAATGGTTTAAGCATAACATCGGTAGAGTGAACCCCGTCCATTTTTCTCTCTGCTCAGAACCTCCGTTTTAAGGTTGGGTTTCTATGGAGTCGGCCACCATGTCTTTTCCCATCAGCAAGACCTACTTTTTGGCAGGGTTGCACTGTCCGAAACGTCTGTGGTTGTCTATCTGCCGTCCAGAAGATGCTTCCCCCATGTCCTTGGCCGCCGAACAAAGAATTAAACAAGGTAAGGCGATCGGGGTGGCGGCGCGGGAATCTTTTAAAAATGGCATATTGGTGGATGGAAGTCTGAAGTACTGCCTAGAAAAAAGTTGGGAATTGACAGTAGTGGTGGCAGGGCAAGGGGTGGAGTGTTTATTTGAGCCCGCTTTTTTGTATGACGATATTTTGGTGCGCTGTGACGTATTGCGACGCTTACCGTCGGGTAACTGGGAAATTATTGAGGTAAAATCCGCCACCAAGCTCAAGGACGAACACATAGCCGATTTAACCTTGCAACATTACGTGTTGGAGGGGTTGGGGTTAACGGTAGAGAAAACTAGCCTCATGGTGGTGAATCCCATGGCGCGTAATTGGAGTGTAGTGCAGGAACGGTTTTGCTATCAAGATGTGACGGCGGCGGTGGTACGTTGGCGCCAGCAGTTGCCCCAAAAACTGGCAGAATTCCGCAAATTGTTGACGGAACCGACCGCTCCCCAGGTCCCCATTGGCAGCCATTGTGATCGCCCTTACCGTTGTCCGTTTAAAGATCATTGTTGGCAGAATGTGCCCCCGATTTCAATTTTCGACATCCCCCTGTTGAAGCAAGATAAATTGCAAAGGTTGATGGCGTCTAATATCTGGGACTTGGAGGACATTCCGGCGGACTTTCCTTTGACCCAAAGGCAAAGAGCATTTATTGACCGGATGACGGAAGCAAAACCCCAAATAGACCACGATTTATTAAGGCGATTGCTGGGCCAGATCCCCCTTGATCAACCGTTGTATTTTTTTGATGTGGAAACCCACAGCAGTGCCATTCCCCGTTTTGCCGGTCTGCATCCCTACGAACGTTGCATTTTTCAGTACAGTTGCCACCGTCTCAATGTGGACGGTTCCCTGGAGCACTTTGAATATTTGCATACGGAAAATTCCGATCCCCGCCTCCCCCTGCTGATTTCCCTGATACATCACATTGGCGATCGGGGTTCAGTGGTGGTTTATAACCAATCCTTTGAAAAGGGCGTATTACAACAATTGGCGGCGGCCTACCCCAACTATGGGTCCAAAATTAATCAGATTATCGATCGCCTGTGGGATTTACAGGTGGTTTTTAAAAAAGCCTATTTCCATCCAGGTTTCCAGGGTTCCTATTCCCTCAAAAAAGTTCTGCCGGTCATGGTGCCCCAGCTTTGCCACGACGACTTGGCCATCAAGTCTGGCAATGAAGCTCCCCTGGTATGGGAAGCCCTCCTGGAATGTTCTCTGCCGGATAGAAGGGCGGAAATGGCCCAGCAACTGCGGGATTATTGTGGCCTAGACACCCTGGGGATGGTGAGAATTTATCAGGTTTTACAACAGGAGTTGAGGGTGAATTAGGAGGGATCAAAACGCCATGGATGGTCTAGTCGCTCTCCCCATCTTCTTTGCCCTGACTTTGGTGGTGGTCATCAAACAAGATCAGGGTTTCCGCCGCCTGCCGGGGAGAATCAGTGGTTTTCCTCGATGGGACTGGGATTATGGGAAGTATATTTTCCCCTTGTCCGGTCGGTAAACGTTCCTGGTGATAGGTTTCCTTGGCTTGGGCCTCCATCAACTCAGGCGATCGCCGTCGAGGAATTTTTAATTGAGAGGCTGGAGGAATTTGTAATTGAGGAACCGGTAGAACTAAGGCCGCTGGAGAAACATCTTCCTCAGTCGTACCGGCAATATTTTTCACAAAAAAGTTAATTGTTTCTTCCTTTAACCAACCCTTGAGCACCGCCACCGAACCGAAGCGTACCCCCAACCGTTGTTGTTCGCGCAAAATACGCTCAATCTGGTCTTCATCCAGCAGATGGGCCATTTTCAGGTAGTAACCAATGGGGCCCTGCACCGGTTGCCCCACCATTGCGGGCCAGAGGTCAACGAAAAAATCCGCCGTTTCCTGGGAAATCCAGCCATGGTGAGAAAGAATTTCCCCCAGCAACATCTCGAACTGCTTTTGTTCATACAAAGCCACTTCCAATTGCCCAGAGGTAATTAGTTTTGCTTCCTGGAGAATAATACCGATGGGCTTTTTGTTACTGACCATGGCGGATGGGGGAAGAGCGCATTTCAGAATCGGACAAAATAGACTCTGAATGAAAGAAAAAAGACTTAATTAGGCGTAATTGAGCTTTGATAATCTAACCACCACTAATTTTAGCTTTGTAGCCCTGCTTTAACAAATAAGCGAGAATTTTCTCCCGTTGATCGCCCTGGATTTCCAAACAATCTTCCTTCAAGGTGCCCCCACTACCACAAAAATTTTTCAGAGCCTTGAGTAGGGCTTGTCGCCCCGGGGTGGACAATTGCAAACCATTCACTACTGTCACTGTTTTTCCTTTTCGGCCAGAGCGAGTTGCTTGGATCCGGACATTCTGTTGTTGGGGAGGAAGGTCAATTTCCTCGTCCGATATGGGATCTGCCACCGGGCCAAATTCTTGGTAAACAATACGAGCTGGGGGTTTGGAGCTGGCCATAGGACTGGGAAAAAATACTGGGTAGCGCCAACGTTAACGAGCAGGAACCAATTGGGAAATTAGCGTCCGATCGCCTGGGTAAAATAGTACACTCACTACCAGAGTACCAGATTCAAAGCTGTCATTGGGAGAGTTTGTTTGTAAAGTTTTGATCTATTGCTTCAATTTCCGCATTAAAGTTCCAGTCAGACTGGGGGACAGGGGGTTTTATCAATATCCTTATCCTTTCCGAGTCATGGCTATTTTGAAATCTTCGCCTGATTGCAGAACACTGGCCCATGTCTAAAGAGGTTGGGGCGGTTGGGATGGGATA
Source organism: Synechocystis salina LEGE 00031 (assembly GCF_015207985.1). Lineage (GTDB taxonomy): Bacteria > Cyanobacteriota > Cyanobacteriia > Cyanobacteriales > Microcystaceae > Synechocystis > Synechocystis salina. The sequence goes on along the minus strand of NZ_JADEVV010000021.1, from coordinate 40,362 downwards.
GTTAACCCGAGTTCTTCCCCCGGAAAATGCGCTCCCAACCATTACCGTTGTGCAACACTAGTAGCTCCAGAAATTTAGCCCAGTTTAAACTTAGTTTTCCTGACAACTTGCCGCAACATTTTGGTAAAACCGGTGGAGCATTTTAGTTTTGACGAGATTGCAAATAAACATCGGGCTTTTCTCGCTTGAGCAAAAACAGACTGAGGGTTAACCATATAAAGCCCACTCCGTAACCAGCGAGGATATCCGTTGCCCAATGAACCCGACAATACATACTGGCAATGCCAATGAAACCGACCCAAAGGGTTGCACCAAGATAAATGTGCCAACGGTATTGGGGAAAGTGAGCTACCAACAAAAAGGCCAGGTAGAAATAAAACACCACCCCCCCCGCCGCATGGCCACTGGGGAAACTGCGTCCATCCACATCCACTAAACGGGGTAAAGGGCGAGTCCGGTTAAAAAAGGGCTTCAACACTTGGTCAATGAGCAAAAGGATGCCCAGGGTGGCAAAAACTAGATATTTAATCTCGGACCAGTAGCGTTTCCAAGTTAAAAAACCTAGGGTGATGGCAATCATGGTGGCGGTTAGTTCCACCCCCGTACCTTTGTAAACCTTGATCCAAAAAGGGGCCATGGCTTCGGGAATTACCTTATGCAAAAAATCCAAAAAGGCAATGTCAAAGGCAATTTCCTTTAAATCGTTCACTTCCCTAAAATTGTGCCCCAGGGCAATCAACAATCCGACGATCGCCAAGCAGACAAAGAAAGGAACCCGACCGACAATGGTTAACCAGGGAGGCAAAGGAGTATGGGCCGACGACTTCATTGGGCAAGGTTTAAGAAATGACAATTTCTCAGCATAGGGCCATTTGTCGACCGACGGAGATCAACGGCGACGGTGTATGGGCTGGAACAATGATGATAGTTCCATCACCTTAGTTTGTAAGCTCGAACAGGGGTCCGCCCCCCGCTTTAGTTGATACTCCAATTCCAGCAACAGGGGCAGGGTTTTGAGTAATTGTCCGCCGGTAATACCCCGCAGTTCCTTGCGTAAAAAGTATAAACGTTTAGGATTGCTGAGGTCGGCTTGGGCGGCGATCGCCTTATCATCTTTTTCCCCTGCTTCCAAGGCGAGCTTGATTAATGTCCAAGTGCGGAACTGGCCGGTGAGGGTAGCTAAAATCTTTAAAGCCGGTTCGTTATGGGTGAGCAATAAATCCGCCACCAATTGTAATGCCTGGGCCGTTTCCCCATCCCGGATCGCCTGGGCCAATTGCAAACTATTTTGGGTGCTGGTATTGACCAACTCTTCCACCTGGGACACCGTTAAAGGGCCAGGTTGGCTCTCGCTATAGAGTTTGAGCTTGCCCAACTCATTCCAAATCAACCTAGTATCATTACCCAACGCTTCCGCCAAAAAACCTTCCGTTTCCGCCGCCAAGGGCAGTTGCAGATCCCGGGCGATCGCCTGGATTTGATGGATGAGAGCGTCCACATTCCAGGGGGAAATGAGGGCAAATTCCCGGATAGTGGCATTACCTTCCAAACATTTAGTAGATTTCAGGCGGCGATCGAGCTTTTTGCCGGAAGTGAACAGCAGATGGCAGTCGGCGGGGATGGCGGGCAAACTTTTTTGCAGCCTAGTCAGCAGAGCATCATCACAACTCTGTCCCAAGGTGGAATCCACCACCCACACTAGGCGATCGCCATGGCCAAAGGGAGGGGTTAGGGCTTGTTCCAGTCCTCTTTGGGTGGCATCAGCCTGTTCCCCCGGAATTTTCTCAAAATTAAACGCTTCCCATTGGGGGTCTAAACAACGTTTTTGCAGTTGTTTAACCGCTTGGTGCAGGGTAAATTGGTCTTCGCCCCAATAAAAATGAACGGGCATGGCAACATTGCGGAATTTTTATCTAACTCCCCTCAAGCTTTGGCCAGGGAGCTTTTCCAACAAACTTTTAACGACCTTTGAGGGCCTTTTGAAAATTTTTGCGGTAGGAAGGATTGACCAGGAGTAAACCAGGCCAAAGCAAAGCCAGGGAGATGCGGGTTGCCAAGCTACGGTTAAAGTTAGTGTGGCGATAGCCAGAAAGAAAACGCCAGACTCCACCGACGTAGACTACCAACAAAACAAACGAAACTAAATATCCCATAGTGCTTGAGGCGCCGAGAGTAGAAACAATGCCCAAGGGCAAATGCCGTCCTCATTCTAGCAAATTAACCACCAGGAACCGTCAGCCGACAAGGCGATCGCCACTCTTGCCGTCAGAGGAGATGGTAGTTGCTGAGAGTAACTTCAAGAGGTATGAGCCAATTTTGAGATAATCTCGAGGTTGCTTTTCAGCCCTGTCATTTCTATGCTCCTCCCAAATGCCCAAAAAGCTGTGGTCGACATTCGTAAACTCCGTGACTATTGCCTCAATCTAGAGCATGAAGATGGAAAACACAAAGCACGGCTTTTTTTATCAAATTTTGGGATAACCGATGATGATGCCGAAGAATTACGTCAGATTCTACTGGCAGTAGTTCAAAGTAATGAAGTCAAACTGGGAAGAAAAGACGCATTTGGTCAGCGCTACACTTTGGATTTTGACATCGAATGGCAGAATAGAAGTGGAACCCTTCGTAGTGCCTGGATTATCGAGCACGGCTCAGAAGTGCCAAGATTGACGACTTGTTATCCGCTATAGTTCGGTGGAGATAGTTTAATGAATAGTACGGTAAATTTATTGGATGTGGTGGCTTTAACCGTTGATTTACCCCAGTACAATCTGTGGCGAGGGCAGGTGGGAACAGTAGTGGATATCCTAGCAAATGGCACAGCATTTGAAGTCGAATTTAGTGACCGCCATGGGCGGACCTACGAATCTTTAGGATTACGACCAGATCAAATAATAGTTTTACATTTTGAGCCAAAATTACCTGATAAAAAAGCGACAGTAGTTGTGGCATCATAAGGCTCCTGTTGTTAAAAATGGCATCAGTTTTACCCGTCACCGATGCCCATAAATCACTCTATTTAACTATTTAAACGATTGGAATTTCAGATTAGGGGGCTAACCAAGAAAAAGGAGCAAAGGGGATGTTTCTGGCCACCCAGTAAGCCAAAATTGCCTGCAATATGAACCAGATTATTTTGGGGGGAATAAACCAAACCAATAAAGTCCGCCCAGTAATGGTTTTTAGACCATAGGCAACGTAGGAGTAGATCATAAAGGGGAGGGAGATAATCATTAAAGGATTTAGTCCAAAAGCTCCCACCAAATTGCCATGGAGCAGTTGATGCAATGCCCGCAAAGTACCGCAACCAGGACAGTAAAGCCCAGTTAAACTACGAAAGGGACTGGGGGGAAATAACTTCGATGAAGCGGGATCAAAGAGGAAAAGGAGAGTGCCAGCAACAACAATGGTCAGGGTTACCAAAATGAATCCTAAATACTCCTTGGCCTTAGGGGATAGTAATGGAGAGAGGGAATGATTTTTCAAGCTAAACATAGTATTCGTTGATGAATAGTGAACAACAGCAAAGTCAAAAAGTCTAACTTTAATTACTGACCAAAGATGGCGGCAAGCACAGCAAGAACAATATAGATAACGACAAAAATGATGCCGGCACCAAAGGACCACCAACAAAATTTTTTCGCTTCATTGGAAGCTCGCACAGCGCCTTCATAGTCCCCTGAAGCTAAACGGGAATTAACTTCCGATGCTTTGATAATGGCCACAATGCCCAAGGGTAGGCAACAAAATAGGGTCACCAGAATGGATTGTGCCAAATAATTTGGTACATTTTGATTTGTCATATAACAAACTCATCTTTCATTAGACTGGAATATACCAGTCAGGATAGACAGAAATTAGCTTAATGGTTCATTTTGTTGCGTTTTCTTCACAATTTACCGAGATTGGTAGGCTGTGATTAGTTTGACCAATTTTTGTAGGGATGCTTGGCTAAATTTACGTTGTAATAACGGGCATCATTGGTCACTTCTTCGCCAATCCAGGGAGGTAAACTTATTTGTTCATCGGCGTCGGTTAATTCCACTTCCGCCAAAATTAGGCCCTGGTTATCCCCCAAAAATTCGTCCACTTCCCAGGTTTTACCTTGATAATCGAGGCAATAACGATATTTTTCAATCAAGGGCGGTGAGCAAAGCTCCGTCAAAATTTGATTGGCATCCACGGCCGGAATTTCATACTCAAATTCCAAGCGGGTCATGCCGGTATTTTTACCTTTAATGGTGAGATAGGCTTGATCGCCAATGGTCCGAATTCGGACAGTGGTTAGATCCTGGGTGGCAATGTAACCCTGACGGTATAAATAACCCTGGGCCAGACTCCGCCAACGGTCATCTTCAACGAGAAATTTACGTTCAATTTCGACGGCCATAACCTCCCCCTCCCGGTGTTTTAATTATTAGGCGATCGCCAGGGACCACATCCACCTGGGCACAACCATCTAACCGTAACTCATCCCCAGAATGACGCAGTAGCCAATTTTCCCCCACTGCCCCCGGTTCACCCCCGGCCAAACCAAAGGGAGCCACCCGCCGCCGATTGGCCAAAATGGCCACCGATAGAGACTGACGAAATTGAAACTGGCGCACGATGCCATTACCACCGGAGAATTGTCCCCCACCACCGCTGTGGGAGCGAATGGCAAACTGTTCTAATAACACAGGAAAACGACTTTCTAAAATTTCCGGGTCAGTCAAGCGGGAATTGGTCATGTGGGTTTGCACAGCGTCACAACCGGCAAAACTAGGACCAGCCCCACTGCCCCCAGCAATAGTTTCATAGTATTGGTATTGTCCATCGCCGAAGGTGAGATTATTCATGGTGCCCTGGCTAGCGGCCAGACATCCCAACGCTCCGTATAACGTGTCGGCGATCGCCTGGGATGTTTCCACATTACCGGCCACCACCGCCGCTGGGTATTGGGGATCGAGGAGGCAACCGGGGGGAATAATAATCTTCAACGGTTTGAGACAACCAGCATTGAGGGGAATAGGTTCCTGGACGAGGGTGCGAAAAACGTATAAAACCACCGCTTGCACCACCGCCTTGGGCGTGTTGAAATTATGATTGCCCTGGGGAGAAGTGCCAGAAAAATCAATGGTGACAGTACCTTGGGAAACGTTAACTGTGATAGCCACCGCAATGCGAATACCATTGTCCATTTCCGTCATAAATTGACCAGACTTTAACTTGGCGATCGCCTGGGTTACGGCTTGTTGGGCATTGTTTTGCACATGGAGCATATATTGCTGCACGGTGTTTAAGCCATACTGGGCCACCATATTTTCTAAACCCATTATCCCCCGCTGATTGGCGGCAATTTGGGCAGAAAAGTCAGCTAAATTTTGCTCAATATTACGGGCGGGGTAGGGACTATCTAATAAATGGGCTCGAATAGCTTCTGTTTGGAACTCTCCCCCTTTAACTAATAACTCGTTGTCAAATAAAATGCCTTCTTGGTTAATATTTTGACTGTGGGGCGGCATGGAACCAGGGGTAATTCCTCCCAAATCCGCTTGGTGTCCGCGGGAGGCAACGTAAAATAAAATTTCCTTGCCAGTCGAGTCAAACAGAGGCGTTATTACCGTCACATCCGGTAAGTGGGTACCACCGTTATAGGGATCATTGGAGAGATACACATCCCCCGGTTGCAATTGCTGACGGCGATCGCGCAGAAGCGCTTTAACACTTTCTCCCATGGAGCCCAAATGGACAGGAATATGGGGGGCATTAGCAACCAAATCTCCGTGGGAATCGAAAATGGCACAGGAAAAATCAAGGCGTTCTTTAATGTTTACTGAACTGGCAGTATTTTGCAGGACAATGCCCATTTCTTCAGCAATGAATTGATAAAGATTTTTGAATATTTCTAGCCGCACTGGATCGACTGGAGTCCCATTACTATTTCCCTCATTGCGAGTGTTTAGATTAATTTTAAATTCATTTTGACCATTAATTAAATCATCCCCATCTTCTGTGTTATTAGCTATTTTTTCCAACATTAAATGGCAGGGTTGGGGTTCCCCTGGTTTTGCTAATCCCAACTGGGCTTGCCAACCCGGATCAATCACAATGGTGCCGGTGCCTTCCACAATCATGGCTGGCCCTGTGATTACCTGTCTCGGTTCCAACTGCTGGCGTTGATACACAGGAATAGAATGCCATTGGCGATCGCCATAGAAATCCACCATTTCCACAGCCTGGGCCGGCTTTGTTGCGGAAGTTAAACAGGGCTCTGGGGGCAAATCTAGCGGTTGGATATACTCTAAACTAATGGAAGCAATGGTGAGGGGAGTACCCGTTTGACTAAAACCATAACGTCGCTGATGCTGATGGGTGAATTGTTCCGTTAAACTGGCTAAATCTTGGCAAAAATCGAGACTTAATGTGGTGTCAGTGCCCTGGTATTTCAGGTCGATTTGACGATGTATGGTGGGCGAATAATTAGGATTTTGTTCGTCATTATTGCTATTGTGATCAGTGGTGAAAGTCCCAGCCAACTGTATTTCTAAGGTTTGATAACGGGCGAGTAAATTACTTAGGTTTTCCGCTGTTAAAGGTTGCTCAATGGTCATGGCCCGGAGGGCCCTCTGTTCAGCTAAACCCATGCCATAGGCTGAAAGTACACCGCTGTAGGGATGGAGAAAAATTTTGCTAATGCCCAGGCGATCGCCTAATCGACAAACCAGTTGCCCCCCTGCTCCCCCAAAGCAACAAAGGGTGTAATTTTCTAAGTCATAGCCCCGTTGTAAGCTAATTTTTTTAATGGCATTGGCCATATTTTCCACGGCGATCGCCAGAAAACCATCTGCCACTTCCACCGGGGTAGGTTGAGATGCGGTGGATTGGGCAATTTGGGTGGCTAAATCGGTGAATTTTTTTTGAACAATATCAATATCTAAGGGTTGGTTTCCTTGCGGGCCAAACACAGGGGGAAAATAGTTTTTTTGCAATCTTCCCACCATCACATTGGCATCGGTCACTGTTAGCGCCCCACCCCGACGGTAACAGACTGGACCAGGGTTTGCCCCCGCAGAATCGGGCCCCACTTGGTATCTTTGTCCGTCAAATTTTAAAATGGAACCGCCCCCCGCCGCCACTGTATGGATGGCTAAGCTTGGTACGCGCAAACGGACTCCGGCAATTTCCGTTTCCCACAATCGTTCATAAGTGCCATTAAAATGGGCGACATCGGTGGAGGTTCCCCCCATGTCAAAGGTAATAATATGGCGAAAACCTGCTCGCTGGGAAGTTTTGACCGCGCCAACAATGCCCCCGGCTGGCCCAGACAGGATACTATCCCGCCCCTGGAAATGACTACTATCTACCAGGCCCCCATGGGATTGCATAAACTGTACTGTTATCCCTGGTAATTGCCCCTGCACTTGGTCAACGTAACGCCGGAGCAGAGGGGAAAGGTAGGCGTCAACTACGGTGGTATCGCCTCGATAAATGTATTTAATTAGGGGGCTAACTTCAGAAGAACGGGAAATTTGAGTAAAGCCAATTTTTTGGGCAATTTCAGCAATGATTAATTCATGGTCAGGATAGCGATAACTGTGCATTAAGGCGATCGCCACACTGCGAATTCCTTGGTCGTAAGCCTGTTGTAAGTCCTGGTTAATTTGATGCTGGTCTAGGGGGTGTAAAATTTCTCCTTGGGCATCAATTCTTTCCACCGCTTCAATGACTTCGCTATAGAGCCGACTAGGCTTTTTAATCTCCAGGGCAAAAATGTCAGGTCGATGCTGATAGGCGATCGCCAACCCGTCCCGGAATCCTTGGGTCATTACCAAAACTACGGGGTCCCCTTTGCGCTCCAGTAGGGCATTAGTGGCCACAGTGGTACCCATTTTTACCAAGCTAACTTTTTCTGGGGTAATGGGGTCAGTGGTTACTAAACCTAAAATGGTGCGGATGCCATGGATGACTGCATCGTTATAAAGTTCAGGATTTTCTGATAATAATTTAAATAAAATTACCGTTTCTTTTGTGGGTAGGGCAAATACGCTAAATCGTCCATCTTGAGCGCATTGCTGGGCCAACTTTTCATCTTTGGTAATGGCAACAATATCGGTAAACGTTCCGCCCCGGTCCACAAAAAATTTGGTCATGTTGAACTTGATTGGAGGGCAATAATCTGTGGCTAACCATGGCTGGCCAGACCAAGACTGAATCGTCTGGCCATGTTTCTTAAGTCAGATAGACTAATTTTCCCTGGCAATGACCCAAATCGCATGGACGAGGCCAAGGATGTATAGCCCAAAAATGGTTAGCAGTAGGTTAATCCAAAAGTCTTTGCCAATGCCCACCTGTAAGAAAACCCCCAGGGGCGGCAAAAGAATCGCGCAAATGATTTTAACAATGTCCATTAGTTCACTCCAATGTGTTTTGATAACCAGGATTGTTTGAGGGCCCAACGGCAAAGACAGGCAGAAGTGTCCCATGAACTATGCTATCCCATCCCCCCATGTTGACAAAGTTGGGTTTATAAATACTAGCAAAGTTAAGGTAAATATCTCGGCGTTGCCGTATCTCGTCCATTCCTATCTACGGCGATCGCCCCGTAAGGAGTTTAACGAAAGTTAATCAAACAGTTCTAAAGGAATGGGATCCTTTAGCGAAAACTAGGGTAATATTTTTGTAAGTTTGTCGGTATGAGCTAACGGTGCAGCCATGGGAACTATTTTCAAGCTGAGAAGACTGCCTTTTGTCTATAGTTTATCTTTGCTGACCATGGGCTCTATTATGCCCCCGGCCTTGGCCGATTATTCGGTGATCGCCCAGGGAGTGAGGGGCTGGGGCTGGGCCAGCGGCCATTCAACGATGGAGAAAGCCAGACAAGCTGCCATTCGTAACTGTCGAGGTATGTCGAGGTAATGGTGGTGGAAGTTGTTCTGTTTCTACGGCTGAACGAGACTCCTGGTATTTTGTGGGTGGTTACTGTGATGGTATGCCCTACACAGCGGCTTCTAAGCATAACTGGGATGTTGCGGCCGGCGTTTTGAGAAATAAAGGTAAAAAAGATCGAAATTATGACTGTTATATTGAAGCTGAAAAATAAGTTAGGCTTTTTTAAATAAGTTAAGTAAGTTGAGTTTAAATTTCAGTATTTTAAGTGTTTTTATTTCAAATAGGTAAACAACATGAATGCTCAACTTCTCAACCGCTATGAAATTGTCAGATCTCTTGGTTCAGGAGGATTTGGAGAAACTTTTTTAGCTAAAGATACTCAGATTCCTTCTCAAAAGCTAGTCGTGGTAAAGCGACTAAAACCGGCCACTGCTAGCAGTAACACCTCCACAGAGCTAATTCAAAAGCTGTTTGAGAAAGAGTCTTCAGTATTAGAAGATTTAGGAGAACACAATGGGCAAATCCCAAAATTATACAGTTATTTCTCAACTAATGATGAATTTTACTTAGTCCAAGAATATATTCAAGGAGTAAGTCTAAGTGAAATTGCTCCCATTAATTCAGAACAAGCGAAAACCATTCTTTCTTCTCTTTTAACCACCCTCAAATATATCCATAGTAAAGGTATTATTCACCGAGATATTAAGCCAGAAAATATTATTTTGCGGGATAGTGATCATTTGCCTGTTCTAATTGATTTTGGTGCAGTTAAAGAAACCATGGGAGCTGTTTCTCTCAGTTCTGGTTCTACTGTTAGCTCTGTAGTTATTGGCACTAGGGGATTTATGGCTCCAGAACAAAGTGCAGGGCGTTCTGTTTTCAGCACCGATCTTTATGCTTTAGGATTAACAATTATTTACGCTCTCACCAAAAAATTACCTGTTGAATTTGCCACTAGTCAATTGACTGGAGAATTAGATTGGCAGAGCCATGTACCCGACATAAATCAACAGTTGACCGGAGTACTAAACAAGGCCATTCAAATGGAGCCTAGCCGTCGATATCCGACCGCAGATGCTATGTACCAAGATCTGCATTCTTTAGCAAGTTTTGGAGCTGAAACAGTGCCTCCAATGGAAACTGTTCGAGTAACACCTAGTAATGAATTTTTGACTTCCAATAGTTCGAGTTTTAACTCAGCAACCAGGGTATCTACACCAATCAGTTCTGAAAAAAGTAGTGAAAAAAGTAAATCAAAAATTGCGACGCTATTAACTATTTTAATCGGTATAATTGTTGTATCAGCTGGCTTGGGTGGAGGATTTGTTATAACTCAGCAAATTAAGGAAGCTGAAGCCAGAGCAGCCCAAGCTGAAAAAGAAAAACAAGAGGCTGAACAAAAACGTATAGAAGCAGAGCAGAAAATAGCTGAGGAAGAAAAACGTCAAAAAGAGTTGGAAGCTCAACGTATTGAACAGGAACGCCAACAACTAACGGCAGAAGCAAATCGAGCTAAGCAAGAAAGACAACGTTTGGCTGCAGAAAGACAAAGAGTTCAAGCTTTAGCCAATCAAGCAAGGGCTATGGCTGGCGGTGCTAGTGCAACTATCGGGGGAATCCCTGGGTCCAAAAATATTCGTTCTGGTCCTGGAACAAATTATGGCGTTGTCACCCAAGGTTATACAGGTGATGGACTCGACATTTTAGATAGTAGTACGGATTCCGGTGGTCATGTTTGGTACAAAGTTTATCACTATGGTTCAGGAGCAACAGGTTGGATGGCCAGTCAACTAGTAAACTTCTAGATTTGGTTCTAAGGAAAATGCTAAAATTCTTAAAGAATAATTTTCAGTTGGTGAATTTTTTCGTTGCCGCCCTATTAGTGGGAATGTTGTATGGATGGTGGTATTTGCCTAATTCTAAACATTTATCCGTCAATGAAGAGAGTGCAATCCATAATCAAGAAAAAATTGCGGTTAACAACTCCCTTGAAAATAGGGAGCTTTCTTCTCTCCCGGTTCCCACTCCGAGTCCAACTAACCTGGAACCATTAATAACTGGAGTACCTGAAACCCAGGCTAGTCCTCTACTACCGGAACTTCCATCAGATTATGAACAATTATCTCCACCAGTGCAACAACAAATATTAGAAGAAATCCCTAATAATGTTGCTGTTAAAACTAATTTAGGCCATTATCCGTTTTCCGAAAATACCCAGCAAAGATTAGTGAAAGTTGGTGAATATTACGGTCGCAGTGAATCCCTAGACCAAGAAGCAGCCACTGCTTTTAAAAGAATGCAGGCTGATGCCCAAGTTCAAGGAGTAAGATTGACGATTATTTCTGGATTTCGTTCCATTGCATCCCAGGATGCTTTATTTCAAAATCAAATTAAAAGAAAAGGTGGAAAAGAAGCAGCAGCAAGGTTTAGTGCTCCCCCTGGGCATAGTGAACATCACACTGGCTATGCCTTGGATATTGGAGACGGTGCTAATCCGGCTAATGATTTGAAAATAAGTTTTGAAAATACATCTGCCTATCAATGGCTAGTTAGAAATGCTAATAAGTATGGCTTTGAGCTTTCTTTTCCGCCTGGTAATAGTCAAGGGGTAAGCTATGAACCATGGCATTGGCGCTACGTCAATTCACCACGAGCAAACCAAATTTTTATGGCAGCTCGAAGTGGCATTTAATATGGATAATTTCTTATATGAATATCTTGCTTCTCAATAGGCAAAAATGCAGAAATAATAAAACCATAACAACAACAGAGAAATGACAAAAACTTAGTTTATATTCGATATGAAACAACGAATACAAGTGAGTAAAAGTTATGAACGTTAATGTGTTTCAATGAATCAAAATAATAGACCATATATTGTTGTAACTAATCAAGGTCAATCATTACCTCCCTTTGAGTTAACTAAAAGCAAACATATCCTTGGTCGTGATTGCCAATTTGCTGACTTGCTCGTTCCCCCTGATTGGGGCGTTATCAGTCGTTGCCAAGCAACCTTAGTAGAAAAACAAGGCAATTACATTATCTATGACGGTGATGGCGTTAATCCCAGTAGTAATAAGCTGTTTATTAATCATCATTTAATCGCCCATGATATTGGCTACCCCTTACAAAATGGGGACATTATTAAAGTTGGTCAAAACATTAATATTCTCATTACCCTTAAATATTTTAACTCCCATAGTCTGAGTAATGTTAATCAAGCATCCTTGTCATCAATTAATTTGCAACAAAAATCCGTGGTTATCGGCCGGGATGAAACTGCTAACTTACAACTGCTTTCTCCCGCGGTTTCTCGTAAGCATGCCGTGCTAGATTATTTAGAACCTAGCACTTATCTTTTATATGATTACAGCACCAATGGTGTTTATGTTAACGGGACTAAAGTTAACGGAAAAATTATAATTAATACTGCCGCTACTATTAAAATTTTACCCTACACCCTACTATTACAAAACAATCAGTTATTCATTGCCGACACTGGGGATAATATTCGCCTAGACGCCCGCAATATAGTCCGCACGGTAAAGGGTAATGGTAACGAGCAAATCACCCTGCTAAACCAAATTTCTTTACCCATTGAACCAGGTCAACTAGTCGCCCTAGTGGGAGGTAGTGGTGCAGGCAAATCAACTTTTATGCGAACCTTACTAGGCATTGAACCTACCACCACTGGCACCGTTTATCTGAATGGGGAAGATTTGAGAAATAACTTTAATTTGTATCGAAATCAGATTGGTTATGTGCCCCAAAAAGATATTATCCATAATTCCTTGACCGTGGTGGAAGCTCTACGGTATGCGGCGAAATTAAGGCTGCCTCAAGATGCTGATATTGACGAAATTATTGAAAAAACTCTAGGGCAAATTGAAATGCAGGAACGTCGCCATGTTTTAGTGAAAAACTTAAGCGGCGGTCAACTCAAACGAGTATCCATTGGCGTGGAATTACTGGTAGATCCAAAGTTATTTTTCCTCGATGAACCCACCTCTGGCTTAGATCCAGGTCTAGACAAAAAGATGATGCAACTCCTGCGAAAATTGGCAGATCAAGGGCGCACCATTGTGTTAGTAACCCACGCCACCGGCAATATTAATCTGTGCGATCGCCTGGTATTTTTAGGTCAGGGGGGTAATCTGTGTTATTTCGGCACTTTTAGTGACGCTTGCCAGTTTTTTAATCTCCGTAATGGCGATTTTGCTGAGGTTTATATTCAATTGGATAACCAAACCGCGGTGATCCACACAACTCAACGATATCGCTGGTCTAGCTATCAACACCAATACATTGACCAACGGTTAGGAGTGAGTGATTCTAGCGTTATTGCTCCCAAACCCAGCCCCCCTAGGGTATCTCCCCTCCGCCAAGCTTGGATTCTTTGTCAAAGATACGGGCAAATTATGGCTAGAGATCCGGTTAACGTGGGCATTGCCATTGCCACTGCTCCCATTGGCATTTTATTAATTGACTTGGCGATCGCCGTTAGGGAACCATTTATTCTGGGCAGTGAAGCAGACCCCAAACTTGCCCCCCTAGCCCAAACCGTACTGTTGGTATTCAGTTGTGCTGCCATCTGGGTGGGTCTGGCCGGTTCCCTTCAGGAAATAGTCAAAGAAAACGATATTTATAGCCGAGAAAGATTGGTTAACCTGAACCTATTTGCCTACATCGCCTCTAAGGTGACAGTACTGTCGGGGTTGGCTTTTCTGCAAACCCTAGCCATGGTGGCAGTTATTCTCATGGCTTTTGGCCATCCTCCAGCGACCCTGTTACCGTGGGGTCTAGGCCTGACAATAACAACCTATCTGACCCTCTTTAGTGCCCTGTGTCTAGGCCTTATGGTCTCTACCTTTGCTAAAAGTGAAACCCAGGCTAACACCGCCTTACCAATTTTATTATTGCCCCAAATCATTTTTTCTGGTGTACTGTTCCAAATTAAAGGGGTGAGTCAGTATCTTTCCTGGTTAACAGTCAGTCGTTGGTCCATTGGTGCCTATGGCACGTTATTGGACATCAATGGTCTTGTACCAGAACCGATTATTTTCCCCGACGACAAAGTTATGGAATCTGCCTTTAAAACTAATCCCGTTTACGATCCCAGTTGGGGCAATCTATTGATTAATTGGCAAGTTCTCTTGCTCCAGGGATTTTTGTGCCTAGCAATCATCTTCCTGCTTAAAAAACGTCAGGACATCATTTAAAACTTTATTGAACTTGTACAGGAATAGCGAATCGGGATGACAGGATTTGAACCTGCGACATCCTGCTCCCAAAGCAGGCGCGCTACCAAGCTGCGCTACATCCCGTAGTTTAACCCCTCCAATCTTAGGATAGATTTCCCCAGATCGCCAGGGGTTAGTCGGGCGGATATCACCCCAGGGCTTCTGCTGATGTGGTTAAATGGTTATAGCGAGCTAGGGCAATGAGGGGAAAATATTGGCGGTAGTAGTGATAGCGGATATAAAAATGACAAGGGAAGCCGGTGCCCGTAAATTCTGCCTCTTCCCAGGTGCCTTTGGCGGTTTGTCCCTGGACGAGAAAAGCCACACTCCCCTCGATCGCCGTGGTTAGTTTGGCATCTTGCCCGAGGCTAGGTAAATATTTGAGGGCATCTAACAAACCAATTAAAGCCCAGGCGGTTTGGGACGCAGTGCTGTTGCCTTTGCCCTTTAACTGCTTATTTCTATAGCTTTCACAGGTTTCTCCCCAACCCCCATCTGCATTTTGACAGCTCAATAACCAGGCGATCGCCGCTTTAATTTGGGGGGCAAAACGTTGGGCATCGTAAATAGCCAGAGCAGATAGGGCCCCACTGGTGCCATAGAGATAATTCACCCCCCAGCGGCCAAACCAACTACCATCCTGTTCCTGTTCTTGAAGCAAGTAGGCTAAACCCCTTTCTACTCCTTGAGAGTCCATGGTCAAACCACAGGCCCCAAGCATTTCAATCACCCGGGCGGTAATGTCGGCGGTGCTGGGGTCAATCATAGCCCTCAAATCCCCGTAGGGTAATTGATTAAGCCAGTCTTGGTCATTGTCAATGTCAAAGGCGGCCCAGCCTCCGGTTTTGCACTGCATGGTGGCTACCCATTGCAAAGCTTTATCAATTGCCCCCTGTTTTCTAGCTTCATCTGGGATGGTAATACCCTGTAAAGCCATCATCACCACGCAGGTATCGTCAATATCAGGGTAGAAATTATTATCAAATTCAAAGGCCCAGGCCCCCGGTTTACCCTGGGGATTTTTGATTTGCCAATCGCCGTAGGTGAGAATTTGCTTATCCAGCAACCACTGCCCTGCTTTAACTAGGGCGGGATGATCCTTACCCAGATCCGCCTCCGCCAAGGCCCGCACCACCCAGGCCGTATCCCACACCGGGGAAACACAGGCTTGGATAGAATAGCTATCTTCCGTTTCCACGGCAAAATTGTCGATCGCCGCTATGCCCCGCTGTACATAGGGATCATGGAGGTCATAGCCCAAAACTTTCAACGCTAGTAAAGAATTGAGCATGGCCGGAATAATGCCACCCCAATCGCCACTGACTTCTTGCCGTTCTAAAATCCACTTTTCCGCTAGGGCCAAACCCTGTTCCCGTAAGGGCACCACTTTGACCTGTTCTTGCAACTTAAACAGGCTATCCAAACCAATGAAAATATCCCAAATAGTGCCACTCTCCGGCAATTTGTACTGGACGTTTTCCACCCCTTCCGCATAGAGTTCGTCCACCCGTAGGCCTTGGGCAATGTCGTACACCGGCTTTTGGTCACAGACAATCATCAACGGCACCGTACTGGAGCGGGCCCAACTGGACATTTCGTAAATATTAAAGAAAAAATTATTGGGCAAAAGCATGACCCAAGGGGGAATGGAAGGGGTGCCCCGCCAGTCATAGCAACCAATTAAGGCCAGGTGCATTTTGGTGAAAATGCGGGATTTGCTAATGCCGCCCCGGCCAACAATGAAATTTTTCGCTTTGAGCAAGGCTGGATCTGTAGCTGGAACGCCCAAAATCCGCAGGGCTGTGTAGGCCTCCACACTGGTGCTCAGTTCACCGCCATCGCCATAGTACAATTCCCAACCACCATGGTCCCGTTGTTGTTGGAGCAAATAACTTTTCGCCTTCTCCAGGGGTCTTTGGGCTGCTGTGCCCCAAATTTTATGTAGTATGACCACTTCCGCCGTGATGGTAACGTTAGATTCCAACTCAGACCACCAGTAACCATCGGGGTATTGTTCCGACAGCAAGAAGTCCCGACTAGCGGCGATCGCCTGGCGCACTTGTTCGGTGCTGGGACAGGGGACGGAGGGGAAAACGGCAATAACCATGGACAAAGTTGTAAATTTTTCTTTACAAAGATAGCAGATGGATTGGGTAGCTAAAACAGATTGCTCTCAGGCAATTTCATCTTGGGAATGGAGTTGAAATTCAAAGTTGGGATATACCTCCAAGATTTGGTTATTTGGCATAAATAATTCCCACAGGGGCAAGTCATCTGTGGTTTTCTGATCGGGAATCATCAAATTGTACAATCCAAAATCGAATAAATATAAAAACTCAACAATTTCTATTTTATGGATTTTTTGTCTACTTATTTTGGTGATTTTTTGATTGATTGATTTTTCATAATCAGATGATTTTATCAATGAATCAGAGTTTGTAGTAGCAGGATATTTTTTTCTGTAAATTGCCCAGTCCGAAGCTCTGGTGCCAAGTTGCCATTCCCCTTTAAATTCACCGCTCAGAGTGGAGGAATGATAAGGAATTTTCTTGCCAATTTCTAAACATAGTTCTTGTCCATAACCTAAACGAATCTGCCAACAAGTTTGACCATAAATAGGCTGGATTAGACTATAAAAACAATCTTTTGTGATTTTTGTTTGGGGTTTGGCTGTTGACAAAAACTTCAATGGATTCATGATTTTAAAAATTGTTTCGCTTGTTGTTATAGTTCTTGATAGGTAAAGTCGCCTCTTTTATTTTTTGTCTCGCCCAAATTGAGTTCTTTTTGTCTCTCTAAAAACCGTCCAAATTCTTTACGTTGAACTTTGGTCATATTAAATTCTTTGGCAACGTCATTGACTTGTTTAATGTCATCTTTCATTCACCAGGCTATATCGAAGAGTAGAAACTGTACATTTACTAAGTTTATTAATTTTAACCTGATTTTACAGTGGAGCGTGGAGAGGCAACTAAAGCTTCATCCTTACATCCTGAAATTGATCGTCAAGATAATTCTAAAGGGCGATCGCCAAAATATCGGCCAATTGGGTAAGACGATAATCCACTGGCAAATCCGTTGGTAGGGAGCCATAGCCATACTCAGCAAAAATGCTTATTGCTCCACAAGCTTGCCCCATGCGAATGCCGACTTCTGCATCTTCCACATGCAACAGTGTTTGGTAATCAAAGGGAGCGAGCAATTGTTGCAGGTAACGGGGATCGGGCTTAGCAAATGGGGAATCGTCGGCCGCCAGCATGGTTTCAATGGCTGACCATAGACCCACTCCTTGTAAAGCGGCTGTTTGGGTACGGCGATCGCCGGAAGTGCAGGCTAGAATCGTGTAGTCCCGTTGTTTCAAAGTTTCTAAAACCGTTCCAGCTTGGGGCATGGGAGCCGCCAGTTGAGGCAGATTTTCGATGTAAAAAGGTTGGACAAAATCTTTAAAAATACGTTCTACTTTTTCTGTTGGACAACCTAATTTTTCTAGCATCAGGGAAGCTTTTAGTCCCACGAGGGAAACCACTGTTTGGCGATCGGGCCGAGGCAAACCCAATTGTTCAATGCCATAGGCAAAGGCTTGGTAGTTAGCTTCTTCGGAGTCGATTAGTACTCCATCTAGGTCAAAAACAATAATCTTTTTGTTAGCCATAGTTAAAATCAAATTAACAACTATTTGATTCGTTAAGAAAGTAAATTTGACAAGTTTTTAACTGAAATTTGTTTGGCAAGTAATGATACCCAAGGTTGGTTACAACAACTTTTAATTCAGCACAACTTTTGGCCGTAACACCGTGCCATGGTCTTCTGGGGTTACAACGGCAATGCCCAAGCATTTTACTGGGTCTAGATCCGATGTAATGAGTGCCACTCCGACGGGAAGATCCGGCAACAGTAATCTTTGACCATGGAACCACCTTTTTTCCAACTCACTATTTAGGCGGACTGTGGCTAAATGGCTCAACGCTTCCTGGGGAGGAATGAGGGGAATGGACTCCCCCGCCTCAGCGATTTTTTCCAAGGCCGTTAAACCGACGCTATTATCCAGGGCCATGCCACCACTCTGGTGCCGTACTAAGCCCGCCAGGGTTGCCCCCGTTCCCAGGCGATCGCCAAGGTCCCTGGCTAAAGCCCGAATGTAAGTTCCTTCCCCACAGGTAATTTGTAAGTCCAATTCCGGCTGATCCCCCGATCGCCAACCGAGCACTTTCAAGTCATCAATGGTCACCCTGCGACTGGGCACTGCTTGGGTAATGCCGGCCCTAGCCAATTCATATAACCGCTTACCATTAACCTGAATAGCACTGTATTGGGGCGGTATTTGCTCAATTTCTCCCAAAAAATCTGGTAAAAGCTGTTCAACGGCAGCTAAGGTTAAATCCGCAACAATTCGACTTTCCAGCACTTTCCCCGCGAGGTCGTCACTGTCGGTACGCACCCCAAAACGAATAATGGCTTGATATTGCTTGTCTCCGGTCAAGTAGGGCAGTAATCGGGTCGCTGACCCCACCGCCATAGGCAATACTCCCTCCGCCAAAGGATCTAGGGTTCCTCCGTGGCCCACCCGTTTTTGCCTTAATAGACGGCGCACTTTGGCCACACAATCATGGGAAGTGAGTTGCAGCGGTTTATGGAGATTGAGGAAACCAAACATAGGGGAAAATTTGCTGGAGTTAAGGGGCGGCCAACAAAAACCTTAGCAGTTCCCTTAGGTGATCGCCTGCCCTGCCCGTTGAAATAGTTATTGGATATTAGTAAAAACAATTAATTGGGATTGGGGCCTTGCCAATCTGGGCATTGTTCCGTTTCCCAGCCGTAGGGGTGCATGGCACACACCAGTAGTTGTCCGTTGTACACATAACCGTGGTAGTGCTGACAGCCTTGGCAAGCGGGCTGATGATTGGCGCTGGCTGGCAGATGGGGATTGAGACCCAAGTCCCCGTCCAGGGAAGACCAGGGCACCATGGACGAATAGCCTCGATCATTTGTTCGATTGTTCCGCCCTTCCCGGCCCTGGCGATCGCCAAATTCCCCTAGGTCGGTTAAGTCCCCGTCAAAGTCAGACAAGTCTTCCCAGAAGGTGGACCATTCTTGCCAGAACCATTGCAACTCGGTGCCTAATTCCTCTTCGATGGTTTCGGCCACTTCCCCTAGGGCGTTCTCCACGTCTTCCACCCAAGTCTCCACCGCTGTGGTCAAGGTTTCCACCGCCAACCAGAGGTTTTTCTCCCAATCTTCCATAACTGTTTTGCTATTTTTGCTATTTGCAGTGTTGACAACTTGTGGTGGACGCTGTGCCCCTTGGTTAGGGTTGACGGTTCAAACGTTGCAATTCCGCCTGCAGGGCCGCTACCTGTCGCCGCAGGGCTTCCACGTCCTCCGTTTGGGTTTGGGAGGGAGTTTTTTGGGCAAGGGGATCGGCGTTGGCGTCCTCTTCATCTGTAATGATTTCAATGCGGCGGGGTTGTTTATTTTCCCCTTCCCCATGGGCGATCGCCTCCCCCTGAGCTTCCCGAATCAACTCATCCACATAGCGGCGGGCTTCTTCTGCATTCATTTCTCCCCGTTCCACCAGGGTATCCACCAACTTCTGAGCGTGGTTGCCCAATTCCTTGATATTGCTATTGGCTGTTTCGGCGGCATAGGAAGCAATGCCAACCCCTAAATAGACTGCTTTTTGCACCAAGTCCCGCAACATAATAATTCTTACCGAAAACAACGTTGTCTTCATTTTGGCATTCCCATCTGCCAATGGCTAGCCGAGGGGAAATGTTACCAGGGGAGCAAAATCAGAACGTGTTTAAAAAGACCCCCTTACCCCCCAAATTTGGGGGGAAACAGAGGCAAAGTCAGATTTTACCAACAGGCTCTCAGGATTTTTCCGACTTAGCTTCCCTTCCCCAAACATCATCCAACAGACTGTACAAAACCGGCACCACCACCAAACTGAGTACGGAGGAGGTGAACAGGCCCCCAATGATGGCGATCGCCATGGGTTGTCTGAGTTCCGCTCCGGCCCCCCATCCCAGCGCCAGGGGGAGCATGCCCAAAATAGTGGAACTGGTGGTCATCAAGATCGGCCGCAGACGGATATGGCCCGTTTGCAATAAAGCTTCCTGGCGGGATAAACCCTGATGCCGCAGTTGGTTGGCATAGTCAATCAGGAGAATGGCGTTTTTGTCCAACAGACCCAGAAGGAAAATCAAGCCAATCAGGGAAATCATGCCAAATTCGCTCTGGGTAACCAGCAAGCCCACCATGGCCCCAACAATGGATAGGGGTAAGGAAAGTAACACCACCATTGGTTCCAGTAAACGGCGGAATAGCCCCAGAAAAATGACCGCCATCCCCAGCAAGGAAAGTAAAAAGGCGAGGGCAAATTCCCGAAATACCGATCCGACCCGGGCCGATTCCCCCTGGACACTCAGTTCCACTCCGGCGGGTAATAACTCCTCGGCGATCGCCGTCACCTGTTGGGTGAGATCCCCCAGGGCATAGTTGGGCAGTAAGGAAGCACTGAGATAGACTGCCCGTTGCCCCCGTAGACGCAAAATTCCCGTACTGTCAGGCTCCGCCCCGGTGAGGCTGATTTGGGTTAAACCTGGTAAAGCCATCACCTTTTCCTCCAGAGCTTTCCCTGTGGCTTGCAACACATCTAAATCATTGCCCAGTAAAGCCAACTTGAGGGGCGTATCGTCCCCCGTTTGCACAAAAAGGATATTTTCTACCCTGGTGGTTACCCGGGGAATTTCCGGCAACGCTTCCCGCACTTCCGTTTGCACCGTTTGGGTCGTCACCTGGCGATCGCCGTCCAGCTTGACATAGATTTTGCCCTGGAGGGGATTGCCCTGGGTACCCACCACGGTGAACGTTTCTGTCACAGTCGGATTGGCCAAAATAGGGGGTTCTAACTCTTCCGCCACTCGCCGACCCCGTCGCAACAGCACCGCCTCAGGATTAGTGGCTAGTTGATCAATCCAGCCAAAGGCTCCGCCCGTGCCTCCTTCATTACTGTTACTGCTGTTATTTTCACTGGGGGGAGCAGACAAGGCCCCAGCAATTTTGGGGGGAGCAGACTGGAAAATGACGTTAAATTCGCCCCGGTCGAGGGTGGGAATAAAACCCTGGGGAATGAGGGGAATAATGGCCAAGCCCCCCATCAAACTGGCTAAGGCCAAGGCCACAATCCACCAACGGTGTCCCAAAGACCAAGCTAAAACCTGTTGGTAACGATCGCCGAGGAGATCCAAACCCCGACTGAACCAAGAACCGGATCGTTGGGGTTGAGGACGTAGCCACAACACTGTCAGCACTGGGGAAAGGGTTCGGGCCACCAGCAGGGAGACCATCACAGCGGCGGACACGGTGACGGCAAAGGGCAAGAAAAATTCCCCCAAAGTTCCCCCCAACAAGGCAATGGGTAAAAACACCACCACAATGGAGAAAGTAGTAGCAGATACGGTCAAGCCAATTTCTTCGGTGCCATTTTTGGCGGCCCGCTTGGGCGGTTCCCCCGCTTCAATGTGCCGAGCAATATTTTCCACATCGACAATGGCATCGTCCACCACAATGCCGATAATTAAAGCTAAGGCCAGCAGGGTCAGGGTTTCTAGGTTAAAGTCCAACGCCGCCATCACAATAAAGGTGCCCAGCAAAGAAAGGGGGATGGCGATCGCCGAAATCAAAGTGGCCCAGCCGCTACGGAGAAAGGGATAAATAATCAACACCGCCAAGATGATCGCCCCCAACAGGGCTTCAATGGTGGCCTGGGTTGCTTCCCGGATATAACCTGCTGTGGTTTCCGCTTCGATGAATTGTAACTGGGGCAAACTGGGGGCCTGCGCCGCAATCAACTGTTCCACCAGGTCTACCACCTCCAGGGTATTGGCCTGGGCCGTTTTCACCACCTGCACCGCCAACACATCCTGGCCGTTATGGCGAGTCAACGTGGGGGGATTGATGGTTTGTTGAGCCGATGCCTTGACCCCTGGCGATCGAAAGTTAGCATCCCCTAGTAAGTCCACCCGCAGTACCCCATCAATGTTCTGGAGCTTGGGTATTATTTCTTGCCGCAACGGCTCTGCCATTTCCTCTAGGGATAATGTCTCGGACGCCACAGCATAGGTCACCGCCACCGATTCGTTCAGGTTATAAGGAGAAACGGTAATTTCACTGCCCGCCGGTAGAGTTACCCCCTGTAAAGATTGCTCCACCGCCGTGGTGGCCTGTTCCAGGGATTGCCCCATTAAAAAAATCACCGATGCCACTGTTTGCCCTGGGTAGGTGGACGATTGCACATCCGCATCGGCAATGGTAATTAGTTTTTCCTCCAGGGGAATGGTCAACTTCTGCTCTGTTTGGGCTAAATCCAAGCCCGAACCACTGCTCTGGACGATCACCACCGGGAAGCTCACTTCCGGAAACAGGGCATATTTGAGGGAGATAAAGGCCAATAGCCCCGCCACGGCGATCGCCAACCAAAAACCGATGGTGAAACGGGGATGGTCAATGGCCCAATGGGAAAGATTCCAGCGGGGAGCATGGGGGGACTGCATCGAGGGAATTCCTAAATTCTTTGGGGTGGGATTAGCTAAAAATGGATTGATCCGCACCTCGGCTAATCTAGCAGAACATGGCCCAGGGCAATTCCTCCTAGCGGTTGGGCCAGTTAAGACCCCTGGAAATCTGTTACTATCCCCAAAAGGTAAACTAGCCCCCCTTTTGAACCAGCTTTTTCGTAAACTTTCGTGATTTTTGAGCAAGGCATTGAAATTAACGCCAGTGCCACAGTGGTAGAACGGTGTTTCACTGATTTGGAGCTAATGCAACTCTGGCTCAACCCGGCCCTCCGTTGTGAACCCATCGGTCAATGGTCCACGGCGATCGGCGGCCGGAGTCGTTTTACCATCCAAATTCCCCTGCTCAAGCCCAGCTTGAAAAGTGTAGTGGTGGAGCGATCGCCAGGGCTAGTGGTGTGGCAGTTTAAAGGATTTTTCCAAGGACAAGACCGTTGGGAATGTCGCCCCCTGGAGGAAGGTACCTATTTGCTAAACCGATTCGAGTTCACTGTACCGAATCCCATTGTGCAATGGGGCTTTCAAATGTTTGCGGCCCGCTGGACCAGTGCAGATATGCAAGCCCAACTGCGACGGTTAAAACAGGTGGCGGAAAGGGAATATATCAACAGTGGCCTACATAGTTAATTAACGGGCAGTTTCCCTACTAAAATCCTGGGCTAAGCTGGAAGAAATAACCAATGGCGATGAGTAGGAGGTTGGCAGTGAAAGTGGAACGTCCCGATTCCCAGCAATTGACTGCGGAAGAAACCCAAGAATTAGCCTATTTGCGCACCCTGATTGAGCAAGCCGTGGCCGATGGCGTGGTTACCAAGGAAGAGGAATCCAACATTAGGGCTCGGGTGCTACATTCCAAGCCCCGGTATGAGTTGCTCTCCCAGGAACTAGCCATGTACCGAGAACTGGTCACCAGCAAAGTTAATGCTGGTTTACTGGCAGGGGAAATCTTTACGGATTTTTAACTGGAAAGTCTCATCCAACCTTGCTCTAGCTTCTGCCAAAATTTTGCTGAACCAGCGGTGTGCCTAGGAGCCTGGGCAAATTCTTGGAAGCCATTTAAAAAGCCCCCTGGCTATCTAAGTTGGGGGAAAACTGGGGAACGGTCCCCCAGAATTGCGATCAATTTAGAGGGCAAACGAGAACGGCGTCAATGCTCTTAGTTGAAATCTAGAGAGGCCAGCGCCAATTAACAATTTCCGGCATATCCATACCGTGTTCGTAGGCGTAATTGGTGCAATCAATCTGCATATCCTTGAGCATCTCCTTGATGTGGGCTCCAGCCACCCGCAATTGAGGTAGGCGATCGATAACGTCAATGGCCAAGCTGAAACGGTCAATTTGATTTTGAATCGCTAAATCCATGGGGGTGTTGATGTTGCCCTTTTCTTTGTAGCCCCGCACATGGAGATTGCCATGGTTAGTGCGGCGATAGGTCAACCGATGAATTAACCAGGGATAGGCGTGGAAGTTAAAAATAATCGGTTTATTGGTGGTAAAGAGGGAGTCAAAATCTCGATCGCTCAGGCCATGGGGATGTTCGGATTCCGGTTGCAGTTTAAGCAAGTCAATTACACTGACAAAACGAATTCTTAGATCGGGGAAAAATTGCCGGAGCATGGCCGTGGCCGCCAGGGCTTCCTTAGTGGGAATATCCCCCGCCGCCGCCATCACCACATCCGGCTCCGTACCGGCATCATTACTGGCCCATTCCCAAATGTCCACTCCTTTGGTGCAGTTACGAATGGCCGCAGTCATGTCTTGATATTGCAGGTGGGCTTGCTTATCACAAACGATGATGTTGATGTAGTTTTTGCTCTGTAAACAATGGTCTGCAACGGAAAGCAGGGAATTGACATCGGGGGGCAAATAAATCCGCACTACGTCGGGGCTTTTGTTGAGAATGACATCCAAAAAGCCTGGATCTTGGTGGGTAAAGCCGTTATGGTCTTGTCGCCACACAGTGGACGTCATCAAGATATTTAGGGAAGAAATATCCGCCCGCCAGTTGAGGTGTCGACAAATATCCAACCATTTGGCGTGTTGGTTGACCATGGAGGTGATCACATGGGCAAAGGATTCATAGGTGGCGAAAAAGCCATGGCGGCCGGTTAAAAGATAGGCTTCTAGCCAGCCTTCCAAGGTGTGCTCGCTCAACATTTCCATCACCCGACCGTCGGGACTGAGTTCCCCCCCGTCCTGGTCTTCTTCGAGATATTCGGCAATCCAGAATTTTTTGCTAACTTCGTAGACCGCATGGAGTTTATTGGAACTATTTTCGTCCGGGCCAAAGAGGCGGAAATTGGTCATGTTGTTGGCCATCACATCCCGCAGAAAAACTCCCAGGGGAGCAGTGTTAGGGGCTTCAATAGTGCCTGGTTTCTCCACATCAATGCCGTATTGACGAAAGTCGGGCATTTTCAGACCCCGCCGTAACAAACCACCATTGGCATAGGGAGTGGACCCTAGACGTTTCTCCCCCTCCGGGGCGATCGCCTTAAATTCGGGCTTTAAAGTACCGTGGTCGTCGAACAATTCTTCCGGTTTATAACTCCGTAGCCAAGTTTCCAACTGTTGCAGATGGGCCGGATTCTCGTGCATGCCTCCCATGGGAACTTGGTGCGATCGCCAAAAACCCTCCACTTTATGGCCATCAACATAGTCAGGGCCAGTCCAACCCTTGGGGGTACGCATCACAATCATGGGCCAGCGAGGACGGGTAGCAATGCCACTACTACGGGCCTCAGCTTGAATTTGGTGAATTTCGGCCACGCAATGATCCAATGTAGCGGCCATGGCTTGGTGCATGGATTCAGGATCGGAACCTTCAACAAAATAGGGAGTATAGCCATAACCTTCAAACAAGGCCTTTAATTCTTCATGGCTAATGCGGGATAAAACGCTTGGGTTATTAATCTTGTAGCCGTTGAGGTGAAGTACAGGTAAAACTGCCCCATCCCGAATCGGATTAATGAATTTATTGGAATGCCAGGAGGTGGCCAGGGGACCCGTTTCTGATTCCCCATCCCCCGCTAAACCCACCACAATTAGATTGGGATTATCAAAGGCGGCACCGTAGGCATGGGATAGACAGTAGCCTAATTCTCCCCCTTCATGGATAGAACCAGGGGTTTCGGGGGTGCAGTGACTGCCAATGCCACCGGGAAAGGAAAACTGCTTGAAAAAACACTTCATGCCGGCTTCATCTTCACTACACTCGGCAAAAAAGCGGGAATAACTCCCCTCTAGGTAGCAGGGGCCCAAGAAGCCTGGCGCACCGTGGCCAGGCCCCACCATGTAGAGCAGATCCTGGTCAAATTTCCTAATAATGCGATTCAGATGGGTGTACAAAAAACTAATACCGGGACTAGATCCCCAATGCCCTAACAGACGATGTTTAATTTGTTCTGGTTGGAGGGGTTCCCGCAGCAGGGGATTATCCCGTAGATAAATCATGCCCACCGCCAAGTAGTTGGCTGCCCGCCAAAAACCGTGCAGTTGGTTCAGTTCTGTCGGCTCAAGGGGACTGCCACTTACGGTGGAGCGAGCCTGACCAAAGGGACTAAGGGAAAAGGGGGATGTGACCATGGAAAAACTCCCGGATTTGTACATTCCCCTACCAGGGTAGAACCCCCAAGTTATTTTGGCGTTAACCCAGGGAAGGACACTGCCCCAGCTCCACTGCATAGATTCCCCAGCTCTATTGCGGAGATGTCCCCGGGTCTATTGCGGAGATGTCCCCGGGTCTGCCGGATGCTCCTAGTCCCTTAGCCCCTGATCTATGGGCGAGCTTTAGAACAAGTCCATATCCGTCACAGCCCCCACACTGCTGGAAGCAACGAGCTTGGCGTATTTACCCAAAATACCAGTGCGGTAACGGGGTTGGGGCGGGGTCCACTGGGCTCGACGTTGGGCTAATTCCTCTTCGCTGATGTTGAGTTGCAGTAACCTTTGTTGGGCATCAATGGTGATTTGATCGCCTTCTTGCACTAAGGCGATCGCCCCTCCCACGTAGGCTTCGGGGGCAACGTGACCCACTACTAAACCGTAGGTGCCGCCGGAAAAGCGGCCATCGGTGATTAGGCCAACGGAGTCTCCCAACCCAGCGCCAATGATGGCGGAAGTGGGGGCCAGCATTTCCCGCATACCAGGGCCACCTTTGGGCCCTTCGTAGCGTACTACCACCACATCTCCCGCTTGAATTTTGCCGGCCAAAATAGCTTCCAGGCAATCTTCTTCTGATTCAAATACCTTAGCGGGGCCAGTCATCACAGCCTTTTTAATGCCGCTGATTTTAGCCACACTGCCTTCTGTGGCCAAGTTACCTTTGAGCACCGCTAGGTGACCTTCTTGGTAAACGGGGTTATCCCAGGCATGAATTACGTCCTGGTTGACAGGGGGTTGGTCGGGAATATCGGCTAAGACTTCAGCAATGGTTTGGCCGCTAATGGTGAGGGCATCACCGTGGAGAATGCCGTTGACCAATAACATTTTCATCACCTGGGGAATGCCACCGGCATCATGGAGATTGGTGGTGACGTATTTGCCGGAGGGTTTTAGGTCACACAGTACGGGCACTTTATGACGAATGGTTTCAAAGTCGTCCAAGCTCAAAGGCACTCCAATGGTCTTGGCGATCGCCAGCAGATGGAGCACTGCATTGGTGGAACCGCCCACAGCCATAATCACCGCAATGGCATTTTCAAAAGCTTTCCGGGTGAGAATTTGACTAGGCAAAATTTGTTTTTTAATTGCTTCCACCAAAACCTGGGCGGACGCCTCGGTGCTGTCGGCTTTTTCCCCGTCCACTGCAGCCATGGTAGAAGAATAGGGCAAGCTCATCCCCATAGCTTCAAAAGCGGAGGACATGGTATTAGCGGTGTACATCCCCCCACAGGAACCGGCTCCAGGACAGGCATTCCGTTCGATGCCATAGAGAGTATCCTCATCAATTTTGCCGGCGCTGTACTGTCCCACCGCTTCAAAGGCACTGACAATGGTCAAATCTTCCCCGGCATAATGCCCCGGTTTGATGGTGCCGCCATAGACAAAGATGGAGGGAATATTGAGGCGAGCCATGGCAATCATTGCCCCCGGCATATTCTTATCACAGCCTCCGATCGCCAGCACCCCATCCATACGTTGGCCATTGCACACCGTTTCGATGGAATCGGCAATCACTTCCCGGGAAACTAGGGAATATTTCATCCCTTCCGTACCCATGGAAATACCGTCACTAATGGTGATGGTGCCAAACAATTGGGGCATGGCTCCTGCGGTGCGTAAGCCGGCCTCGGCCCGTAGAGCCAGATCATTGATGCCCATATTGCAGGGGGTAATGGTGCTGTACCCGTTGGCAATGCCCACAATGGGTTTAGTAAAGTCATCATCGCCAAAACCAACGGCCCGGAGCATGGCCCGGTTGGGACTGCGTTGGGTTCCCTGGGTAATTACCTGGCTTCTGGGATTGTTGGACATTGTTCTCTCCTGTCTCGTAGCGAATCTATGCTTCCATCCATTGTCGATGGTTTATTACCCTTTGCTCAAGCCTGGCCACAAAAAGTCAACTTTCAGCCATTGATGTCCCCTTTGGTTACCATTGTCCCCACTGCCCCCGGCAATAGTTAAACTAAATATACTAAAATCTTTCTTGATTTAAATTCCCATAATTTTTCCTTGAACCATGGCCCTAATAGCAAGACTGATCGGCATAGTTCTCATTGGCACTGGAATTTACTTTCTTGGTAACAACATTATTTTCACCACCAACGTTTATCCCTATTTTTGGCGGGGCATTGCTGCCGATGGCTCAATTTTGGCCCTCATTGCCGGGGTGATGATGTTAGTCTTTTTGCCCGCTAGGGAAAAATCCTGGGGCTGGATACCGATTATCATCGGCGTGGTGCTGGTGTTTTTTAGCAGTCGAGCCATTCTGAACCCCACTAGTCTGTGGCAATTTCTGCTTTCCTTTGCTTCCATGGCCGTTGGCTATAAATTGGCCACCCAAGGCCGCCTGTAGAAACTAGGTCTTGTGGGAGAAGTCGAAGGCCATGGCCGCCTAGCATTCAATGCCCAGGTGATCAATGTATTACCGGCGCTTTCGAGAAAATTCTCCCGATCGCCAATTAACTAGAGGGGAAAACGCTTCATTTGTTGCACCGCAATGCGAGCATTCCGTTTTAGTCGGGGGGAAAGGTGGGGCACCTGGGGAATTTGCCAGAGTAAATCTACTGTGCGCCGGAAAAGCCGGACTAAATCCCCTTCATCTAAGCTGGTCTGACGACAAAGATTTTCCCACTCCATGCCCAAAGCCCACTGTTCCACCAAACCCATAAAATCCACTTCCAACCAGAGGGGAATGGCGATCGCCCGTTGATTTTGAGCTTTGATCAATTTGCGTCGCAGATCCCAGAGGTTAAGCCGTTGCAAATGATCAGCCACCGTCATGGCTTGCCAGAGAGCGAGGGTGGGTTGGGGATGTTTAAGACAAAACAACAGGCCAAATAAATCATCGCTGGGACGGAGGGCGGCCAACACCGCAGGGGAAGGTTTGAAATCAGTCCAAGCATCGGAACGGGGAGTTTCCGTAATCAGGGCACTGGCAGCGGCGGCCAATTGTTCCGGCTCCAAATCATTGAACTTACCGGAAATGAGGGCTAAACCCAGCCACAATTCATTTTCCCCCCGCAGGGTGGCAGCCACTTCTCCCAAAAGCGTAGGGGTGTATTCCTCCAGAGCTTCCATTTCCTGCAAGATGTCGATCAAGTCCAAAAACTCTTGCCAATAGTAGGACTGACGGGATTGCAGACGGTCATATTCCTGTTGTCGTTTGCTCAGGGTTTTACGCAATTCCTGCCGTTGGTGGAACTGCTCCAACAGTTTGCCGGGATGTTTTTGGCTAGCCAGGGGATGAACCGCCAACAGTGTTTCCACATGGTCTACCCTGGCCTTTTGCTCCACTAATTCTGGGCTCGGGGCCAAGGGATAGGCCTGGGGATCTAATCCCTCGGCGATCGCCAAAGTTTCCTCATCGCCTTTCACTGGTTTACCCGGAGCCAACAATTCTGCCGGGGGTGGAGTCAAATTCTGCCATTGGGCTGGGGAAAAATTACCCATGGGCACTGCGTAAATATCCCCCACAGTGACGTGGTACCAACGGTTATCACTGGCTAGGCAACACCATTGGGGCAGATTATGGGCCGGGGCCAAGGGAGTCACAATGACCGCTAAACGAGGTTGATGGGTTTTGACGTGGCGACCTTTGAGATATAAAAGTTGACCCGGTGTCAGGGTTTTGAGTTGATCCTTTAACTGTTGCTTCCGTTCTTTTTCTGCCTGTTGCTCCAGGATTTTCAGTAATCTTTGTTCTTCCCGCAATCGTCCCCGGAATTTTTCGTAACTGCGTAGATCCTTTTCCCCAATGCCCGCCAACTTAATATCCAATTGGGATAATTTTTTCACCGTTTCGGCGATCGCCACCTTGGTGGGTTCCAGGGCAAACTGGGCCAAGTATTCGGCAAAGCTCCGCTCCAGCAGACTTTTTACTTCTTCCAAATCATGTTTTTGCAACAGATTCAGCACCATGCCATAGGAAGGGGTAAACCAACTCTTTAACGGTTCTGCCTCCGCTAGGGCCAAGTAAGATGCCTCTTTCGCCCCTTCAAAGGGAGTTTGCACCGTAATCACATGGCCTTCGATATCCATCCCCCGCCGCCCGGCCCGCCCCGCAATTTGCAAAAATTCCGAAGGACTAAGCATGGCGTGCCCTTCATTGGTCCGTTTTGAGAGGGCAGAGATCACCGTCGTGCGGGCTGGCATATTAATCCCCGCCGATAGGGTTGCCGTGGCAAACACAACTTTGATCAAGCCCTGCTCAAATAACTTTTCCACCAGGGTTTTCATATCCGGCAAAATACCCGCATGGTGTACCGCAATGCCCCGTAAAAGGGGTTCAATCTGCTCCAACCGAGTCATGGGGGAAGATTGGGCAATCCAGCCCCAGAGTTTGAACATACCTTCCGGGTCGATCGCCAGGGCAGTTAATAGTTTTTGGGCGGCCGCACCATCCTGGGGATAATCCAAATAGGTAATGACCGCTTGGACCATATCCGGTAAACTATCCGCCAAATCCCGTTCTAACTTCTGCCGCAGTAGGGGATTTTTGCCAAAGAAAAAATCGAGCAGTTGCAGTTGGATACTTTCCTGTTCCGCCGGTTCCACCAAAGATAAATCTTCCAAGGATTGGGCCGCCTGTTCGCAGCCCCGACGACTAAAAATCACATAAATTACCGGCAACAAATTCCTTTCCTGTAGCTGTTGCATCACTAACAGGGGATAGGGACAATCTTCCCGACGCATCCGTCGATTTTTACCAGAACGGGTATTTTTATTGCCAGCTTTGGGTAGTAAACGGGCATTAACCCCGGTTTTTTTCTCATTCAACAGGGGAAATAAACCTTTGCGGGTGCTGTAGTGAAAGGTGAGGGGCACCGGACGAAAATCGGAATTGACCAATACACAGGGGGGAGAATCATTGTGTTGTTCCCCTTGACGCAAGACTTTCAGGGATACCCCAGTGCGGACTTGGTTAATCCATTCTGTCAATTGTTCTGGGTTACCAATGGTGGCGGACAAACCCACCAGTTGAATGGTGCTGGGACAGTAAATGATTGACTCCTCCCATACGGTGCCTCGGCCCCGGTCGCTAATGTAATGGACTTCGTCAAACACCACCGTTTCCACATCTTCCAAAGAAGTCCCCACTTCCCCAATGGGGGTTTCGTAGAGCATATTCCTAAAGATTTCCGTGGTCATTACCACCACTGGAGCATCGGCATTGATCACCGTATCGCCGGTAATTAAGCCCACCAATTGTTCAGCATTTTCTAGGCCTAACTTCTCTAATTTTTCCTGGAAATCCCGAATTTTTTGATTGGATAAAGCTTTGAGGGGGGTGGTATAAAAAACCCTTTTTCCCCGGGCAATGGCCCGATAGATGGCATATTCTCCCACCACCGTTTTACCGGACCCTGTGGGGGCACACACTACCACTGACTGGTCTTGATCCAGGGCGGCGATCGCCTCTTGTTGGAAGTCGTCCAATGGAAAAGCAAACAGATCAGCAGGGGAAGCGTAGGCTAAGGTTTTCACAGATTTAGGCAAAAGGGTGATTAGGTTCCCATTTTATCTGGTTATCCTGGGGGCAATCCAAACCACGTCTTTTCTGCTTATGCCTTAGCACTGCCATTACCAAACCCGAGGCTGGAAGGTGGCGGGGGTATCTAGTTCAAAGATTTCATCCCGAATGCGGGCAGTGTATAACCCAGCCTTGAGTACCTCTTCTTTGACCGCATTGGACAGATCCACCGCAGCGAGGATGCCATATAACTTTTTGTCTTGGTGTTCAGGGAAAAATTCTCGAAAACACTGGAGATGGTTAATTAGTTGACCGATGGATTCTGAGCGGGCATGGCTTTTGACTTCCACAACGATGGCTGTTTTAACGTCTCCGTTGGCATAGGCCATTACATCAAGTTCAATATGTTTGCCCTGTTTGCTGACTCGAACACTAGGGGTGACCACTTCCATGCCAAATTTTTCACGGAGAATGGTTTCCATGGAGGGCAACGCTAAACCTTCCGTAAAACTGCCGAATTTTTGCCCCAGCCCGCCAATTTGTTTACCTAATTCTCGAATTTGGCGATCGGTTTTTTGGGACTGTTGTCTTAACTCCTTGATTTGGCGATCAGTTTCCTCCCGTTGTTCCCGAAACCAGCGATCAGTTTCTTCCCGTTGCTCCTGAAACCGGCGATCTGCCTCCTCCCTTTCTTCTTGAAACCGGTGATCAACTTCCTCTCGTTGCTCCTTAAGTTGGCGCTCTGTTTCCTTCTGAGCTTGGATTAGCTCTCCCAATAATTGCCAGACTTCATCCGCTGTTGTTGCCATGATCACCTAGGGTGTATTTTGATCTTTTCCTATTTTAAAGGGAGCCCGATTGAAACTTTGATAGTTATTGTTTGCCGCTGCACGATACTAAGTATTGCTTAATTCCTCCGCATGCAATGACAATTGCCTCCATTCTCAGTCAATTTTTATGTACTGTAACTTTGGCTGTGTTGATCCGGCGGCGATCGCCAAAATCTAGGCTCCCATGCCGGAATATTGTTTTAAGCCCTGGCGCCAGAGCCAACGGTTAAGCAGGGCAAATAGACCGATCCAGATACCAATAATTAATAAACTGCGAAAAAAAGGTAGAGGTAAACCAACCAAAGCGGTGGCGGGGAAGTAAACACCGTAGGGAAAGGGGGTAAGTAAAACAATCTGTCGTACTGTGTCGGGGAAAGCTTCCAAGGGAGCAATAACACCAGAGAGAAAAATGTAGAACAAAAACCAAAGGTCCTGGAGGGCGCTGGCCCGTTCCGTCCAAAAGGCACAGAGCGCAAATGTGTACTGGATTAAAAAGTAGAGAGTAAAGGAACAGGCAATGCCAATTACCCCTTGGAGAAAATACCAAGGATTGGGCAACCAAAAGGCTTCGGGATAGAGAGAGAAAAAAAGAATCGCCAAAATGCCCAAGATGGGTAAACGGGTCATTTTTTCCGCCCAGTGCCGGGCGATATGGTGCCATACCGGATCTAACGGTTGCAGTAAGCGAAATGACAAAACCCCTTCAATTACTTCCTTTTCAAATTCCCAAATTACCCAGATAGTGGTCATCTGGCGCACCACGAAGACAGCAAAAAAGTACCTGGCCACCTGGATAGCATCAAGGGTAAAGTCCCCACTCTCCGCCGCCTGCACCCACACCCCCATCAAAATTAGGGGCAGGGAACCGGACAAAATCCAGAAGAAAATTTCGGCACGGTACTCCACCATTTGGGCAAAGTACACAGTCAACAGCACCCGCAATTTGTGGGGAAAACGACCCATGATATCGGTTGATTGGAACAGTAACCCCCATCAGGATTTCTGGAGGGAGTAAGTTCACTTTAACTTGCTTTTTCCTCAGCGGGAAAGGGCAACACCGGCAGGCGATCGCCCCGGAACACTTCTTCAGACAGTTTACCCAGGGCTTCACTGCGGCGACCAAAACAACGGGCCAAACCGAGGGCGGATAGAATTGGCAGAGTTGCGGCACTTAAAACTAAGTTGGTTAAAGGATCCATGGCGATCGACTAGGTGGGAAATTTACGTTTTTTTCTTGGTAAGCTCAACCAATTGGTTCAGCTCATCCACCATTATGGGCAATGGAGAATTTTTCAGTCAAAATCCAGGCCCACAGTGTGTGAATTAACGGGGCCAGAGTTTACGCCACCAGGGAATAGCATCTTGGGGCCCTTCTAAGTAATCAATTTTGTCCTCAATTTCCGTCAGGGGCCACCCGGTTAAATTAGCGAGGGTTTTAGCCTCTTCCCGTTGGCGTTTTTGCACTGTTTGACGGTATTCCTTCGCGGCGGTGCAACTCATTTCCCCTCGGTAGGGGCGACGCAACACATAACGACCCTGGAATAAATCCTGGTTAGCGGTGTTTTGGAAGCGCAAATCCTCGGGAAATTTATTAGGCGTATAGCGCAAGTGTAAACGGGTGATAAACACATTGCTCGTGCGGGGCACAGGCATACCCCGGAAAGTCGAATTGGAGTCGGCATCGGGCTGGTCCAACCAAAACACCCCGGCTTCTTTCAGTTCTTGGGGAGAAAGGGGATCGGCGGAACAGGGGTCACAACTGCCCATATCCCAGGAATATTCCAAAAAAGCCACATTTTTGCTGGAGCGTTTGTAGGCGGTGTCGAACATGGCGCCATAGAACTGTCCAAATTCCCCCTGAACGAATTCCGGTAAATCCAGATTGGAGGGGATTTTTTCAGTGCGGTAGTTGGTTATTTCCACTGCGCCCCGGGGCGATAACAGATAAACAATCAATTCCTGGGGGCCGTCCGCATTCACCATGCCCAAACGGATTGGCAACATAAACCGGGGGGATTCGTAGGCCATCATCAACGGTCGCAGGGCTTGAAATCCTTGGCGATCAAATTCTTTCAAGTTAACTTTGGCCACAAAAAACTTTAACCCCTGCTTGATGTAGGCTCCGAGCACGTCGGTGGCCCCCGCAGGGATGCGGTAATTATTTTGACTTAACCAAGTTTCTAAGCCATTGGATTCCTTGGCACTGAGGATGAGAATGTCATATTCCCCCACGGAAAATTGATTTTCAATGGTCACCCCCAGGGCTTCATTGCTGACTTTTTCTTGGGCTCCCCGACTCATGCTGGGGGCAGCGGGCATAGCATCCATAAATTGACGGTCACCGTAACTGTCACAGGGATTACTATCAAAATATTCCACTAAACGGGGGGCACTAAAATTGTCCAAACGCTCAATAATTTTCCTTTCCCCCACGTTCACTTGGTCTTCTTGCAAAACCACCGGCACCGGTATTACGAGGGCAAAGTCTTTCGCTTCTCCTTGGTAATCGTTGGCCATGGTGAGCACTGTCCGATCGCCGTCTTTGGCAATAATTACTTGGGAGGCATGGTTATAAAGACTGGTGTCGGCCTGGGCTACATAAAAGCCACAAAAAGCTAGGGCTGGCTGCACAAAAAGCAATAGGCCCAGCAAACAAACTACTAAGATTACCCCTGGACGAAGATAGGCAAAAATTTTCCGGATGGCTTTGTCCATGGTTGTGGGTCCCGCTAGGTTGAAAACTGTCGAGATGATCGCTGGCAATCTGCAATATAGTCCGCATTATCGGCGATCGCCATCAGCAAATTGATGAAAGTTTGTTAATTTTTGGATCATCATACTGTCGAGGGAAGATCAGCTTCGTGAATGATTGTTAAGTTAGAAGTAATGATTTAATCATTCACCTTACTCCTCCCACTAAAAATTATGTTACTTTTCCTACTTCCAGGCAGCGGCGATCGCCTGGCCAAATTTTCCACCGCCCTACTAAGCTTTGCCCTTGTGGGACTAGGAAATTTAATCGCTCCGATTGCCGTTGCAGCCCAGAATATTCCCCTGCGCCAAGGTGTGCATTTTTACGGCGAGTCTGCCCAGCCGGGGGTGGTGGGCCAGGAATATTTCATCTTTCAAGTACGGGGTGATCAACTGAGGGGAGCCTTTTTTGCCTACTATTCCGAGTTTGCTTGCACCCATGGCACCGTTTCCGCCCAGGCGTTGAATTTAGTGGTGGAAGACTCCTATGGCGAGCAGCCCCCCAACCGTTTTGCCCTGGCCCTTGTGCCCCGATCGCCGGTGGCCCGCAGTGGCAACAATATTGATTTGACGTTGCAAGGCTTAGAAGAAATCAGCACCGTCGGCACAACGGAACAGGACATTTTAGCTGCCTGTTTGTAAAGGTAGTCAAAATCAGTTTAAAAAAATCCGTTTAAACTTTCTCCTACGGCATCACACCAAACTTGTTTTCCCTTCTTTGCCCAGGGGTGGGATCAATCCGGCGGTGTCCTACGTCACAAAACCGGTAGGGTGGAATATGGCCATATTGCCAAGGAGTTTGATTTTTCATGGGCATGATTGACTGGGCCATTGTGTTGGTCTATTCGGTGATTGTTATTGTCATTGGGGCGATCGCCAGTCGCAAACAAGATAACACTGATGAATATTTCCGGGGTGCGAAGCAAATTCCCTGGTGGGCCCTGGGTTTTTCCATCATTGCCACATCTTTTTCCGCCGCTTCCCTACTGGGGGGCCCAGGGGAGGGTTATGGCCACGGCTTCTTGTATTTGCAATTGCAGTTGGGGGATCTAATTGGCTATGGCCTAGTCATTGCCGTCTTTTTGCCATTTTTTGTCCGGCTCAATCTCACCACCGCCTACGAATACCTGGAAAAACGCTTTGATGCCAAAACCCGTTCCCTCGGTTCCCTTTGTTTTCTGCTGTTTGTCATTGCCCGCCTAGGGGGACTTTTATATGCTGCCGCCCTGGTGTTATCGGTGCTGACAGGCATTAGTACGAACACTGCCATTTTGATGGTGGGGGTGGTCTCGATTATTTACACCGTGGCCGGGGGCATCACTGCGGTGGTCTGGACCGACGTGTTGCAATTTGGCATGATTTTCGTCGGCTTGGGGGCAGGCATTTGGGCCGCAGTTACCGCCGTGCCTGGAGGCTTTGGGGAACTATGGCGCATCGCTGGGGAAAACGGCAAATTAGTGGTGTTTAACTTCGATTGGGATCCGGCCTCCATTCGTTCTCTGCCCACCGCCCTTTTGGCCTACGGCATTTTAGCTTTTGCTGTGGCGGGCACTAACCAACAATCGGTCCAACGTTATGTTTCCTGTGCTGATGAAAAATCGGCCCGGAAAGCGATTCTCCTGGGCTGGTTTTCTGGTTTTGTGGGGGTGGCGGCCACCCTTTTGCTGGGAGTTTTACTGTTTAGCTTCTACCAGTTACAGGGAAATTTACCCGCAAATGTTAAGCCCGATGAAATCCTCTCCTATTTCATTCTCAACCAGGTTCCCCCTGGGGCATCAGGTTTTTTAGTGGCGGCTATTTTTGCAGCGGCCATGTCCTCCATTGATTCGGCATTGCATTCTCTGGCAACTTGTATGACGGTGGATTTTTACGACCGTTACATCAACGTCCGAGCCAGTGAAATTCTTTCCGTGCGAGTGGCCCAGGGATTAATTATCGTTTGGGGAATAGTGGCAATTTTTTCCGCCATTTATGCCGCTTCCACTGGGCAAGATTTACTGGAATTTTTAGTGTCCTACACCACCATGTTTTTGGGACCGCTGTTGGGTATTTTCCTGATGGGAGTCTTGTTTCCCCGCATCAATGCCCTAGGAGCTTTTTACGGCACCGTGGCGGCGGTGTTGCTCGTCATCGTGGCTTCCAATGTGGGCTGGCTTACCTTTCCTGGCATTTGGCGATCGGCGGTTACTGCTCCCCTAGCAGTTCTGCTGGGTTTAGGCATTTCCCTATTCGCCAGCGCCCCAACCTCCAAACATTTACTCGGTTTGACTATTTGGCATCCGGCAGCAGCTACTCCAGGGCCAAATGCCGTGGCCAGACCAGGGGCTGATGACCAGGATTTGGAGGATTGAACTAAATGGGCAAATATGGGTCAGATCAAATCTAACCCTTTGCCGACGGTTGGGACTATGGGTTTTAGAAATCCTCTGACGGTTGATTTGGGGCAAAACTAGATCAAAGCTCCCCATCGTTTACAGATCAAACTGTTTAATTGTTTAGACTCTTTGCTATGAAATACACATTACTTTTAGCCACGGCGATCGCCACTTTTGTCGGAGGCCTAACTCTAGGTCAATGCCAAGCCACGGCCCAGGGAAGGGAACCATTGATGGTGGCCCAATCCCCCAACCAAAATTTGCGGAGTTTTTTTGAAACTGGCCGTCCCCAATCCCAAGACACTCTGCGATTTCAAAGTCCCCCCAGCAGTGTGCCCCCCATCCGTACCAATGCTAATAATTGGCAGTTGATTGTTTTTAGCCAAGGCAATGTTTCTTTTTGGATGCCCCCTGGAATTTTGGCGCAGGATAGCGTGGTCATTGGCACTTCAGAAGGGGATTTAAATTTTCAAACCTTGACTAGCACCGATAACGATCATCGCTATGTGGCGGCCTATGCCACGGGGTTAACTGAGCAACAAATCAACGATCCCATGGCCTTATTTACCGCCATGCAAGCCAGGGTAGCTCCGGCGGAAACCTTTTCTCTGATGAATGAGCGCCCGGTGACGTTGGGAGATTATCAAGGCTCGGAATTCACGTTTGAAAGTGATACGGAAAGGGTGATTTTTCGTACCTATTTAGTGGGGGATAAAATCTATGCCATGGGGGTCATACAGCCCTTGAATAGTACCAGGGATAATGCGGCTCGTACTTTTCTCAATGCGTTGCAGTTCATTGATAGCTGATGTCATGGTCACACCGGAATGAACTTCAACCGGGCGATCGCCAAAATTTCTAGGGGAGAAGACAAAAGCCTGTCCTAATCTCCCCGATTTTTACCTGATTCCCAGCGAAATAGCCCAGCCATCAGGGCCACTACCCCCAATTGCAGGGCCAAATTAGGCAAAATTTCCGCGGGATCGTAGCCGGCCAGGAGTCGGAGACTAAAAATAAACACGCCAATCAGGCCAGAAGCCCCCAAACCGAGGTAAATAAATTTACGTAAACCTCGATAGGGAGCCTCGGCCTCAGCCTTTAAGCGTTCAAATTGGTTTTTATTATTCGGCAAAATTTTGAGGGAATTGGGTCAGAAAATTACAACAACTTTTCGATGTCCGCCGCAATTTCATCGGGTTTGGTGATGGAGCCGTAGCGTTTGACCACTTTACCCTGGCGATCGACCAAAAATTTGGTGAAATTCCATTTAATGTCCTCCGCATTGCCCAAAAAAGGAATGGCCATACCGGGGCTAGCTTCAGTTAAAAACTTAAACAAGGGATGGGCATTGGAGCCATTGACTTCCACCTTTTCAAACACAGGAAAGGTTACTCCATAACGGGTTTCGCAAAAGTTTTTAATTTCCCCTGAGCCACCGGGTTCCTGCTGGCCAAACTGATTACAGGGAAAACCAAGTACCGTAAAACCCCGATCGCCAAATTGGTTCTGTAGGGTCTGGAGACCTTCGTATTGGGGGGTGAAGCCGCATTGACTGGCAGTGTTGACAATCAATAGCACCTTACCTTCAAAGTCCCTCATCGCTACGGAGGAACCATCCAAGGCATTGGCAGAAAAACCGTAGATTGTGTTGTTGGCTTGGGCAGTCATAGAATTAGTGAAGTAAAAACAGTAAAAAAAGACTTGTCTAACTCAACAAATCAATCAACAATTTATGTAGTCTAACAAAAACTCAGAGGGGAGCAGATTACGCTCAGGAGAAAGGGAATGGCATTCAGCTGCATGGTGTTTGCGGTGGCGGGACTAGGCACTGACCACGTCCCCCATCAGTAGTCCAGCAATGAGTAACGATAGCAGAGCCACACAAAAGTCAAGAATTTGTGGATCTAGGCGGCGAGCGATCCAATATCCTAGGGAAACCCCCAACAAACTGGTGGAAATGAGGGCTAAGGCTGAGCCGGCAAACACTACCCAGGGAGATTGGGATTCGGCGCTAATCAATAATGTACTTAGTTGGGTTTTATCACCCATTTCCGCCAAAAAGATGGTTAAGAAGGTGGAGAAGAATACCGGGCGAAAATAATTGGGAGAGGCTGGTAGATCTTGGCTCACGGCAGTTCGACTAGATGGAAGTCAAGCGGTAATGGTGGGGACGCAGCGATGCATTGACCCTGGTCCTTCTGACAGCCTAGCGGATCGGGGGACAGGAAATGTTTTCCTCTTTTTCCAGGGCCAATTCCAACTCTGCGACTAAGACTATGGGTGCCACAGTTGCGGGGATAGCCAAATCCCTTAAATCCAATCTTCCTCTTCATCAGCAGCGTTACTTTCTCCCGTTCCGGGGGGATTTGGCGCAGAATTGATGATCCGATAGGGGGCATCATACACACCCCTTGGACCAGGGGACTGGGTATCCGATTGCTCGTTTTTATCAGCTTTCGGTCGGGCAGGGCGATATTGCTGGGAGTAGATGGTGCCTTCTCGCTTAGTATTTTGGGGCGTTTGGGGGGCTTCAAATTGTCGTAGATCCGGCAAAGGTTCCCTGGGGGGTGGGGGCGCTATTTCCTC
>NZ_JADEVV010000109.1 GCF_015207985.1 Synechocystis salina LEGE 00031 | reverse complement strand
GGACAGGGGTAGGGGGAGTGGTGAGGACGCAAAGCAGTCTTCTTTAGCTTAGGAAGGGAAGGGAAGGGGCTCCGTATTCTAAGCTACACTTCAGTTAGAGTTTGATTTAAGTGTTTGATGACCGCATAGTTGCCCGGGGGAAAATCATGGCCAATCGTACCCAAAGTCGTTATACCGATGTCCAAATTGCCACTTGGTTGAGGGGACTGCTGACCATTGCTTGGAGTGATGGGGACTTCAGTGAATCGGAGCAACAAATGATTACTGGCCTCACCCAGGAGATGGGTTTTGGCAATAAAGAAGATGAGGTTTTGTTCAAGACCATTACCCCGGCGGAATTGTTGGAAGGCTTGGGCAACGACAAGGAAACAGCGGAAAATTTCCTGCGTACAGCGGTGTTGGTGGCGATCGCCGACGGCCTTTATTCTCCAGTGGAAGGATGGCTATTACGGGAATTTAGTCAAGCCCTAGGGATAAAAATTGACGCCTTGGAGTCATTGGAACATACCATCTGTGATCCCAACGGCGATCGAACCGAAATGGAGGAACATCCCCATCCCGATTTACTTCACCCCGTCAAGGACTGGCTGGACGCCATGGCCATCCAGGATCCTCGTTTGGCCCATTTCATTTGCCATCTGGTGCCCCCCCAATGTCCCTTCGAGCGGGATGTTAAACTATTTGGGCGCAAAATTGTTCATATTCCCCCCCTGTGCAAACTAAATCCCCTCTACGAACAGTTAATTGGCCTGAGGTTCCGGGCCCTTTCCTACCTGGCCGATGACTGCCAAGAGGACATCACCCCTTATATTTGAATCCTATTTCATTTCTTTTGGTCGAATTGTTGGAAATTTTCGGAATTTTTCCCTTTTGGGCTGATTAATTCCGTCCATTTCCCTCCGACTCGTTGCGCTTAAAAATTAATAACGTTTAAAAGTTAACCATCTCCCCAACCTATGGAAGTGCAATTTCGGGAAGTAAATCCCTTTGACTTTTGGATCTGGCTAGAATTCGAGACCAATCCTGCCCCAGCAGAGCAACAATATGTGGAAGAATTGTTTGCTTCTTGGTTTTACCTAGGCAAACTAGGGGGTTTTAATGCGGAAAATCTTCAAGTACAGGATACGGGCATTGACCTGAGTTATTTGGACTATGACAGTGCTAATCTTCCTAGTTCCATGATGGCCCCCATGCATAATATGGCGGACTTCCAATACCAAGACCACTGGGGCCGTTGTTGGTTTGACTTGGGCACTAGCGACCTCATTGCCCTGGATGTGTTGATCAATGCACTGTACCAGCTTTCCCTCGATTACGTACCCATTCGCCGTTTAATTGTGGGGGGAGTAAATGAAGATTGGCCCGTTGGCGATCGCCAGGATGACCGCTTCGACCAGTTCGAAGATTTTGACCACAATTAGGTTCTCTCTGTCCCCATCACTTTTCCCTATGCATCCATCCCTGTCCCCCGGCGATCGGCAATATTTCCTGGGAGTAAAGTCCGCCTTACTTCTGGTCTGGTTGATGGTTATCCCTGCCCTAATTGGTGGGGCCTTCCATATTCAGTCGGTGCAGGCCCAGGGGTGTCTCTGATACCCATCCCCGAGCCCACGAGACGGCCTCC
>NZ_JADEVV010000087.1 GCF_015207985.1 Synechocystis salina LEGE 00031 | reverse complement strand
CGGCTTGGAAATTAATCGTTAAACCAAGGTTTTCCAGCCGTACAACTTGCTTGGTGCCACTCCGTAAATACATTTCAATTTGGGATTTTTGCTGGTTAAATATGGCCCGATGGGAAAAATTATCCAACGCAAAATTGCCCTGGAAACGCCAATTTAAATGGCGCAACATATTCAAATTAAATTCCGCTGTCACCCCCTGGGCATCGTTATAGGCCGCCTCTAAAATATCCACAGGTTTACACAAATCTACTCCTAGCAAAAAGTAATCCCCTGGGTCTAAAGCTTGCCCCACTTGCTCAAAAAAATCTTGACAATCATCAGCGGAAAAATTACCGAGGGAACTGCCTAAAAAAGCCATTAAGCGATGGGGATAATTATGATGGGGTAATGATGCCAGGGCCAACTGATAGGTACTCACCAAACCCTGGACTGTTAATTGGGGATAAGTAGCTAAGATCGCCTCGGCATTTTCTTTTAAAATCGCTTCGCTAACATCAACGGGAATATAGCGTAGGGAAATATTTTGTTCCGCAAAGGCATCCAGTAAAATCCGGGTTTTGGTGGAACTACCACTGCCCAATTCAATGAAGTCACAGCCCCCCGTAATCTGCACCAATTCCTTGGCGATCGCCTGGAGAATGCTGGCCTCCGTACGGGTAGGATAATATTCCGGCAGTAGGCAAATTTGCTCAAACAGCAGTGAACCCCGGTCATCATAAAAATAGTGGGGGGGCAAAGTTTTGGGGCATTGCTGCAAACCGACAATGACATCTTGGCCATGGTTGACATAGCTCTGGGGATGACTGAGGAGACGGTTTTCAAGCTGCAGGCGGGGGGAATTTTGAACGGAGACCATGGTGAGGTGCAAAAACTAACACATCCTCGCACCATAACCTGAACTGTCCCTCCAGATCGACCCCCAGACCCTGGTTAAATAGCGACGAGGCTTGGGAACTTACCCAGGCACAGAACAAACTCCCCCATTGGCCTGAGAAAGTCCAGAATGATATTTGGGAAATCACCTCAGACCTTGATAATGACGTTTAAGAGCCTGTTGGTACAGTTTTGGTTAGCCTCTACATCGACCCACTAAAACTTAGGTAATACTGGGAGCCTGTTTGTAAAGTCTTATTTTGCCCCCTAAATCTTTTCACTAAAGCTCCGGCAATACTGGGGGACTTCGCATCTGTTTCCCCCCAAATTTGGGGGGTCAGGGGGGCTTTTCAAGCACGTTCTGAAGACTTGCATTTCTCCCCCTTATCAACGGGTTAGAGGAAGAAACAACACCATCGTCTTCGTTTTTTCCAGATGACTAGGGAACAATGACGTTTTTGCTTTTTTGCTCTGCTTTTTTCGCCGCTTGCTTGGCTCGTTTTTCTGCTTGCTTTTTAGCAGCTTGTTCAGCGGCCAGACGACGTTTTTCCTCGGCTTTTTCCGCCTCTAATTTTTCCAAATAGTAGTGGTAATCACCGCTGTACACCACCAGTTCCCCATCCCGAATTTCCACTATCTTATTAGCTACCCGAGAAATAAAATAACGGTCGTGGGAGACTAGCACCACGGTGCCTTCATATTCCTGTAATGCTTCCTCTAACATTTCCTTGGCGGGGATATCTAGGTGATTGGTGGGCTCATCAAGGATGAGAAAATTGGCCGGAGTGAGCAACATTTTGGCCAGGGCTAAGCGGGCTTTTTCTCCACCACTGAGGGCGGCCACTTTTTTAAACACCGTTTCCCCAGAAAAGAGAAATCGTCCCAACAGAGTCCGCACTTCTTCATTTTTCCAGTCGGGTACTTCATCATGGATGGTCTCCATCACGGTTTTTTCCAGGTCTAAAGCTTCTGCCTGGTTCTGCTCAAAATAGCCGGGCAAAATATTATGTTCCCCCATTTTTATTTGCCCTTCTTCTGGAGATTCCATGCCCATAATCATCCGCAGGAGGGTGGATTTCCCACAACCGTTGGGGCCCAGAAAAGCAATACGATCGCCCCGTTCAATTTCCAAATTAGCACCGAGAAAAAGTAGCTTATCGTTGTAGGAATGGGAAATGTCTTCAATTAGTGCCACTTGACGACCACTACGGGGGGCAGGGGGGAAATGAAACTTAAGGGTTCTGACACCACCAACGGGGGCCTCTACCCGTTCAATTTTTTCTAGTTGTTTTTCTCGGCTTTTAGCTTGGGTACTGCGGGTGGCACTGGCCCGGAATTTGTCCACAAAGGCCTGTTGTTTAGCCAAAGCTTTTTGTTGATGTTCGTAGGCACTGGCCAAGGCCAGGCTACCTTCTTCCTTTTGCACGAGATAACTGGAATAATTGCCCAGGTAGGTGGTGGATACCCCCCGTTCCGTTTCCACAATTTTGGTGCAAAGACGATCTAAAAATTCCCGGTCATGGGAGATAATCACCATGGGAGTTTTTAGACCCTTGAGATAGGTTTCAAGCCATTCAATGGTTTCTAAATCTAAATGGTTAGTGGGCTCGTCCAACAATAGTAAGTCCGGCTCCTGCAGTAGAATTTTGCCCAAACTGATCCGCATCTGCCAACCGCCGCTAAAGGAACTCACCAGGCGATCGCCATCTTCCGGCTCAAAACCAATTTCCGGCAAAATCCGCTCAATTTGCGACTCCAACCGATAACCGTCCAGGGCTTCAAACTGTCGTTGTAATTTATCTAATTTATGAATTAAATCTTCCAGGGTGTC
Source organism: Synechocystis salina LEGE 00031 (assembly GCF_015207985.1). Taxonomy (GTDB): domain Bacteria; phylum Cyanobacteriota; class Cyanobacteriia; order Cyanobacteriales; family Microcystaceae; genus Synechocystis; species Synechocystis salina. The sequence continues at coordinate 6,598 of NZ_JADEVV010000087.1, read as the reverse complement.
CGGATCGGCCACTTCCATAGCCTGATGGACATGGTGCATGGAGTCCTGAACCTGGTTCGCCTCGGTGAATACGGTCCACATTTCCTCCCGTAAAGTACGGGTGGGGGTAACGTCAAATTCCTGGGTTAAATGGGCGATTTTCAGGGCCGTTGGCCGAATAATTTCCCCCGCAGTGGCCTCCACTTCCCCCATAATGATCTTGAGTTGGGTGGATTTTCCGGCCCCGTTGACCCCCACCAGGCCTACCCGTTCTTCTGGTTTAACTTCCCAGTTCACATCTTTAAGAACTTCGCCGGTGGGATAAATTTTGCGGATGTGTTCAAGTCGGAGCATAGGAATAAACCTGGGGAAACTGAGCTTCCAGTTTATCGAAAAACTGGCGTTAAAACCCCGTCCCCCACCATTGTGCCTGCGAGAGTATTAGCGAGGATTATCATCACCATGGTTGCAACCCCAGATTGGGTTAAAAAAGCTGTTTTCTATCAAATTTTTCCGGATCGTTTTGCCATTGGCCACCATCAGGCGATCGCCGTTGCTCAACAACCAAAGTTAGAGCCATGGGAAACTCCCCTCACAGTGCAGGGTTATAAGGGGGGAAATCTTTGGGGCGTGATTGAACAGTTAGATTATCTCCAGGAATTGGGTATTACGGCTCTCTATTTGACCCCCATTTTTCAGTCCGCCTGTAATCACCGCTACCACACCCATGACTATTACCAAGTGGACCCTCTCCTGGGGGGCAATGAAGCTTTGCAAGCCCTACTAACCGCTGTCCATGAACGAGAAATGAAAGTAGTGTTGGACGGAGTGTTTAACCATGCCAGTCGGGGTTTCTACTTTTTCAACGACATTTTGGAAAACGGGCCCCATTCCCCCTGGTTAGATTGGTTTTACATCGAAGACTGGCCTTTATCAGCCTATGACGGTTCTTTGCCGGCTAATTATCGGGGTTGGGTAGATTTGCGAGCCTTGCCGCAGTTTAACCACGATAATCCCGACGTGCGGGAATATTTAATGCGGGTAGGGGAATATTGGATTGCCCAAGGCATTGATGGTTGGCGTTTAGATGTGCCCGATTGTGTCAAAGCGGAGGGGTTTTGGGCGGAATTTCGCCGTCGGGTCAAAGCAATTAACCCGGAAGCCTACATTGTGGGGGAAATTTGGTGTGATGCTAGTCCTTGGTTAGGCGGAGATCAGTTTGATGGCGTGATGAATTACCGATTCACCGAACCAACAGTGGCCTTCACCATTGGCGATCGCCTGCAAAAAGAACATCTACGGGGGGAAGAATACCGTCCTTACCCCGCCCTCAACGCAGATGCCTATGGAGAAAAAATTAGCCAACTTCTGCAACGACACCCCTGGGAGATTCAGTTAACCCAATTGAATTTGCTCAATAGCCACGACACCGCCCGCCTCTTAACCCTGGCCAATGGCGATCGCCCCAGCGTTAACCTAGCCCTCCTACTAATGTTTACTTTCCCTGGTGCTCCCTGTGTTTACTACGGTGACGAAGTGGGCTTAGCAGGGGGAGCAGATCCAGATTGCCGCCGAGTTTTTCCTGCAAAAACTGATTGGGATTTAGATTGTTGGGAATTTTATCGTCAATTGATCGCCCTGCGCCATCGCTATCAATGTTTGCAACTGGGGGATTACAAAATTCTCGTCACGGCAGGTATGGGCTATGCTTTCCAGCGGCAATACGGCGATGAAACCTTAATTATTGCTGTTAATGCGGGAGACAATGTTACAGAAATTTCATTGTCTCCAGAAATTTTAGATTTAGACAAAATAGAAAGGATAGAGTCTATTTTTACCACTGATAGTCAAATAGAAATCCAACAAACTCCATCGGTTTTATCTGTAACTATGCCGCCTCAGTCAGGAAAAATTTTTAGATTTGGACATCAAGAATGAAGCCGCACTAATACAGTCCCGCAAAAATATTTAAAATCAAACATCTTGAGTAACGAGAATTTATTCAAGTCGGCTGATTAGATCACCGCGCCGGAAGGTTGCAGATAGTTGCTGTAGGGAAATCTCTTGTTCTCCATAAAGATCTTCGAGTGCCTTTTGAATATCCTGCAATGAAGCATTAAAATAAATCTCACCATTTTTCTCAATAAGTTGTTGGGTAAATTGAAAATTTTTGTGGCTAATATCTTTTATTTGAACATTCATCTCATTCAAAAGTTTTTGTCCCATCTGCATTGCAATAAAACATGAAGCATAGCGAACAAAGTCTGGGTCAGTGGTTTCTGGTCTTTTACGACGATTTTCTGCAATTCTGTAAAGTTGAACAGCTACTATTACCTGGGCTCCGTTTAATTGTTTAGTGAATATCGAATCATATAGTTTTCCAAAATGCTCACGGGAGAAAAATTTTGCTTGGTGAGGTTTTCTTCTCCAAACAGATAATACTGCCTCAGCGGCTACCCCCGAGGTGATATCGGCAGACCGAGTATTAGTATCAGATCGTTTCCGCCGATAGTTAAATCCCAATTGCTTAATATCCATTTCTAATCTTTGTTGGCGTTCATCATTAGCTCGTAAATCTTTGAGATCTACTGGATTTTGGCTATTAGTAGCGTAGGTTATTCTTTGCACTAAGCCTTCATTTTCAGGGGGCAATTGATAAAGTCGAAGAAGAACATAGGCTTGGGCATTTTGATGAAGTAAATGTGGTTGCTGTAAAGTTTTAGATATGGTTATACAGGTCTGACCACCATTAATAATTTGTAAATTCTCGACACGTACTTGATAATTACTGTCCTGCAGTGCGTTATATGAAAAGCTGTCACAAGTTAGGGTTATCCCATTGTTATAAAAGTAAAAATTATTTTTTTCATCACTAGTTAAAGTATGACGAATGTCCTCGTTAACACGATTTCCCTGTAATCCTAAATAGCGACGAATATTACGCTCTAATAATCGTTCACCATGTCGATCAATAAGTGTGGCAATTTCGGTGACGGAAATTCTACCTACCAGTACCCGGCTGAACTCCATATCTTCAACTATAGCTTTTCCACTCAGCTGTAAAGTATCTTTTACAGGTCTGGAAGCTTGAAGAATTTTTACGAGCCGGTCATGGTTGATATGTTCCCATGTAACCTGATCTCCAAATCCAGCACGCTCAATAGCTTCTTCACCAGATGAATTCCATTTCAGCCCATTATTACAAGCCAGCGCTCTAACTTGTGGAATATAACCATCCCGAATTAAACTACGAGCTTCTTCCACTTTTGTGAGTAATCTTTCATTAATGTATTCTAGTTTGGCGGCCGGATTAAATAAATATTGAATGGCGTTTATTAGTGCCTCTATCCCTTCTTCAGGAAAATTGGAATTCCCCTCTAGCTTTTTTTTATATTTAGCTTGAAATAAACTAACTGTAAATTCGCCGTCATACTCCTCCGAGATGTGCATGGCATCAACTCCAAAGTCTCCTCCTCCTTCGGTTAAGCAATCAAAAGCTTCATCGTTGTCTAAATCTAATATAGTCTTAACACATAGATAAACAAAGGCAAGAGGTTTAAATCTATTTTCATCTTTTATGTCTAATTCTTCAGAAGCTTTTTGGCGAATATCTTCAACAATTGATAACAAACGTTGGTCAATGATAGAGATATTAATGTTCATATATTTTTACTCCATAAATAGACAACAAATAGATAAGATAATTTTATCTCACTTGACCCATTCAAAAAATTTCCCATGGATATGTTGCTGTCTTCTTGATTTAACTGATTTCAAGCATGGAAAAGATCGGATTAAGTTTTGTCAGCCAGGTCCGATGGTAATAGTTAGCGATCGCCGTCAACTGTATAACCAACTCTTGGGTTTTGGATTACATCGGTTTTTAGCGGTAGTTTTTCTAGGTTAAGCTGAGTTAGGGCCTATTTGTTAGAGCAACCCTTGTCAATTTAGAGCGCAGAGTAAACGAGCAATGACGCAGAAAGTAGTGGTGGGACTATCCGGTGGGGTAGATAGTTCGGTGGCGGCGGCCCTGTTGCACCGTCAAGGTTATGGCGTGGTGGGGGTGACTCTCTGGTTAATGAAGGGTAAGGGTCAGTGCTGTTCGGAAGGGCTGGTGGATGCCGCTTCTATCTGTGAACAGTTGGGGGTACCCCACGAAATTGTGGACACCAGGGATTTATTCCAAAATCACATTATTGATTATCTGGTGCAGGGTTACGGTGAGGGAGTGACTCCATTGCCCTGTTCCCAATGTAATAAGGCGGTGAAGTTTGGCCCTATGTTGCAATACGCCCAACAGTCCCTTGGTATCGATAAAATTGCCACGGGGCATTATGCTCGCATTCGCTTTAACGAAGACAGTCAACGCTATGAGTTGTTGCGGGCGGTCGATCGCCAGAAGGATCAATCCTATTTTTTGTATGACCTGTCCCAGGAAATTTTGGCGGCCACCCTGTTTCCCCTGGGGGAACAAACCAAGACCGTTACCCGACAGTTGGCGGCGGAGTTTGACCTCAGCACAGCAGAGAAGAAGGATAGTCAGGATTTATGTCTGATTGAAGCCCATGGCTCCATGCGGGACTTCTTGGACAAGTACATTGCCCCAAAAGCGGGGGAAATTGTCGACCTGTCCGGAGTGGTGTTGGGTCACCATGAGGGCATTCACCACTACACCATTGGGCAACGAAAAGGCTTGGGCATCGCGGCGGCGGAACCTTTATACGTCGTTAAACTCGATCCGGTGATGAATCGGGTTATTGTTGGCGATCGCCAGAGTGCGGGCAGTGGGGAATGCTACGTGCAAAGGTTAAATTGGGTTTCCATTCCCGAACCAACGGCCCCCATCCGCTGCGAGGTACAGGTGCGTTACCGTTCTGCTCCGGTGACGGTTAATGCCATTCCCTGGGACGACCAACAAATCAAACTGGTGTTTGATGAACCCCAATTTGGCATCACCCCCGGCCAGGCCGCTGTGCTCTACGACGGCGATCGGGTGTTAGGGGGAGGTATTATCTGCCCCCAAAGGTCGGAGGGGCAAAGGACCTAGGCAGCATCGCCCCCCACTACCACATCCCGGATGCGTAAACTGGGGCCACCGCAACCCACTGCTAGGCCATTTTGGCCCCCTTTACCACAGCCCCCGGACTCATCCCAATAAAAGTCGTCGGCGATCGCCTCGATGTTAGCCAGGGTTTTAAAGACATTGCCAGAGAGGGTCACATCCTTAACAGGTTCTGCTAGCTGGCCATTACGGATCATCCAAGCCTCCCCCGCACTGAAGGTGAACATTTCCCCATTGGTCATACCCCCGAGCCAGTTTTGGGCATAAACCCCCTCCTCAATGCCGTCTAACAAATGGGCCACAGGGGTTGCTCCCCGGCCAATCCAAGTATTGGTCATGCGCACAATGGGGGGATAGTGGTAATTCAAACAGCGGGCATTACCAGTGGGTTGTTCCCCCAACTTCCCTGCCGTTTCCCGGGAGTGGAGTCTGCCCACCAACTCGCCGTCTTTAATTAGTTGGGTGGTGGTGGCCGGTACCCCTTCGTCGTCAAAACCGTAACTGCCCCGGTGCCCTGGGGGGGCCGCCCCATCAAAAATTTGCAACTCCGGCGGGCCAAAGCGTCGCCCCAAACTCATCACTTCCAAAAAGTCGGGATTTTCGTAGAGCATATCTGCTTCGGATAAATGCCCAAAGGCTTCGTGGACAAATAACCCAGTCAAAATCGGGTCAATCACCACCGGATAAATTTTTCCCTGCACTGTGGGCAAAGTTAACGCTTTCACCGCCCGTTTCGCAGCCCCCTGCACCACGGCATCTAAATTTTCCAAGTCCCCATAGCCCCGGCGGGAGCCTGTGGTTTCCCTACCTACTTGCACCCCATTGCCATCCTTCGCAGTGGCCGCAAAACGCATTTCCAAGTCCCACCAACATTGCTCCAACAAAGTCCCTTCTGAAGTGGCCAGTAACACCGTTTGTTGACTGTCGCTATAGCGCACATGGGTGGTGGTAATTTTATCGCTGGTGCCCCGGAGCAGATCATTGTAATGGTCACAGAGGGCTTTTTTATCAGCCAAACTAATCTCACGGGGGTCTTTACCCGTCAAAGGATTAATAAAGGTTTGCTGGACTGGATCAATGGGAGCCAACAGGGTTTCATCGTCCCCAATTAACCGGGCCGCGGCGATCGCCTCTTCTAATCTTTGGCGTAACTGCTCCCAACGATTAAAACTGGCAAACCCCCAACCCCCTTGATGGCAAACCCGCACCTGGCCACCAATGGCAATGCCCTCACTGAGAGTTTCCACCTGGTTACCCCGTAAGCTAATTTGGGTGCCTTCGGACTGTTCCAACCGGATACTGATAAAGTCCGCCTGGGACTGGTAACGGCCAATTAGTTCCGGTAGGGTTGCTTTAATGGTGGCTAAGTTCATTGGAGAAGAATTAGGGAATCATTAACCATGATACTTTTCCCACCTCTGCCTAACCGCCAAGGTCTTATTAAGTTAAACAGCTTTCAACCTAGGAGAAGATGATTTGGGAACCGGGAGCGTTAATTTTCACCGATAAAACCTGATGATTTTTAAAAGTTTCCGCCAAACGGGGATGCACTGATGG
>NZ_JADEVV010000020.1 GCF_015207985.1 Synechocystis salina LEGE 00031 | reverse complement strand
CAACTAAACCAGCGGTAACCGTGGTGGAAAGTGAGGCCAAGTCTGCTAAAAAGTCTGGCTCTAGTAATTTTCTCTGGCTAGCCCTAGCGGCGATCGCCTTGGTGGGCATTGGGGTGGGGGCACCAACTTCTTTCCTTTCCCACTTCACTGTGTTTGTGTTGGCCTGTGTGGTGGGCTGGCAATTAATTTGGAATGTGGCTCCGGCTCTCCATACCCCTTTGATGAGTGTAACCAACGCCATTAGTGGCATCATCATCATCGGCGGCATGCTCCAAATTTCTGGGCCGTTGAATAGTCCCACTACCATTCTGGGGGCGATCGCCATTTTAGTGGGAACAATCAACATTGCTGGGGGATTTTTAGTTACCCAGCGGATGCTAAAAATGTTTAGGAAGTAATTTGTTTTGAGCTAAGAGGTCCTCAACCATGGCTAGAAAATCGAAAGAATTTCAACGGTTATTTCACGAAGAAACCCATGCTAAGAAATCACCAAGAAGGGAGCCTACTCCTCAATCTATTAGGAAAAAGGAATTAGCGGCTTACGATCAATTTAAAGAAAAGCTTGAAAATGATGAGCAGAATAAAGGCATTACCTTTGTTGAAAAACCGAAGGGCATGAGAAAGATGTCTATGGTTTTGGAGCAATTTGTCGCCCCCTTTCTTGATGATGAAGACTCCTATGAAGAAAGGGAATTTTTCTTTGAGTTGGCAGTATTAGCCTGGAATTGTGCCGTATTTCCTGAAAGTGGGCGAGAAAAGCTTATGGAAAGTTTTTTTTCGGGTTTGGCCAATCCCCTCGACCCAGAAAGTATGGAAGCGACGCAGGATTTAAGAGTTTTTGTTGAGGAGTTAATTGAGCGCAAATTAGATGTATTCCCTAAGGACAACAGAATTATCCAAGACTTTCAATTGACTCAACATGAAGCCGGTTTCCATATTGCTGTTTCCTACGTTATCGCTCGATAGTTTCCATGCAAATTTCCGTAGCATCTAAATATAGAACTTCCATTGATCCAGACAAAATTACTGCGTTTTGTCAGCAATGGCAAATAAATAAGTTTGCCCTATTTGGTTCAGTTCTCCGAGATGATTTTGATCTAGATAACAGTGACATTGACGTTTTAGTCTCTTTTGCGCCTAACGTCCCCTGGACAATTCTAGATCTAGTGGATATGGAAGATCAACTTGAAGAGATCTTTAACCGGAAAGTTGACTTAGTAGAGCGAATCAGCATCGAAAAAAGTCAAAATCCCTTTAGAAAAAAGGCAATTTTAGAATCCTACCAGGTTATTTATGCAAACCCGCGAAAAGTTTTACGATGGGCATTAGTTTAGAATCTTTTCAAGATGATTTAATGTGCCAATCAGCTGTCAATCGCCAATTTGAAATTATCGGTGAAGCGGCTCGTAGAATATCAGTTAAGTCTCAAGAAGCAATTACAGATATTCCTTGGCGACAAATTATTGGTATGAGAAATCGTATTGTTCATGAATATGATCGTCTCAATGTTGATCGTATTTGGCAAACCGTTCAGTTTTCTTTACCCCCCTTATCGTTACCCTGGAGCACATTGTTGAATTAGAAAACCATTGACCACTTTTTTCACTATTAACATTAAGTAAAAGCTAACAATTCCTATGTCTAACAGTTTACAAACCGTAGCCTATGTGGCTGCCAGCATATTATTCATCTTCAGCTTAGGGGGTTTAGCCAACCAGGAAACGGCCCGCCGGGGAAATCTTTACGGCATTGCCGGTATGGCGATCGCCTTTTTAGCCACTGCTTTGGGAGGAAGTTTTACCGGTTATACCACCTTGTTCGGGGCGATTATCCCCGCTGTGGTGATCGGTTTTCTCCTAGCTTCCCGGGTAGCCATGACCTCCATGCCAGAATTGGTCGCTATTCTGCATAGTTTTGTCGGTTTAGCCGCTGTCCTAGTAGGTATTGCTAATTACCTGGCCCCGGAAAATGGTTTAACGGGTTCCGAAGCCTTCATTCATCAAATAGAAATTTATGTGGGCGTATTTATTGGGGCCGTTACCTTCACCGGCTCCATTGTGGCCTTTGGTAAATTACGGGCCATTATCAGCAGTAAACCTCTCATGCTCCCGGCTCGGCACTTCTTGAACATTTCTCTGCTAGTGGCCACGGTTATTTTTGGTGTGCAATTTATGCAACTAGATAGCCCCGCTGGTTTAACACCATTGCTAATCATGACCGCCATTGCCGGGGTATTAGGACTCCATCTCGTTGCGGCGATCGGGGGGGCAGATATGCCCGTGGTAATTTCCATGCTCAACAGCTATTCCGGTTGGGCGGCGGCGGCGGCGGGCTTTATGCTCTCCAACGATTTGCTGATTATTACCGGAGCTTTAGTGGGAAGCAGTGGCGCAATTCTGAGCTACATCATGTGTAAAGCCATGAACCGTTCCTTCATCAGCGTTATCCTTGGTGGCTTTGGGGAAGGTTCTAGTAAAGCTTCTACGGGGCCGGCCCAGGAGGTAACTGGTACGGTTACTAAAACCAGTGCGGAAGAAGTAGCAGAGGAATTACTCGATGCCCAGAGTGTAATCATTACCCCTGGTTACGGTATGGCAGTGGCCCAAGCCCAGCATCCCGTGGCAGAAATCACCAAATTGCTCAAAGAAAAGGGCATTGCCGTTCGATTTGGTATTCACCCCGTCGCTGGCCGTCTTCCCGGTCACATGAACGTTTTACTAGCGGAAGCCAATGTGCCCTATGATGTGGTGCTGGAAATGGACGAAATTAACGAAGATTTCCCCGAAACCGATGTGGTGTTGGTGATTGGAGCCAATGACACGGTCAATCCCAGTGCATTGGAAGATCCCACCAGTGCGATCGCCGGCATGCCGGTGTTGGAAGTATGGAAAGCTAAACAGGTGGTGGTGATGAAACGGAGTATGGCTTCGGGTTATGCCGGGGTGGAAAATCCTTTGTTTTATAAGGAAAATACCCAAATGCTCTTCGGGGATGCCAAGAAAAATGTCGATGCCATTTTGACCCAACTACGGGCCAAGGACGAGGCGGCCAGTGGCGATAGGGTTCTAGTTTCTGCCTAGGATCACCACTGAAAACATAATCAATTGGCGAATGGGGGAAGTGGACAATTTCCCCTATTTTTGCCAACGGTTATTGATGGTTATCCACACCAAAGATAATTAGGCGGGTGTGGGCCAGAGATTGGGGCTGGCGGGTTTACGTATCGGTGGAGGCCAGGGAAGAAGAAGATTTTGGCCATTTTTGAACGATCGCCGTGGTCAGGAAATGGGATAAAAGACCGATGGGCCCGGCAAACAAGCACAAAATCAGGGAATGGGTCGTCCAGATGCCCGTTTCTCGCCCTTGCCAATAGATCCAGCGTCCGACAAACAGATCCATCACCAAGTAATGTATCCAACCCACAGCCATGATACTGGGGTCGCTAAAGGCCTGGGCAATTACCCCCAATTCCGGGCTAGCCAGGGCGGCGGCCGATGTTGATCCCAGGGAATTAATGAATAAGAGCAAATAAACAACTGCCAAAAGGGCCAGGGGAATGAATGACTGCATCACCTTTTGGGTTCCCTGCCATCCCGGTAGAAGGATCATCAGGGCCCAGAACGGTAGAACCCCTAGATTACTAACGTTAAAAATAAGTTCCGTTGCCGTCGAAGAAAGGAGCATAAAGAAATAGTCCGCAGGAGTGTTACTGATCCTGGCGAATTTTGAGTGGTCTGGCAAGGTTCAACTGTGGTTTTGAGGAGATTGGGGCACTTCCAGCGACTACAGTTGACGACGGAAGTCTATTGTACGGGGTTAGGCCGTCAACTACTTGGTGGTATTGCATTGTGGCGGCGATCGCCCTCCATTCAGCAGTGGGGGTTGATAATGGGAAAAGAATTACGTTTGATTTTTTGCCATGACCACCGATCTATCGGTTTACCTTGACCAAGCCCAACGAGCCGGAGCGGAAAGCGCTGAAGTTTATTACTCCCGTTCCTTTTCTCGGCCGGTTTTTTTTGAGGCTAATCGGTTAAAGCAGTTGGAAAGTTCCGAATCGGAAGGGGTGGCCCTGCGGCTATGGAAAAATGGTCAGGCCGGTTTAGCTGTGGCCTATGGGCCGGTGGAGCCTGGGGTTTTAGTTGAAAAAGCCTTGGCCCTAGCAGCCTTGAATCCTCCCAATCCGCCCCGCTTCACTAATCCCCGTCAAGATTATCGGGAAAGCTTGGGTGAGGATTTTTCCGTCGAACAATTAATCGATTGGGGCCAAACGGCGATCGTCAGTTTACGGTCAGAGTTTCCAGAAGTGCTTTGTAGTGGGGAATTAGCCTGTAGCACCGACAGTACCCGCCTCATCAACAGTGAAGGTTTGGATTGTACCTGGACCGAGAGAAGTTTGAGCTACTACTTCGGGGTGGAATGGATTAGGGGGGAAGATTTTTTGGCTATTTACGATGGGGAGCAATGCCGGGGTCAAGCCGACGTCCAACAGGTAGTGGAAAATCTGCGGCAACGCTTGCTTTGGGCAGAAATTAATCAACAAATCCAGGGGGGCAAAATGCCCATCTTGCTCACTAATGGGGCTGCCGGTTTACTGTGGGATACGGTGGGGGAAGCTCTCCATGGGCAACGGGTAACGGAAGGTTCATCCCCGTGGGCGGAAAAATTAGGACAAACTGTGGCGATCGAAGGACTACATATTAGTCAAGATCCCAGCGCCATTCCCTTTGATTGCCCCTTTGACGATGAAGGCAGCCCCACCCAAAAACTTGCTTTGATTGAAGAGGGAAAAATTGCTCAGTTTTATACGGACCAGGAAACGGCGGAAAAATTAGGCACAACCACCACGGGTAACGGCTTTCGTCCCAGCTTGGGCGGTGCTCCCCAACCGGGTTTGGTCAATATGCTAATCACACCAGGAACCGCTAGCTTTGACCAGTTACTGAAAAAATTGGGCAATGGCTTAGTTGTCGATCAAATCCTTGGGGGCGGAGCGGATATTTCCGGTGATTTTTCCATCAACGTTGATTTGGGCTATCGAGTGCAGAATGGGGAAATTACCGGCAGGGTGAAGGACACCATGGTTTCTGGCAATGTTTATGAACTATTAAGTCAGGTTATCGCTTTGGGTTCAGACCGCCGTTGGCAGGGTTCCTGTGCTACTCCGTCAATTATTTTAGATGGGGTATCCATAACTGCCTAGCGCTATATTTGAGCATCGTAATTTTGGTTTGACTGCCATTGAAAAAAATCCGACCAGGAATTTCCCCAACGGTTATTTATTTAGGCTTTGATGGTACTGTAATTGAATGAATAATGTTACTCGCTATCAAAACGCTGCGCTTCAGTATTATCAAGATCTGACGGGATCTTCCCATCTCCACTATGGTTATTGGCAACCAGTTCCGGAGACAGAAGATGATTTAACTATGGCAAAACTTCGCCATGCCCAGGAGCAATATACTGACCATTTGCTTTCATTTTTACCGCAGAATATCGAAACCGTACTGGATGTGGGGTGTGGCAACGGGGACAATGCCAGTCAGCTAATTAGCAAAGGTTTACAAGTGGAAGGCATTGCTCCAGATCCTTTTCAGGAGTCCAATTTTTTACAAAAGACCGCAGGTAAAGCTCGCTTTAATAGCAACACTTTCCAAGGATTTATAGAAGATTTACAACGGATTAGTTCCGCTCCCCAATATGATTTGTTGCTTTTTAGTGAAAGTACCCAATATATGGCTTCAGATACCATTGCCGATGGGGCAAAATTCTTGGTGAAACCAGGAGGTTATGTGCTACTGGCTGACATGTTTCGTAAAAATGCGCAGTATCAGACAGGAATGTTTTCCAATTGTTTGATTAAAGATGAATTGCAGATGGTGATGGAAAAGGCTGGTTTTATTCTGCTCGACAGTGATGATATTTCTCAACAAATTGTACCAACGCTGGATCTTTGTGTGCAAAGTTTTCAGACCTTTGGAGTTTCAACTTTAACTTATTTGGCCAGTTTAGTTAGGATTGCAGTTCCCCCCCTGTATAAAATTTTCGACTACTTTTTAGGTAAACAAGCCAAAGCCTTGGTGCAGGAAGGATTACAGGCTGGGAATATTTTTCGGGATCATTTATGCTATGAAATTCAACTTTGGCAAAAACTTGCTTAAATTTCTGGGGGCGATCGCCATTGTGGTAACGGGGATTTACCCTGGGCAGGGGGAAAGTTAAGAATAATGACTAATTTGTCTTGCTGGCCAAAGCCTAGGCGTATAAGTAAAGTAAAGCCCCTTCACCGCCGGAGAGAACAACCATGTCCGCCGAATTTTTTGACTGCCTACAACATAAATGCGCCTATGTGGCGATCGGAGAATTTAAACCCGGTCGGTTTGCGGAGGCCCAACGGTTGTATGAAAAGGCAATTTCCACCTATAAAAGCGGCTTTAAGGGTGCCTTCCTACTGAGAAAACCCAATTCCGATGAAGGCATTGCTGTGATTCTCTGGAATACCATCGAAGATATGGAGGCGAATCAAACGGAAGTCCACCGCAAAATTCTGGATGAAATGGGCCCTTTATTCAATATTCCTCCGGTTACCAATATTTACGAAGTTTGTAGTGAGGTGGAAGCCTACGGTAAGGTGCTCTGTTAACCATGTACAACATTAGTTTTACCCCTGATCGCCCGTTAACCTACCATCTGGAAGATGATCAAAGTTTGGCTCGACTTTCCCTCGTGCCGGGGCGGGGCGGTCTGGTGACCAATTGGACCATTCAAGGTCAACCCGTCCTATATTTTGACGAAGAGCGGTTTCAAGATCCATCTCTGTCGGTGCGGGGGGGAATCCCGATTTTATTTCCCATTTGCGGCAATCTGCCCCATGATCAGTTCAACTACGACGGCAAAAATTATCGCCTCAGACAACATGGTTTTGCGCGGGATCTACCCTGGGAAGTAATCGGCCAGCAAACCCAAGCAAGCGCCCAGTTGGATTTACGGTTGAGCCACAATGATGCCACCCTCGAGGCTTTTCCCTTTGAATTTGAACTAGTTTTTAGCTATCAACTCCAGGGCCATAATCTCCGCATTGAGCAACGTATTGCTAACCTTGGCGATCAGCGGATGCCCTTTTCCCTCGGCTTGCATCCCTACTTTTTTTGCCGAGAGAAGCTGGGAGTTACGTTGGCAATTCCCGCTGATGATTACCTAGACCAAAAAACTGGCGATCGCCATGGCTATGGTGGTCAACTGGATCTCACTGCCCCGGAATTGGATTTAGCCTTTACCCAAATCTCCCAGCCAAGGGCCAATTTTGTCGACCCAGACCGGAATGTAAAGATAGAAGTTAGCTTCAGTGAACTGTACCAAACCCTGGTGTTTTGGACTGTGGCGGGGAAGGACTATCTTTGCCTGGAACCCTGGAGTGGCCCCCGCAATGCCCTCAATAGCGGCGAGCAATTGGCCTGGGTGGAACCCTATTCTTCCCGTTCTGCCTGGGTGAATTTTCAGGTGTCAATGGAATAATTTTGCTACTCTTTTCCCTTGAGTTAAGAGTCCGTTGGCAGTTTCAAATTAAGGAAGGGGGGCGTGAAAACCCCCGAAACCATCCCTTGAATTATGGCTATGGTTCAATTAACTCTGTTCAGAGCATGGAGATTAAAAATTTCCCTGGAGAGCCTCATTGCACCGTTCACAAATGCTGGGATCGTCGCTAAAACTACCCACCTGAGTGGAATAATTCCAGCAACGTTCACATTTATGACCATCTGCATTGGTAATGCCTAGGCTTAACGCATCTGTTGAAGTCTTAAATTGCAAGTCATCAATTCCAGCCGTATTCTCCAACAATTCCACTTGGGAAGCCAACAACAAATAACGCAGAGTATCCACATGATTGGATTCTTCTCGGTTATAACGCTGTAGTAATTGGGACCAATGGTCGTCGTTAGTGTGGATTAAGACCTTAGCTTCCAAAGACGCACCGATCGCCTTAGCGGTACGGGCCGATTCCATCACCTTATTAACTTCTGTACGTAGTTGCCGTAGCTTAACCCAGGTTTGGGCTAATTCTGGCTGCACCCAATGGGAATCCATCGTCACCCAACCGGCTTGGAACACCGATTCCGCTGGTTTTTCATAGGGTAAAAATTGCCAAATATCTTCCGCTAAATGACACAACACCGGGGCGATCGCCTTGACCAAATTTTCCAGCGCTAACTGGAGTACGGTTTGGCAACTGCGGCGGCGGGGAGCATTGGGGGCAGAAATATACAAACGGTCTTTAGCAATGTCTAAGTAAAAGTTGGATAAATCCACCACACAAAAGTTTTGTACCGTTTGGAAAAACTTAAAGAATTGGAAATTTTCGTAGGCTTCCGTTACCTCCGTAAACACCTCCGTCATGCGATGCAACATATAGCGGTCTAATTCCGGCAAATCTTCATAATTAACCGCATCGGTTTCGGGATTAAAATCATGCAAATTACCAAGCAAAAATCGGGCCGTATTGCGGATTTTGTTGCGCACATCCACCAACTGCTTCAGGATGCCTTGGCCAATGGGCACATCATTGGCATAGTCCACCGACGCCACCCAAAGCCGTAAAACGTCTGCCCCATAGGCGGGTTCCTGCTTTTGATTTTTACCGCCATTGATGATTTGGTAAGGATCTACCACATTACCCAAGGACTTACTCATTTTATGGCCCTTTTCATCGAGGACAAAACCATGGGTTAACACCGTTTTATAGGGGGCAATACCATTCACCGCCACACTGGTGAGCAAGCTGGACTGAAACCAACCCCGATGCTGGTCGGAACCTTCTAAATACAAATCTACCGGGTATTTCAATTCTGGCCGATTGTCCGCCACCGCTGCCCAGGAAGAACCAGAATCAAACCACACGTCCATGGTGTCTTCCCCTTTGCGGTAGGTACGGCCATTGTTACGATATTTTTCCGGTAGCAGTTCCTCTACGGTCAATTCCCACCAGGCATCGGACCCTTTTTGGGCAATAATCCGTTGCACATGGTTAATGGTTTCCTCTGTTAACAAAGGCTCATTGGTTTCATCATCGTAAAATACCGGAATGGGCACTCCCCAAGCCCGCTGGCGAGAAATACACCAATCACTGCGATCGCCAACCATGGGGGTAATGCGATTTTCTCCTTGGGCAGGAATCCAAGTAACTTCTTTGATTGCTTTTAAGGCTTGATCCCGAAAACCTGCCACCGAGGCAAACCACTGTTCCGTGGCGCGGAAAATAGTCGGCTTTTTGGTGCGCCAATCGTAGGGATATTTATGCTCGTAGGCTTCTTCTTTGAGTAAACTTCCTTCGGCAATTAAGCGATTAATAATGGCTTGATTAGCGTCCTTTAAAACGTTTAAGCCCTGAAATTCCCCAGCTTCTTCGGTTAAATTGCCCTGACCATCCACCGGAGAGAGAATGGGTAAGTTATATTTTTGCCCAGTCATATAGTCTTCCAAACCATGGCCAGGGGCGGTGTGGACTAATCCTGTGCCAGATTCCGTTGTAATGTAATCTCCACCGATCACCACGGGGCTTTGGCGATCAAATAAAGGATGTTGGTAGAGACAATATTCTAAAATTTCGCCCTTAATAACTGTCTTAATGTCTAGGACTAAATCTAGGGTTTTGCTTAGGCTTTCCACTAGATCCTTCGCCACAATGACAAATTGTGGTTTGGCGTCCCTTTTGTTCTCTGATGCCAATGGGCCGGCGGGAATGACGTATTCAGTCCCCGTTGAGCTCGGTAACTGGGGATACTGAATTTCCACTACGGCGTAGTCCAAGTGACCATTAACCGCCACTGCAAGGTTTCCCGGCAGGGTCCAGGGGGTGGTTGTCCAAATGGCAACGGCTAAATTATGGGAGTATTCCTCCAGTGCACCGGCTTTTTCCCCTAATTTAACGATGGGAAAGGTGGCGTAGATACTGCGGGAAGTGTGGCCTTCGGGGTATTCCAACTCCGCTTCTGCCAAAGCCGTGCGGGAACTGGGACTCCAATGGACGGGTTTTAGGCCTCGATAGATGTAACCCTTGAGGGCCATGGCTCCAAATACGCCAATTTGGGCCGCTTCATATTCCGGGGTCAGAGTTAAATAAGGCTTTTTCCAATCCCCCCAAATGCCATAACGCTGGAAACCCACGGCTTGTTCCTGTTGGGCTTTGAGGGCAAAATCCCTGGCTTTGTGGCGCAGGGTGAGAGGGGTTAACTCCGCCCTTTCACTGCTTTTTAAACTTTGCAGAACTTTGAGTTCAATCGGCAAGCCATGGCAATCCCAACCGGGAACGTAATGGACCTTGTGTCCCCGTAATAGTTTATATTTATTGATAATATCCTTAAGGACTTTATTGAGGGCATGGCCCATGTGGAGAGCGCCGTTGGCGTAGGGCGGCCCGTCGTGGAGCACAAACAAATCTTTGGGGTTATGGTCTGCTAGGTCGGCGTAAATTCCTTTTTCCTGCCAATATTGCTGAATTTCCGGCTCTCTTTTGCTGGCATTGGCCCGCATGTCAAAGCGGGTTTGGGGCAAGTTAACGGTGTCTTTATAACTTTTGGCTTCAGTCACAGTGGCTTTAGGGCAGAGTTGTGCATAGGAATACTTGTTGATTTTACCCCGTTTTCCTAACCCATCCACCGCTGTTTTACTCCCCCTTCGGCGATCGCCATAGGCTGGTCTTTGCTTGATCTCCCCTGGCGGGCCAGTATAATTCCAAGGGATGATCGTGTATCAACCTGCTCATTTTTCTGGAACAACCGGCCATGAATGAACCAAAACAGACCGAAACCGTCCAGGTGGTGGAAAAAGTTAGTGCTATTCTTTCCCCCTATTTCATTGTCATTGTGGGTTTGTTTTTGGCTGATGGTAATTTTTTGATTGGCATTGCCCTGGTATTTGTGGGGGTGTTTTCCCTGCTCAAGCTGTCTTGGCAGGATGTGCAAACGGGGGTGGAAAAAGTTAAGGGCTTCTTTGCCGAAAAGCCATAGGTCCGGTTAGGGGAAATCAGACCTGAGCAACAGGCACTAAAAAGGTAAATCCTCTTCTTCCTCCGGGACGATCGCCGGTCGGTTGAGCACGGTGGGTTGGTTCGTTTGAAGATGCCCGTTGTGGTCCATGGGAGGCTGGGCTGGTGCTGTTGGCACATCATCGCCATTATCGGCCCCTGGTTGAGGAGTAGCATCGGACGCCACAATTTCCCCGTCAAAATTTTTGGCAAACTGTTCGATCGCCTTACGGGTGGCAGTTTCACTAATATTTTCTGGAGGAAGGGCTTCGCTGACTGGTTCCGGTGGCGGTGTTGGTCTGGACTGACTATGGGATTCCCGTCGGGGGGAAGGCTTAATTTCTGAGGTGGCCGTTCCAGAGGCGATCGGTGGGGATGCAGGGGGAGTAGACGCTACGGTTTTTGTCGGAGGATGACTCGGTTCCGGGGTAAAAGCTGGTGGTTTAGTATGGCTAGGGGGCGGAGGAGTACTAACGGAAGACTGCTCTGGATTAGATGATTTGCCCACTACCAAATTAACTTTCACCGATTGGCCACAGGCCTGCCCCAGGGCCGCTTCCAGTTCATCTTTTTTACCTGCCGCAATTTTCAGCAATTGTTGGGTGGTGACACTCACAGTGGCATTGTTGCCCACTAAACCAACTAAAGCACCAAAGGATTTAAATAAGGACTGACTAAGAGCGCCTAGGTTGTTTAAGGTTTCTGCCCACAGTTGAGTTAAGTCGCCATGGTAGTTGGTTGGCTTCGAGCTGGAGTCATCTACGACTTCCTCCTGTTCCACAGCAACGGTTTCAGGAATGGGGGGCGGCGGGGTAATGGGGGAATCCACCACCGTCAGACGGTTATGCTGGCCACTGGGAAAGGCGACCACATTACTGGGTTTTGCCTGGGTTGTCCGTTGGACCCCAGATGCTTTGGCTGAAGATTGCTGAGTTGCAACGGTTGCTACTGCACAGGCTGATGGTAACAAGCCCAACAGGGTCACCTCCAACCAGAGTCGGGGTTGGGTGGTATTGCGAATTTGGATTTCACTCTCCTTCAGTTTTTGTTGTCCTTGTAAAATTACCCCCCTCTCCCACTGGGGAGCCAGACCGCAGAGTGCTTGCCAAGTTTCCGCTGTCACCGCCACTAAATCCGACCGTTGGGGCGCAGTTTGGGCAATAAGTAAGTTTAAGTAAAAGCTTGCTAGGTTTTGTAATACCACCAGGGGTTCCCGTCCCCGGTTTAAAATTTGCCGACAGGTGCCCAATAGTGTTTCTGCATCGTCACTGGCGATCGCCTCTAGGAGGGTCAACAAATCCTGCTCTGGCACTGCCCCCACCAGATTCCAAACCTTATCAGGGGTAATTAGATCGGGCAGTAAACTTAGTTGATCGAGCAAACTTTCCGCATCCCGCAAACCACCATTGGCAATTTGGGCCACTAGGGTTAAAGCTGGTTGGTCGATATTAATATTTTCTTGCCCAGCAATGTAGCGCAGGTGGTTAACCATTGCTTCTAGAGGAATGCGGCGATAATCAAACCGTTGACAACGGGAAATGATGGTGGGTAGCACCCGCTGGGGATCGGTGGTGGCCAAAACAAAAACAACCCTTTCCGGCGGCTCCTCCAAGGTTTTCAATAGAGCATTAAATGCGGCCGTACTAAGCATATGACATTCATCGATCACATATACTTTGTACCGACATTGTACTGGAGAAAATTGGGCCCGTTCAATAATTTCTCGAATATTATCTACCCCTGTATTACTAGCCGCATCAATTTCAATGACGTCTAAAGCGGAACCGTTGGTAATGGCCCGACAGGTAGCACATTGACCGCAGGGGGTGGCCGTGGGCCGATCGCCGGCAATGCAGTTTAGGGACTTGGCTAAAATTCTCGCCGAAGAGGTTTTGCCCGTTCCCCTGGGGCCGGTGAATAGGTAAGCAGGAACAATGCGCTCCTGGGCAATGGCATTGCTCAACGTAGCGGCGATCGCCGTTTGGCCCACTAAGTCCGCAAAGGTCTGGGGGCGATATTTATGGTGCAGAGGTTCGTAGGCCATGGCGGGGTAACCGGGCGATCGACAAACAGGGGGATTCTCAGCCTAACTCCAAAAGGCAAAAAAAAGAGGTCAAGTTAACAGCCTGTGACGGGGCAGGCAAAGGCAAGGGGCAAGAAGCTTAGAATGGGAGGGTCAGTGCTGATTTATTTGTAAGGCTGGAGTGCAATGCCGATGACAGCCCCTATTATTTTCCACCTCGCCATCCCCGTTAATGATATTCCGAAAACTAAGGAATTTTACTGCGATCGCCTGGGAGCCAAGGCCGGCAGAGAAACCGATAAGGCGGTAATTCTGGATTTCTATGGCCATCAAGTGGTGGCCCACGTTACCCTGGAGCCGTTGGTAAAACAACAGGGCATTTATCCCCGGCATTTTGGTTTAGTGTTCACTGCTGAGGCGGATTGGTTTGCCCTCTGTGAAAGAG
Source organism: Synechocystis salina LEGE 00031 (assembly GCF_015207985.1). Taxonomy (GTDB): domain Bacteria; phylum Cyanobacteriota; class Cyanobacteriia; order Cyanobacteriales; family Microcystaceae; genus Synechocystis; species Synechocystis salina. The sequence goes on along the minus strand of NZ_JADEVV010000020.1, from coordinate 49,244 downwards.
TGGAAGCCCAGGGCATTGCCTATCATTTACCGCCCAAGCTCCGTTTTGGAGGGGAATTGACAGAACATCGCACTTTTTTCCTAGCTGACCCGTTCCATAATTACCTGGAATTCAAATGGTACCGTCACCGGGAAGCAATTTTTGGTGTAAAAGAATTTGTGGCCATTGGCGATCGCTAGTTAGATAAATTTATCACTTAAGATAATGGGCTAAGAATTACTCATTTCGATGGCAAAAAGTAGTTGCATCAAGAAAATTCCAGGAGCTGAATAGTTATGGTATTCATACAACAAAAAACACTTTATGAGCAGGACTTCAGCCTGTGGACAAAGGAAACAGCCAAGCTCTTAAGATGTCAGGATTTTTCTCAAGTTGATTGGGATAACTTAATTGAGGAAATAGAAACTTTGGGTAGAAATGAACGTCACGCTGTTGATAGTTTATTATCCCGTTTGCTAGAGCATTTGTTGAAACGTTGTTTTGTCGATTGTCCAGAGTGTTTTCGGGGGTGGGAAATTGAAATTCGCAATTTTCGTCAGGAAATTAAAAAACGATTGAAAAGCTCTCCCAGTCTGAAGGGGTTTGTGCTGGAAATTTTCCCTGAGTCTTACCAAGATGCTTTAGCCGCAATGAGAGAAGATTATCCCAACACATTTTTCCCAGATATGTCTCCTTTTCCTGGGGAACTAGAAAGTTTGTTAAACGATAAATTTTGGCTAGATTTTTCCGATAAAAATTGATCAATATTCAAACTCATTCAACCCGGCCGTAATAGGCAATCTTTTGGCGATCGGGATGGTGTTGATTATATTGCCAGGCCCAGAGTTGATCCCCCAGGGAAAAATGCCACCATTCCCCTGGATGGCGTAGAAATCCCGCACTTTCCATCATGGTGTTCAATAGCTCCCGCCGCTGCTGGTAGAGTTTAAACTCTTCCTTTTGGGAGTCACTCTCTGCCTGGGCTGTTTGATAATAATTGGGTTGGGAACGGGCTGATAGCTCATCAATTTCTCCTCCCATATTTACAGGTTGTCCCGATCCATCCAGTAGCGTTATGTCCAAAGCCGCCCCGGTGCTGTGGGGGGGAGGAGTGAGGGGATTGGAACTGGGCACAGCCCAAATTTGGTAGACCTGCTGATAAATATTTTCTCTTTGCTCAGGGGTTAATGATTGGCCTTGTAAACCATCCCTAGCCACAATTTCGGCAAAAGTGTGATCCACCATAAACTGTTGCACGGCGATCGGGCGGTAGGCATCAAATACTAAAATCTCCCAAGTTGGTTTAATGTCAGCTAAAGTCAAACGAGCCTGGCCTAATCTTTTTAACACTCCGGTACGCAACACGTAAGGCGATCGCCCTTGATAATCCGCTCCTAATATTTCGTAGGGGTGGGGTTTAAGCAACTTAACACCTTCAAGATTGATGGGGGCGAGGGGTTCACCACAATCCTCGATGGGGACGGCAAGATAAGGCTTCATAGGTGGAAAAAATCAAGGAGACCAGTCTGCAAGGTCTGAAGTTATTGCTTAAATCTATTTAAATTTACCAAAAACCATTTAAATTTCCTTACCCACTCCGGTGGAATAACTAGGAGATTGCTTGCCCGATTAGGGAAAAGTGAAGATGTAATCCTATTTTCCACGGCAAAAATAATAAATCCCCCAAAATTTGGAGGATTTTCAAAACTTCAACTGAATGAAAGTTTACTCAGCAGTGGCAGGATATACGCTCACTTTGCGACGGCTTCTGGTTTTGTGCTCAAACTTAACCACACCATCAATCAAAGCAAAAAGGGTGTCATCACTGCCTCGACCAACATTGTTGCCTGGGTGAACTTGGGTGCCCCGTTGACGAACAATGATGCTGCCGGCGGTGACGGTTTGACCACCGTAGCGTTTGACTCCCAAGCGTTGGGCATTAGAGTCCCGACCGTTCCGGGTACTCCCCGTTCCTTTCTTATGTGCCATGGTTATTAATGATCCTGATTAGGTTGGTTGAGTGGGGTAGTTATGGGCTTTTTTGTTAGCCCAATCTACAATTTAGCCAAATTTGGGCGGCTTTAGCTGGTCAGTCTTAACCTGCCACCACTGGGGTTTTAGCATCCACTTCGGGGGCCTCGGCGATCGCCTTACCGTTGACGGAAATGGACTTGATCAACAGGCGGGTTAATTCTTGACGGTGCCCCCGTTTTTTGCGGGTTTTCTTTTTGGGTTGCATTTTATAAACAATGACCTTGCGACCCCGACGGTGGGAGAGAATTTCCCCTTCCACAGTGGCCCCAGCGACGTAGGGCTGGCCGATAGTGACATTGTCGCCGTCTTTGACCAGTAACACTTTGTCGACAACATAGCTGTCTTCTGGTGCGCCGTCGAGGTGATTGATCTCGTAAAAACGGCCGGGCTCGACCCGAACTTGGGTGCCCCCAATTTCAATAATGGCGTAACTCATAATTTATTTGCGTAGATTGCCGTACAGGTATGCCGCCGTTAAGTTCTCCGATTTATTCCAACGAATTTCAGGAAAAACCCCTCAGCTTTGGCATTTTTTGCTGATGATTGTCGTAACCTGATCCGAGCGGGATAGTTGACAAGCGATCTTCTATTGTCTGAGTTGGTAGCTACTTTGTCAAATTGGTGCCCCCTTGTTCCTGCTGGACTGTAATTTGTTGCATTACTAACTCCGCCATGGCGATCGCCGCTCCAGATTTTCCCCGTACCTGTTGTAATTGTTGGCGTATCTGGGCTAACTGCTCAGGATGCTCCAACCAGGGGGTTAATTGACTAGCCACCCCAGCAGGAGTTAAATCCCCCAACAATTCCGGGACAATTTCCCGACCAGCCCAGAGATTGGGCCAGGCGAAAAGACGTTTTTTCTTGGCAATGAGGTAATTAATCAGGCGAGTGGATTGGGGACCCACCCAGGGAATGCGGGCAATTAACCCCGGCAAGCCGTCTAAATGTTTGAGAGCTTCCGTGTGTTGGGTGGGTAATAAAATCACCATGGGAATGCCTAAAGCGCCCAGTTGAGCCGTGTTGGCCCCCACTGTGGTTAAAGCAAAAGTTAGTTTTTTCAGCTCTGTCAAAGCGGGGAATTGGCGACAAATATCAATTTTTAACCCCGTTGTTGTCAACAGATAAGGTTCTTGCCCCTCTTTTTCCACCACTTCCACTTCAATGTTGCCCATGGAACTAACCAAGGGATTAGTTTTTACTTGGCCGTAGCTCCGCAATTGGGACAAATCCACCGTGGGCGCTAAAAAGAGCACAAATTGACATTGGGGATGGGTTTTATGCAACTCCACGGCGATCGCCACTTCCAGGGGAACCCCTTGGCTGAGTTTAGTAGCTTTGGAACCGGGCAGTAGACCAATTAACGGTTTGGCCGATGGATCTACTGGGGAATCAGTGGCATCCACATCCACCATCAAATCCCCCACCACGGCGGCTTTTGCTTGATAAGCCTGGGGTAAAGCTTGGCGCACCTGCTCATTCATCACCCCAAAGGCATCAATCCAGCGTGGCCAGCGGGCATCCCACTCGGCATAGACCACGGAACGATAGCCTAAACGTTTGGCGATCGCCAGGGCAAAGAATTGGTCTCCTCCCAAAAAAAGAACCACCCCCTGAGCATGCCAGGGCCATGGCTCCGCCGTTTTACCCCAGAGCAAGAAATGCCAAAAATGCTCACTGCCCTGCACCCGATCCACTTCCGCATAGCTACGCACCACTTCCGCTTCCTTACCCATGGCATGGGGACAGGGGGAAAGCATCACCGAAATTCTCAGGCGATCGCCAGCCGGCAATTGACGTAAAGCATGGACAACGGGACGGACCCAGGTAGTCACTTCCCCTGGGCCATTGGACAGGATTAAAACGTCAACGGGATTGGTCAATACGGGCAAAGTTTGCAAAACAGTGACGACCTAGGAACCCAATTTGCTAATAATTCTTTGGACAATTTCCACCCCAGTGAAAGCTTGCCAACCAAATAAACCAATCAATGTGACGTTCAGGGTGATGTGGGTTAAGCGGGCCGTTTCATTACCCTTTTGCATCCAAGGTACCAACGCCGCCGCCGTAGCGATTAAAGCGACCATAGCTAGACCAACGAGTAAGTGGGGGCCGACAAACAGTTTGCCATTGTTGATATAGGTAACAGCCATGCCGCCAATGGTGCCCAACACCATCAGAGAAAGTAGGAGAGAGCCAAGGATAAAGTGCTTACCCTTAACATCTTTTTGGATCAACTCCTTCCGCTTTTCCGGTTCCGCGGAGCGAATTTGTCGGGACTGGAAGCCCAGCCACATGGCATACACCGAAGTAAAGAACAGCGCCCACATCATAATGGGATGGCCAAATTGGCCATAAATTTTGACCGGTTCAGGAATCTCAAGGGCCAGTAGAGGAAACATCATTTTAATTCAGTTGATGATTGGTCGTAGTTAATTCAGCTTGGGAAAAGCTGAGCTACGGTTGCTTAAAGAAATTTAACACAGCCCATGGTGACGGCGGTTCTTACCTGGGTTGGGACTTGGCCGAGGCTCAACTCAATTCTAGAGAAGCTAGTTCCAATTGTTTACCATCCAGTACTGTTTGGCTAATCTGGTCGCATTGGGGACAGCGGTAAATCCAATCCTCCGGCTGGAAATTTTCTTGGCACCATTGGCAATGACAGGTAACGGGAATTTCTTCAATTTCCAATCCAGCTTCAGCGGCTATGGTGTTTTGCCGCACCACTTCAAACGCAAACCGCAGGGCATCGGCCACCACCCCAGACTGCTGTCCCACTCGTAGGGTTAAACGGTGAATTTTGCTGGCTCCATGGTCCTCCGCCTGGGCAATGGCGATCGCCAAAGTTTGTTCCATCAGACTAACTTCATGCATAAACTTGACTCCAATTAATTCTTTTTAAAAACATTTTTATTTAATAAGTTTAAATGTTCACAAAAGATCAAAAAATTTAAATTTAGCTCGACTCATAAAGTCAGGGAAAACCATAGCAATCAATGATAAAGTGTCGAAATGTTTGACAACGTTTGTAAATATCTCGCAGAAACCTTTTCCTCAGACTATGCCATGTGGTTGCTGGGTAAACCTGTGGCCCTCACCACCTTAAGCCCCAAGGAACTTTCCTTGGAACCAATTCGGGCGGACGCGCTAATTTTGGAGCAGTCGGAGGATTTGGTCTTGCACCTGGAATTTCAGACTGAGCCGGATGAAACTATGGGGTTTCGGATGCTGGACTATCGGGTGCGGGTCCATCGACGGTTTCCAAACAAAGCCATGCATCAAGTGGTCATTTATCTAAAAAAAACCAGTTCTGCTTTGGTTTATCAGGACATCTTTCAATTGGGAGAAACCACCCATCGCTATCGTGTCATCCGTTTGTGGGAAGAATCACCGGAGCCATTTTTGACCAGTCCTGGACTCCTGCCCCTAGCGGTTTTGACTCAAACCCAGAATGCTACGGAACGATTGCGGGAGGTTGCCCTTACCCTGGATACAATTGAAGATAAAAGCACGAAAGCCAACTTGACCACCGCCGCCGCTATCTTTGGGGGATTAAGGGTTAAGTCAGAATTAATCAAGACCATCCTAAGGAGCGAAATTATGAAAGAATCGGCCGTTTATCAGGAAATTTTGCAGGAAGGAGAACAACGGGGTTTGCTCAAGGGCAAGTTAGAAGGAAAGTTGGAAGGCAAACTAGAAGGCAAGCTAGAGGTTGCTCAAAGGCTAATCAACAAAGGACTATCAATACCGGAGGTAATCAGTCTGACTGGATTGAGTGCTGATGACCTTAAGAATTTGTCCTTTTCTCAGGATTGATGGGCGGTTTTGTCCCCCAACGGCGATCGCCTAGGTTAAAAGTTTAATTACCCATCAGCACAGCACCGGAACCACTGCCCTGGAACATAATCCAAGACATCAGAAAATTACTCACAAAAATTGCTAACAGAGAAGTTACCACTGCAGCGGTGGTGGATTCTCCCACTCCTTTAGCTCCGCCCCTGGTGGTTAAACCCCAGTTACAACCGATAATGGCGATTAAAACGCCAAACACAATGCCCTTGATGGGGCCACAAAATATATCCCAAGGAGTGACAAAGGTCTGTATTGACTCAAAAAATACCTGGTTGGCAATGCCGTAAACATTGCTGGAAATTAACGCTCCTCCCATCATGCCGGTGACCAATGCCAGCACACTAAGGGTGGGTACCATAATGCAACAGGCCAGGAGCCGAGGAATAACTAAATACTCCACTGGGTTGGTGTTGAGCATGTAAAGGGCATCAATTTGTTCCGTCACGCGCATGGTGCCAATTTCGGCCGCAAAAGCTGAACCGACTCGTCCTGCCACCACCACCGCTGTCATGATTGGGCATAGCTCCCGCCCTAGGGCTAGCATTAAAATTCCTCCCACCGCACTACCTGCCCCAAAAGCCAGGAATTCCCGGGCCACCTGAATGGTGAAAATCATACCAATGACGGCGGCGGTGATCAGAGTAATGGGCAGAGAAGCGGGACCCACAAACATTAACTGTTGACTGGTGTTGCGTCCATCAATTCTGCCGGTAAAAAGCTGAAAGGTAGTATTGCCCAACAATAAAATCGCCTGTCCCGATCGCCGGAGCCAGGAGCTTAATTCTGCCAGAATAGGTGATTGGGTCATCGTCAGGGATCACAAAAAAGGGACTGACACTGCCTTTGTCTTTGGAGGCGAACACATAGGCGCATTGTAGCCCCTTGACAAACAGGCCACCAAAGTTACCAAAATGATTTGTCAGTTAATGCCGTTGCTCGATGTTGCCAAGAGAAGCTTTGTTGAAGGGAGCCCCAGACCGGGAGGCGATCGCCAGGGTAATTGACCAGGCGGAACAGGCCTTGCGTACCTGGGAAGTGGTGGTGACGGATTTTTGTGCGCCGCCCCTGATTGCGGAAATTCAAGCTCGTTTTGGCACCCTAACGGAATTACATTTTTTACCCTGGGGGGGTTATCCCCAAGCCGAACGGCAGAGGTTAGCCATTGCTAGGGCGGAAATACCGCTGGAAACGGAGCAAATCCCCCTGACAGCCCTGGATGTAGCTGGTAATTTTCTTTTTGATCCTGCCAGTCATCGGGACTTCCTAGGAGCCCTATTGGGTACAGGGTTAGTGCGGGAAAAAGTGGGGGACATTATTTTATTGGGAGAACGGGGAGCCCAGGTGATCGTGATGCCGGAGGTGGCGGAATTTGTCAGTCTCCATTTAAACCAGGTGCGTACTGTCCCCGTTAAAGCTAAAGCTATTACCCTGGAAGAGTTAAAAATTCGCCCGCCCAAAACTAAAGAAATGACCACCGTGGAAGCTTCCCTGCGCTTGGACGCCATTGCTTCGGCGGGGTTTGGCTTGTCCCGCAGTAAAATGGCCGATGCGGTTAACCAGGGCAATGTGCAGGTTAATTGGAAGCCCATTACCCAGTCTAGCTACGCCCTCAAAGCAGGAGATTTAGTTACCTATCGGGGTAAAGGTAGACTAGAAATAGGCGAAATTACAGTCACCAAAAAGGAACGTTATCGTATCCAATTAACCCGATATATTTAATTTTTTCCCACAAATACTTGTTGGGATGCCATGGTCGGTAGGCGGGGCGTCAAAGTTTATACCACCGTTGTTGGAGGCAAAAGGCCATGCTGCTCTTTGGCTGTGATCGAAGTTTTTCCCAAAAACCATGGATTTAATCCTTTGTCACCAAACGGCAGACTTTGATGTGTTGGGAGCGGCGGTGGGGCTAGCTAAACTCCATCCTGGCAGTCGCATTGTGCTCACTGGGGGTTCCCATCCCACGGTGCGGCAATTTTTGGCGCTCCATCGTAACGAATTTCCCCTGATTGAACTCCGTAGCGTTAACTCCGATAAAATTCGCTCTCTCTACATCGTTGATAATCAACAAGGCGATCGCCTGGGCAAAGCGGCGGATTGGTTAACATTACCCCATGTGCAACAGATTGCCATCTACGATCATCACCTCAACAGTCCCAGGGATATTGAGGCGAATATTTTGGAACTGGAAGCGGTGGGAGCCAGTACCACTTTAATTGTGGAGAAATTACAAAGAACGGACATCAGCCTTTCCATGGTGGAAGCATCCGTGATGGCCCTGGGCATCCATGTGGACACGGGCAGTTTAACCTTTACCCAAACCACAGTGCGGGACGTGAAAGCCCTGGCTTGGTTGATGGAACAGGGAGCCAATTTACGTTTGATTGGGGAGTACGCTGACCCTGGATTTCCCCCTCCCCTACAATTTTTATTTGCAGAAGCCATGCACAATCTCCGCAAAGAAATGGTACGGGGCTATTGGCTTGGTTCGGTTTTATTAACCACAGAAAGCTTTGTGCCAGGGTTATCCCATCTCACGGAAAGGTTATTATCCCTGACGGAATGTGACGCCCTACTGCTGGGTCATGTTTACGACAAAGGCAAAGATAAAACGAAAAGCAGTGGAGAGCAAGAAAAAACCGGAGCGAGTAATAACAACCAACGCTTTTCCTTCATTGGCCGCACCCGTATTCCTGATACCGATTTAACCCAACTGCTGGAACCCTATGGTGGTGGTGGCCATGCCCAGGCGGCGGCGGTGAATTTGCGGGATATCGAACCCACGGAGGTCATGGCGGATATTTATCAAGGTTTGCAAAGACAAATTCCCAAACCCTTATTGGCTAGGGATTTTATGTCTTCCCCGGTGCGGACTATCCGACCCCACACCACTATTGAGCAGGCCCAAAGGATTTTGTTTCGCTATGGCCATTCCGGTTTGACAGTGGTTAACCAGGAGGAAAAATTGGTGGGCATCATTTCCCGGCGGGATTTAGATTTAGCTCTGCACCACGGCTTCAGCCATGCCCCAGTGAAAGGTTATATGACCCGTAACGTTAAAACCATCGATCCTGACACTCCTCTGCCTCGCATTGAAGCCATTATGGTGGCCGACGATGTGGGGCGCTTACCGGTCATGGCGGGGGATACCCTGGTGGGCATTGTTACCCGCACCGATGTGCTGCGGCAATTATTGCAGGATAAACAGGAGCAATCGGAACGGTTTGGCGATCGCCTGGCTACTTCCCTTCCAAAGTTTGGTCAGGGCAACTTACTAGAACTTTTAAAAACCCATTTACCGGCGGCCACTTGGCAATTGTTAACCACAGCGGCCTGCCAGGCCCAAGCCAGGGGTTGGCATTTATATCTAGTGGGGGGAGCAGTGCGGGATTTGTGGCTCCGCCATTCCCAGGGGGCAAAAAAACACCAAAATATTACCTTCCAAGACATTGATTTGGTGGTGGACGGTTTCCATACCAAGGCTGATGTGGGGGCCGGGGTGGAATTAGCCCAAGCTCTGCAGGGGGACTATCCCGGCGCGAGGTTATCGGTGCATGGAGAATTCCAAACGGCGGCCTTGCTCTGGCATAAAGATCCCCAGCTAGACTCCCTCTGGGTAGATATTGCCACTGCGAGGACAGAATTTTATCCCTACCCAGCGGCTAATCCGGAGGTGGAAGCCAGTTCCATTCGTCAGGATTTATACCGGCGGGATTTTACCATTAACGCCCTTTCCATCCGTCTCACCAATCCCAGCCCTGGCAAATTGCTGGACTTTTTTGGTGGCATGAACGACCTGCACAACCAACAGGTGCGGGTATTGCACGCCAATAGTTTCATTGAAGACCCCACCCGTATTTATCGAGCTGTCCGCTTTGTGGTGCGCCTCGGTTTTGACCTGGAACCCCAAACGGAAACCTATATCCGCTATGCGATCGCCAGTGGGGTGTATGAACGTTGGCGATTAACGGAGCATCCCACCCCGGCCTTGACCACCCGTTTAAAGGCGGAGCTTTCTATTATCCTCAAAGCCCCCTATTGGAAAGGAGCGTTAACGTTGTTGGCGGATTTGGATGCCCTCAAATGTCTCCATCCAGAGCTAAAACTAACGGAGCAATTATGGTGGCAAGTGCGCTGTTTATCCCGCTGGTTACGCTGGCTAGATCCAGAACGACAATTGGAGCATTGGTTACTACGACTAGGTATTTTATTGGGGGCTTTACCTCCACAGGAACGGATCAAAATTGCCACGGGATTACAGTTACCCAAGACCATGATTGATGGGCTAGCTAACCTGGAAACCATGGAAACGGCGATCGCCAAAAGTCTTGGTTGCCAGCAATGTCCCGGGCCTAGTGTTATTTACCAGACTTTGAAAGGTTATGACCGCGCCAATTTATTTCTAGTGGCCGCCAGGGGGCACAAGGTTTTAAGAAAGCAAATTTGGTTTTATTTCAGCCAGTTATGCCAAGTGTCACCATTTTTAACTGGTCATGACCTCAAAGCGCTCGGTTATAAACCAGGACCTCAATTCAAACAAATTCTGACCGATTTATTGAACGCCTGCCTAGACGGACAATTAGGCGATCGGCAACAGGAAGAAGCCTGGCTCAACGCCCATTATCCTTTACCGAAAAAAGTTTAAATCTAGGTATTGTTTTAACGTCCTGGAGTGTCTTGAATGGGAATTTGCTATGGGCATGGGCCTACATGGGCCTGACGCCAGTCCTCTGCCAACTTCTGCATTGCCGACATTTCGGTTGGATCAATACGTTTCAAATTAGCCAAAATAAGGCCCATCCGCCCAGTGTGCTGTAGTTTTTCTTGGTGTCGTGCGAGAAAGTCCCAATAGAAATAATTAAAAGGACAGGCATCTTTGCCAGTTCTGGCTTTGGGATTGTAGGGACATTGTTGGCAATAGTCACTCATTTTATTGATGTAATTGGCAGAGGAAGCATAGGGTTTTGATGCCAATAATCCTCCGTCCGCAAACTGCCCCATTCCTAACACATTAGTTTGCATTACCCAATCATAGGCATCAATGAAAGCCGCATGGAACCATTCCTGGAGTTGTTGAGGATTGACGCCGACAATTAGGGCGAAATTGCTGAGGATCATTAACCGTTGAATATGGTGAGCATATCCCGTCTGTTCAACCTGTTTTAAAACGGTAGTTAAACAATTCATTTTGGCTTGGCTGGATTGCCAATAAAACTCAGGTAAAGGAAAGTCATGGTTAAACCAATTACTCTGGCCGTAGTCTTCATCTACCCATTGATAAAGGCCCTGCATATATTCCCGCCAACCTAAAACTTGACGGATAAACCCTTCAACATTGTTCAGGGAAATATTTTGAGTGGCAAAGGCGTTGGTAACTGCTTCAATAACTTCTAATGGAGCCAACAATCCTAAATTTAAATAGGGAGAAATGAGGCTGTGCCATAGGGTTTTCTGCCCCATCACCATGGCATCTTGGTAGGTGCCAAATTGACTCAAACCGACATCAATAAAGTATTGCAGCCCTTGCCGAGCATCTTGACGGCTGACTCCCCATTGAAAGCCAGATAATTGCCCATGGCCAGGCAAATTTAATTGTTTCACCCGTTCGATCACCTGCTGGGTAATGCCATCGGGGGGAAAGGAGAGGGGCATGGGGGGAGAAAGGTGCTTTTTGGCAGGCTTACGATTATCTTGATCAAAATTCCAGCGGCCCCCCACGGGTTGATCGTCTGCCATTAAAATTTGCCAACGTTTACGTCCGGCCCGATAAAAATCCTCTAGCAATAGGCGCTTACGATCGCCAGCCCAGGCAGCAAAATCTTCCTTGGACCAGAGAAAATGATTGTTGGGCAATAGGGTCAGTTCACAGGGCAGACTAAGAGACCGTAACCAGGCTTCAAAGGGGCGATCGCCGGGGGTCATGACTTGGAGATGGCTAATGCCCTGGGTTTTGAGCCAATGGTATAAGGGAGTGAGGAAGTCTTCGGCGATTTCATAGGTAACCGACCAGCCCTCGGCCCTCAATTCCTCTGCGAAGTGCCGCATGGCGGACCAAACCAACACTAATTTTTGGCGATGGTAGGGCCGTTGGCGGGCAAATTCTGCCGATTCAATCAAGAGAACGGGGACTTGTGAGCGATTATCTTGATAGCTTTTTAAGGCCGCTTGCCCCAACCAAAGTTGATCTCCCAATACCCAAATGCCAATGGTCATAGCAGTAATTTTGTGTGAGGAACGGGTAAAGTCGCTGTTATCCACGGCCGGCGATCGCCAATAGCAAAAGGCCTAGTTGAAAATCCACCAGCCCTGGTCAAAGCAGGTTATGAGTAGGGAAACCGACAATAATAATTAGGGTAAATCAAGAAAAATGTCTCAAGAATTAGACTTTCGGGACAACCTTTCATAGACCGTAGCTAAACCCCGAGCATTGCCGACGTTACCGGGAAATAACACCACCGGCAAAAGGGGAAAACGGGGATGATCCTGTGCGGTCCGAACCAAAGAACAACCAGGGATAATTTGCCCCAACAGGCGCACAGAAGTTAACTGTAGTCCCACACTGAGTACATCATTGGAAGTGATACCTCCTTTGCTGATCAAAAAGCCGATGTCCTGGGGTAATTGTTGAACAATTTTCATTAACAGTTGGGACAGGGTAACGCCAAAGTCTAACCGTGCCTGCACCGAAGCAAAACTTAATTCCCCCCGACTGGTGTAAATTACCGGTGTTTTTCCCCCAGCCCGAATTTCGTTCACCGTCGTTAAAGCGTTGGCAATGATTTCGGCTTCACTGTCGGGATGATCCCGCAACTGTTGCACTGGAATTTCAATGCCCTGCACCGTTTCGTCCTTGAGCAATGTCATCAACTGTTCCGTGGTTTTTTGCACATGGGAGCCTACCAAAATTACCCCTGGTTGGTCGGTAGGTTTATAGCTAGCCATGGCCACTGGAGCCACCGGCTGGGGTCCCAAATTAGCAAGGGACGTGAGAATACTGGCCGCACTCCGCAACAGAAAATGTTTGCCCTGGCCACTGGCTATGAGCAGGCTTTTCGCTAGGCAATCAAAATCTTTTTGAGTTTCCCCATCCACCACCACGCATTGATTATGGCTAAAGCCCATCAGGCGATCGCCTAGGGATTTATCCGAGGAAGCATTATCAGCATTACTAAGATCCCCCAGCGTGATGCGCTCCACTTGGGCGGCTCCAATCTTACCTTGGGTTTTTTCTGTCACATAATCGGGCAAATAACTATGGTGATAGCCAAACACCGAATCCTGGGCAAATTCCGTGGCTGCCACTGGCACCAATTCACCGTCCACAATCAAATAATGAACACTGTCCTTCGTTACCCGGCCCCCCTCAAAAAAAGCTGGCACGAGGAAATGGGCATCAAAGGGCCCCAACTCCCGGTTAATCACATCCGTTTCCAAGGGGTAATGGCCCCGCAGGGTAGAATCAGAGCGACTCACCACTAAGTAGTGATCAACGGTTTCCGCCGCTAGGGCCAGTTTTAAATTCTGGCAAATTTCCGTTACCACCTCTTCCGCTTCCGCCGGAGGCAAAGCCCTAGTGTTGCTGAGGATAAAAAAGATCGGGCTTTGATCCTGCAGGCCTCGCCGCAGAGTTGCCACATCCCACTGCATCAGTAATAGGCAACTGTGAACCGTTTGGGAACCGGTGGGGTCATCATCAATGACAATGATTTTGGTGGGGTCAGCCATGGGAAAGAAGAATGTGCAGAATTCGTGAAGATTTTGTCCTTAGGCCTCCAGTCTAGGGGAAAATAGCCATGGTCTATAATTTTGGTAGATTCGTTTTGGGCTTTTATGCTGGAAATTCTGGCGGTTATTCTCGTTGTTTTATTAGGTTCTTGTATTTGTTCCTGTTCCGAAGCAGCTTTGTTTTCTGTGCCCCTGGTCAAAGTGCGGCAGTTGTCCCAATCAAATAATCCTTCTGCCATCGCCCTGCAGGCCATTCGCCACAAGATGAATCGCCCCATTGGTACCATAGTCGTACTCAATAACATCTTTAATATCGTCGGTAGTATCACCATCGGCAGTCTGGCGGCCAAACACCTGCAAGATGCTTGGATGGGAGTTTTTTCTGGGGTCTTGACCCTATTGATTATTGTTTTTGGTGAAATTATTCCTAAAACCCTAGGGGAAAGATACGCCACTAACATCGCCCTGTTGATCGCCATTCCCCTGAGATTTTTAACTTTACTTTTTACTCCTCTGGTGTGGTTAATTGAGCAGATTACCAATCCCTTTACCCACGGCAAAAGAATGCCTAGCACCAACGAGGCGGAAATTAAGTTTCTAGCTACCCTTGGTTACAAAGAAGGGGTAATTGAGGGGGATGAAGAACAAATGATTCAACGGGTTTTCCAGCTCAATGATTTAATGGCGGTGGATTTAATGACCCCAAGGGTGATTATCACCTATCTTTTGGGCGAACTAACTTTAGGGGAATGTCAACAGGATATTATCCAATCCCAACATACCCGGATTTTGATTATCGATGAGTATATTGACGAAGTGCTAGGTATTGCCCTCAAACAGGATTTATTAACTGCTTTAATCCAAGGGGAAGGGGATAAAACCATTGGTGAGCTAGCCAGACCAGCCCAATTTGTGCCCGAGGGCATGAGGGCCGATAAATTGCTTAAACAATTCCAAGAAAAGCGGGAACATTTGATGGTGGTTATTGATGAGTATGGCGGCGTTGCCGGGGTGGTTACTTTAGAGGATGTGATTGAAGTTTTAACAGGGGAAATTGTCGATGAAACCGATAAAAACATCGACCTCCAGGAAATTGCCCGCAAGAAAAGAGAAACCCTATTGAAACAACGGGGGCTGGCTGCCTAGAATTTCTCGATGGGGGAAGTTTGCCGCCTAGCCCGCTATTGGTAAATTTCCTATTTCCAATGCCGTTGGGGGCTTAAAACCCCGCAAAGTTGGTTCCTTCATCGAGGTATTTAGCTCCTTACCCTGTAATAGCACCCCAAATTTACCAAGACCATTGGGATCAATTAATTGGTGCAAAATAGCCCGTCGGGAAAAAATTTCGTTCAAATCATACTGACCACTGGATAGGTCTGCTAGGCGATCGCCAAGGCCAAGATTCATCAAAAAAGGTGCCTGTTGGCTAAAGTCTAAACGGTTCAGACCATAGCATTCTCCCCACCATTCCAGGGCAGTGAAGTTGACATGGGCAGTGACGTCCTGTTGCCCCAAATTGACAAAGGGATTGTCGTGGTGCCGTTGTTGAAAATAGCATTGCAAAGTGCCTCCGCTGCGTTGGGGATGGTAGTATTTCCCCGCTGGATGGCCATAGTCCACTGTTAATACCCACCCCTGGGCTAAAACCCGAGCGATTTCTTCTAGGGCCTGTTGGGCGGCTAGATTGACTTCGGTTTCATAATTTTCCCCGTAGGGGGGACTGGTCAGTTGCAAACCAAAGCTGGCAAAGTAATCCACTAATTTTTCAGTGGACAGGTCGTCCCAAACACTGATCAGGTCCGTTGGCCCTGCCTCAATATACTGCTCTTGCAAAACCCCTTGTTTGATGCCCACCCGATGGACAGGCAGAGCATCGAAGAATTCATTGCTAAAACAACAACCCACTAAGCTGTCATTGGCCAACTCCGGCCAAGTTTGCCATTGTATTTTGCCCATTTCTCGCCAGGGCCCTAATAGCTCAGTTTGTCTGCGGCGGAGGGCGGCGGACTCCTCAATGATGTGGTACTGCAAGGCAGCAAAAAATTCTGGATGTAGCTTTTGCGCCTGGGCCAACACGGTTTGGGCAAAGGCCCCGGTTCCCGCCCCCAATTCCAAAAGATCAAAGCGATCTGGTGCCCCCAGCCGCTGCCACATTTCCAAAAATTGCTCAGCTAACAGTTCCCCAAAGTCGGCCCCCAAGGCGATCGCCGTGACAAAATCCCCTCGAATGCCAATGTCCACCTGGCCACTGCTGTAATAGCCGTAATTGGGTTGATAGAGTACCCACTCCATAAACTCCGCAAAAGTGAGCCGTTGTTGGGGGCTTTGGCGGATGTGGTCAAGGAGAGCGGGGAGAATATTCTGGGCCATGGATGGTGGGGAACAGGGAAAAGTCAAGATGGCGGCGATCGGTCAACTGGTCATTTTCCTCCAGGGGGGTGCAGTAAGGGGCCAGACTGAAAGTACAAGGGGGGGAATGCTTTAGGCCACTGACTAGGATTTTTGACGATTGTTCATTAATTGTTCACCAAAACGGTTCCTTTGGCGTCAAGCCGAAACGGAAAGGGCATACAATCCGCTAAACATTGCCATAATAATTGCCAACATTTATTGTTTAACGTTGTTGAAAGTATGTGTCAGACTTGAAGTCAATGCTAGCTAAGATTTAAATCACCATGAACCGCCAGGGAACCTATCAAGGCAGTGACCAAGAAACGGAAATTCGTCGTCTGAAAGAGTTGATGCCGGCTTCAGGGCGGATGCTAGTCAAACTCCATGCCCAACCGAAACAGTCCCGGGTGATCGATTGTGATTTTCCTAAGCCTTGGCAATTTGGCGATCGCCTGGTGAAAATTAATTTCAGTCTTTGGTGGGAGTTGACCATCCAGGAACGGGATTTACTCATGCTGAGCGTGGTCTGTCGTTTGGTTAATATCCGCTGGTTCAAGCCGGATTTGTATCAGGGATTGACCGTGGCGGGGGCGATCGCCGTGGGGGTACAGCTTTGGCAGAGGGATGGCGTCGGTATGGTGGTGGCCGGTGGTCTGACGGCTTTGGCGGCCCAGCAAATTTGGCGGGGTTACCAAAGTAATGAACGGGAAATCGAAGCTGATGCCCAAGCTCTCAAAGTGGCGGTACGTCGGGGCTATAACCAAAAAGAGGCCATCCAGGCCTTGTTAACGGCGATCGAAAACACCGCCCGGATCGAAAACCGCAGCACCCTCAGTTTTAACGAACTGCTGCGCTGTCAAAATTTGCGCCTCATGCTCAACAGCCAAACCAGCCCGGATCCATCCCTATCCCGCAACTTCTAACACCGGTTCAGCTTCCTTAATGGCCAGAATTTTTTTCATCACGTCTTCCACCGCCTTATCCGGGGTAGAAGCACCGGAGGTCACCCCCACTGTAATTTTGCCCGCCGGTAGCCAGGGTTCCAACAGTTCCAGATCCTTACCCAGGGGTTTATGGTGCACCCGATTGCCCGGCCCAATGCGATCGCCACTGTCAATGTGCACAGAAGGAATACCGTGTTCCACTGCAATTTCTTGGAGATGGGTGGTGTTAGAAGAATTAAAACCACCGATAACCACCATTAGCGACAGGTCTTCCTTGACCAGATCAAACATGGCATCTTGCCGTTCCTGGGTAGCATCACAGATAGTATTAAAACTCATAAAATGATTATTTAACTCTGTCGGGCCATACTTTTGTAGCAGGGTTTTTTCAAACAATTTGCCAATCATTTCCGTTTCACTTTTCAGCATGGTGGTTTGGTTTGCTACCCCCAGGCGGACTAAATCCTCATCCGGATCAAAGCCAACGGAATGGGCATTGGCAAAATAATCCAAAAATTCCTGGCGATCGCCGCCGTGGAGAATATAATCACAAACCTTTTGGGCTTCGGCCATATTTAAAACAATTAAATAGGTACCGGCAAAGGAACTAGTGGCAATGGTTTCTTCGTGGTTATATTTACCGTGGATGATCGAAGTGTGCTCTTTCTTTTTATGTTTCTCGACGGAATTCCAGACTTTGGAAACCCAGGGGCAAGTGGTATCCACAATGGTACAACCCCGGTCGTTGAGGAGTTGCATTTCCTCCACACTGGCCCCAAAGGCCGGCAGAATCACCACATCACCCTTGGCCACCCCACTAAAATCTTTTTCCCCGTTGACCACATCAATAAAGTTTACTTCCATTTCCCGCAGTCGTTGATTCACCGAAGGGTTATGGATAATTTCATTGGTGATCCAAAGGCGATCGCCAGGAAAATGCTGACGAGTTTCGTAGGCCATGGCCACGGCCCGTTCCACACCCCAGCAAAAACCAAAGGCCTCCGCCAACAGAATGGTGACATCCCCCCGCTCCAGGCGGTAATTGTTTTGACGAATTTCCTGGATTAGGTGGCTTTGATATTCCGTATTCATCACCCCCATCACCTCTTCCCCATGGCCAAATCCCTTGCGGTGGTAATTGTCGGAGTGGTGCAGAGATCGTTTAAAAGCTTTGGTATCCATAGAAAAACGAGAATGTCACCTGTATTATGTTGTTCCATTTTGACATCCTCTCCCCCTAACCGCTAGAAAAGCTCCAAGGACATTGCCATTCCTCGATTTTTAGGACAGGGGCAAAGCACCGTGGACCTGTTTGGTAGAATAGGCTAGCAATCTTGACTGAGCTCGGTTCCCAGGCGGTCTGTTCCAACCCGCAGACTGTCTCTCCGGGGCTCCGTTGGGGAACATTTTCGGGCTTGATGGGGTTAACAATCCTATGCCACGTTGACTATTTGTCCTATGAATTGGAAATTTTTCCCACACCCCCTCCTGGCCATGGCTGTCGGGGCTGCCCTAGCTCCCTTAACTCCCCTCGCTGCCAGCACTTTCACCGAAACGGCGATCGAGCAAACCGAAGTAATTGCAGTGGCCCGTCCCTACGGCGTTGAAACCACCAAGTATGACCTTTTAGTAATTGAGCAGATTCCTGGCAAAAATAAATGTTGGGATGTCACCCCCGGAGCACCGGCCATGGTGGATCCCCTGCTGTTAAATTTTGACTTCACTGGCCACTGTCGCCGCGCCACAGACAGCAACGGCTATTCCATCCGCATCGATGGCCAGGACTATGGCTTGGATTACTTACTGCGTCTTGTGCCCAGGGGAAATGAACTGGTGTTGGTAGCCACTTCCCGTAACGGCCGCGGCCCCGAACTTATTGTCGGTAGCACCAAAGGTATCGGCGCAGGCTTCATGCAGGTACAGCTCAATCCAGGCTGGCAGTTCACCAAACGTACCTACGAAGGTCAAATCTTAGGGCACTACTACATCAGTGGTACCCAGGCTGCCATCTTAGGGGGAACGGCCGTTAGCCCCGTAACTCCAGAGCCAATTACCCCAGAAAAACAAGAGCTTATTGCTCCGGAGCCAGTTCAGCCCCTGGAAGATAATCCCCCCACGGCCACAGGCGTAACGGAAGTAACAGAAACCGAAGCAGAAATTATCATTCAGCAGCAAGCCCCTGCTGACAACGAGTCCGGTATGGTGGTGGAAGAGGAGAGTGCCACCACTGTGACCGAAGAAAACTCCGTTGCCAAGGAACTGGAAACCGTTACCCCCAAACCAGCCCCCGTGGTTAACCCCAATCCTCCCCGACGCCGCACCCCTACCCCGGCGGATTTTCGCCGCTAGGAAATTTTCCTTCATTGATTTTTGTTGCCTACCATGCCCTCTGCCGACATTTTGAATCAGTTCCAAGTTTTTGACTACGATTTACCCGAAGACGTTTGCCAGCAGCTTTTATCTTGCAAAGAAGTTGCGGTGGATACGGAAACCATGGGTTTAAATCCCCATCGGGATCGCCTCTGCTTGGTGCAAATTTGTGATCCAGAGGGCAATGTAACGGCTTTACGCATTGCTAAGGGTCAGGAGGAAGCTCCTAACTTGGCCCGGCTGATGCAAGACCCAGCCATAACCAAAATCTTTCATTTTGCTCGTTTTGACACGGCCCAACTGAAACACACCTTTGACATCAAAACCTATCCGATTTTTTGTACTAAAATCGCCAGCAAAATTGCCCGCACCTACACTTCCCACCATGGACTCAAGACGCTGGTGCAGGAGTTGGTGGAAGTGGAGTTGGATAAATCTTCCCAATGTTCCGATTGGGGCAACGCTGCCAATTTGAGTAAGGCTCAATTAGCCTATGCCGCCAATGATGTGCGTTATTTGATTCCCCTAAGGCACAAGTTAGAAGAAATGCTGGCCAGGGAGGATCGTTTGCGGTTAGCTCAACGTTGTTTCGAGTGTTTGCCGGTGATGGTAACGCTGGATTTGGGTATGTATGGCAATGTGTTTGAGCACGGCGGGCCCGGTTAATTTAACTTAGGAGCCTGTGGGCAAAGTTTCAGTTTGTTCTCTCAATCAACCAATTAAAGCAACCGCAATTTTTGGGGATTTTATTCTAGTCCCCCCCGAACCTTGTGGACGAACCGAGGAGCATTAGAAGCATTTAAAAAACTCTCTAAGAACGTTGAAATCTTAGGGCTTCGATGGACTGGGCGGTAAGGAAAATGCCCAGGAAAATGTAGCTGGCAAACAACACACAGCTTTTACTATTAATCACCCCGTTAATCAGATCTTGATAGCTTTGGAAGAGGGAAAGGTAGGCGAAGATATCAGCGATCGCCCCGCCCAGGTTTTGGGCAAACACGTCCATAATCCAGAGCATCAAAATTAAAACAAAGGTGAGGATGTAGGCAATAATCACGTTTTCTGTCAGGGAGGAAATGAACATTCCGAGGGAAAGCACCGCCGCCGCCACCAGAATGACAGCTCCGTTGGCCACCAGCACTAAACCACTGGGTAGGGGAGGATTGGCAGCGGAAAAGACAATGATTTGATAAATCCACAGGGGGACCAACAGCACCGAGAAAAATAGTAATGCTCCCATTAACTTGCCCACTGCTACCACCCAATTAGTAACCGGGGAAGTGGCCAACAATTCTAGGGTGCCCCGCTTTCTTTCTTCGGCGTACAGTCCCATGGAAAGGGCCGGCAGTAGTACTAAAATTAACGAGATAATTAAGCCCAAATAACTAGAGAGAAAATCCCCCGCCACATCCACTGGCTCAGCAAAACCAGACTGTCGTAAAAATTCGACGTTGGAAATAATTTGACTGAGCATTAGGGAAAAGAAAATTCCCGACATTAACCAAAAAATAGCGGCAATGCCATAGGCAAAAGGAGAGCTAAAATAGCTTAGTAGTTCTTTACGAAGAATGGCGAGTAGATTATACAGGGTGGTCATGGGAAGAGAAAGTTCGACAGTGGCGGAGTGTCCGAGAACCCTAAGCTCAGGTTGCTGTACCTAGCCATGGCCTTGGGTTGCCAGATTAAATCTAGAATAGGGGGGTTAAGGCTCCCATGGATGAGTTCAGCATAGTTTATGGTCCAACTTAGTGCAGCGGCAATTAATCGGGTCGATGTGGCCATCATTGGGGGAGGCATTGCAGGGGTGGCGATCGCCGAATATGTGGCCCGCCATACTAACCTGTCAGTGCAGTTGTTGGAAAAAAATAGCCATTTGGGGGGGGATTCCTCTGGCAAATTGGAGGGCTGGTTCCACACGGGGGCTTTATATTCAGGCCAGGATGACGGCCAGACTTTTTTTAACTGTGTTAATGGGGTGGAAGATTTACTCAACCACTACAGCAATTATTTTGCCGGTCGCTGTAATCTCACCCTAGGAAAGTATGACCACGGTTATCGCCCCACAGTTAGCGGCGCAGGTTGGTTTGACCCCAATCCGGTTTATCTCATCCATCCCCAACGCCATTCCCCAGAAATGCTCCAGTCTGGCCTCAAGGGCGATCGGGTGCAGTTGGAAATGCAGTTAAAGCGGGTGTTAGGCCGTTTAGAAATGGCCTATGGGCAACAGTTCAATTGGCGATCGCCGACGGGTCATGCAGCGGCAGCACCGGACTATGGCCATTTAGAAAGTTATGAACAGCGGGGCTGTAGCCTCTTAAGTCAGTCGGAAAAAATTAGCCATTATTGCCAACAATTTGACCTCAGCCATGGGGTAGAACCCAGTGACTATGCCCTGCTGAAAAGTTTGGACTGTGCCATGGATACCCAGGGCATTTTGCAGGATCTCACGGCCAGCGCCCTGGCCCACGGAACGGCAATCGCCACCGGGATTAATTTAGAACAAATTAATGTAGATCGTTATGGCCCGGTGAGGGTACAAAGTATCTTTTATCGGGATCGCCAGGGACAGCAACATTACCTGAAGGCCAACGCGTTTATTTTTGCAGTGGGAGCAGGCTTTGATCGGATTTTACCCACCCTCCAGGTGCGAGCCAAGCTGAAACGGAGTCGCAGCACCATGGTGGTGGCTTATCCTGCCGTTAGTCCCCATAATTTTGTGCGGATGTCCACCAAGAATTCTTACCATTTCAATCATTTTTTCCAGCGGGCAAATATATTTGACTCTTCACAATTTTTCAATTATTCCATGCTGGCTAACTCCGGCTATGTTAGCGATGAAAATGACTGTTTAGCTAGTGGGGAAATTGAATTACTTTTAGATACGGCGGCACGGTATTTTGGCGAAGACAATTTATATCAACGTCAACTCTGGAGCTACGATTGCGTTAAAACAGAATTTATTAGTGACGATGTTCAAAAACGTCGTTATAGCTATTGGATTGAAGTGAATCCCCAAAGTAATTATCTTTGTGTATTACCGGGTAAGTTTTCCTTCTTTCCCACAGTGGCAGTGCAAACTCTCAAGCAGTTAAAAACCATTTTGCCAGCCCCAGAAATTGACCGGAACCATCAGGATTATCACGCCTATTGCGATCAAGCTCAAGCCCTCGTCGCTTCTCCCTATCCCCATCAATTGTTGGCGGCTCATTTGAAAAATAAAGCTAATTCCTAGCTGTGGAATGGTTGGTTATTTAACAATATTAATGGAAGTAGAATAATGTTAAAAACCGTTGCCATACAAGTGCAGGGAAGGGTACAAGGAGTGGGTTTTCGTCCTTTTGTTTATACCCTTGCCCAGGAGATGGGACTAAACGGTTGGGTAAATAATTCTGCCCAAGGAGCCACCGTTGTTATTACTGCTAACGAAAGGGCCATCGCCAACTTTACGGATAGATTAACTAAGGCATTACCTTCCCCTGGTTTGATTGAAGAGTTAACCGTTGAACAGTTACCTTTTGAAAATTTTACTAACTTTACTATCCGCCCCAGTAGTGATGGACCTAAAACCGCCACCATCTTGCCAGATTTATCTACTTGTACTGCTTGTTTAGCAGAATTATTTAATCCTGGCGATCGCCGTTATCTTTATCCTTTCATTAACTGTACCCATTGCGGTCCTCGTTACACCATCATTCAAGCCTTACCCTATGACCGTTGTCGTACTACCATGGCTAAATTTTACCAATGTGCTGACTGTGAAAGGGAATATGAACAGCCTGGCGATCGGCGCTTCCATGCCCAACCCAATGCCTGCCCCCGCTGTGGTCCTCAACTTGCTTTTTGGGACTACCAAGGCAAGATAATTGCCCAGGAAAATGATGCTTTAGATCTGGCTGTTGATAATTTAAAAGTAGGTAATATTATCGCTATCAAAGGCTTAGGGGGCTTTCATTTATGCTGTGATGCTAATAACTTTAAGGCAGTAAAAAAGCTCAGAGCAAGAAAACAACGACCAGATAAACCGTTGGCGGTAATGTATGGCAATCTTGGTCAAATTATGGAGCATTATCAACCCAACCAGAAAGAAATTGAGTTGTTACAGAGTGCCGCCGCTCCCATTGTGTTGTTAAGCAAACAGTCCCAGTTATTTTTGGCAGAAAACATTGCCCCTGATAACTCCACTGTGGGAGTGATGTTAGCTTATACGCCCCTCCATCATTTATTACTAAAAGAGCTAGATAATCCCATTGTAGCCACCAGCGGTAATTTGGCAGGGGAACCCATTGCCATTGATAATTTTGATGCTTTAAACCGTCTGAAAAATATCGCCGATGGTTTCCTGGTTCACGATCGCCCAATTGTTTGTCCAGTGGATGATTCTGTAGTGCAAATAGTGGCAGGGGAAACCTTGTTTTTACGCCGAGCCCGGGGTTACGCTCCCCAACCTATCACCTTACCTCAGTCCTCTCCTAAACATTTATTAGCGGTGGGAGGTCATTATAAAAATACGGTGGCGATCGCCAAACAGAATCAAGCTTATCTTAGCCAACATTTAGGAGATTTAGATACCATCTCCACCTACCAAGCATTTGAGCAAACAATTGCCCATTTAACCCAACTATACGATTTTTCTCCCCAGGAAATTATTGCTGATCTACATCCTGACTATCTCAGTCATCAGTACGCCGAAAATCAAGCTTTACCTATCACTTTTGTGCAGCATCACTATGCCCATATTTTAGCAGTTATGGCGGAACATGAAATTATGAAAGAGCCTGTATTAGGCATTGCTTGGGATGGCACGGGCTACGGTATAGATGGCACCATTTGGGGAGGAGAATTTCTTAAAATCACCCATGACACTTGGCACAGAGTTGGCCATCTACGACCATTTGTTTTATTAGGTAATCAACAGGCAATTAAATATCCCCATCGCATTGCCTTGACGCTGTTATGGTCAACTTTTGGTGATAATTTTTCTGCGGATTATTTAAAAAATTGGTTGGATTTCAACAATGGTTTTAAAGACGAAATAACCACCAACTTAAATAAGGATCTAAATAACAAAAATTTACACCATCTTTGGCGACGGGGGGAAGCACCCTTAACTTCGAGTATGGGTCGCTTGTTTGATGGCATTGCCGCTTTAATCGGATTGATTGACCAAGTAACCTTTGAAGGTCAGGCTGCCATGGTTTTGGAAGATCAAGCCAGACCTGATTTAACAAAGGAATATTACCCTTTTACCTTGATAGATCAGGGAAATAAATTAGTAGTGGATTGGCAGCCCTTAATTAGGGCAATAACCATGGAAGAAAGAACAAAAATCAATCTAATTGCGACTAAATTTCATAACACCCTAGTGGCTTTAATTGTAGCTGTGGCTAAACGCCAAGGAGTCGAAAAAGTAGTTTTGGGGGGAGGATGTTTCCAAAATCGTTATTTACTTTCCAACGTTATTTCTGCCCTAAAAAAGGCTGGCTTTTCTCCCCTTTGGCCTAGGCAACTCCCCCCCAATGACGGCGCTCTCTGTATAGGTCAATTGTTAGCTAAAATTCAGCCCAGGCAATATATTGATTAGCCTTATTCCTCTTAATTGTCCTAATTTATTTTGGAAATGGGTAAAATTTCCTTTGCAATGAATTCCTGGTAAGCTTGTTGAGCGGCGGCCTGTTCTGCACTTTTTTTTGATGGACCGCTGCCACTACCTAAAGGTTGATCGCCAAGCCAAACCGTTGCCTGAAAACCTGATTGCTGGGGCAAATTTTGATCCAGGGGTTCTACCCGGTATTCCGGCAAACATTTGTAATGGGCTTGGGTCCATGCCTGCAAGGCTTCCTTATAGTTATGGAGGGCAGGATCTTGTCTAATTTCAACGGCTTTTGCGCGCAAATGTTCACTCAACCAAGGGCGGATCAAAGACAAATCCCCTACGCTCAGGTAAAGGGCTCCTAATAAAGCTTCAAAGCTATCTGCCATTAGGGAAACTCGCCCATTTTTATCTGCTAATACCGCGGGGGTAATCCACAGGAATCGGTCTAGGCCATACAATTCTCCCCAACCGGCAAGGGTGCGATCACTGACCAAAATAGCCCTCAGGGCAGACATTTCCCCCACCGAAGTCTGGGGGTAGTGTTCCATCAGCACTTCCGCTGAAGCTAATCGCACCACCGCATCGCCAACGAACTCCAGTTGCTGATAATTTTCTTCCGGGGATTGACTGGCGTGGGTCAGGGCCAAATCCAGTAGCTTCCAATCCACCGGATCATTCTCGGTTAACCCCAACCGTCGCAGTAGGGCCTTTAACTGGGTTTGACGATGGGGAAGCAGGGACATATGGGCTTAAAAGAGGGTGTAAATAAAAGGGGCGATCGCCGATCCTTGGGTGAAAACAATTAACGCTCCCAGAAGGACCAGGGTTAAAATCAGTGGTAATAGCCAATATTTTTTTCTTTGCCGCAAAAATCCCCAAATATCCTGCAATAATTCAATAAATCCTTCCATAAAGTTATTTTTAAGCGTTGATCAACAATTGGAGTTAGTAGGGTTTTTGCAGATGGTTAATGTCCCGGGGACGACAAGGTGATCGATAGGTTACCCGTTGAGGCTCCAATTGACGGGCCATGGTATCCCTTTTCAATAATTTCATCACCAGGGCCATGGGGGTAACCACCAACGCAAAAATTAGGGTCAGGATAATGCGGCTATTAATCCACCCTAAAACATGGCCAATTTTTAACCATAGTTCATACACCGGGCCCAAACTGCGGGGAGTGAACAGTCCCAGAAAAACAAAGCCAGCGGCGATCGTCCAGGGCAATACGGGTAATCCGTGGCCCTTGAGCAGGGGAATGAGTAGACCAAATAGAAAGGCAATCATCCCTGCCATAATCCAGGCAAATTCCCGCAGCATTTTGACCGTGGGGGCAGTCTTCGTATTCGTCATAACACTCGACAAGATGGCAATCTTTGGACGGGTTGATGTTAACAGACTTTAAACTAAACTAGATTAAGCTATTTTGCCGACCATACAGTTAAAAATTTAACCTCCTCCAAGACAATCTTCCCCTTAGCTCAGCGGGAATAATTTTAGTGTATCTTAGTTCCCGTAAACGCAAATAACTTCTTCAATGCTTTTTTACATAATCTTTTAATTGTCTTTTTTGTGTTTGACAATTCTTGAATTTGTTGTGAGGAAGTCTCAAGTTCAATTTGGAGGACTTGGTTATTAGTTTCTAATTGGATAATTTGCAGGTTTTGCCGTTCTATTTGCTCAATTAAGGTTTTATTTTCCACTTCTAACTGGGCATTTCTGCCCGCCATATTATGATTATGGGCTTGTAAATGGTCAATTACATGATTTGCTTCTGCGTTTTTCCATTCAAGTTCCCCCAATAGAACACGATGTTTAAGCTCTTCCACTTGACATTGCCGAAAGTCTTGCCAAAGGGCAGTGAAATTCTGTTTTTGGGGTCTATTTTTATTATTCTCAATAGTTTTAAGGCATAGCTGACTAATTTTAGTGGCGGTTGTCCACCAAGAAAATTTTTTCGCTTGCTCTTCGCCCCTGGCAATTAATTCATTGCGAATGGTTGGAGTTTGCACTTTTTCTAAGGCTGCAACCATTTCTACTACGTCTTGGCCGCCAACATAGATAACCGCATCTTCCCCCACCTCCGGCAGCGAAGAATTATGGCAGGTAATCACAGGACAATCGCAAGCCATGGCCTCAAGAATGGGTAAACCAAATCCTTCATACAAAGAAGGGTAAACCAAGGCGATCGCCCCAGAATAAAGGCACCTTAATTCCAAATCCGTTGGTCGAACTAAACAAACATTAATGTCACTAGCTAGGGCAGCTAATTCTGACTCTAAGGTAATCTCTCCCCCAACACAAACAAGGGTAAGTTTTTGGAGATCTTTGCTGGTCTGGAAGGCTTGGAATAGAATAGTTGCGTTCTTATACTGATTAAGACTTAAACGAGACCCAACTAAAAGTAAATAGGGAGAGTTGATGGCAAACTTATACTTGACGGCGGCAATTTCTGCGGCAGAAGCAGGGGAAAAAATACTATCTACACCATTATGAATAATATTTACTTGGGAAGCCTTAACTTCGGGACAAAGTTTGAGCAAGTCCTTCGCTGTATTTCTAGATACCGTAATATACTGACTGGCATAAACTATGGCATAGCGTTTTTCTCGCCACCAGAATTCGCTTAAATCTAAGCCAATTACCTCCGGAATCATGTCATGAATGATTAAAACCGAGGGAGTATATAACGGAGTAGTGTAATAGGTAGAAATAAATAAGTCGGCATTAAATTGATTACAAATATCCTGCAGTTTGCCAGAAAATAACGCCTCTTCTTGATAATTAAATGGGGGGAGATGGTAGTATTGCACCCCTGGTAGTGATGGAGCAGTATGACCTCGATCAATTAGAACAATATTTTCTATGAAACCAGAATCGCACCATTTTTCCAACAGAGTTCGCCAAACTCGAGCGATGCCTGTGTCAGCAATTTGAAAGAAGATGCCATCAATAACAATTTTCATGGACTGTCAAGGTTTGGAGGCCGTTCAAGTTTGCAATCAGGATTTCGCCGTCAAAAAAAATTCCTCTGGAAACATATAACGTTCACAAAGGAATCTATGCAGTAATAATATCTTGGATTTAGGCCGCTGGCCCTGGAAGTTACCTAAAAAATACTTCTGTTTTTTCTGTTTTGACAACAGGTAACAGATGAAAACTTTCCTAGATAACCCCCAGAACTTGAGCCACTTTTGCGAACCGGGCCGGAGTAGTAAAACATACCCCAGGGGGAAACACATTTTTTCCTAGAACAGGCCCAGGGTCAGGGACTTATCAATGGGGAAAGTGGCGCCAGCTCCCAACCATAAAGCCGCCGCAGTGCCGAACAAGAAGATGGTCATGGCAATGGGACGACGGAAGGGGTTTTGGAATTTATTCACACTTTCAATGAAGGGTACCAACATCAAGCCGAGGGGAATGGCCGCCATGCAGGCGATTCCCAGAAGTTTGTTGGGGAGAATGCGCAGAATTTGGAAAGTGGGGTACAAGTACCATTCAGGCAAAATTTCCAGAGGGGTCGCAAAGGGATCCGCTGGTTCACCGATCATGGCGGGGTCAAGGATGGCTAATCCAGCAATTAGTCCCAAAGCACCCAAGATGCAGATGGGAAACATGTAAAGAATGTCATTGGGCCAGGCCGGCTCACCGTAATAGTTGTGGCCCATGCCTTTGGCCAGTTTGGCCCGTAAATCGGGATCGCTGAGATCCGGTTTTTTGATAATGCTCATGGGGCGGAGGCTCCAAGTTAAGGTTTTTTAGGGATTTTCTAGATTCTCTAATCTGTTTCAATATTCAACAATTTGGCAACGGTTGAAACGAAATTGCCCTATCAAATCAGATTAGTAGGGGGATAGAAATTACAAAGGACCAGAAATGCCTTGTTTGCGGATCATTAGGAAGTGCAACAGCAACAACACGGCGATCGCCCAGGGCAGGACAAAGGTGTGGAGGCTGTAAAAACGGGTCAAGGTAGCCTGACCAACACTTTCACTACCCCGCATGAGGGTCACCAATTGATCCCCAACCACAGGAATGGCGGCCGGTACACCGGACACAATTTTCACTGCCCAGTAGCCCACTTGGTCCCAGGGGAGAGAGTAACCAGTTACACCAAAGGTAACAGTGGTGACGGCTAGCATTACACCGACAACCCAGGTCAATTCCCGGGGCTTTTTGAAACCGCCGGTGAGGTAAACCCGGAAAACGTGGAGAATCATCATCAGCACCATCATGCTGGCGGACCAACGGTGAATGGAGCGGATCAGCCAACCGAAGTTGACTTCATTCATGATGTATTGGACAGAGGCAAAGGCTTCCGTGACCGTGGGTTTGTAGTAGAAGGTCATGGCAAACCCAGTGGCAAACTGGATCAGGAAGCAGGTCAGGGTCAGGCCCCCCAAGCAGTAAAAAATGTTTACGTGGGGAGGAACATACTTGCTGGCAATGTCGTCGGAGATGGCTTGCACTTCCAGGCGATCATTGAACCATTGAAAAACTTTTGATTCGGTGACTTCTTTTGAAAACATTGAAGCTAGACTTCTCTTAAGGATCAGGGATGGAGGGGGTTGACTCCAGCGGAGCCGTAAAATCGCATATAATCAGCGTACTATGACGGTCTGACCAAGGGTGGAAAAGCTCCCAAACTTGGCAAAAATGAGAACTACTCATCACAAAATGTAACACAGCTTTAAGCCCTGGGGAAAGGGAAGTCCGGCTGTGGTGCTGCTCTAAAATTTTGCTCCTCTATCCATGCTCGCTAAATATTTTTCCGAACCCATTGATCGTGCGGCCCTGAGTTTGATCGGTGTCCTTAGTGCGGCGATCGCCGTGGTGGGGGTTGGTCATTACACCTGCCAAGACAATAATCAGTGCATATTTGCCAACCGTCCCCGGGTACAGGATTTTAGTTGGGACGGGGCCCACTTGGGGGCCAAGGACAGGGCTTTTATCATCACCTTCGACCGTCCCATGGATCAACGGGAGGTGGAAAAAAATTTGGTCATTACCCCAGCCCTACCGGGAAAAATTAGTTGGGCGGGGCGTCGCATGGCCTACACCTTGGAAAATCCCATTCCCTACGGCACCGATTATGATCTGCAAATTACCGATGTGCGGGAACAGTATGCCGGTGAGCACCATGGGCAAATGATGGCTCCTTTCACCAGTAGTTTCCGTAGTCGTGACCGGGCCTTTGCTTACATTGGCACCCAAGGGATTGAGCAGGGGCGGATTATTTTCTACAACCTCACTAAACAGAGAAAAACTATTCTCACTCCACCGGGGCTGACCGTGGTGGACTTCAAATTCTATGAGGGGGGCAAAGCAATTCTGTTTGCCGCCGCTGAAAGTCAGTTGGGCTTTGAGGGGCTCCGGCAATTGCAGTTATACCAGGTGCCCGTGGTGGAAAGTGACAACCCCCAGGAATTGCCTAAACCGACTTTGGTGCTGGATAACCAGGAGTTTCAGAATAATCAATTCGATGTGAGTGAGGACGGCAAGTCCATTGTGGTGCAGAGGGTCAATCGTCAAAATCCCGCTGACTTCGACCTCTGGATGCTAAAAAATCAGCAAAAGCCGGAACGTTTGAAGGTACAGGGTGGAGACTTTCAAATTGCCCCGGATAACCAGTCTCTGGCGGTGGCCCGGGGGGAAGGCATTGGCATTTTGCCCTTGCAACCGGAAGCCAAGCCGTTGGATTTTCTGCCCAAATTCGGCCAACTGTTAACTTTTTCCAGTGATGGTAGCGCCGCCGCCCTGGTGAACTTCAATACGGAGGATGCCCAAAAACGCTTCCAAAGAACCCTTTTCTTTGTCAACACCCTCGGGGTGCAAAAGGAATTGGTAGATACGGATGGCTCCATTGTCAGTTGCGAATTTGGCCGCAATAATCAAACTCTCTATTGTTTGTTGACCAAGCTTTTGCCTGGGGATGAATATATTGAACAGCCCTATTTTGTTCAAATTAACGTCAACAGTGGTGAAGTTTTTCCCCTGCTCAAGCTCCAGGATTACCGGGACACCCAAATGAGTCTTTCCCCCGACGGTTTGGCCCTGTTATTTGACCAGGTAATTATCGACCCCGAAACCCCAGCCAATAGTCGCCTGAACACTGATACCGGGGAGGCGATCGCCGATAGTCAATTGTGGCTCCTGATCCCGCCCCTGAGGCCAGAGTTGGGGCAACAGGCAGAACTTAAGGCTCTATCTCTGATGGGTTTTCGTCCCCTGTGGGCTCCTTAGTAGATGATGGGTTTTGCCTGGCCTGGCAATGGTGTTCTACCCTTTCCAGAGCGGGGAAGAGGGGCCCCAGCCAGCGGCGGTAAATATCCCTCGAATTGGGGGAAGTCACAACCCGATTAACCAAATCTTCCCATTCCGGCTGATCGGCGGGCAAAATTAGTCCATAACCCTGGCAATCTAGGGGATAGGAGGGATAAAGGCGATAACTCCGCCCGAGGGGAAGGTCTAGCACCAAGGCTTCCCCAAATAGCAAAATGCCATCACTGGCAAAGGCATCAATGCGCCCCTGCATGAGGGCTTCCACCCCCAAGCGTCGTGCGGTAAAACCCTGAAAATTAATCAGTTCTGCTTCGGGGTAACGGGCCGCTAAAAATTCACTGTTACTGGTGCCGCCCAAAACCCCAATTCTTTCCCCCCGCAAATTGCCATCGCTATCAAATTCCCCCAGGCGATCGGTGGCCACTAAAAATTGGGTTCCTGTAACGAAAAAGGGCCGGGAAAAGGTAATGGGCAACTGTAGGTCACGGCGGATGGTGTTGGGGCCACATTCCACCACCACTACTTTTTCCGCCACGAGATTGAAGCGATTGAACAAACTGGATTGGTAAAATTTCACCAGCAAAGGCTGACCCCCCAGGGTGGCAGATACCTCTGTCTGTAGGGCTTCGATGAAGTCCACACAAATGCCTGTCCATTGATTGGCCGGGCCGTCCCGAAAACCAAAGGGCACCGAGTCGTCCCGAATGGCCACCCGTAGTAGGCCGCTTGCCCGAATGGATTCCAACACCGTTTCAGCCTGGGCTACGGGCATCACAAAACTCTGTAAAGCCCAAGCTAATAGGGGCAGTAGGGGGCGGAGCATGGGGAAAGATTTTGAGTGGGAGAGACGGGCACCATTGCGATTGCTCATTGCCAATTGTCCAAAAGATCTTTAAACAGAGCTTCTTCAATCCAGATTTTTAAAACCACCGTCAGGGGTAGGGCCAGGATCAACCCTAAAAGTCCGAATATGCTGGCAAAAAATAGTTGGGCGATGAGGGTAACGGCAGGCAGAAGGGAAACTTGCTTGGCCATGACAATGGGGGTTAGCCAATAGCTCTCCACATTTTGAATGAGGAAATAGAGAATTAGCACAGCAATAACTTTCCAGGGGGCATCCAGCACCGCAATCATCAGGGGGAAGACCACACTGGCGGCGGGACCGATGTTGGGAATAAAGTTTAAAATCCCCGCCATCAAAGCATGGACTAGTACTAATTTAATTTGCAGTATCCATAGGCCAATGCCGCTGAGACCAGCGATAAAAAAAGAATTAATTACAATGCCCGTCAACCAATTGCCCAGGGAAGATTCCGATTGGGTCAGGATTTCGTCAGCCCGGCGGCGGTAAAAGGAGGGAAATAACTTGAGGGTCCCCTGTCGATAGGCTTGGGGAGAAAACAACATCATCACGGCGATCGCCAGGATGAAAAGTATTTGCAGGACGGCGGTAACGGAATTGGAAAAAAAGCTAATCAGGGAACTAAGGGCATTGGCCCCCAGGGCGGAAATGGAATCCGGTAGGTCATCAACAGAAAAAGCCTGGCTAAAAAATTTCACCTCTACCCGGTCGTGCCAGTCCTCGAACAACCTCTCCAGGCGATCGCCAACTTTAGGCAGAGAACTGAGCAGCACTTGCAATTGCTCCCAAAAAGGAGGAATGACCAAGAGAAAAAATAGGGCCACCGTCACCGTGACACTAATCAGGGTAATGGCCAGGGCCAAAGGTCGCTTAATACCCCAGGTCTGCAATTGTTTAACCAAACGATTGAGGGCTGTGCTCAGCACAATGGCCAGGAAAAGCAGTAACAGCAGTTGGCGGATTTCCCAAGCCACATAGGCTGCCATTACCAAACAAGCTAAACCTAACCACTGACTAAGCTTCATTACAACAGTCAATCAATCTACTCAGGGCTGGAAATTAACAATGCGGGCAAGGCTCTGGGGTTCCAGACTAGCTCCCCCCACCAAAGCTCCATCAATTTCCGATTGGGCCATAATTTCATCCACATTGTTGGCGTTGACCGAACCGCCATACTGGATGGTGACCTGAGAATTAGTTAACTGTTCCCGAATTAACCCGATGACCCGATTGGCCTCCGTCGCCGCACAGGTGTCCCCTGTACCAATGGCCCAAATCGGTTCGTAGGCAATGACTAAGTTGGATTGATCGACATTCACCAAGCCTTTTTTCACCTGGTCAATGATGACCTGTTCCGTTTCCCCGGCATCCCGTTGGGCCTTACTTTCTCCCACACAAAGAATGGGAATTAAGCCCGCCTTCTGGGCTGCCAATACCCTTAAGTTCGCAGTTTCGTCCGTTTCACCAAAATATTGCCGTCGTTCACTGTGGCCGATAACCACATAATGAATACCAATTTCCGCCAACATAGCCGCCGAAATTTCTCCCGTGTAGGCACCGCTGGGTTCCCAATGGACATTTTGCGCCCCTAAGCGAACCCTGCCGCCATGGAGTTGTTGGGACATGCCGCTTAAATCGGTGAAAGGAACACACAACACCACTTCACGACTTTCCGCCGCATCTTCGATTAAAGGCTTAAACTCCTGCAAAAACGCTTGGGCCTCCGCCTGCGTCTTATGCATTTTCCAATTGCCCGCAATAATAATTTTTCGCACGATTCCAATCTTTAACGATGAAGGTCACAACAAAATTTGCCAACCCCCAGTTTACGTCGTCCGGGGTCGTCACCATTGATTAATCAGCAACTAACCCCCAAACTAAGCTGGTTGAACCCAGATTAATACCGCCCTTGCTTTTAATCTAGCCTGGTTGAGAAGATAAACTGTAACTAATTGCGGCCCTGGTGGAGAAAATTATGAGCCAACAAAAACCGTTTTCGTCCCTGACCGGCTTTGCTCTGGCCGCTTTGGTGGTGGCCTTGGTTGGTACCGGCTTTGCCCTCTGGACTGGGTTTAATCTTTCCCAACGTTCCCCCACGGTCACAGTGGACCCCGATAAACCCGACATGGCCATCCCGGGACAGGCACAAATTTACTGGCTCAGTAACAATGACACGGCGATCGCCTTTGTGCCCCAAAATATCCCCCCCAACAATGATCCACCGGCAGTGCAGACGGAGCGGGCCCTGAAAACCCTCTTAGCTGCCCCCAACAACCAAATTTCCGCCATTCCCCCCAACACCAGCCTTTTGAGCCTCACCAAAACCCCCACCGGCATCAACGTTGACCTATCAGCCCAATTTACCGCAGGGGGAGGTAGCCAAAGCATGATCGCCAGGCTGGGACAAATTGTTTACACTGCCACCAGTACAGATCCCAATCTTCCTGTCCTTTTACTGGTGGAGGGAGAACCTCTAACAGTACTAGGGGGAGAAGGGTTGATGATCGCACAGCCCATCACCCGCAAGCAATTTGAAACGGATTTTATGCCCCCTGATCGTTGACAATTATGGTCATGGTCTGCTCATCTATGGTGAGGACAGTCGGAATTGTCACGGTTTTAGCCGGTACAAGTAGCCCCATTTAACTAGATTCAGACTGGACCTTATCAGTCCGGATACCCTGTTTTTAAAAGCCGAACGCTCTGCAATGTCCTCCCCCTCCGAACTTGGTAATGCGTCCTCTGTCCCGCTGCAGTTTTTGCTGTTCATCGACGATCGCCCCAACTCCCAAGACAGTGTGCAGGAAATTGGTCAATGCCTCACTAAACTGTTGGAGGGACACAGCCATGACCTACAAATCCTCCAAATCAGTAAACATCCCCACTTAGTAGAACATTTTCGTCTGGTCGCCACCCCCTCCCTGATCAAAATACAACCGGAACCAAGACAGGTTTTAGCTGGCAGTAATATCATCCAACAATTGCATAAATGGTGGCCCCGGTGGCAACAGGAATTAGAAACAGACTCTGGCCAAGAAGATACGGTTCAATCCCCCAGTTGTCCTCGGGAAATTTCTTCCGTGGGTTATTCCGGGGAACTGATGAAAATGTCCGACGAACTTTTTCTGCTCAAAAAAGATAAGGAAGAGTTGCTCCAACAAATACAGTTCAAGGACCAGATTTTGGCCATGTTGGCCCACGATTTACGTAGTCCCCTCACCGCCGCCTCCATTGCCGTTGATACCTTGGAATTGTTACAACACAAACCCATTGAAGAGCAGAAACCTGCCCTCAGAAGCCAACTCCTGCATCAAGCCCGCAAGCAGTTCAAAATCATGGACCGCTTAATTGAAGATATTTTGCAGGCTTCTAAAAATCTTAATTCTCAGTTTCAGGTCCAGGGTAGTCCCCTTGCCATTGCCGATCTTTGCCAGGAAATTCTGGAATTGTATCAGGTAAAATTTAGTAAAAAAAATCTCAGTATTACCTACGACATTCCCAAAGATTTACCCAATGTTTTTGCCGATGAGGAATTAATTCGCCAAGTGATTGCCAATCTTTTGGACAACGCTATTAAGTACACTCCTCCCCATGGCTCCATTACAGTGGGGGCTCTCCATCGCACTACCCAAAAAGTTCAGGTCAGCATCACCGACAACGGCCCCGGCATTCCCAATTCCAAACAAGAAACCATTTTTGAAGGACACTTTCGACTACAACGGGACGAACAAACCGATGGCTATGGTTTAGGTTTATCTCTCTGTCGCAAAATCATTCAGGCCCACTACGGCCAAATTTGGGTGGATAGTCGCCCCAAACAGGGTAGTTCTTTTCACTTTACATTGCCCGTTTACCGTTGACTCCCGAACCAGTTTTTGGTTGATTTTGGGGTACTTTGTTTCAAGGCTGGCATGGTGGCATGTTATTGAAATTCCATCCCTTAGCCCACTTTAAAGTAGATCGATAACCAAGACAGAATGGCTTGCCTGAAACAAATCAGGGGCAGCAACCAGTCCCGACAGACCTGAACCGACTACTACGAAGCCATAGGAAGAATGATAGGGACATCAGACTACAGCGCCGATTTAAATTTGCTTACCGTGTATTTTGTCACTGGGAATCATTGGCCATGGAA
The DNA here is from genome assembly GCF_015207985.1 of Synechocystis salina LEGE 00031. GTDB lineage: Bacteria > Cyanobacteriota > Cyanobacteriia > Cyanobacteriales > Microcystaceae > Synechocystis > Synechocystis salina. The sequence goes on along the minus strand of NZ_JADEVV010000020.1, from coordinate 13,083 downwards.
GATTTTGCAAGGTGTTGGACTTTGCCTAAAATATTGCCATCCGTGGAACTTTGGCTGGGGAAATACAGTTCAATGATTTTAATAGTCTTGTGAGCAGCTCGAGCAAAATTTTCTGAATTACCCCAATGACAGCAGGACGAAACCAGCGCCTATCGCCCGTATTGTTGCAGAGTAGTATCGGACTGTTAATTTTGACTGCTTTGTTTCTCTTGGTGGTCAGCACCCTTTGGCTCAAAAATTTTCGTTTTGGTTCCCGTTCCTACCGGGCCACGGTACTTTTTAGCGATGCGGCGGGAATGTTGGTGGGCACCAGAGTTGACTATCGGGGGGTCCGGGTTGGTCAGGTGGTTAGCGTCACACCCCAGCCGGATGGGGTAGCGGTGGAGGTGGAAATTAGCCCCACCGATCGCCTAATTTCTAGTCGTGTGGAAATTCAGGCACGCCAATCGGGGTTAATTGGGGAAACTTCTATCAATATTGTTCCCACTACCACGGTTTTGCCCCAGGAAGTGGACTATAACCCCCTGGATAAGGACTGTAATCCTGAAGTGATTATTTGCAACGGTTCCATTTTGACGGGTCAAGATGCCCTGGATGTTAACGCTCTGATCCGGGCCATGATGCGTATTTCTGACTTTTTCAGCGAGCCCCAAATCAATGAAGCCATTCGGGCCTTGGCTACCCAAACTCCAGAAGCATTGAAGGATATTAGTCAGTTCAGCAACGAAGCAGCTACCCTGTTACGGGAAATCAACCAGGACGGAGGCGTGAAAAATATTCGTCGTACCCTTAATTCTGTTGATCGCACGGCCCAAGACCTATCAACTTTGAGCCGGGAAGCCACTGGTACTATCCGCTCCCTTAACCAAAGTGGCACCGTTGGCGAAATTAACCGTAGTTTACGTTCTGTTGGGTCAGCGGCGGAACAAATTCAGGCTTTTTTGGAAGTTAATAATCAACGCCTGGGGGCAACCCTCACCAGTCTCCAGGGCACCAGCGACCAGTTGCAGATCAGTGTTAAAAATCTGGAACCCCCTTTGGTGCAACTATTAACCCAGGTCAACGACCAAGATACGGTGGGCAACCTCAATCAAGCCTTAGTAGATCTCAAGGCAGTGGCGGACAATGCCAATCAGTTGACCGTTAATCTGAATCAATTTGCCGATCGCCTCAATGATCCCCAAACAATTATTCTGTTACAGCAGTTGTTGGAATCGGCTCGGGCCGCCACCCAGAACCTGGAAAAAATCACTTCCGATGTGGATCAAATCACCGGCAACCCAGCTTTGCGAGAACAGTTAATTCGCCTCATTCAAGGACTAAGTAATTTGGTTTCCACCACAGAACATCTGACCAAACAGGTGCAATATGCCCAGCAATTAAACCAACTTTCCGATGATTTGGCCATGGTGGCCCGAGCCCAGGAATTGCAAACTCCCACAGTGATTCCCCCCGAACCAAAAAAAGCCGTTACAAAACCCTAGGAAACTCCTAAAATTAGCTTTCGAGGTGTGCGCCATCAATCGCCTGAAAGTTACTACGAATTATTACTTTTAATTACCTTTGCCCATGACTGCTGTACCCCCATCCTGCCAAATTCTTGACGGTAAAGCCCTCGCCCAGAAAATGCAGGGGGAGTTGAAACAGGAAATTGCCCAACTGGTGGCCCAGGGGCATCGATCGCCTGGGTTGGCGGTGTTGATGGTGGGGGACAATCCGGCCAGTGCGGTGTACGTCCGCAATAAAGAAAAGGCCTGCGAAAAATTGGGCATGGTTTCCTTTGGCAAACATTTTCCTGTTGATACGGACCAGGAAACCTTAACGGCGGCGATCGCCAGCTTGAATGAAGACGAACGGGTGGACGGCATTTTGGTGCAATTGCCTCTGCCGGATCATCTTGATGCGGTCAAACTTTTGCACACCATTGATCCGGGCAAAGATGTGGATGGTCTCCACCCAGTCAACTTGGGTCATTTAGTGCGGGGGGAAGACGGTCTGAGGAGTTGTACTCCAGCGGGGGTGATGGCCTTGTTGGCGGAATATGACCTTGAGTTAACCGGCAAAAATGCGGTGGTGTTGGGGCGCAGTATTCTAGTGGGCAAACCCCTGGCCCTGATGTTGCTAGAAAAAAATTGCACTGTCACCATTGCCCATTCCCGTACCCAAAATCTGGCCGATATTACCCGCCAGGCAGACATTCTCGTAGCGGCGATCGGTAAGCCGGAATTTGTCACCGCTGATATGGTCAAACCAGGGGCGATCGTGGTGGATGTGGGCATTAATCGTCTGGAATTGGGCGAGGGCAAATCGAAACTAGTGGGAGATGTGGATTTTGCCGGGGTTGCTCCCATGGCCAGTTATCTCACCCCTGTACCCGGTGGCATTGGCCCCATGACGGTGACTCTTTTGTTAGCTAACACTGTGGCTAGTTATCGACAACGGTTGGGCCTTTGAGGCCGGGTCTATTGCTACACTGGGGGGCGGACTTGAAAAACCCTAACCCTTGGGATAATCGAGTTAGCGAACCATTCCACCAAACCAATAACCATGGGTGATTTTTTAGCCAACGTTTCCCGTTACCCCCGGTATCTGATCAGTTTTACCCTCGGCATATTTTTCTCCGTTTTTACCTGGCTTCAACCCCTCTTAAAAAATCGTGTCGGGGCGATCGCCCTGATGGGACTACTGGTCAGTGGATTCATTTTTCTCTATTTCACCCTACGGGCCATGTTAGGATTGACCGTGTAGAGGGAGTTTGGGTTAATCTGCCCAGGCTCAAACTTTTTTGTTGCCGAGGAGCAGGTCTATGGCCACCAGTCGTCGAGTTTCCCGGGTGTCGTCCCTAATTAAGCGGGAAGTCAGTCAAATGCTTCTCCACGAAATTAAAGATGACCGGGTGGGCACGGGCTTGGTTAGCGTTACGGAAGTGGAAGTTTCCGGTGATCTACAGCACGCTAAGATTTTTGTCAGTATTTACGGCTCCCCCGAAGCCAAAGCCTCCACCATGGCCGGATTGCACTCCGCCGCTCCCTTTGTCCGCCGAGAACTGGGGCAAAGGATGCGTTTGCGGCGCACCCCAGAAGTTTCCTTTTTAGAAGACCGCTCTTTGGAACGGGGGGACAAAATTCTCAATCTCCTGAACAATTTGCCCCCGGCGATCGCCGATGAAGACTTGGCAGGCTCGGATTCTGATCCCGCCCCGGATTAACTTTCCCCACGGGCAGATTAGCTCGGTACGGGGTGCGATCAACCACCAACGATCCCACCACACAAGTTTCTCCGGTTACATTCAACACCACCTAATCAAGTTTTAAGCAAACAGCAATGACAGAGGTATTACGGGTAGGACGGCCAGCACCGGATTTCACCGCCACGGCGATCGTCGATCAGAGTTTCCAGACCGTCAAACTGAGCACCTACCGTGGTAAGTACCTGGTGCTGTTTTTCTATCCCCTAGATTTCACTTTCGTCTGTCCCACAGAAATCATTGCCTTCAGCGATCGCCACAGCGAATTTACCGCCCTAGATGCGGAAGTTTTGGGCGTCTCCGTGGACAGCGAGTTTTCCCACCTCGCCTGGATTCAAACCGAACGAAAAATGGGGGGTATCGGCGACATCAACTATCCCCTAGTGTCGGACCTGAAAAAAGAAATTAGCCAAGCCTATAACGTCCTCGAACCCGATGCAGGCATTGCCCTGCGGGGACTATTCATCATCGACCGGGAAGGCATTCTCCAATACGCCACCGTCAATAATCTCTCCTTTGGCCGGAGCGTGGACGAAACTCTACGGGTACTAAAAGCCATTCGCCATGTGCAGTCCCACCCCAACGAAGTCTGCCCAGTGGATTGGCAGGAAGGAGACAAAACCATGATCCCCGACCCAGAAAAGGCTAAAACCTACTTTGAAGCAGTGGCGGAACCTTAAGATTTAAGGTTTCCCTAGGCCGAAAAACCCAAGGCCAGAGTGAAAAATTTTGACTGGTAGACGGACTGACCAGAGATAGACCATAGGCGAGCTGATAGTTTTGCTAACATCGCTAACGTTGCTAATATCCACTAATTTTCAGACCTATTTTTCTGATGATTAACTCCCCGTTCCCCCGGCTAACCCCCATGGCTCCCCTGACTAAATCCCTGACCCTGGCTATAGCTGGCATTTCCCTGGCGGTGGGCCTGGCAACTCCTGGCCATGGCGAAACCTGTGTGCCCATTCCCTTAGTGGGAGGCCAGGGTAATACGGTGACGAAAACCGTGGCTGTTCCAACTATTCCCGCAGGGCCATTGGGAATGTTGGGCATTAACATAACCCGTAATAACTGGAATACGGATTGGGCAGTGCCAGGAGGAACGGTTTTTAAAAAATTCGTGATGACGGTAACCTCCGCTGAATCCAACCCCTTTGATATTCGGATGTTTTTAAAATATAGCGATCAAACCGCTACGGAGCTTTTCAATCAACAAGGTTTTGTCTTTAAGCCCAATACCCCCTTGGAAATTATTGGTAAAGCTACTCCCGAAGACCAGCCCTATCAGGTAAATCTTTTTGTCAATGGGCTAGACTCATTGGGCAAAACCTATACGGCCACCCTAGTTGGTTGTCGTTAAGTTTTGGGGGAATTTCCCGGTTACTTGATCTGGCTAACAGTTATTAGCTAGGGGGTAAATTGAAGCCTGGCGAAGATAATCTAGGACATGGTTGAATATTGCGGTTCAGGATGTTGTTCCCGTTGCAGTTGCTCCAGGGTATCCACAAAGTCTGCAATGCCTTGAAATCGGCCATACACGGAAGCAAAACGGATATAGGCCACTTCGCTTTCCTGGCGTAAATATTGCAACACCATCTGCCCGATCGCCTCGCTGTGAATTTCGCGTTTCGGCTGTTGTTGTAAATTGGCTTCAATCTCTTCAACAATATGTTCTAGGCGCTGGAAATTAATGTCAGTTTTTTCACAGGCCCGCACCATACCCTGCAGTAGTTTGGAGCGGTCAAAGGCCTGCCGTTCCCCGTCCTGTTTAATGACCGTGACAGGTAACAACTCCAGCCGTTCGTAGGTGGTGAAACGGTGTTTACATTCCAAACATTCCCGCCTTCGCCTAATACTTTGGCCACCTTCGCTGGAACGGGATTCGAGGACGCGACTATTGTGATGCTGACAGTGAGGACATTGCATAATGGCGACAAAAAATGAGCTTAGCCCAACCTAACGCATACAAGAATGTTGCGTCAAAGTCAAGCCAGCCCACGGTTAAGACAGAGGTAAAAACTGGGGTTTCTAAGGGAGTATCCCGGCAAGAAACACCTGGGGGAGAGACCCTTTAATAAGGCTATTTTTCGATGCGGGGGGGTTCCCGGAAGGCGATCGCAAAGAAAAGGACCGCAAGGGCCATGGTCAGCACCAGAATGTAAGCAACACTTTCCATAATCTAAAAAATTCCTAAAAATTTATCCTTACACACTAATCTATACATTCCCCTGTCCCCTGACAACTAGACCAACTTAACCGGGAACCAAACACTACGGTGGGGGCACTGCTTCTTTGCTAGTATGAGTTAACGATTAACAATTGATTAAGGAGTTTAGTCCCGTTCCCCATTGCCTTCCCTGTCTGGCGGGAATCCACCAATTCCCATAGTCTAGGATTTAGTTTTCGTCTCCGTTTTTCTCTACCCTGATCCAGGAAGATTGCCGCCATGTTTCCCTCCTCCAGTGAGTTGACTGAGTTGACCGATAGTCAGCCTTTGTCTGGCCACCATGCCGATAAACCAGAAGAAGCCTGTGGGGTGTTTGGCATCTATGCACCCGAAGAAGCAGTGGCCAAATTGACCTATTTTGGACTTTATGCCCTGCAACATCGGGGGCAGGAGTCGGCGGGTATTGCCACTTTTGCTGGAAAAACGGTTCATTGTCACAAGGATATGGGGCTAGTGTCCCAGGTTTTTCAAGAATCCAAACTCAATGAGATGGTGGGCAGTCTGGCTGTTGGCCACACCCGTTATTCCACTACGGGCTCCAGCCATCGGGTCAATGCTCAACCGGCGGTGCTCCCCACCCGTTTGGGACCCCTGGCCCTGGCCCACAATGGCAATTTGGTTAACACTAATCAGTTGCGGGAAGCTCTGGCGGAAAGGGGCTGTGAAGATTTTGTCACCACCACTGATTCGGAAATGATTGCAGTGGCGATCGCCAACGAGGTGGATAGGGGCAAAGACTGGGTGGAAGGCACCATTGCAGCTCTGACTCTTTGCACTGGAGCCTATAGCTTAGTGGTCGGCACGCCGGAGGGAATTATTGGAGTCAGGGATCCCCATGGCATTCGTCCCCTAGTAATCGGCATTTTAGAGGAAGAAATTCCCCGCTATGTATTGGCATCGGAGACCTGTGCCCTAGATATCATTGGTGCCACCTATGTCCGCACAGTGGAAGCTGGGGAGTTGGTGTATATCACCGAATCGGGCTTAGTTTCCCATCGATTGGCCGAAAGCGCCGAGCGCAAACTCTGTGTGTTCGAGATGATTTATTTTTCTCGCCCGGATAGCGTGGTTAATGATGAAAGTCTCTATACCTACCGCATGCGCATTGGCAAACGGTTGGCTAAGGAATCCGCCATTGATGCTGATCTGGTAATGGGAGTGCCTGATTCTGGTATTCCAGCGGCGATCGGTTTTTCCCAAGCTTCTGGTATTCCCTATGCCGAGGGGTTAATCAAAAATCGTTACGTGGGGCGGACCTTTATTCAACCCACCCAACATATGCGGGAGCACGGCATCCGCATGAAACTCAATCCCCTCAAAGACGTACTGGCCGGCAAACGGGTCATTATTGTCGATGACTCCATTGTGCGGGGCACCACTAGCCGCAAAATCGTCCGAGCTTTACGGGAAGCCGGGGCCACGGAAGTACATATGCGGATTTCTTCCCCGCCAGTGACCCATCCCTGTTTTTATGGCATTGATACCGATAATCAAGATCAATTGATTGCGGCTCGACTAACGGTAGCGGAAATTGCCGAACAAATCGAGGTGGACTCCCTCGCTTACCTGTCCCAGGAAGGCATGCTGTTATGCACTGGGGAAGATGTCTCCCATTTTTGTTCCGCCTGCTTCAACGGAAAGTACCCCATCACCGTACCGGATGTCGTCAAGCGATCAAAATTAATGCTGGAGAATATTACGGCTTGAAAAATTAGTCTAAATTCTAAATAGGTCATCGGTGATTTTTAGGCTGGGATGGCTGGTCAGGACTGCGGTTAGCCAAAAACCAGGTTCTCCAGGCGGTGGAACTGCGGACAACAATCCACAACAGCAAGATCGCAATTAAGCCACCATTTTGGGGAGCTTTGAAAGCAAATAGCACCAGTGCCACGGAGAATAAATCCTCTAAAATCGTTACCCAAAAAGGCAGACCCCGCAGACGAAAAAACCAGCCGATCGCCACTAGCCTTATAACCAAAGCAAAGAGGGAACCGATTGCTCCCACCACCCAAAGGGGAGGAAAACGGAAATCCATTTCCAGTTCCGAGGTCAGCAGCTTGGCCACGGTAATGGCCATCATTCCCCCCACCAAGGGTGTGAAAAATAATTGCACGATTTGCAGCACCCTCTGGCCGAGCAATTTCTTTGAGCCAAACAATTCAAACAAGGACCAACTGGTTAAAACTGCCACCACCACTTGAGGATTAACCCTCCAGAGTAGAGGCACTTCTGACCACAGCTCACCCTGAATCAGACCAACGATTAACAGCGGCAGGGCAATGCGCATCCCCGCCGCCGCCGCCGCCGACAAAATTGCAAGGATTCCAAGGAGGGTGCTCATTAAAGTTCAAACCGGGAGGGCAAAACCGACCATATCAGGGATAATGTTAAGAAAAGTTGCAGATTAAATGGGAAGGAGTTACCTCATGGGCGTTGCTGTTCAAGTCAAACAACTCCGAAAAAACTACGGTGCGATCCCTGCGGTAAAGGACATTTCCTTTGCGGTGCCCAGGGGAGAGATATTTGGTTTACTTGGTCCCAATGGTGCCGGTAAGACCACCACGATCCGTTGTCTATGTACCCTCGCCAAGCCGGACGGAGGGGAACTATGGATTGATGGCGTAAACGTATTAAGCGATCCCCGCCAGGCCCGCCGCCGTTTAGGTTATGTGGCCCAGGAAGTTGCCATAGATAAAATCTTAACAGGTCGAGAATTGTTGCAACTACAAGCCTCCCTCTACCATCTTGATGCTAATGGCACCCAAAAACGCATCGACCAACTGCTAGATATTTTAGGTTTAACGGCCTATGCAGATCAGAAAACTGGCACTTATTCCGGCGGACTACGAAAACGTTTGGACTTGGCAGCAGGTTTACTGCATCAACCGGCCGTGTTGGTGTTGGATGAACCTTCGGTAGGCCTAGACATTGAAAGTCGCTTTATTCTCTGGGAATTTTTGCGGCAATTGCGAGATGCGGGCACCACCGTGGTGATCACAAGCCATTACCTAGAGGAAATTGACGCCCTAGCCGATCGCCTAGCCATCATTGACCAAGGCACAGTGATTGCCACCGGCACTCCCACGGAACTTAAAGACCGGGTGGGAGGGGACAGGGTAACCTTGAGAATTAAGGAATTTACGGAAGACCAGGAGGCGGAAAAAGCTAGCCAAATTCTCCGTTCCCTAGCTTTTGTCCAGGAAGTAATTGTTAACCACGCCCAGGGTAATTCCCTTAATCTGGTGGTGACGCCCCAGAGTAATCCCCTTAGTCAAATTGAAAAAGCTCTGCTTGCTGACGGTTTACCGATTTTCAGCTTGGCCCAATCCCGGCCTAGTTTGGATGATGTGTACCTGGCAGCCACCGGCAAAACCCTGATGGATGCGGAGTTGGCCGCCGCTGCCCAACGGGATCTCAAAGCGGAGAAAAAACAAGCAATGAAAGCCAATTAACTGCGACGTTAATAAATCTCCTGGCAACTTTTCCGGGGCGATGAAAGCAAGGGTGGAAAAAATTTCCTACCATGGTCTCCAAGGCAAAACTTCTCCTCAGTAAATGCAAAGTTAAGCAAAATTAATTTAACTGCCGTCAACCCCAAAGTCTTATGAGCCAAACCCTTACCCCTCCCAAAATCACCTCCCTGCTAGCTCCCCAGACCACCCCAGCCAATCCCCCCAGCCTAGCAGCGGAGTTTTTCCAAGAAACCATTGCCCTAACCAAGAGGTTATTTATCCAATTGCAGCGGCGCCCCACTACCCTAGTGGCGGGCATCATCCAGCCCTTTATGTGGCTGGTACTCTTTGGTGCCCTATTTCTCAATGCGCCCCAGGGTCTATTTGGTAATGACCTCAACTATGCCCAATTTCTAGCACCGGGAATTATCGTTTTTACTGCCTTTTCTGGAGCGCTGAATGCCGGTCTGCCGGTGATGTTTGACCGGGAATTTGGTTTTTTGAACCGCCTACTGGTTGCCCCGCTGGCCTCTCGCTATTCCATTGTGGCCGCCTCCACGGTGTATATCATTAGCCTGAGTCTGATCCAAGCGGCGGTAATTGTGGGGGCCAGTGCCCTACTGGGGGCCGGTTTGCCCAACGGCGTTGGCCTGGGGATGATCGCCTTGATTGTTTTTCTGATTGTGTTGGGGGTAACGGCCCTAAGTTTAGGCTTAGCTTTTGCTTTGCCGGGACATATTGAATTGATTGCGGTTATTTTCGTCACCAATTTACCCCTACTCTTCGCCAGTACGGCCCTGGCGCCCCTGGACTTCATGGCCCATTGGTTGCAGGTGGTGGCTAGCTTGAATCCTTTAACCTATGCCATCGAGCCCATCCGCTATATCTACCTCAATGGTGACTGGGGTTTGGGGAGTACGGTCTTAACTGCCCCTTGGTTCAGTTTAAATTTCGCCCAGGTGCTGGGGGTGCTAGTTCTGTTTGATGGTTTAGTATTGTTATTAATTCAGCCTTTGCTCAAACGTCGCTTTTTATAATTTTGGCTATCTTTGCCTAACTTTCAGATCTCGACGATTTTGAGTTTTAGAATCGTAGACCAATTAATCACCTGGAGCCTGATGACGATGAAGACAGCCCAGCTAACCCGCTGTTTAACCCTCAGTGCCCTCGCCACTGGCTTATTGGGCATCAACCTAGCCCCCGTTCAGGGTCAGTCCACTGGCACCGCCCCAGGGGAAGATCCGTTCGTGTCCAACAACGTTGACCCTAGTAAGCAGGGCTTGGGGGGAGGCTTTGACCCCATGTCGTTGATTCACAATGCCAATTTGAGTCGTACCCGCAATGGGTCAGATTTTGCCGAGGATACCCAAAGAAATATTAATAAGGCCGCAGACCAATTCAAGCAACTCCAACAGCAGCGGCTAATGGAAATGCAGCAACAACAGACCGACCCGGCGATCGCCCCTGCACCCGGATCGCCCTAGGTTGAATAGTGATTGCGGGCTTGGCCTATGGCATTGAAGCTAAAGCGCGGCACTTGGTTGCTCTGGGTAGTGGCCTTAATTATGGGATTGGGGGTAGGGGCCTGGGAACTGTGCCGTCACTCCCAAGATGAAGCAACTGTTATCGAAAGCCAACCGCAAGCCCGCCATTTTGACTTCAGTGCTGATTTGGTCCAGTCCGTCACCATTACCGAGTCTGGTCCGCCCCCAACAAGCATTAAACTTTATCGCCAGGCCAAAGCTGACCATGGTAAGTCTGTTTGGTTGATGGGTAATCCCGACCCAGTGGCGGTGAGTGCCCCAGGGGTAGATTTTTTGCTCGGTGTGGTCTTGGGCAGTCAGAATAGCCGGGATTTTGAGGTGTCGACAGTAGAGTTGAAGGACTATGGCCTCAGTCCTGCCGGGACAGAATTAACCATTCAATTGGTCAATGGCAAAACCCACCGCCTCCAACTAGGGAATCCGGACTTTGCAGGGGATTCTCTCTATGCCCTAGTTGACCCAGTGGATAATGTTGATATTCCGGTAGAAAACCAGAAAGTTAGCCTAGTGCCCCGTTCCCTAGAGGAATTAACCAGGCGATCGCCAACGGATTGGCAACAGGCAGATTTAGAAACTGATGGCGAAAATGGTAATAATTTAGATGGCAATGGTTCTGAAGGTGGTGTTTCCTCCGAATCCCTGGCAAGATAACTAGGTAATTTTTTTTCTTCGATGGCAGCCAAACTGGGCAAATTAGCCACAAGACTATGGCAATGCAAAAAATTTCGTTCCTGGTAAACAGTTTTCCGCTCTAGCCCTTGTTTGAATTGACAAGCAGGAATGTTTGCCCCGGCTTTGTCCTGGCCCAATTTTTAGGTTGTCCCCATTGCCCATGACCAGCAAAATCTTAGAAATTCAAGACCTAACAGTGAGCTTTGACGGCTTTCGGGCCCTCAACCACTTGACTTTTTCCATGAATCCAGGGGAATTGCGGGTCATTATTGGCCCCAACGGCGCAGGCAAAACCACTTTTTTGGATGTGATCACCGGCAAAGTTCAACCAACGGAGGGCAGGGTTTTATTCCAGGGCAAGGACATTCGTAAAATTCCGGAATATCGCATTGCTCGCCTAGGAGTGGGGCGGAAATTTCAAACCCCTAGGGTATATCTCAATCTGACAGTGGCGGAAAATTTAGACTTGGCAGTGAATCGCAACAAATCGGTTTGGGGTACCCTGATGGGGCAAGCCACCGGAGCTGAGCGGCGTAGTGTGGGAGGACTGTTGGAAACCGTTGGCCTGACTCCCAAAGCTCACTTGGCGGCCGCCCTGCTCTCCCACGGGGAAAAACAACGATTGGAGATTGGTATGTTGGTGGCCCAGTCCCCTACCCTGCTATTGGTGGATGAACCAGTGGCGGGATTGACCGATGAGGAAACCGAAAATGTGGGAGATTTGCTCTTGGCCCTAGCGGAAAGCCATTCCATCATTGTGATTGAACATGATATGGAGTTTGTGCGTCAAATTGCCCGCAAGGTGACGGTACTCCATCAAGGTTCGGTATTGTGCGAAGGCAACATGGATCAAATTCAAAATGATCCGAAGGTAATTGAAGTGTATTTAGGGGAAGCTCCCAGCCTTTCGCCCCAACAGTTTAAAATTCTCCGCACAGTGGCCGCTGTGGCCGCCGCCGATGGCAAAATTTCGGAGACAGAAATGGCCATTATTTTGGATAACCTCAGTCAGGTGTTCAAAGACACCGGGTCCGACCCTCAACATCTGCGACAGGAGTTGCAGGATTACCTGTTACAAGGGGTTGAAGTGGACTTTGCTGATTTGACTGAAGAAATTCCCAAACAAGAGGACCGGGAATTGGTGTTGCGGCTGAGTCAAGAAATTGTGGCAGTACACCGACAAGAACCGGAGCCTTTTTGGGAGTGGCAGGCCTACCAGGAACTACTGCGGGGTCTAAATTTGCCTATTACTGCTATTAGCGTTGACGAGGATGGAGATTAGCGGACTAGAACTGTCGGAGTTGGTAATCAAAAGTTACTTTTCTTCCATTTATTGATGCCCTTACGCTTGCAATAAGCTGTAAGGGTTTCTTTTATGAAGACTGACTCACCCTGCTTAAATTCTTGAGCACTGTAGGCAAAGACGCTATAGGGGGTAGTATGGAAAGGTTTTGATTTCACTGTAATTAGAAAGTCAATGGTCTAAAGTAGTCCAATTTTTACTTTTCCTTCAGCAAGGGACATTAACTTGTCTACCTTGCAAAGGAGCAAAAAAATGGAATGGGACTGGACTACACTCGATTGGGAAAAAAATAAAGAAGACCTAGAAGCCTTGGAAGAATCAGATAGAACACTCAGAGAGGGATATAAACCTAATCCAGACACAAAAAAGTTAACAGAGGAAGAGATACCATTTAGCAAACTCAAAATTGTCGAGTTTGAATAGAATTTTGTGTATCAATAACATTGCTACTCAAACCCAACATTAAGGGTGCATCCCATTTTTTCCAGTTCGATGATTTTAAGTATAAATAGGCATTGTCTGCTTAGGGAGTGAGAGCTAGAATTGTTACGCAGTATAAGGTTGAAAAAAATGAACTGTATCTATTGTGAAAGTGAACGGGTAGTGAAAAATGGAAGAAAGAAGCTGAAGACGAGACA
>NZ_JADEVV010000086.1 GCF_015207985.1 Synechocystis salina LEGE 00031 | reverse complement strand
TCTCAAATTATCTGGTGCTCAATGGTCTCCCAAGAATGTTAACCGAATGCTACGCCTGCGCTGTGCCTATCTTAATCACGCCTTCTCTATGAGTATTTATGCTTGCTGACAAACTGGGATGCTCCCAAATAAATTGGCTATGGCCGGGTTAAGCAGAAAATAAGAAAAATTAAACCAAAGCAAAAGTATCTACAATTATTAGGGATTTGAGGAAACGAGAAAAGTCAGAGTTCGACTAAAAAGGTAGCCGACCCAACAACGCAGTCAGCCCTTCCACTTGTTGATACAGTTCCATCAGGCGATCGCCGTTGACGTGGAGTTCCGGGGTGGGGTAATTTTCCAGCACTTCGATGAGCCTTACCTGATTATCTTTTTCCGCAGAAGTAATAATGGCCCCCCGCAGGGCTTCTTTATTGTCCCGCTTGGAAGGAGTGTGGATTACCTGACCCACCTGATTGAGCACATATTCTCCGGCAAAACTGTTAAGCACCCGGGAGAGGGTAACCGGATCTGCCTGAAACGGTTGATTGAGCCAACCCCGCAATTCCTCTGGGTCCTTGTTGGCCATTTTCAAATAGGCTTTAAGGGAAGGGGATACTTTTCCTGTGCGACTCAATTCTCCCAACTCTTCAATGGAGACGGATTCTCGCAAAACGCTATAGGTCAGCACCACCCGTTCCGCTGCAGCTAGGGGGAGAGTTCCAGATCCAGCTACCAAGCTAGCAAACATTAAGCCCAAATAAAAGTGAGGAAAACGCACATTCATAACCACTAAACCTATATATCGACAGAAAATCTTCTCTCTATACTAGAAGAATAATTTTAATGATTGTCACGTCCGAGGGCAGTGGAATGAGTGTCGCCTTTAATCCCCAAATTATGACCGCCGTGGAGCAGTTAGACTATGTGGTCACGGTGGGGGACGTGGCCAGCCAGGCTGGACTAGAAATTAACCAAACCCAACAAGGGTTACTGACCTTGGCATCGGAGGTGGAGGGCCATCTCCAAGTGGCGGAATCCGGCGAGATTGTGTTTGCTTTTCCCAAGCAATTCCGTAATATTCTCCGCAATAAATATTGGCGCTTGCGGTTTCAGAGTTGGCTCCAGAGTATTTGGCAGGTGTTGTTTTACCTGATCCGCATTTCCTTTGGTATTATCCTTATCCTTTCGATCCTGTTGATGTTGGTGGCCATTATTGCCATTGTCATCGCTGTCAATTCCAAGTCGGACAATGATAACGATGGGGGCTTTAACTTTTCCGGGGGAAGCAATCGCAGTGGCGGTGGTGGTGGTGGAATATTTTTCTGGCCGGGGGATATTTTTTGGCTGCTCAGTCCCGATGGTGGCCGGCAAAAACGGGACAAGAAAAAGTCTGATAAAAATAAAAACGAGCTGAACTTCCTCGAAGCGATTTTCTCGTTCCTCTTTGGGGATGGCGACCCCAATGAAGATTTGGAAGAAAGACGCTGGCAAACCCTGGGTAGTTTAATTCGCAATAATGGTGGGGCGATCGCCGCCGAACAGGCCGCCCCCTATTTGGATAATGTGACCAAGTTCAACCGGGAGAATGAGGACTACATGATTCCTGTCTTGGCTCGCTTTAATGGCTACCCCCAGGTTTCCTCCAACGGTGAATTAATCTACACTTTCCCCGACCTCCAAGTCAGTGCTCAGGAGCGCCAATCCACCACCCTAGCTTCCTACCTGCGGGAAAAACCCTGGAAATTTAGTCAGGCTTCTGCGGGACAAAAAATAGCGGCGATCGCCTTAGGGGGAGTCAACCTAGTTTTGGCCTTGAGTTTGGGAGTCATGCTAAAAACCTACGGGGCTGAGCTTGATTTGGGAGAACTGGTTTATTTTGTCCAGAGCATCTACGGCCTCCTGGTGGCCTATGCGGTGGGCTTCCTAGCCATTCCCTTGGTGAGGTACTTCTGGCTACAACAACGTAATCAAAAACTGGAACATCGCAACGGCGATCGGCAACAGCGGGCCAAACTTCTACAACCGCCCTCCCCCCCCCTCAAAGCTAAACTAGAATTTGCCCAGGATTGGGCCACTAGCACCGTCATCACCCAGGCGGACATCACCTACCGCACCGACCAGGATTCCCTGGAGCAGGAGTTTAAACGCTTTACCCCAACCCAGGGGGACTGACAGTAACATAGCCCGTACCCCTAGCATTTTTTCGGTGCAGTGGCCAATTGTTTCTGAGAAGCGTTAACATAAGTTAACAACTGTTTATTATCCACCACATCCATTGCTAGCTGGTGGAATATGATAACTACACTCACTATTGGAGAGTTCTAGCGTGAGCAAAAATAATAAAAAATGGCGTAACGCGGGCCTATATGCCTTGCTGTTGATTGTCGTTTTAGCGTTGGCATCGGCCTTTTTCGACCGTCCGACCCAAACTAGAGAAACCCTCAGCTACAGCGATTTCGTCAATCGGGTAGAAGCTAATCAGATCGAACGGGTTAACCTCAGCGCCGACCGCACCCAAGCCCAAGTGCCCAACCCCAGCGGTGGCCCTCCCTACTTGGTTAATCTGCCCAACGATCCAGACTTGATCAATATCCTCACCCAACACAACGTGGATATTGCCGTCCAGCCCCAGAGCGACGAAGGCTTCTGGTTCCGCATCGCCAGCACCCTATTTTTGCCCATCTTGCTCCTGGTGGGGATTTTCTTCCTCTTTCGCCGGGCTCAGAGTGGCCCTGGTTCCCAAGCCATGAACTTTGGTAAATCCAAAGCACGGGTGCAAATGGAACCCCAAACCCAAGTTACCTTCGGGGACGTGGCCGGTATTGAGCAAGCCAAACTAGAACTCACCGAAGTGGTGGACTTCCTGAAAAACGCTGACCGCTTTACCGAATTGGGAGCTAAGATTCCCAAAGGTGTGCTCCTGGTGGGCCCTCCCGGTACCGGTAAAACCCTGTTAGCCAAAGCCGTTGCGGGGGAAGCTGGAGTACCGTTCTTTTCCATCTCCGGCTCAGAATTTGTGGAAATGTTTGTCGGTGTGGGAGCCTCCCGGGTGCGGGATTTATTTGAGCAAGCCAAAGCCAATGCTCCCTGTATTGTCTTCATCGATGAAATTGATGCCGTTGGTCGTCAACGGGGCGCTGGTCTCGGTGGTGGTAACGATGAGCGGGAACAGACCCTCAACCAATTACTAACGGAAATGGATGGCTTTGAAGGCAACACTGGCATCATTATTGTGGCTGCCACTAACCGCCCCGACGTACTGGACTCCGCTTTGATGCGTCCCGGTCGTTTCGATCGCCAAGTGGTGGTAGACCGTCCTGACTATGCTGGTCGTCGAGAAATCCTCAATGTCCATGCCCGGGGCAAAACCCTTTCCCAAGATGTGGATTTGGATAAAATTGCCCGCCGTACTCCCGGATTTACCGGTGCTGACCTGTCCAATCTGTTGAACGAAGCCGCTATTTTAGCCGCCCGTCGCAACCTGACCGAAATTTCCATGGACGAAGTCAACGATGCCATCGACCGGGTGTTGGCTGGCCCCGAGAAGAAAAATCGGGTAATGAGCGAAAAACGCAAAACCTTGGTGGCTTACCACGAAGCTGGCCATGCCTTGGTAGGAGCTTTAATGCCGGATTACGATCCAGTGCAAAAAATTAGCATCATTCCCCGGGGCCGCGCCGGTGGTTTAACCTGGTTCACCCCCAGTGAAGACCGCATGGAATCAGGTTTATACTCCCGCTCCTATCTGCAAAATCAGATGGCCGTTGCCCTGGGAGGCCGCATTGCCGAAGAAATTATTTTTGGCGAAGAAGAAGTCACCACCGGTGCTTCCAATGACCTGCAACAGGTAGCTCGGGTGGCCCGCCAGATGGTAACTCGTTTTGGCATGAGCGATCGCCTCGGGCCTGTGGCCTTAGGTCGCCAAGGTGGGGGGATCTTCATGGGAAGGGACATTGCTTCGGACCGGGACTTCTCCGATGAAACTGCCGCTAGCATTGACGCTGAAGTAAGTCGATTGGTGGATCAAGCCTACCAACGAGCCAAGGAAGTATTAGTGGAAAACCGGGGCATCCTTGACCAACTAGCGGAAATGTTAGTGGAGAAAGAAACCGTTGATTCTGAAGAGTTGCAAACTCTCCTAGCCAGTAACAATGCCAAATTAGCTTTGCTCGTTTAGTAATTAAACCCCAGCAAACCATTAAAGCTTAGGCGACCATATAGCCCCCTTTCTGAGTAGTGGAGAGGGGTTTTTTATTGAGGCATAAAATAGGTCGCAGTGAAAGAAGTTTATGACCAGTTGAAATAAAATTAAGCTGTCAACATTTTTTACAAGAATTGTGTTGATTATCCTATTTTTGGTTAAATTATCTATAAAAAATAACCGGCACTCATTAAGCTAGATTGCTTCGCTGTCCCTGTCCCACATCGTCCAAAGTTTTGCCGTTGGTTTCAATACGAAAAATAAAGGTAATTAATGCCCCTAGCATGGCCGCAACAGCCAAGCAGTAGAGTAAGTTATTGGTGCCAATTTGTTGTTGTAAAACCGGGAAGAAAAAAGCTGTAATGACAGCCCCCACCTTGGCAAAGGAGGCCGCAAAGCCAGCTCCAGCACCTCGAATCTCCGTAGGAAAAACTTCCCCTGCTAAAACGTAGGTCATAGCATTGGGCCCTAGGTTATTCATAAAGTTGAAAATCATAAATCCACCGAAGATCAGTAATGTTTTCAATTCATGGGTGGGGGGCACATTGGTGGAGAGGGCGGCAATACTCAACCCCACAGCACAGCCAATAAAGCCAATAATCTGTAAGGAAATTCGGCCCATAATGTCCACCAGGGGAATGGACACCAGAAAACCAACTACCAAAAATATGTCTATCACACTAGCTCCCGCCGTCGCATTTAAATCCTGGGTAATTAAATCTGGAGAGCTCTGGGTAAATAGGGTGGCGAGGATAGTCGGAGTGAAGATGCCAATGCCGTAGGTTGAAAGGTCCTGTAAAAACCAGGGAACCGCAGTCAAAATTGTGGCCCGGAAATAACGAGGGGAAAATAAATCTAGAAAGTTTTTTTTACGTTGTTTGCCGTCTTTTTGTCCTGATTGGGGTAATGCACTAATTCTAACTGGACGTTTGAGTAACAAACTAGCGGAACAGTTAGCTTCCCCCCAGCGCTCCCGGGCCATGAGCCAATGGGAACTTTCGGGCAGGGTCATCCGCAACAGGGTAACCAAAATGCCTGGAATGACTAGAATTCCATACATCCAATGCCAGGATTGTATTTGCGGGTCAATATCGAGAATTGCTAACCCTAGTAGAACTCCACCAAGGGAACCAAGGGATTGGAAGCTAAAGGCTGATAGCACCATGCGGCCCCGATAACGACTAGGAATTGCTTCTGAGACAACTAAATGGGCTGTGGGATAGTCTGCCCCTAGGGAAATACCCACACAAAAAAGGAAAAAAATTAAGGTTCCTGGGCTCCACGCCACGGCCGTTAGGGCAATGAACAGGGAAAATAGCATCATTTCTACGACGAAAACTAACTTCCGACCCAGGCGATCGGCTAGATTCCCAAATAGGGATGCTCCAATTAAAATGCCAAAGAGACTGGCGGCGGCCACTGAGCCTTTGAGGTCTGAAGATAGTCCAAAATCTTTTTCAATTAAGGGCAGAGCCACTCCGGTGGTGAAAACAACTATGCCCTCAAAAAACTTCCCCATGGCGGCGGCGGCCCAAATGCGCCATTGCATAGCACTAAGGGGGCGGGGGGGAGTTTCATCGATGTAATTTTGCAGGCTTTTGCCTGGCACGTTCTCCATTGGCGTTGATACTGTCATTTTTATAGTTAGTTAAGTTCAGTTTCTAAAGTAAAGATTAAGCAGAAATTATGATGAGCATAGTGCAAATTATGATGTCCTGGCTGCATCAATTTTCGTGTAAACTGAGCTAACTTCCACGAATTCTGCAATAAATAACCATTTTTACCTAAAGCCGAGCAATATTTAGTTTTAGTCCCAGATATAGCCAAAATTGAACGAAAATTCGACTGATATTTCCAATTTTAGGCTTTTTTGTCTTTTAATGAGGCTAAATCCGGTGACATGAAGTTGGAAATCTTGGTTGGGTAGTAATCTTTTTGAATTTAAAGTCATAGTGGAGGAACGACTACTTGCATTACAACGAAGCAATGATGGAATTTTCCGCTTTCCATCTAGGCGGGGGCTCCCTAATGTTTTAAGATGGTGGAGGTCTTGCGCGGGTATAGTTTAGTGGTAAAACGAAAGCCTCCCATGCTTTAGTTGGGGGTTCGATTCCCCCTACCCGCTTTGTTTCTTGACAAAATTTTAATCGAAGCCCAAGATTTTTTCGGCAGGGTTATTCCCAAGCGGCTCTGGATTTGACGTGGTGCTTAGCCCACCACTTTGCTTTAAAAGGTGACTGGGGCAGTATTCCCCTCACATTTTGGCGATCGCCGTCCATGGAAAACCTGTTTGTTAGACTTTGCTGACAGGCCCTAATCTAGGTCAATGGTGTTTCGATTCTACTCGACAGTACTAGCAATTATTTGGAGCAACGGCCTGATCACTGTCGTCGGGCTAGTCCTAGCTCAGTCCGCCAGGGCAGAAACTTTTAGTGCTGATTTTCCCCCTCCCGATTTTGCTGTGGATTTATTACTAGGACAGGGAACTCCGGTGATGGAAACCACACCTCCTGAACCGAGACAAACGGAGGAAGATAACCAGACCGCCACACCTTCTGAGCCAACACCGGCCAATTTGAGCAATGAGGATGACTTATTCGAACGGGTATTCGGTCGCCCCCGCCCCACTGGGGTACAACGGTTGGTGGCACCGTTTTTCATCAACGACTTGCAACAGGGACAAATTGTGGTGTTTGTTTCCCTGGGAGGGAGTAGTAGCCTACAAATCACTGCCTCTACTTTGTTGTCGAAAATGGAAGAGTATGCCAGACCTGATATACAAACAAGGTTGGCTGATTTGGTGGACGACAGTGGCAATTTAACTTTGGCGGCTCTGCAAAGTGTTGGTTTAGATGCCACCTTCAATGACCAGTTATTGGAGCTGAGGATTATTATTCCTCCTAATCTCCGCAAGACCATTGTTTATGGCTCCGGTAATTTACAACTTCCGCCGGGGGCAGCTACCGCCCTACGTCCGAGCAATTTCAGTGGTTTTATCAATTTAGTTGGGACCCAACCCTATGCCTGGGACGGCACCGGTGACTTGGGCCGCCAAGCTCTGAATTTTGGCGTAGAAGGGGCCCTAAATTATCAAGGCTGGGTGCTGGAGGGTAGTGCTAGTTTTGCGGAGCAGAGCAATAACCCCTGGACCCGCTCCGATATTCGTTTGGTAAAGGATGATCCGGATAATGCCGTCCGCTATGTTTTTGGTGATTTGTTTAGCACCGCCCGTAGTTATCAGTCCTTTGTGCCCATGGTGGGATTTGCGATGTTCCGCAATTTTTCCCTCCAGCCTTATTTGACTACCAGGCCCACAGGGCAGTTTGAATTTTTGTTGGAAAGTCCAGCCAGGGTGGAAATTTTTGTCAATGGACTTTTGCGGCAAACCTTACAATTACCGGCGGGGCGTCAAGATATTCGTAATTTTGGGCTGAATACGGGGCTCAATAATGTGACAGTGAAAATTACCGACAGTGCGGGGCGAGTGGAGGAGCTATCCTTTTCAGCGCCCCTAGCGACGGATCTGTTGGAGGTGGGCTTGAATCAATTTGGCTTGGGGGTAGGGGTCCCAGCCTACACCACCAATGGGGTGCGTAGCTATGACACTTCCCGGCCCATTATTGGCGGCTTTTACCGGCAGGGTATTACTTCTACCCTCACCCTGGGGGGTTATCTACAAGCGGCAGGTTCCCAGCAGGTGATTGGCATGGAAGGCACCCTGGCCACTTCCGTGGGCAACTTTGGTTGGGATGCGGCCCTGGAGAATGATGGCAACGGTTTAGACCATGCCTTCCGACTACGGTATCAATTTTTGGCCCTGGGGGGGAACCAAGCCCGATTACCTAATTTTGGTTTGGAAGTGGAATATTTGGGCCCCTATTTTCAGCGTTTTGGTAGTTTTCCCATCGGCTTTACCCCGGATCCATTGGACTTTTTCGGCACTGCCACCAATGATATTTCCTGGTCTTTTGGAGCCAACTATAGTCAAACTTTAATCGATGGTTTGGGCATTAACCTCGGTTTGGGTTATCAGCTTGGTAGTTTCGGCCAGCCCAATGCCTACCGAGCGGCGATCGGTTTCACCACTAATTTAGGAAGGGGTTTACAAGTTAATTTGACCCTGAATAATCGCTTAGACCAGTCGGGACAAACAGAAACTCAGGTATTGTTCAACTTTTTGCAAACCTCCCAGTTCCAATCCCTCACGGCCCGTAGTAACCTGAGCAGTCAACGGGAACAGGCCAGCACCCTCACTTGGACATCCCGTAGTCCCGCCCAATATAACAGCGTTAACACCACCGTTAATTTGAGCAATAATCCCAATCCCGGCTATTTTGGCACTGGCCTAGGGCTGACTTACCGAGGCTTTGTGGGGGATATTAACCTCAACCATGACTATGACCAGTCTAGTCATCGCACTAACTTAAATTTTGGTACGGCCTTGGTTTATGCTGATGGACGTTTTGGCTGGAGTCGACCGGTGCGGGATAGTTTCGTCATTTTTAGCCGTAACCCCAATTTTGCTGATCAGCTAGTATTAATCAATCCTGGCTTATACGGTCCTGTGGCGGAAGCTAATTATGTCGGGCCCGGGGTAGTGCCGGATCTAAGCTCCTATACTTTAACCACCATGCGGGTGGACGCTCCTAATATGCCCCTTGGCTATGACTTGGGCAATGCCGTCTTTAATTTGTTGCCTAGCTATAAAAGTGGCACTTTAATCACAGTGGGTACGGAATCCACCGTGTTTTTGCGGGGGACTTTGGTGGATAAAGCGGGGGAACCCATTGCGCTTCAAGTGGGGCAAGTTAGGTCTTTATCCGATCCCAGTTGGTCGCCCTTGGAGTTGTTCACTAACCGGGCGGGACGATTTGCGCTGACAGGGCTGGGGCCAGGGGAGTATGAATTGCAATTGTTCAGTGATCCTCCCCGGACCATTCGTTTTGAGATTCCGGCCGATAAAACTGGTATTTATGACATGGGTACTGTGACTATAGGAGATTAATACAATTTATGGTGTCTTGACTCCCATTATGGTCTCTCGTATTGCCTCTTGATATTTGTCTTATAGCAAAGATTGCTAAGGTTAGGACATAATATAGGGAAAGAGTTAGGAAAAAAGCGATGCCAGCCCCCTACAGTATAGATCTAAGAGAGAAAGCGGTAAGTGCAGTAGAAAAAGGAGAGAAGAAA
>NZ_JADEVV010000085.1 GCF_015207985.1 Synechocystis salina LEGE 00031 | reverse complement strand
ATAGATAAGGTTATTCAAGATTACTGCATAGCTTAACGTCTCATAATTATCCTAATTAGCTATAAATACTGACAGTAATCTAAACGAGTGAAAGAAGTCATCCTACTACCTTAACCTCATCTATCTTGCGTAAGTCCTGACCAAGATCTATGAGCTTGATAGCCACAAAGGGCACAATGATGCCCCCCAACCCATAAATTAAAATGTTGCGCTGAAGTAGTTGATCTGCACTTAAAGGGCGGAACTTTACCCCCCGTAGGGCCAGGGGAATGAGGGCGGGGATAATCAGAGCGTTGTAAATCAGGGCCGAGAGCACGGCGGATTGGGGACTGTTCAGATCCATGATGTTGAGGGAACCAATGCCAATACCGGCGAACATAGCAGGAATAATGGCGAAATATTTAGCAATGTCGTTGGCCAGGGAAAAAGTGGTCAATGCCCCCCTAGTGATTAGAAGTTGTTTGCCAATGGTCACCAGGTCAATTAATTTGGTGGGATCAGAATCGAGGTCCACCATATTCGCTGCTTCCTTGGCCGCCTGGGTGCCAGAATTCATCGCTAAACCCACATTGGCCTGGGCGAGGGCCGGAGCGTCGTTAGTACCGTCTCCAGTCATGGCCACCAATTTACCAGCGGCCTGTTCCTGTTGAATAACCTGGATTTTGTCTTCTGGAGTGGCTTCGGCAATGAAGTCATCAACCCCCGCTTCCTTGGCAATTACTGAAGCGGTAATGCGATTGTCCCCCGTAAGCATCACGGTGCGGACCCCCATGCGCCGCAGTTGATTAAATCGCTCTTGAATACCTGGTTTGATGATGTCCTTGAGGTAAATTACGCCGTAAATATCATCATTGCGACAGACCGCCAACGGAGTGCCCCCTAGGTGGGAAATCCGGCGGTAGGCTTCATCAAGATCCGTGGGGGACTGGCCTCCCCTTGACCGGACAAAACCTCGAATTGCATCCACCGCCCCTTTCCGTATCTCACTACCATCGGGTAAATTGGTACCGCTCATGCGAGTCCGGGCAGAAAATTTCACCCCCTCCGCCTCCTGGGGATCAAAGTCCAAATTGGCTCCCATTTTTTCCGCCAAGCGCACAATGGATTTTCCTTCCGGGGTAGTGTCAAAAATACTCGCCCCCAAGGCGACCGCCGCCACTTCTTCCACAGAATGGCCATTCACTGGCAGAAAAGTCTCCGCTAAACGGTTCCCCAAGGTGATAGTGCCCGTTTTATCTAGCACCAAGGTGTTGATATCTCCGCAGGCTTCCACGGCCCGCCCGGAAGTGGCCACCACATTAAACTGGGCTACCCGGTCCATGCCAGCAATGCCAATGGCACTCAGCAAACCGCCAATGGTAGTGGGAATCAAAGCCACCAAGAGGGCAATGAGTAGGGTGATGCTCACTGGGCTATGGATGTAATTGGCCGGAGGCGGTAGGGTGGCCACCACAATTAGGAACACCAAGGTCAACACCGCCAGCAGCACTGTCAGAGCAATTTCATTGGGGGTTTTACTGCGCTCCGCCCCTTCCACCAGGGCAATCATGCGGTCAATAAAGCCCTTCCCCGGATCCGCCGTCACCCGGATGATCAGTTCATCGGAAATGATGCGGGTGCCCCCAGTCACGGAACTGGCCACATCGGAACCTGGTTCCTTGAGCACTGGGGCCGATTCCCCTGTAATGGCAGATTCGTCCACCGAGGCCACCCCCTCCAACACTTCCCCATCGGCCGGGATAATATCGCCAGCGGTCACTTTAAGGCGATCGCCTCTCCTTAAATGGGTGGAGCTGACCATTTCTAGGGAACCATCAGCTAAAATTCGCTGGGCATAGGTCTTAGTCTGGGTTGACCGCAGGGCATCGGCCTGGGCCTTTCCCCTCCCCTCGGCCACCGCTTCGGCAAAGTTGGCAAACAAGACTGTAAATAACAAAATAACCGTCACCAAACCGTTAAACATCGCTGAGGTGCCAGTCACCCCAAATAGGTTGGGATTGATGGTCAACACCCCGGTGATCAAGGTGCCTACCCAAACCATAAACATGACCGGATTTTTGATCATGATTTTGGGATTGAGCTTGACCCAGGCTTCCTTGAAAGCCCGTTGATAGAGATCGGAAAGATTGGCTTTTGGGGTATGTCGCCGCTGTTGTCGTGGCCCTCCCGGTTGTCGCACAGTGGAAGTGAAATCCATAAACTTAGGTAAAAATCGGATTTAAGAGTAGGGAAAAGATAGAAATCAAGCGTCGGCTAACATTGCTCGGAGCTAAACCAAATTGAAAGCTTCCGCCACTGGGCCGAGCACCAAAATGGGCAAAAAAGTCAGGGCACCGAGGATAATGATGGCTCCGGCAGTAATCCCAGTGAATAGGGTTGTATCGGTGTGGAGAGTGCCGCTGGTTTCCGGAACGGGTTGTTTGCGGGCCATGCCATCGGCCAAGAAAATCAAGGCCACAATTGGTACATAGCGTCCGGCAATTAACGAGAAACTGGCGCTTAAATTCCACCAAAGAGTGTTATCCGCCAAGCCTTCAAAGCCAGAACCATTGTTGGCGGCAGCGGAAGCATATTCGTAGGCCACCTGGGAAATGCCATGGAAACCCGGATTGCTAATGCCCGCTAGGGTGTCAGGAAAGGCGAGGGTAATGGCCGTCGGAATTAAAATGGCAATGGGGTGGATTAGAAGAATTAAGCTAGCGAGGACAATTTCTCGCTTCTCGATTTTGCGCCCCAAAAATTCCGGTGTCCGCCCCACCATCAACCCAGTGAGAAAAACCGTCAGGATGAGAAACACAAATAAATAGGCCGTGCCGGTGCCCTGGCCTCCCCAAATAATTTGTAGGAACATATCCGATAGGGTGACAAAACCACCGGGGGGCATAAGAGAATCGTGCATGCCGTTGACCGCCCCACACATGGTTCCCGTGGTGGACACAGCCCACAGGGCCGTCAATACCCAACCTAAGCGCACTTCTTTGCCCTCTAAATTGGGTTGGGTTTCCCCGAAGATTTGATTGACCAGGGGATTACCATGAAACTCCCCTACGGCGGCGACGGTAATCAGGATTACATAGAGAATAAACACCATCCAAAAAATTAACCATCCCTGTTTGGGGTTACCCGCTATGGTGCCGTAGGTGATGATTAAACCCGCCGGGATCACCATCATGATCACCGTTTCCAGTAGGTTGGCAAAATTATTGGGATTTTCGAAGGGATGGGCAGAGTTAACACCGAAAAAACCGCCGCCATTTTCCCCTAGTTCTTTGATGATTTCAAAATGGGCCACGGGACCCCGGGCGATCCATTGAGTTGCTCCCTCTAGGGTAGTCACCTGGGCTGGTCCAGCAAGGGTTTCCGGCACCCCAGCCAGGAGGAGGAGTATTGCCCCCACGAGGGAAATTGGCAATAAAATTCTGGTAATTGATAGCACTAAATCCTGATAAAAATTACCGATCGCCTGGCCGCTTAAGCCCCGAATAAAGGCGATCGCCACGGCAATACCGGTGGCCGCGGAGGTAAACATCAAAAAGCCCAGGGCACCAGCCTGACTAAAGTAGGTATAGGTAGTTTCTCCGGAATAATGTTGTTGATTGGTGTTGGTCACGAAGGAAATCGCAGTGTGTAGGGCCAAATCCCAAGAGGGGGCAGCTAAAGCCGTGAGATTGAGGGGCAAACTGCCCTGCAGCATCAAGATTAGGAAGACAAAAACGCCCATAACCAGATTACTGATCAGCACAGCGCTAATATACTGGGCTACCCCCATGGGGCGATTTTCCGTAATGCCAGAGCCAGCAAAAATTAAGGACTCCACAGGCCGGGTAATTTTATCGAGCCAAGTGGACTGACCAAGAAAAACCCGCGCCATATAACGCCCAAGCAAGGGGGCCGTGGCCACAAGGATGGCTAAAATCAGTGCAATTTGTACAAAACCTTGCCACATAAAACTTTGTCATCTCCAAGTAATATTAGGGCAGGACAAGTGGGGTCACTCACTACTCTAAAAAAGTTAAATTCCGCCGCTAATTTATCCATGTCATCAGCTTGCCTTGATCAACGAATTTCTACAAGGTATAGAAGAGAATTTAAAAGATGTTTATAGATTATACTTAAACAATTTCATTGCCCATATTAAAATTGCTTAGCTTTGATCTATACCAAATGATATAGAAGTAATTAAACAAGTAAATTCATTTTTTTTGTTTTAGTATGGATGGGAAGTCCCCTGTAATTTTGCTCCTTCAAAGCCATTTCTGTTCAATGATTGTCTGACCAAACAATGCGTATTTGGACCCGTACCCACTGGTTGCTAGCAATTCTTTTTTTAATTGTGATTAGCCTGGAATACAGCACTCCCCCTCCCTATGTGCTCGGCTACCTTTACATTGGGGCAGTGTTATTGGCCAGTGTGCGGCTGGGGCGTCGGGCAACCCTCTGGGTAACAGGCATTGCGGTGGGTCTAACCCTACTAAATTTGTGGATTCCGGGCATTGAACCAATCACCCCCATTACCTTGGCCAATCGGATTATCACCGTACTGGCACTGCTGGTCACCGCTTGGCTGAGCGATCGCCTGCAACAATACGAAGCGGCCATGCTAAAACAACAGGTACAACTAGCAACCCAAATTCAACTGGCCAAGGTGCGGGAGGATTTTGTCTCAACCCTAACCCATGACTTGAAAACTCCTCTTTTGGGAGCAATTGAAACCCTCAATGCTTTCCAAGCAGGACAGTTTGGGGCCGTTACCCATGGCCAACAACGGGCGATCGCCATTATGATGCGTAGCCACCGCATGACCTTGCAACTGGTTGAAACCCTAATGGATGTTTATCACAATGACACAGAGGGTTTATACCTACACCAGGAACCGGTCAATCTGACTAGTCTGGCCGAAGAAGTAATTCTGCAACTCACCCCCCTGGCCACGTCCCGTCAAATCCATTTATGTCTGCGCCAAGGTAACTCCGACTTTCGCCAGACCTACTGGGTACAAGCCGATGCCCTACAACTACAACGGGTTTTTAATAACCTCATTACCAATGCCATTAACCATTCCCCCCGTGGTTGTAAGGTGGAAATTTCCTTGATTTCGAGAAATAATTATTTCCAGGTGCAAATTGTCGATGAAGGACGGGGCATTCCTGATTATGATCTGCCCAATCTCTTCGAGCGATTTTATCAAGGCCATGGCGATCGCCAAGCGAAGGGAGCCGGACTAGGTTTATATCTCAGCCGCCAAATTATTGAAGCCCACGGCGGTAAAATCTGGGCGGAACCCCACTCTCCCCAAGGAGCCATTTTTGCTTTTTCTCTGCCCATAGAATCCTAGGGCTTAACCGGCTCTTTGGTTTATTACTATTCATTTTCAAGCCTGTTTTAAACGAAAATGATATGGTTCAGAAAGCAAAATTTTTCGATAGCAAGGATTTAAGCAGCTAGTTGTAGCCCTAATTTAGACTAATTAGTTAAGTCCCCTTTGTTAATCAACACCATCTATGTCAATTGCCCCCACTCCAATTCGGATTCTCCTGGTGGAGGATGATGAACTTTTCCGCCTGGGGTTAGTGACCCGCCTCAGCCAAGAACCGGGGTTAGATGTGGCCGGGGAAGCTGAAGATGGAGAAACGGCGATCGCCTACGTCAATCAACAGCTTTTTGATGTGGTGATTTTAGATGTGGGATTACCCGGTATCGGTGGCATTGAAACCTGCCATCAAATCAAAAAAATTCATCCACAATTACCAGTTCTTATTCTCACTTCCCATTCCCAACCTGCCCTCATTAACCGCCTGATTGAAGCCCATGCCCAGGGTTATTGCGTCAAAGGGGTAGCAGCAGAAACATTGGTGCTTGCCATCCGCTCAGTGGTGGCCGGTGCATTCTGGTGGGATGCCATCGCCTCTCAGGAAATTCAGACAGCGTTTCAACACAGCCCATCGTCTCCGACGGTGCCGGCATTGGCCATGGCGGACAATCCCCTCACTAAGCGGGAACTGGAAATTTTAGCCTTGGTGGCTAGGGGCAAAAGTAACCAGGAAATTGCCGACGAACTTTACATTGCACCAGGTACAGTGCGGGTCCACATACATACCATTTTGCGTAAATTGGAGGTGCGGGATCGGACCCAAGCTGCCATTTTAGCCATTGAAAAAAGGTTAGTTTCCCTTTGAGTCCGATGATTACCCCCAGTCAACTAAGCCAAGTAGCAAGGGAAATAGGTTTAACAGAAAGTGCCTTAAGAAAATAGGTAAAATAGTCAACATTGACAGGTAAGAAGCAGGTAAAGGTCAATTAGCATCAACGGAAAGATAAAAACTAAATAGCTTGCGCCATGACCTGAAAAGGGTACAAATGGAGCGAAATTTTTTAAAATAGGCAGCGAACTTGCTTGCCGAGAAAAGTCCAGAATCAATGAGCTAATTCATGCGGGGAAGACAAATTTGCCGATAAGGCTAATGTGCCGGATATTAAAGTAATCAAGAAGCGATTACTACGCCTGGCATAAACGATCAATATCTTCTCGAAATAAGGCGAACAAACTCTTGTATAGGGCTTCTTGTTCACACGAGCTAATCACCCCTTTCGATTCATCACATCCCATGTTCAAACGTTAAAGGAGAAGGTTTTGAAATAACGTAACCCTGGGCATAATCGAAACCGATCGCCTCCACAGCCCTCAATATGGCAGCATTTTCAACAAATTCAGCAATTGTTTGTAAATCCATCACATGACCAATACGATTAAAGCTTTCCACTATCTCTCGGTCAACTTTGCTTTGAATAATATTTTTAACAAAACTGCCATCAATTTTTAAATAATCAACGGGAAAATATTTAATATATTCAAAAGAATTCATTCCGTGACCAAAATCATCAATGGCAAAATAACAACCAAATTGTTTGATTTCATTAATAAATTTTACGGCTTGATCAAAATGGCTGATCGCCGTCTCTTCTGTAATTTCAAAACAAATTGTTCCTAAGGGAAATGAAACTTTTGCCAATTGCATTTTCAAAAAGTCGAGAAAATAATCATGGTTAATACTAGCGGCGGAAAGATTGAGAGCATATAAATAATTTTGAGAGACATTCATTCGTTCAGAATGTTGTTGATAATAATGATCATAACGACTGAAAAATTGACTGACAACCCACCGATCAATTGTCGGCATCAATTGGTAACGTTCAGCTGAAGGAAGAAACACGCCAGGAACAATAATTCTTTTTTCATCCAATAACCGTAACAAAACCTCATAATAAATCAGCTTAGATTTTTTATTGATAGGTATTACAGTCTGACAATAGAGATCAAAATTATTTGCTTCTAGGGCATCACGAATTTCACCAACCCACTGTCTTTCTCGTCTTTGTTGCCGTAAATCATTATCATCATCACGATAAACCTGTATACAGTTTCTTCCCTTATTTTTTGCAGCATAACAGGCCGCATCTGCCATGCTCATAAGACGATTTTTGTCGTTTTCATGGGGGGTAATCGACACTAAGCCAATACTGATACTAATATGAAAAATTTTACCTTCCCATTGGAAGCATAATTTTTCAACCATATCCCTAGAAGTCTCAGCAATTTCTATTGCTTTTTCTAAGGGGCATTGGTATAGCAAAAAAGCAAACTCATCCCCCCCTAAACGGGCTAAGGTATCGACTTCTCGTACTCTTTGTTGTAATAGTCTAGCCACTTGACGTAGGAGTTTATCCCCAGCGATATGACCAGAGGTGTCATTGACAACCTTAAATTGGTCTAAATCCAGATAACATAAAACATGATTATGGCCCTCGTTATTTGCCGCGATGGTCTCATCTAGTTTCTGTTCAAAGCCTGAACGATTGATTAAACCCGTTAGAAAATCATGACTGGCTTGCCAGGTAAGTTGACGGGTGAGGTTATGGGCAATGGTCACATCCCGAAAAATAACCACACTCCCCACTACGTTTCCTTTACGGTCTTGAATTGGAGCAGCGGAGTCATCAATGGGAATTTCGGAGCCATCACGGCGAATTAAATTCGTATTTTTCGCCAAATTAATTGTCGTAATTTCTTCCAGGGCTTGAATAATGGGATTTTTAACCGGATTCCTGGTAAATTCGTTAATAATTTTAAAAATTTCAAATAAATGATTTCCTGAGGCCTCTTCATTCGTCCAACCGGTTAGTGATTCAGCGGTGGGATTAAGATAGGTAACAGCACATTCAGCATCAGTGGTAATTACCGCATCCCCAATGGATTTAAGCGTAACCTGAGCTAATTCCTTCTCAAAAAAAAGAGCCTCCTGAGTTTGTCTATGATCCTCTATTTCTTTAAGTAATTGCTTATTTTTTGCTCGAATTAGTTCTGTGCTTGTTGCCCAAAGTCGGCGCTGGAGTTGCCGCAGAGATATGTGAGTTGCAATTCGTGCGAATAATTCCTCCATTTGAAAGGGCTGGGTTATATAATCAGCCCCCCCTAACTCCAAACCTCGAACCTTATTAAAAGTACTAGTCAGTTCGCTTAAAAAAATGATAGGAATAGGAGCTATCTCTACATCTGCTTTTAATCGTCGACACAGCTCATAGGCATCATAACCACCGAGTTTAACGTAAAGCAAAATTAAATCTACTTTAATTGCTAACACATTTTTTAGGATAGCCGAATCAGATCGACAAACTTGAAACTCATAGCCTTTGTTTTCGAGTTTCCCCCTGAGCTTTTGCAGATTACCAGAATCACCAACAACTAAAATTTTACCTTTTGTTTTTAACATAGCAAATCACTAGCTCAGTGGCGAGGCTTTTTCAATATACCCACCTCTTATGTGGTGAGTATATATTGATGAAAATCACGTGTCTGGAACTGGGAATAAAAGTAAAGAATCTTGACTAACTAGGAGCAACGATTGGACTGATATCCTCTCTTAATCAGCCTCAGAATGACTTTGTGGTATCAAGATTTAAATCGCGCGGTCTTATTGATATATTTTTGAATAAAAATTTTATTTGTTCTTAAAAAAAACAATAAAATAGCTATTAATCATGGGCTTTAGGCTTTCAGAGGTTTATTCTCTGACCAGAATAAAGAAAGAGAACACAACAACCTCAAGTCGCTTATCAAAGGTGACGGGCTCAGAACTTTTCTTGATACAAAATCCTCGGTTTACAAACTGCCCTGCACAGTTTCAGCCTAACTGAATATTTGGAGTTTGTCCGTACGAATTAAGGCCTGTGAAAAATTCAAATTATTTTTGGGGAGTAGTGAGTTCAAATATATTATCAAAGCCAAGGCATTATGTTAAACTTTGTAAAAATCAAAGTGGCTATCACTAGCAACCGAACTAACTTGGTTGTAGTTAGGAGATTTTAAGATTTTTGCCTAATGAATACTTTGTTATCGTCTGTAGTCAAAAAATGCCTACTTGGGCCAATTCTGTATGA
>NZ_JADEVV010000108.1 GCF_015207985.1 Synechocystis salina LEGE 00031 | reverse complement strand
AACCCACATTCCGGAGTTTAGAGAGGAGGGAAAATAATTAGCAAGTAGGTACTGGAAGAAGATAGTAGCGACGGCAGGATTGAGTAAAAAAGCGGAGAATATGGAGTCGCTCATCAGTCAAATTAACAACTTGAGTAACGCCGTGGAAAAGAACGAGATGAACAGCCATAAAACACTGAAAAACCCAACGGAGAGTGGGAGAAGCAGTGGGTTTACCCAACTGGTTGGGAATGGTCTCTTGGTGTTGGGCTAAAGCCAGCCTTAATTGCCGTTGTCCCAAATTGTAGATAAGTAAACACAAAGCCATAATCAATCCCAGAGCCGCCACACGTTTAGGAGACTTAAGGAAAACACTAGAGGCAAAAAAAAGAGGGTCTTTGAGAAAGCGAAAACCTAGCTCAACACCTTGCTGTGCCTTGTATTGCCTAAGAGCCTCGTCGGGAGATAATTGGTCTGAGTCAAGGACATTGGTTGCCAAAATAAAACGACCACAACGAAGGCGTTGAGCCTCAATGTCAGACTCAATGGGAAAAATAGAAGCCGTAACACGATAAGTAAGACGTTCAGGAATATCATCTTTAGCTGGTTTGCCTGGCTTACCATAGTGAGATTTTTCGACAACTTGAAGTTCGTGGAGTTGATGCCAGTTCATTTGAGCGGATAATTTTTGAGCAGCGTTAAGAGCATCGGTAGCGCAAGCAAATTCAGTCGAGGATAATTGTTTTAAGGATTGTTCAGCCTGGGAATAATATTTGTTAATCTTTTTGGTTAATTGTTTAAGATCTGATTGACGACGTTTCTCACTTTCAACCAAGAGCCAACGTTGTGGCACTTCACCATAGTTACTGGAGAAACAATTCCAACTATAACCCTCTAAGCTACTTGGAGTAAGCCTTTCCGTACTATTTACTAAAATAGATGCTTCTTTGATACTCAAAGGGACTCGGGTGAGCCAAGTTAAACCCATCAAGGTTGTGAGATTATCGGCACTATATAGTGCCCCATCGGCGACCAATAATCCGTCAAATGTCCACTGTTTCTTAAATTCCTGGCATAATTCAGCAAATCTTGCCTTATCAGATTGATTACCATCAGCAATTTCCATCCAGACTGGTATATCTCCATCTCCTAGGCAAATTAAATTCATTACAAACTGCTTCAGGTCTGGTCTATGGTCTCTCGAATAACCGTAGGTAATTTTCACCATTCCAGCTTCTTCCTCCCCTACTTTATATTCTCCATCCACATGAAATGAACTAGAATCTAAGTGCCCGATTTCTTCCTTAATTCCAAACTTTTTTACAACTTTGAGACTGATTGCCATAAAGATTTCACTCAATCCTCCTTCGTATAATTTATCTAATCCTTTCCCCAAACGGTCATCATTTAGATTTTCGGCTTTTATTCCCTCTCCCAATAATTGCTCCGTTGCTTTCCCTTGAAAAAACTGTTCAAATAAATACAAAGGAGCTGATACGAATCCCAGTCCATTTAATAATATTGCCTTTACTACTATCCCTATACTGACTTTTTCTCTGGGGTCCGTCCCCAGCCTTTCATTTAACAGTTCCACTATTCCTATTTCATCTATCAATCCAGCCACTATCCCTAGATGATCTAGATTCTCTACTTTCATTGCAGGCTCCATACACCCTCTTCATTATTAATACATCCCAATTATATCAGTCCCCGCTTTTAATAGCGGAATGTAAG
>NZ_JADEVV010000084.1 GCF_015207985.1 Synechocystis salina LEGE 00031 | reverse complement strand
CCGTGGGGGTGGGCAGGTTAGCACCGGCGCTGGCCGTATCCACCACTGGGGCATATTCCGGTACGGCAAACATTGCTAGGTTAGCCATGTAAACGGGGCCGTCACTCTGGAGTCGGAGATAGGTGGACCGGGCACTACTGCGATTAATGGCCAGGGAAAATAGTAGTCTAGTGTGTCCCGGAGGAATAATGATCTGACTTGGGAAGCCGGCTTGGGTGTTACCCCGCAATAGCTGGCTCATTAGTTTGGATCCGGGACCAGAATGGAATTGTCCATGGGGATCTTCCACGGTGGGAGCAAGATTGATAAAGGGGGCATCGGGGCCAGTAAGATAACTTCCCCCCTGGAGGATGCGGATGGTGATGGTGCGATCGGTGGGATTCCCCACTAACACTCCCTGGTAGAGAGTACGGGAATCCCTCGGCCGGGCAATGTGATGGGAGAAAAAGTCAAAACGACCGTTGAGGGCTTTATTGAGGTGGGCGTTGGGATAGTATTTGCGGTCAGTGGGGAAGGTGGAGAGCAGAATCCCTTCCCCTTCAATTACTTCTGGACTATTACTGTTAAAAACGGGTATCTGGTCTAGTTGCCCTGGTAATGGTCTTATTTCCTGCGGCTGGACAATATAATCTGCTTGAATGGGCTGGATGGGGGCGGCGACGATTTGAGCCAACATCATGGGGGAAAGCAGTGGGATCATAATTTGTCCGCTGAAATAAAGAATTTGACAGGCTGTTGGGGGTCAAAGGAAATTAACTTCTACTTAGAGTGCTATTTGGAACTTGTCTTGTCAAGTTGCCGTCTCGGACTTTTTGGCTTTCCGGAGACAGAAGTTGTGGTTTTTCACCGGAGACCAATGACCGAATTCCTGGGTAGAAACACTTGATTGAGGGGCTATGAGGGTATTTTTTCGTAGTTGGTTGAGCTTTTGGCCTGCTAACTTGGGGCTCTTGTTGGCGATCGCCAGTGGGGGAATGGGGGGCCAAGCCTGGGGACAGACATCGCCGGAGGAAAACCCGTTGGATTTGGAGCCGGCCCTGGTGGAAAATAGCCCCACTTTGCAACGGTGGTGGGATGAAACTCCGGATTTATTTGAGCAAAATAGTAATGATCCAGCTTTTTTAACTAGGGTGCGCTTGGGTTATAACTATTTTCCCGACGATGATCAATCCAGTGGCGCGGCGATCGGTGTCGAAGACCTGTTCATCGGCCAATCCCCCCTGAGTGTGAGCGGCGATTACTACACCAATTTTGCTGGACAACAGGGGGGCGGGGCCAATCTGCAATACTATCTTCTGCCCCTGGGTTGGTATGTCAATGTTACTCCCTTGGTGGGTTACCGGGCGATCGCCCAAAATGACTACCACAGTGAGGGGGTTAATGTGGGGGGCAAAGTGGTTTTAGCCCTTTCCCGCACCGGGGCAGCGGACATTAGTTTTAGTCAAAATTTTGTTGCCCCCGGCGGCACCGCAGAAGTGGGCATTAGCACCCTTTCCGTGGGCTATGCGTTGACTCCCCAATGGCGTTTGGCAACGGATCTGCAACGACAAAATTCCTCCGCCTACCGGGAAAGTCGTTTTGGCGTTTATCTGGAGTGGCAACCCCAGCCACGTTAGTTCCACTGGAAATCTTGTCAAACGGGTGGAGGAAACTTTCTGTGGTATGATGCTTAATCGCCGACGGATCGGCGGACCCCAATTGTTGGGGGTGTGGCGGAATGGTAGACGCTGCGGATTTAAAATCCGTTGAGCCTTATAAGCTCGTGAGAGTTCGAGTCTCTCCACCCCCATTAAAGTTTTCCCTAAACCTAACTTCCCTTGGTTAGGGCTATCTAGTCGCCTGCTCCCACCATCTGTCCTAGGGTAGCTTGACTGGAGGTTTGGTAGATTTGCGTCAATGCCTGTTTGATTTCCCTGGCCACCTCATAATTTAAGGGCAGATCCCCTAGGCGTTCAATTTGCTGCATGGGGTTATCCGGTGGGACGATCGCCGTTAATTCCGGGGCTAATTCCCCTCGGTACTGCCAAAATTGTTCGATGGCTTGCTGTTGCTCCGCTTTAGTTTGTTTTTGGGGCTTGGTGGTGGTTGCTCCTTCCTCTGTATCAATGGCGATCGCCGTAGAGTCATTGCAGAGATCTGGGTCATAGGTAGCCAATTGGGCTGGGTCAAGGTGTCGATAACAACTTAACTGCTCCAACAACTCACCCCGGCTCCGGCCCCGCAAGCGAAAAATCACAAAGGGATCCTCTTGGAAATGATCCGCCAACTGGTAGTACACCGCACCGATATGCTTACATGGATTAGCTTTATCTGGACAACTACAGCGGGAATGAACCTCCCCCAGGGTGAAGGGGAACAAATTTAGCCCATTTTGGACAAACACCTGTTCGATGCTGGGGGGCATGGCTCCACTGAGCAACTGGGCCGCATACAGAGCTTGTTCTGCCAAGGTGGCCACCACATAATGCCAATCCTCATCGCTGAAGCAATCCAATCCCAAAGTAACCTGGTAGGGATCCACTTCTGTGCCTTGCACCAGGGCCGTTAGCTTACTCTCCACAAACTGCAAACTAAGGACATTACCCTCCCTGGCATAATTCCTGGCACGTTCGAGGCGCTTTTTAAATCGGTAGGAATCTAAGAGTTCCAACCACCGATCCACCCACCATTGTCGTTGTTCAATCTGCACTGCCACCATAATTCGGTAATGTTAGACCTGCTAACCACAAGTTTTTAATGAAAGTCACTGCTAGCATTGCCATCAACTTTCCCCTCACTATCCTATACCCCTTTCTCGGGCAATCATGAGCTCTCTTTTTCCCGGTTGACGGAACAAATCACCCTAGTCTTTTACCCTGGGGTATTGCCATCGAAATGGAGGTACACCATCATGGATGTAGAAAATAGGTTCTGGGCCACAGTTAACCATTAATGCCCAACATCACAAAATGTTCAGCAATCAATATAGTCATGGCTCATTTGATAGAAAATGGCCCAGAACCATAGATTGAAATGATTGCCTTACCGACTTGACAGGAGTTTATGTCACCCCGTTCTTATTCTAGTCAGTTATACGGATATGGATTAAGTTGTGCCTTAGATGGATTATCTACGGTGGATCGACGGGCCCGGAGGCAAAAAAAACTGTCGGAGTTGGGGCTGCTGACTAATGGAAACAATACTTTTTTTGAAGAAGCCACCCAAACCGTTGCCCAGAGTCTGGGATTACCCATTTGTATAGTGGGTTTGATGGTGCAGGACGAAATTCACATTACCTCCGCCGTGGGCATATGTAGCTTGGGAGTGAATGATGCCCTGGTGGTTTCCCGGCGCTTACAGCGCAATGAAGCTTACTGTACTATGGTGGTGGATAGTGCCATGCCACTAGTGGTGAATGATGCTTTGGCAGAACCGTTTTTTATCCAGGGGGAATTGTACCAACGTTATGGCATTAGGTCCTACCTAGGCACTCCTCTGCTCACCAGGGATGGTGTGTGCCTCGGAACCCTAGCGGTGCTAGATTTTTCCTCCCATGATTTTACGGAACAGAATGTGGCTCTGCTTAATATGACTGCCCGTTGGTGCATGGGGGAAATTGAACACCAAGCTTATCTCAGCGCTAACCAGGATCAACTTGGCCACAGTTCCCCTAATTTTGGGTTAAATACGATCGCCATCAGGAGAGATGATGCTTTTTCCTCCAACGGTAATAACCTAAATAAATTGTCCAGGCCAGGGCGATCGGACCATTCCCCAGAAGCAGTCAAACTGCAATTGGTGCCCCATTACCTGATCCGCACCCAACGAGACCTCACTGCGGTGATCGGCATGGCCAGTGTGGTGCGGGACGGAGTTTTTGGCGAGCTTAATGAGAAGCAAAAACAATATCTAGAAATTATCCACCAGAGTGGCCAGCGGGTTAGCCAAGCCATTGAGGAAATCATCGAACTGGAGCAGATTAAACCCGATCGCCAGGGCTTAAAAATTGTCAATATCAATTTGGCCTTATTGGGAGAATATTGGCGGGATAAAATGGCCATCATACTTGGTCAAAATCGGCTTGCCCTAAACCTTTCCCTAGAATCGGGGCTGAAATATTGGCCCCTAGACAAAATTAAAATCAGACAGGGAGTGTACTATCTGCTGCTCAGTTTGTTGGATGAGGGAGTAACGGATGGGACCTTACGCATCCACGCTTCTGCTGGCCAAGAATATTTGCACTTAGCCGTTTGGGTTGATTCTCCCCAGGGCCAGGGTCTGCCCCATGTGACCCTACAGGATTTACTCACAGAAGGTGAAGCCCACCAGGCAGAAGTAAATATCCAGTTAACATTGGAACACTTAGCTCTGAAACTGCAAGGCCATAACCAGGAAAGTCAGGGCCACTATTGCCAACAAATTTTGGCTTTGACCCTCAGTTTTTATTTCATCAAAAGTCATCAGGGGCAAATTGCGCTGCAGGGCAGTGCTGACCGGGGTTACTGTTACTGGGTGCAGTGGCCGAAAATATCGGCCCCAACCGCCGTCAATCACAGTGAGTACAATCTTTTACCGTTAATACTCCCCCTTACTCAGCCCAGCTCACAATAATGGCGAAATCTGACTCCCAATTGCTCCACTGTTAAATTTTGCGTCCAATATTCCAACAGGGCATGGCCAAAAGCCCAGGCATTGCGGTCGGGGGCCACCGGATTGTCTAGCAATAGGGGCCAGAGGGTCAGTAAATCAAAGGTGGTGTCATCGTCATCCGCCGCCAATAAATTAAATAGGTCATAGGCTAGCTGGAGCTTGCCCAACACTAATGGCAGTTGCTCAATGGGAATTTGCTCTGCTAGCAAATAGGCCAGGGCTGGGGAACCGGTGGTTAAGCTAGAAACAAATTGCAACACCGGGCTTTTCAACAGAGCTGTCACCCCCTGGGTAGTGGTCATTTGCAAGGCATAACGGTCAATGATTTGGGCCGCTGCCAGGGAACGGGCCTCTAGGTTCCGTAAAAAACGGGCGAGACGTTGTTGTTGGGCCGGGCTGACAACGGTCACTAAGGCCACAGCAAGCTCCTCCAGGCCCCAGGGCGATCGCCCTACCGTTTCATCACCACTAACAACGGGCAAAATTTGTTCACAATACTGGCCTAATTGCTCTGCCCGGTACTGCACCGCTTCCCGAATTGATTTTTCTTTGGACTGATCTCCCGATCGCCAATCGTAAGGAGGTTGCCATTGCCGCACAGGACGCAGTCGGTCCACCTGGGTTACCAAGAGGATCAAAGGACGATCTCCCCCCAGGTTTTGGACATCCCGCACAAAGTCCGCATCCATCTGTAACGCCGGATCTAAAGCGGGATTGAGCAACAAAATTACGTCCGCCCGTTGGGCATAGTCCAACACCAATTGCCTTAAGTCCGCCCGTTGCCCCTGCTCATAACCGGGACTGTCCCAGAGCAACAGGGTTTGGCCGTCCTGAGTTTGCCATTCATACTTGGTAATTGCCGTGGTGCTGGGCAGTAAATCCGTCACTGCCAAATTGGTTTGAAAGAGGGCATTAATGAGGCTACTTTTCCCTGCCCCAGTGCGCCCCACTAATAAAATATTGACCGGCTGTTGCTCCACTTCCTGGGGGGATTGCCCCTGGGCCAAAATATTCTGCAAAGTCTGGCTTTTGGCTTTCACCAGCCCTGGGACTGGGTTGCCCCCATTAGCAAAATTGTCCGGTAAATTACCACTGGCCGGATTGTACAAGGCGATCGCCTGGCGACAGAGAGTGCGGAGGGTTGCTTCCCGTAACTGTTGACTGAGGTTAACTAACAATTGCTGGGTAGCCTGCTGATTGCTCTGTTGACTAGCTAGCCGTGCCGCCGCCGCCACCGGATTAAGCAACCACTGACCCCAGTACCACGCCTGCCAAATTTTTTTCAGGGATGGTTCTAGCTTTTGATAGACCTCATAGGATTGATATACTTGGGACAAGGAAACTTGATTGAGGGTGGGGGAAAGGTTAGCGACCCAGCGGTCCATATCATCCACCGTACCCCGGATCAAACCATAGGCATCCGGCACATGAATATTTAGTAAAGGGTATTTCACTTCCGGGTAATAGCTCTGGGCCACCGCTGTCACCACTTGTTGACATCTCTGCCAAAACAATGGCCAATCCTGCCACACTGGCACATCTTGGCGGGAAGCCTGCAGTATCTCGTTTAGCGCTTCCTCGATTTTCTCCACGTTAACGTCCGCCGTGGGTTCCCCCAGGGAAACGGTGGGAAAAGATACCTGCCCATTGGGGGCTGCTAGGGGGGCTGTCCACCGCACCAGCAACCACCGCCAACCAAGGAAAATTAACACTACCACCGCCCAAACCCAGTTCAAGTGCCAAGCATTAATTTGCCAACTGGCCGCCACCAACAAAAAGGTGATTACCCCCGCAATGGGTAACACTAAAATCGCCCCCTGCCAGGGGCGGAGACGGAAATTGGCGATCGCCATGGGGGCTCTCAACAAAAAAACATTGTCCCCATGGTATGGGCCCAGGGGCAAAGTTTCAACAGGGATACCGTGATAGAATGAAAGGTTGGATTCCGCCTGCCTGGAAAGCTGATTTACAACCTTACTCCAACCAGGATTTGTCTCTAGATATACTTGCAAACCAACTTTTTTACTTCTTCAACCATGGCTGACGATATTCGCATTTTGATGTGCCCCCCCGACCACTACGACGTGGACTACGTAATTAATCCTTGGATGGAGGGCAATATCCACAAATCCTCCCAGGAGCGGGCCGTAGAGCAATGGAAAAAACTACACCAGACCATCAAAGAATGCGCCATTGTGGACTTGGTGAAGCCGGCAAAGGGTTGGCCTGATATGGTCTTCACCGCCAATGCGGGGTTAGTGTTGGGAGAAAATGTGGTGCTCAGTCGCTTCTACCACAAAGAACGCCAAGGGGAAGAACCCTATTTCAAAGCTTGGTTTGAAGAAAATGGTTTCACTGTTTACGAACTGCCCCAGGATTTGCCCTTTGAAGGGGCCGGGGACGCTCTGTTTGACCGGGAAGGTCGTTGGTTGTGGGCGGGTTATGGTTTCCGCTCCGAACTAGATTCCCATCCCTACATTGCCAAATGGCTGGATACGGAAGTAGTTTCCCTGCGCTTAATTGACGAGCGTTTTTATCACCTTGATACCTGTTTTTGCCCCCTGAGTGGTGGTTATTTGCTCTATTATCCCCCTGCCTTCGACGCCTACTCTAACCGGGTAATTGAGATGCGCATTCCCCCGGAAAAGCGGATCATTGTC
Organism: Synechocystis salina LEGE 00031; assembly: GCF_015207985.1. Lineage (GTDB taxonomy): Bacteria > Cyanobacteriota > Cyanobacteriia > Cyanobacteriales > Microcystaceae > Synechocystis > Synechocystis salina. Next base: position 2,204 of record NZ_JADEVV010000084.1, on the reverse strand, counting down.
GAGGAGTTAGATGCGGTTAATTTTGCCTGTAATGCGGTCAATGTTAACGAAATCATCATCATGAATTTGGTCAGTCGAACCCTGAAGGATAAGTTGGCTGAGGCCGGCTTTACGGTGCGGGAAACTCCCCTGACGGAATTTTTAAAAGCGGGGGGAGCAGCCAAATGTCTGACCCTACGGGTAACGGAGCCTATTCTGGAAGATGTCCATGCCACCGTTTCCATTGAAAGTCGGGTGATTCGCATGGAGGGCCATTTACTCGATGCCGGCATCCTCAACCAAGCCCTGGATTTGGTGGTGGAAAACAGCGGTAGTTTCCGGGTGTTGAACTTCAATTTGGGGGTAGAGCGCAACAGTACCTCCAGCGCGGAAGTCAGGGTTTCAGCCCCCTCCCACCAGATTATGGAAGAGATCATGACCGAACTGATTGATCTCGGTGCAGTACCGCCTCCCCAGGAACTCTGTGATATCAACACCGAAACGGTAATCCAAGCAGGGGTAGCTCCAGATGATTTCTATGTCAGCACCATCTATCCCACGGAGGTGCGGGTTAATTGCGAATGGGTCCAGGTGACAGGACAACGGATGGATGCGGCCATTGTCGTCACTAGCAATCCCCCTTCGGCCCGCTGTGTACTCCTCCGGGATCTCCAGGTCGGCGATCGGGTCATGGTAGGAGTTGAAGGCATTCGTACCATCAAAAAAGTCGAATCCCATGACGGCGGAGCCCGCAAAGAAAATAAAGAGTTTGCCTTCATGGCGGCGGGGGTTTCCAGCGAGCGTCGGGTGGAACTTTTAGTAGAACAAATTGCCTGGGAAATGCGCCAAATCCGGGACCAGGGAGGCAAAATTGTCGTCACTGCAGGGCCTGTGGTGATCCACACCGGCGGAGCCCAACACCTTTCCCATCTGGTGCGGGAGGGCTATGTCCATGCTCTGCTGGGGGGCAATGCGATCGCCGTCCATGACATTGAGCAGGCCACTATGGGTACGTCCCTCGGAGTCGATATGCAACGGGGCATCCCAGTGCGGGGGGGACACCGTCACCATCTGAAAATTATTAACACTGTGCGGCGCTATGGTGGTATCCACGAAGCAGTAGAAGCTGGGTTTATTAGCAAAGGGGTCATGTACGAATGCGTGAAAAATAACGTCCCCTATTGCCTAGCCGGTTCTATTCGGGATGATGGCCCCCTGCCCGATACGGAAATGGACCTAGTCCAAGCCCAGGGTTGTTACAGCGAGTTAATTCAAGGAGCAGATATGATCCTGATGCTGTCCAGCATGTTGCACTCCATTGGAGTAGGTAATATGACTCCTTCCGGGGTAAAAATGGTCTGTGTGGACATCAACCCCGCTGTGGTAACCAAGCTCAGTGACCGGGGCTCGGTGGAATCCGTCGGAGTGGTCACCGATGTGGGTTTATTCCTCAGTCTTTTGGTACGGCAACTGCAACAACTCACCAGACCCTACAGTCTGAACGAAACCTTTTAACTTTTGTCCTAGTTTTTGGCCCTGGGGTGTTACCTGTGGGGCCAGGGCTAGTAAATTGGAAATATCAAGAAGTAGGTAAAAAAGTTTTAAGGGATGGGGTCAAACCTTCCCCGTCTCCGAGGAACTATATTATACTTTTAGCGTCGGGGTCTGGATTTTGGCCCCAGCTAAAAATTGATTTTCGTGATTCACAAGCGAGGTTATCGTGTTAAACAAATCTGTTCAAACCCTCTCTGGAGTTTTGCTTGCTGCTGCGGCCCTAGGTTTTGCTGCCCCCGCCCAAGCTGAGCCTTTTCAAACCAAGGGTAACATTTTATTGAGCCAACTTCCTGGCCATGACATGTATGCCCCCATCAACGAGCAAATGAGCTTCGATGGGCTGGCGATCGGTCGGGTACGGGGCAAGGTTGGTAGTATCATCCAAGTTGAACTGTTACCCTATGGTGACTTCCCTGGTTACATTGAAGTGAGCGACAACAGCCGCATCTACCACTGGGACGGCGCCGGTGCTGCTGAACCCGGTGATGACGTTTTGCTCCAGCCCGTGTTCGATGACAATGGTAACTACATCCGCACCGATTTCTATTCTGCGGCCCACCCCACCTGGTTGACCCGTTTGGATCTCAAGGAAGTTCAAGAAGTCACCATTTCCGAAATTAACTTCCAATCCTCCGAACCTGTTGGTTTGCCCCCCGTGACCCGGTCCGCCC
>NZ_JADEVV010000107.1 GCF_015207985.1 Synechocystis salina LEGE 00031 | reverse complement strand
CGCCAAAGTAGCCCAGGGGGATACTAATCACTAAACCGCAGGGACAGGAGATTACCAGCAACACCAAAGCACGATAAGTCCATTGAGCCTGGGTTGCCCCCTCCAGAAGTAACGGTGGCAGTATCGCCACGGCTAGGGATAGAAATACCACCACAGGGGTGTAGTAGCGGGCAAAGCGGGTAATAAACTTTTCCGTGTCGGCTTTTTTACTGCTGGCGTTTTCCACCAGCTCTAGTATTTTGGCGACCGAGGAATCGGCAAAGGGTTTACTTACCCTTACCGTTAACAACCCAGACTGGTTAATCATGCCAGCCAGCACAGTTCCCCCAGGGGCAACGGTGCGAGGAACAGATTCCCCGGTTAAGGCGGAGGTATCTACCAGGGATTGACCTTCTAAAATCTCCCCATCCAGAGGTACCTTTTCACCGGGGCGTATGACAATTACATCCCCCACATTCACAGTCTCGGGAGCAACAACACGAATGTCACCGTCGATGCGGAGGTTCGCCTTGTCAGGTCTTATCTCCAGTAGGGCCTTAATGGAGCGGCGAGATCGCCCTACAGAGTAGCCTTGAAACAGTTCTCCCACCTGGAAGAACAGCATCACCGCCACAGCTTCAGGCATTTCCTGGATGGCGATCGCCCCTAGGGTGGCAATGGTCATCAGGAAGTTTTCATCAAAGATATGTCCCCGCAATATGTTACGCCCCGCTGTGGTCAAGACACTCCAGCCACTGATGAGATAAGCCGGGAGCAGTACCGCATATTCTGCAATGGAGAAAGGTGTATTCCGTAGCTGTTCATTAAAAACCAGACCGGTGAGGAAAAGGATAGCGGCGACAGCGATCGGGCTTAACTCTTGCAGGAGGTTAAAATCACTGGTATCGTGTCCGTGCCCAGACCCACAACCGCAGTCCGAGGCTACGGCAGAGTGATGAACAGTGGAGCTATCTACATCACAGTGCTTAGTAGAATTATGACCGCAAGTATCGGGGGAGTCTGCCATTAGAAAAGGGGGACGAATTAAGCACTAAAGAGGCCTTGGACACCTAGCAACGTTATCTAGAGGTAAGAGTAAGGTTATAGTTTCTAACCCCTAAGAGTACGTAGTGGTTCCGGTGTAAAAGAAATAGAAGGTTTGTGGATTAATCCCTAGCTGAGTTGCTACGTGTGGCATCTGACTGCCACTTACCTGCCCAGTCTATTAATTAAGTCTACTGGCCCCACTCTGGTTTCAGCAGAAGCCAGCGGACCAAACCCATACTACCTAAGGCGATTGGTGCCAGTCCCACAGCGGTAAACCAACTTGCAGCCCCCCATAGAACGGGGTGGTAATAGTAATTGAGCAAACTTCCAACCAAAATAGCAGATAGGCCAGCAACCAACACCCAGCGGTGGCGGCGGCGACTAATAAACGCCCCAACAAAGGCAGCAAGACCCGCAGCAAGGGAGATGAGCAGAAGCGCGTAGAACGTGAAGATGGGAACTAAGAACGCCAGGAAGGTCATATCCTCAACGGGGCTCGAGTAAAGAATGGTGAGCGGTGCAAACAACAAGATAAATGGTCAAGCCCACATTAACTGCAACTCTGGGTCGAAGATAGAGAGCAAAGAAAACGACCGTTTTCCTTGCTCTTACGGTTGGTGTCGCTGACCATGGGTATAGAGTCAAACAACTCGTCTAGAAAACAAAGCTAGATTCATTCCCTTAACCTATCTTTTTTAGCGCTATGGA
>NZ_JADEVV010000019.1 GCF_015207985.1 Synechocystis salina LEGE 00031 | reverse complement strand
GCTGATTGCCAAAAATGAGAATGCAATTGCGATTCAAATTTATACCTGTATAATTGCTTATTTGATACTGAAATTACTGGTAATCCCGAAAGAAGCAGGTACAACAATGTTAGATAAACTACGTTATTTACAGGCTTTCATGTGTGAAAAAATAAGCTATGTACACTGGCTAAGGGAGTTAGCACTAAGGTGATGAATTTGCTTTGCTATAGGGTTATTCTGCTTATTTTTCGGTGGAACGCAAATACCATTCAACGTTTCTGGTGTACCTGGTTGAGATGAGTGCATATAAGCGCGGGATTTATTGGTTAAGTGTAATGAGAGCCTAGTTGCGACCTTCTTTAAGTTTTCTGCTACTCCAGCAGGTGATTGAATTGCTAACAGTTGTGCTTGAAGATAAATATGTGGAGGAGTATGCAAGCCAGATTGCATCGCAACCATATCACGTGACATGAAAGTTCCACTTGGTCGAAGATAATCAATAAACTGACTTGTAGATAATACTTTGCAGTCTTTGGTTTCTTCCTTTAAATGGCTTAGATATTCATCTTCCCCATTAGCTAAGCAGGCGAAAATTATTGATATCAGTTCCTCTTGCAAATCAGGAATTACTTCACTTGCATTGTTTGCAAGTTCCTCTAATTGTTCCAAAGAAATATTTTTTGAAGTTGATTTAAGAACGTTGTAAACAGTATCAAAAGTATATTCACACCATTCGCCTATCGTATCGTTAGAATATCTGTCCGATAAACCCCACTCTTGACTAAACCTTGCTCCAGGAGGAACGGGCTTTAGTTGATTGTAATATATGCGTGAATGGTAGCCGAGCCATGAACCAGACCAAGCTTTACCTGCCTCATTTGCTGCTTCTTGCAGTACCTTTATTGACTCAACTACGTCAGAGGACTTAAATCGTGCAGCGATTTCAGAGCAAGTAGATTTGATACGATCAAGAGAATCCTTGAAATCATCCATTCATATTGACACCTAATTTAGGTTTGCCATATAGCTATCGATTGTACGGAAATTTTTTGTATAACACTCTCTAACGTAACGATATGTGGAAACTCCCAGTATATTATCCTACTTAGGTTGGATTGCCAAAAAGTTTCCGAGTGAGAGTGAATCCAGTGTTGAAAGATCGCCTACCAAACCCTACTTATTCTGCCGCCGCCAATCCCAAGGGCGTTCTGCATTTCCATTAGACCAAACCCCAGCTTTGTTGGTGATCGCCTGCTGTTCTAAGAATTCATACTGCTCTGCATTGTCAGGGCATGACTTCTTGTAGCGTTCATAGTAGTGGGCCATGCCGGCTAGAATCATTTCGCCATTGACCCCTACCTCAAGGCCTGGAGTGTCAGTCATTGCAAAAACTTCCACCACACTGCGCCCATACTGATCTTTTTCCGCCCCCATCAAAATAATTTCCCGATTATCCGTCAACATTGACCGGAGATAATCCCGTGCTTCCACTCCACCAGCTTGTTTCAATTTTGGGGCATCAGTGTAGACTGTCCTGACCTTGAATCATTGTCACTGGTCCGGCATGGGTTCAAAGCGGAGTGACCCATCTATTTCCACATAAAGCACACGGTTGATCATGTCTCTTCCTGTAACCATTTCCTCCGCCAAGGCGATCGCCGCCAGGGTAACAACTTCAACTTGTTCAGCGCGGATTAACTCCCCATTACAGATGAAGATAATACCTGGGTGAATTTCTGTTGCTCCAGCAATTTGTTCAAAATCTTTGATATTGGCAGTGACGACAATATAGTCATTTTTGTACGCGTACTCAAAAACTGCTTGATCTTCAGCGTTAATTAAGCCTCTATCTCTAACGGCAACAGCCTCAATACCCAATTTTTGGCTAATTACTTGGGCAATGGAGGGGGAAAGGTCTTCATCAATCAGCAATTTAAAGGGGTTGGTAAGCTCGATCACAAGTCTGGCTTTGGCAATAGATTGGGGCAAACTTAAGATCGATGGGTTTCAAATAGGGATAATCCTCAAGGATGGCCGCAGGGTGTTCTCCTCGCTCTACTAATGATGCAATCCGCAGTACCGTCAATCGACTATCTGGAAAGACAGTTTCGCCGCCCATAATAGCTGGATCTTGCACCAAACCCTCTGCCCACCGTTGGAATTGAGCATTTTCCTGTGGACTAAGCTCAACGTTCGACGGGGACTTATCTCGGTTTTGGTGAGAGTGGCGACCTAACATGTTCACCTCTATTAGATATTTCCAGCGGCCTCAGTATAGCAAATAGCAAAATAGGACCAGGACTAACCAAAGATTTTTGTCCATATTGTTAACTATAAAATCCGGCAATTATAAACGTCCAAGCTGAAATTGATGAACAAATAAAGCAAGAAAAAAAGCCATAAATCGGTAACAAAAAGAGCCTTGACAAAAAGAGAGGGACATATAAAATAGCCCCACTCAATGACGCTTATTGCAATTATGAAATACAAACTACTTCCCAGTCTAGCCTTGGTGATGCTGGGCATAACGGCGCTTGCTCCTGGTGCTTTTGCCAATCCAACGGTGGGGCGCGAAACCCGCACAGGAGACATATATGTTTCCGGTTTAGGTAGTTATCAATCCATCAAAGGGGAATATTCATCCCTTCCCAGATCTACGAATAAAAACGCCAACGAGTGCGGTGTGATCAAACTAAGTGGTTCCTCCACCAGCTTGCCCATAAATGCCGGAGATACTTTCAAACTAAATGGAGGTGCGGACATTGCCTTTAACTCTTTGGTGGTGGAAGCAGAGCCAAAATGTTCCAACGGTGTGCTGGTGGGTAATCCTACTCCATCCGCCACCCTGAAAGATTCCAATGGCAACGTTTACTTCACTGGCCTGACTCCCTACAGCTCCAATGTAGTTACCTACAACAATGCCCCCACCCTGCGGAGTGTGAAGGCCTCCACCTGTGGCACAGCCCGGTTCTCCAACTCCGGCAAATACGTGGTGACCTCCGGCTCTTTGACCATCACTGATTCCGCCACGGGGTCAACCATCGTGACCATTCCCGACGTGGGAGCCATGACCGCCGTTTCCGGTGGGCCGATCTGCCGTAACGGTGCCACCTTCACCACCGCTGATTGGCCATCTCCCTAATGCCATTTGCCCAGCACTGCTCACTCATTGGGGATCTTAATCCCCTTTTTTTCTATGAAATTGTTACTCGCTTTAACGTTGGGGTTCTTTTATGTTCTTCCTATCCTTGCCCAAGCCCCTGAAATGCCGGAAGAACCTGCCCCATTGGAAGACGCAACTATGGAGCCGATGCCTGATATTATTCTGCCTCCTGAGCCTCCAACCCCCAGTGGCAAGGGCCCAAACTGAAGACAATCCCCATGATTCCCTCAGTCTTTACGACAAGTATGACGACGGTGCGGAGGTGATTACCTTCACCGGCTTGGAACCCCATACCTACTACGAATTCACTGACCGGGGTGGGGGTTATATTGCCAAAGCCACCACCAACCATTGCAGTATGATGACCGTCAAAGTGCCGAAAAAATACCCCTTGGCCAGTCAGCCCTACAGCAGCCATGACAGTGGCATTTGGAACACGGGTAGATTGGTCAACGGCACAGTTTTCTTTTGGCGTAACCGGCCAGATTGGGACAACATAGTTTTTACCAGCGGTGAAGACACCACCCTGCCCGATAGTCAGGTCAATTGCAGTTACATTGTGGGGCGATTTTCTTGGTTTGCCAAAGTTAGGGATAACGTCTTAATTTTCTATGCTGCTGACCGGGATATTCCCCCCAACTCGACCTTTTTTGTGCGCTTAGATGGGGGAGGGCCAGTACCCTGGAAATTCAGCCAAAGAAAGAAATCTAACGCTTGTGGCCACGTAGCATTCAAATATTACTGGAGATTAACCGCCAGCACCAAAAAGCCCGGTTATGACTTGGACTATGCCGATGGCTTTGAGTTGCGTAAAAATAACGTCTTGGTGAGAAATTATAGCTGGGCAGATTGGTATAGATGGACACCCCGCCCCATTTGTAGCAAGGGCAGATCCTACCTGACCAATGATGACATTCAGTATGACTAATCCTCCCCAGTGCCCAGCACCAGCAATTTAACCTGTACCACCTGATTTCTGAGCCGTGACCATTCCCGAAAAGTTGCGGCTTTTTGCCGGTCGTAGCTACTCAGTTGGGCCAAATAGCGTTCACTGTCCCCCTCCCCAAAGCGGTAGGAAACCTTGGCAATTTCGAGGCGTTGCTTATCCCGCTTGGCGATCGCCTGCTCAATTTGAAAAGCTCGGGCCAATTCCTCCAGTTTGAGGATTTCCACTGTTACCTGTTCCCGGAGTTTTTGCTGTAATTCCGACTTACTGCGTTGTAGTTCGGCAATTTTGATTTGAATGTCCCCAATGGCGATCGCCCGTTGTTGCTGGGAATCGTTGCCAGCGTATTGTGACCAGTTGAACAAAGAACCCAAACCCTTGCCCAGAAAAGCGGCGGCTACATTACCCAGGATGAGGCGGAAGGGATTATTCACCGGTGCTTCCACCCCATTGCTGACGGGCCCCAGGGTGGAATAGAGAAAGACCTGGAGGAAGGGAGAGAAATTAGAGATGGCGATGGAGTCCAGATTCTTTTGCCTGGCCTCCTCCACAGCGGCGATGCTCTCATCAATTTTGTCCTGGAGGTCTGCCAAGAGGCGGGAATTTTGGATAGCAGTATTTTGCAGTTGGTTAACACAGGATTCCGTCGCCACACTACAGGGCAAGTCCCCCAGCATCTGTGACCAAACATCTTCACTGATTTTTTTGTCCACCAGGTCATCCAGTGCCGGGTCAAGGAAAGGATTGGGTTGCCCCTGGGGGTCTTCCATCAACTCCGGGTCATCTTCGCTGCCAATTTCCAGCAGATCCGGTTCCTCAATTTCCCCCTCATCATCGTCAGTTAGTTGGGCTAGGGCCGGTGGTGTCCAGGTAAAGGGTAACGGCCAGCTTACCGTCGGTTTGGCGGTCAAACTTAATGCGGCGAATAGTGCCAGAGTAAGGGCTTTCGACTTGAACGATGCCATTTAACTTTTCCTCCACAGCGGACAATTGCTCCCGGAGCTGGGCTAATTTAAACTCCCGGTCTAACTTCTGATTGGCCACATTGATGGCCACCTGATTTTCTTCTTCGGCTCGGCGGGAAATGGTGATGCGGTGGTTATATTCCGCCAATTCCCGATTCTCCTTAGCGGCCCGTAACCTGGACTGGGCCTGTTCCAGTTCCCCCCGGGCAATGGAGACTTTACTTTGCAGATCAGTGAGTTCCTTGCGCCGGTCTGTTTCCACCTGAAAATATTCCGCTTGGAAGAATTTATATTCCGCTTCTTTGCCCTCCAGGGTCGTTTTGGCTTGTCGTAGCTTCTCCGTTTCGTGGGTCAACATCTCCGGCGGCAAACCCCGCAGGCCATTAACCGCATCAAGCTTGCGTTGCTGTAACTCAAAAGCCCGGTGGGCCGCTTCCACATCGGCTAGGGAACGTTCCACTTTAGCCTTGGCGGAAATAAACGGGTCAGCCTCGATCGCCGTGGCCAGATTACGTTGGGCCTGGGCTAGTTTAATTTCTGCTAATTGAATGGCGGTTTCTTCCACAGTGTAGGAAACGGGGGGCAGTTCCCGCAAAGCTGGGGCCGGTTGCAGGATGGGCACCAACTGACCTTCCACATTGGCGATCGCCAGGAGGCGTTCCCGCTGATCCCTTTCCAGTCGGGAGCGTTCCGCTTCTTTATCCGATAGCACCTGACCGCGGTTGACCGTATCCCCTTCCCGCACCTTCAGTTCCGTGGGGTCGCCTAGGGTGAGGTTAATCTTGAGCCGGTTGGGAGTAGTGAGGGAAGAATCATTACTAGGGGTATTAGTGGTGTTGGTTTGGGCATGGAGGCCGCCAAAGACTACAGTGCCGAGGATTACCGCCAACAGTAAAGCCCGCCAATTCATAGTGACCTCCGAAAGGCAGTCAGCCCACCTTGGTAATACTCATCAATGGCCGCCTCAATGTGGGCATCGGAGCAATTGTCGAGAAAATCCTCAACTTCCGCCAAATCCCTGGATAAACAGCCCAACATCCAGCTTTCTAGCTCATCTTGGTCGAGCCAGGGTTCATCACAGAGCAGGAGGAAATGTTTAATGTCGAAGATGTCGAATGACCAACAATCAAGCAACCATTTTCTTGCTTCGGCTAGTTCTTCCTCGGTGAGGGTAGTAGTGGTAGTTAGCATTGTCATAGCCTTTTGATACAGAGCAACTGAAACAGCAGTGGCATAAAGCAAGCCAGCGTAGCCCAGAATTAACCACATCTTTGGTAGTAGGGAGTAACGTTAACTTTGTTGGCATTTTTGCCAAAGCGTACCAATGATTCCAGGGGATTCAAATTGGCGATCGCCTCCTCAGAAAACCTAAAGGTGCGGGCCGTTAGGGGTAACTCGGAAGAATCAACCGGCAGAATCAGCTTAGTGAACGTATTGGTTAGCACATCCTTGGAAATATGGCGGGATGATTGACTGGCCACCCACAGCCCCAGACCGTACTTTCTACCGTCCGCCGCAATCCGATCTAGAGCCTTTGAGTAACCAAGCTCCTTGGCTTCATCAATAAACAGCACCGTTCTGAGAGCCGATTCCCCTAGTAAACGGTGGCGGTTCATCAACTGAGAAGCCAGGGCATCTCCGGCGATCGCCTGCAATTGGGGGGGAAGTTTGGCAAGATTCCAACGGGTTAACCTTTCATAGGGGGGCTGGGTTTTGTTGAAAATGCCGTACTCAAACATGGTGGATAGCTTTAGTCTCAGCTTTTCCGCTTCCTTGTCTTCCTCGGCCATTTCCTCCAGCAAAGCTTCCAAGTCAGAAAAGTTAGGGGGTACTTTCAACCAACTCTGGGGGGATTCCTGGGAGATGCCCCGACGGAAATAGCAATGTTTGAACGCATCCAGCAGTTTGCCCTGTTGATTACTACCCAACCGTAGGGTTTTGGCGAATAGCATGGCCAGCTCAATGGCCCGCAGATTGGGGCCGCCCCCTTCCTGGTCGAGGTTAATTACTAGGGGATTAATGCCAGAGTTGCTGGTCATATTGATGTGGTAAACCTTTTCCCCCGGTAGCTCCTGGTCACCATGGAAGTCAATAATCGCCACCTCCACCAACTTGCTCACCTCCCAGGCGATCGCCTTCAGGGTTTGGGTTTTGCCGGCCCCGGAACCGCCAATGATGCACCCATGGGGATTGGCCACAGTGGCGGGGTTCCAATAAATCTGCTCACCGATTAACACCCCCTCCCGGTTGACCACCGAAAAATTACTAGGGGTTTGGGTATGGGTTAAACGGTTAACTAGGGGTTTTGGTTTGGAGTTGGAGGTAAACATAATCAGGTATCAGGTTTCAGGGAACAGTTATCAGGGGTCAGCGGTGGTTAAGGGAAATGGCATGGATTATCAGCAGGGCGGCAAAGCATTGGATTCCCAGGAGATAAAGGAGAATGGTCATGGCAGGCTTCACACAGTGGTGGTTAGGAATCCCCCCTAAATCCCCCTTGGAAAGGGGGATTTAGGGGGATAAATCTTTTGACTTTGACTTTTCAAACACACTTTTAGGGGGATATTGGACAATTAACGTTTTTCAATGGTTTTGATAGTTACCGACCCCCTAACGTACTGGTCTTGGAGAAGGTGGATCGCCGTTTCGATGGGGGCATGGTCGAGGGTGACAAATCCTCCGGCATTGCGGATCGGGGCAAAGGCAAAAGCTGACTGTTCCAGGCGGAGCATAGTGGGGTCATCAATGGTGAGCTGGCCACTGATAAAAGTCATAGGGTTGATGTAACCCTCCAGGCGATCGGGCGGTTCATCGTCGAGGTAAATGGTTTCGGTGTGGATCACGGCGGGTTCCCCTTCCCGGCCCCGAATGCGATTAACGATGATGGTGCTGTCCGCTTCCGTGCCCACTTTCACCACCTGGTCATCCTGAAGTACCAGAAAGCCCTCGCCGTTGGTGGCAATTATCGGAGCCTCCTCTGTCACCGGCGCACGGTTCCCCGTCCAAACCCCCTCATACTCGGCATAAACTATCTGGTTGCCTCCTTTGCGGTTGTAGAGTTCCGTCACTCCACTGGGGGCCGCAATCAGGGCATTGAAGTTCTTCACCAGGCCACCGGTGTTATTGAGTTGAAAAGTCCAAACGGCGATCGCCACTACGAAGACCATCAACCAATACTCGGCAGCACTGCCGGTGGAAATCCTTAAGTTCCGGTTCCCAGGACAAACACAGCGCACCCCCAACGGGTAAAACATCTCCACCCCGGATTTGGTGAAGCAGTCCAGAAACCAACCGGCGAAGTAGCCGATGTTAAGGGCATGGACAATTACTAGGGGAATGGCGGGGATAGCAAACCAAAGACCATAGGTGACTGTTGCCAAGGTGATGGAAGCTAACAAGGAATGGGTGGCACTGCGATGGGAAAATCTTTGCTCCAGGGGTCGGGAAATAAAGGGTAAGACTCTCCCTGCCGATGAAGTGCTGATGTCGATGTCCGGCAACAGGCTGGCGATCGCCCCAATCAGAATGGGAACCGGGTTGGTGGTTTGGGCCGCCATGCCGACGGAAGCCGCTCCCACTAATAAATGGGTGATGGTGAGCATTTCGGCTCCTTACTCAATGTAAACATCAGTTGCTAATCCTCCTTGACTCCTTGGGTAGGTAGTAGGACAACCTGGCCACCCCAAGGAAAATGGCTCCCCCAATGCCGGCCAAGATATAGAGGGATTGATTGCCGGTGCCCAAACCAATGAAGCGATAGCAAATAAAGACAATGCCCACCAGGAGCAGTAATGGGGTGATGTCGAAATATCTGCCGTGGTCGCCTGCTTCGTTTTGAATGCCCAGAAAACCTTCCTCGATGGCCCGTTTGGCCAACATGGGATTGCCCCCAGCTCGGCTTTGCAGTTTGGCAATCTGGTTTGGCTTTAGCCCCGACCCCAGGGAAATGGCCTCTTTTTCCATCAAGTCTCGAATTTGGTATTCCGCCAAGGGCTTGAGTTCAATGCGGGGCACATAGATAAACAGGTCAGTGCGGGGAGGATTGGTGGCCGCCAACAGCATGGGAACGCCCACATCCTTGAGCTTTTTGAGCCAAAGCCGGAATTTCACCTCCAGATAATGGGCATCGTCGAAGATCAGCACCGCCCGATTAACGCTGAACCATTGGATCAATTCCTGCTTTAAGACTTCCACCGTTTTGCTCCTACCTTCCAGGTTTTTGCTGTCCACCCCGGCCATATCGGCGATCGCCATTAGCAGGGTTTTGGGGGTAGCTGGTTCAAAGTATTGGCACGTCACCCCGTCGGCCAATAGTCGCTCCCACACCTGGCGCACCAAGTAGGTTTTGCCCATGCCTTCCCCCGATGTCACCAACACTGACCGAGCGGAATAAAGCGAATGGAGTAGCCCTTCCATCTCCGGTTGCCGATAACAGGCTTCCCCGGCCGGTGGGGCCAGCTCCCACTCATCCTCTAGGCCGCCAATTGGCCCTGGTTGCTCTGGTAAGCCTTCGCCTTCGTAATCCATTGGGAAGCTATCACTAACGGGTTCTGGGGCTTTGGGGCGATGGCCACCTTGGACTGCTCCACCTGGGCTTGGAGATCCGCCGGTAAATGTTGGGGATTTTTCAGCATTTCAGCGGTTAGTAAATTCTGGGCAATTAAGATCCCCGCCGCTTGATTTTGGGCCGCCCGGATCAGCTCAGCATGACCCAGTTCCTCGTCCCCTTCTAGGGCATCAAAATTAATCACTTCCCCATATTGTTCTAGTTCTCCTTCATCGGTGATCATGGTCAATTGTCCTGGTTTAGGATAATCGGCCATCTTGCCCCCATCACTTATCCAGCGGTGGAGGTTATCAAGTTCAGCGATTTGTTCATCGGACAAACTGTACAAATCATTAACTTTGTCCAACGAATAGCCTAAATATTTCAGCCGATTGAACACCGTTGTCCGGGCTACCCCGTAGGACTTTTCCAGTTGTTGTACAACGTCACCTTTGGATTTTCCAGCGATGGACATTTTTTTAATCTCCCAAATATTTTTTTGTGGAACTTGTCGTTTAGGGGATTCTATATGACAATTTTTTTCTGTCAAGTCCAACCCTGTCCAACGCTGAACTTAAATTTGTCCAACGTAAAGGAGTAAAAATCCAGCGGCAATCCGCCGGACAAATTGCCCTTTTCCAGTGGACAAAATCTTGTTTTCGCTGGACAAACGGTGTAAATGTCTAGTGATTTGTCTAACGCTCTTGTTGCACAAACTGGACAATTCTTCCTTAGTCTTTGGACTGTCCAACGCATCTAGTATTAGTTGCCGGACAACCTCACCTTGTTTATGGGTAGGCCACTCATTCGGGTTAAAGTCCATGATGAACTCCTTAAAATTAGTAATTTATATTGTCCAATAGCTAAATAAAAATGACCACAAAGATTGAAAAATTTAACTTTCTTTAAAGCTTTGCTGATTTATCCATTAATACTCTGACAATCCTAGTTAACTACTGAGTTGATTATTGGGGATGCTGTTAAATAGGGTCTAAAATGTAGCGATATTTACCAATGAAGATAGGAAATTTTAGCCAAGGGAATAGATCCCAATAACTTTTACTAGGGGTTTCCAATCTGGCGATCTTTCCCCCATCCTGACCAATATGGAGGTTAACTTTTTGATGTTTCTGGTGCCATGGGCGATCTCAAAACGTGCCCTGAACAAATTCCAACTGTCGTTCCTTGACTCTGATCCGCTACCCTAAAAGCAGAAAGGGAGAGCCGCTAACTCTCCCAATCCATTACACAAATCTAATAGGAAGTTTAACGTATGTCCGACCGACTAGATCGCATTGAGGCTCTGATTGAGTCCAACGCCAAGAGCATTGAAGCATTAACAAGCAAAGCTAATCAGGATAGTTCCCTTTACCGTAAAGACCGGGCCCACGTCTTTGAATGGATGGCACGATTAGCGGCCGCCCAAGCTGATTTTTATGAGTCCCAATCGGATTACCTGGATCATCTACAAAGAATTGAGGACAAACTGACAGAGATCCTTAACCGGACAACTCCCAACCCTTAACACTAACCTAATCGCTATTAGGCTAGTACAGCCCTGACTAAAGTCGGGGTTTTTATTTGGATTATTGATCACCTATGAAAGGATTAAGCAAACAAACCCCAGTGCCAACAAAGTCCTTAACATTACGGGTAACTAGGGTCAGTCCGTAACTAAGGGCAGTGGCAGCAATTTGTTTATCTAGGGCATTATGGGGATTAGGAACTCGTAATTTTCCCCAAACCTGAGCCTCAAAGATAGTGAAATCTAGGATCTGGTCAGCGTAATCTGCGACGACAGTTTCCAACCAGTCCTCCAACAAATTGGCTTGTTGATCATCTCCTCGATGCCTGATTAATTCTACGCCCCGCCGCAATTCTCCAATGGTAATCACACTCAAATAGAGATGCTGAGCTTGTTGGAAAAATGCTAGTACGCCGGAGTCAGCCCTATCTTGCTTCCGTAGCTCACTAATAACGTTGGTATCAATCAAATATTTGACTGGCTCTGTCATTCTGTATTCGCTCAAAATCTGAGTCATTGCCCACATTGGGAATCTGGCGGAGCACCTCGGCAAAGGGCTTTCGGGGAAGTCGTAATAGGGCCTGCTCTAGGATTTTGCGATGTTCTGCTTCGGCACTAATGCCATGTTGCCCCGCCCGCTTTTTCAGTGCCAAGACTATTGCCTCATCGATGTTGCGGACGATTAAATTAGCCATACACCACCTCTGGTTCGCATTGAAATCTTACTTTTGGCTATCACCCAGATGATAGCATTGATAACGCTTGCTTTGTCAAAAACAATCCGTTGCCCAATTTTTCTGGATAATTCAAAAAGCCAATAAAAGTAATACAAAATACACCACGGAGAATCGCCTATAAACCTTATATTTTGCTTTTCATGTACGATTCATCATTTCCACAAGAAAAACACTGTATGGGACGATTTTAGAAGAAGTAGCAATTTTCATAATTTATCAACTGAGAATAATTAGCAACAATTTGTGTTGAGCGATGGGGAGTCGGGGAAATTCCACGATAGAATTAGGGTTGTGGGAGCTATTCAATAATTTCCACAAATTATTGAATGAAAATTAACCGCCAGGGGCAAGCAAAAGTATTAACAGAGCAGGAACTGCGCAACCTGTTCACTATTGGCTTGCTCACTCCCCGCGATCGCCTCTTGTTTGGCATTTGTCTTTACACTGGTTGCCGTATTGGGGAAGCTTGCTCCTTGGCTTGGGATGATGTCACCGCCGATGCCATGACTTTCCGCATTGAAAAAACTAAAACTAAGTCCAGTCGCACTGTGGCAATTAGTCCAGCTTTGCAAGCTTTGTTTGAGGAATACCGGCAAGCTCAACAATCCGTTAGGTTTCCATCCTCCTATGTTTTTCGGGGCAAACGGGTGGGTTCCCATCTTCATCCTTCCATGGCCCATAAAATTTTGAAAGCCGCCACGGGTTTGATTGGGGTGAGGGGAGTATCTACCCATTCTTTTCGTCGCACTGCGTTAACAATGATGTGTAGAAAGGGTATCAATTTGAGGGTTATCCAAAAGATTAGTGGTCACAAGAATTTGAATGTGTTATCCCACTATCTGGAGGTTTCTGAACAAGAAAAAGAGCAAGCTTTATCTACAATTTCATTTTAAAATTCAGTTAATCTTCTTTTCCGGTCAGTGCCATCATTCGTCATGTCCATCAGATTAAACATAGTCATTATCCCCAGAAGGGATTACTCCATAAATAGTAAGTTATCACACCATTATAGATATTCGACAGAGCAAAAACAATATAAAAATTAGGGGTATTTTTCCTTTCTGTCCTGACCTCTACCTAGCCCAAAATACTGACTAGTAAGGGATAAATAAATTGTACGTTTTTGGCGCGTAGGGCTATTTTAGCCTGTAAGAATTTTGGACAATAAATTATCCGTGATTGTAGGTTTTTGTCGAAATTCATATGCTAATCCAATTAAGTAGATTAAGTTTTTTAGATATTGGTGACTTATTAAAAAATCAATTATTTTTCAATAAGTTTTAGCCCACTTTGAAAGGCATCTTCAATCGTCTGCTTATCTCTTAAAACAACTCCGAATTCATCTCTATACGTTAAGTTTGGATCTGCTCTAAATGACAAAAAGTTAAAGCTGGTGACTATAGCAAATATATCATCACATATAAGTTGCTTGCGATGGCTATTTTGCGTTTTTGAGAAATTGAGATTTTTATGATTAGCCATCAAGTTTTCTAGCTGTTTAATTGCCCAACGACTATTTTGATTATCTGATCCTTTTATTCCATATATTATATATACTACAACCTTACGCTTTAAAGTTTGTTCTAAACTAAACAGAAAGTTATTATCTACTACTTTTCCCTTAATCCAAGGAGAAACAATCATTAATCTTTTTTGTGCTTGTTGTAATGCCGTGAAAAGATATTCTCTGATTTCACAAGTATGAATCACCTCCGAGATTCTCGTTTTATCTTTTATTGTTTGTAACTCTTGCTGAAGCTTTCGCTGATCTTCGTTAAGTTTTTGGGTCAGGGTTTTACTTGAAGAATCTGCCTTATTTTCATTTAGAGAAGTAATTTTCACATTTATTTGTTCAATTTGTTTTATGTCTTCGTCTTGAATATTTTCAATTATTTCAGAAAATGATTCATTTAAGATACCGCTTTCTCCCTCATTATCAAAAATTGAGCTTAATACATTTTTCCCCTCAGCTTTAAGTTCTTGTATTGTTTCTCTGTATCCTTTTTGAATATTACCTCTTGAAAAAGTTTCATATTCTATTTCTTGATCATTGGGATTAGTTTTATATAAAACCAGTAGAATTTCATGCCATTGAATATACACTTTCTCAATACTATTAACTTGCACTAATTCAACATGGTTAGAGCTATTTGTGTCTTGCAATGATTTTTCAATTTCTTCATAATGCTTTATCAGATCCTGTATATTTCCTTTTCTGGGTTTTTTGATATTTTTTTTTATTGAGCTATTGGGATATTTTTTGTCATCAAAATTATTAAAATTAAAATAATCTGTTAACTTTCCATTTAAAGCATCTAAATAAAAAGTTCTTGTGTCAGAATTTAGTGCTAAAACAGTTTGTTTTTGTAAAGCATCTAAACCTTCTTGAGTTAAAGTCAATTGATTTTCATTTCTGGTAATTAAATTTTGATCTCCAGAAATTAATCCTGAGACGATTTTTTCAGTAATATGACTGCCTAAGCCTAAAAAGTTAGAGATTTCTTCAATATTGTTTAAGCCCTTATCAATGCACTTCATTGTAAACTCCTCCAGTAATTCCAAATTCCTATCTCTTAAATAAGTTAAATCAAGACTTAAAATATAATAAGGATAACCGACTGGTTGACATTCAATTACAATTGCTTCAGGAAGAGAATGATATTTACGAATTTTATCTTCAATTTCTTTTATTGGATAGTGCATAAATTAAGCTCCTAAAATTTAATAAATTCACTAGACTCTAAACGAATACAAGATTTATGACTCTCATCAATATACTCAATCAATGGTTTAAAAGGATTGCTTATATTATTAGGTGTTCTACCTTGATAAGCCATATTATCATTGCCCACAATAATTAATAATTGTTTAGCTCGCGATAAAGCAACATTTAATCTCCGATCATCAGAGGTGAAACCAAGTTGATTTTTCTTGTTGCTTCTTACTAAATCGTAGATAATAATGTCACACTCCCCACCTTGAAAAGCATCTACTGTATGAATAATAATATCTAAATTTTTCCAAAATTGTTTATCATTAGGAGCAACAGATGATTCTAAAACACTAATTTGTGAACGATATGCAGAAATAACACCAACTTCTTTGCGTAAATTTTTAGATTCACAATCTTCTTGAATCTTCGACAAGATTTCCCTAATTACTTTTGCTTCGTAAGGATTACTTCTGCTTTTACCATTTTGTCTTTCTTGAGACTGATCTTCAGATACATCAGATGTTGATATCCAATAAACACTTTTTTCAAAAACAGTTAAATTATGTTGCTTTTCTTTAATATCAGCCAATTCGCTAGCAACTGTATTTTCATAAAAAATAGTACTAACCAAATTGCCAATATCCGGATGCATTCGATATTGATTATTTAAGGTTATTTTGTTGTTTTGTGGTAACTGTTCGTAAAGATATTCAAATAAACTTGTCTCAAGAATTTTCTTCTGAAGTTCTTGTTCATTTAAGGCTCTTTCTTGTAATTCTTGCTCAATAATAGGTGGTAGCTGACGATGATCCCCAACCAGAATTATTTTCTTTCCTTTAGACATTGGCACGAAAGTTTCTGGTGCGGTAGATCTTCCTGCTTCATCAATAATTACCCAGTCAAAGTTACGATCTTTAAATCTAGCGACACCTAAGCAAGTTGCACCAACGACATTGATTTCATCTATAAATAAGGAGATTAAATCTTGTTGTTTCCTTATTAATTTATCATTCCATTCTTTGTTTAAATTATCTAACTTGATGAATTTTTCATAATTTTCTTGATTGTCACCTAGGATTTCCTTTAATACCTCATATTCTTCTTCAATCCAATCTTGTAGTTCTTTTTGTTCAGGATATTCTATTCCAAACTGACTGGTGTATTTTTCAATAGAATTTAATATTTTTTGTTCTAATTCTAATTTTTCATAGATGGACTCTAAAATAATATCAGAAAATTCAATAGAAGCTGTATTCTCTTTGTCAATAATAAAGCTTGAATTGAACCTAGCAATAACTTTATTTAATTTTGCAACTAAAAATTCCAATTCTTGATTATTATTTTTAATCTTTTCTAGTCGGGATATTTTTTTTATTCCTGATAATACCTGATCATTTTTATCTTTATATTCTTGCCAATAATCTAACGATCTAGAACGTATTTTAGCTTGCCATTTAATAATTGCTTTTTCTACCTCAAACCGTCTAGCTTCTTCTTCTATCTTTTCTTCACGTCCAATTCTAATACATTTTATTTCTTGATCATCAATACGAGAAATTTTCGTTAAAACATTATCTACTGCTACGTTAGATTGAGAAGAAATCAAAATCTTATCGTTAGGATATCGTTCTAAAATTTGTAAAATTATTTCTGTAATAACAGAGGTTTTTCCTGTTCCAGGTGGCCCCTGAATTAAGAAAATATCTTCTGTAGCTAAAGCCTTTGCTACGGCTTTTTGTTGTGACTCATCTAGTTGCTGATTAAAATAGCGATGAATCAAGACAGGCTCAATAGGTTTTATATTTGTAGGAGCTACTATAACTTTACAAATTTCTGCATTTTCAGAATCACCATATCTAATTTCTCTAAGTGCCTTCCCTCGTTTTTTGATTTCAGATTCTTGTGCCGTGAAATTAGTTTCAATTTTTCCCTTCTCTAAGACAATATCTATAATCTCTGGTTTGCAAAAGTCACCTATACTAACATGTAATGTTTTAACCGATTCTCCATTTTTGGATTTGTCCCCATCAATAATATTTCCAATTCCTTCTTGAAATCCTTGTCTACGATTATAGGATTTTTTTTCTACTGAAATGGTTACAGGCAAAGGAGGAGATGTTATTTCATCAAGAGTTTCAATTGAAATTTCATCTTCTAATGTTAAAATTAGAATTTGTCTTGACTCATCATAAGATTTTTCCTTGTATCTAAAAGATTTTTTTCTTTCATTAATGATTTTCTTTTCAAGATTAATAACAGATTGCCATTGCTCAAAAGTTGCAGTTAACGCTTTATTATTTTCTATTTCATTTTGTATTTGTTGCTCTTTTTGTATAATCTGTTTAATCAGCTCAGATAAATCTGTCTTCCTTTTGATTCCTGAACCGACTTCTATAATTGGATTAACTTTAATTAATAAGCCATTTTCAAATATTTGCTCTTGTAAGTTAACAGGTATAGTAGAAGTCTCATACAATATAGTTATTTGAGTATTATTACAATTATCTAAATTAATAAATCCACGATAAAATGTGGATGATTCTTCCAAAGCAACTTCAACTGTCATTGAATCGTCTCTTTTTTGAAATTTATCAGGACTTTTTTTAATACATACTGTGTTAGCATTTCTTTTAAATAAAGATTCAATATGTCTTTTTATTTTTAAAATGTTATTCTGATAATTATACTTATCATTAATTTCTTGTTCAAGGTTACGAGTAATGTTAAAAACAACGGTAATCGATTCTGTCAATTGTTCTTGAAAATCAGACAATACTTTTCTGATCTGATCTAACCTTGGACGTTTTTCTCTTTCTTTATCAATTGCCTGTTTTAATATATCAATTAAAATTGAAGAATTATCTAAATCGCTGAAACTTTCCTCTGTAGATTGAAAAAGTATACCTTTATCTTGTTTGTCTTGAAAATCAATTCTAGCTTCCTGAGTTGACAATAAATATAAAAATGTCATTCCAAGAGAATACACATCAGAATCCCTGGAAATACCTTCAAGATTTTTTTGTTCAGGAGCAGAAAATAAAGGGGTGTGATAGCTTCTAATCGTATTAGTTAAAATTGTAGTAGTAATAATTGCTATTCCAAAATCTAATACTTTGGCTTCAGGCTGTTCGCCAATATCTACAATTTTTATATTGTCCGGTTTAATATCTCTGTGAATTATATTTTTTGAGTGGGCATGACTAATCCCAGAAATGATTTGTAAAAATATATTTAGTTTGGTTTTTAAATCAATATCACGATCAAAATATTCCTTGATATCTTGACCATCTAAATACTCTAAAACCAAATAAACGATTTTATTACGCTTTTCATATCCCTCTTCTACAAACTTAACAATATTGGGATGATTAAGGCGTTTTAATGTTTCTGTCTCTCTTTCTAAAAGTTTAATAGCATTATCTTCATCAGTAGCCAGAGTTTTAATTGCGTAACGCTCATTTGTCCTAAGTTTTTTTGCCAAATATACAACGCCACTTCCCCCTTTCCCAAGTGGTGCTTGTATATCATACTTACCACCAACAATTTCGCCAACCAGGTCACTTGTAAAATTCATACTGATAAAAAGAAATGAAATAAAGGGGCAACCTTTCGGTATCGCCAACATAGGAAGCCATAGCAGCCAACATCGCCTCAGAGATAGTCAACTCATCCTGGTGAATATTAAAACTCAAATTGTTGGAGCAGAGGAACAGGAACTGAGAGCTTATTAGTGACCATAGAAGACAAAAATTTTGTATTGTCTGGCAGAATACTAACGCAAGCTAGAGTTAGCAGTAACAAAGTCTTAATAAATTGTAATTATCAACACAATTGTTGTTTATTGAGTCATTTCTGCCCCTTGCCAAGATAGAGGTAAAATCATTCACTCGTAGCTGAAACAACTATGCAGTAAGCATTTCAGGGTTTTATCAGGGGTTTCGTGTGACAGAGTTAGAACCGTTGAGGGTAGCCTGCCCTATGTTTACTAGGGGTTTTGCCAACGCATAAAACTCGTAAACAGGTCAATGATTGGCTCTACCGCAACAGCAAACCTGACTTTAATGTTCCCCTCAACTCTGACCTTCACCTTGCCTATGGTGACCAACGGGACGGCCACGGTACTGCTCACTGGTGGAAACTTTATTACGGTGATCGCCTGAAGTCCCAAATTGAGACATTAATTAAGGGGACGGCCTTAGCGGTCAATGATAGACCCAAGAATCAAGCTAGCTTAGGAGTTCGTACGTCCTATGAATGGTTTGGGATGTACTTCCGCTCCAAGGTCGAAATGAAGATGGCCCAGGAATTACAAAAACGGGGGGTAACATTTTTTGCCAATGCCAGAGGTTGTTATTCCCTTGAGGGTTCCCCGGTGTCCGCCCAATACCTTAACGGTCGAATGGAGGTTGATTTCCTTATCTTCCATCGGGGGAAGTGCGTCATTCTCCAAATTGATGGCCCTCAACATAACGGCGATCGGGCTAGGGATTATGCTGGCGATCGCCTTCTACTCAGGGAGGGAATCCCAACGGTGAGGTTTACAGCTAGGGAATGTCAGGAGAGGTAGTTAATAAACCAGTAAGATAGGGAAAACTCAATTAAAATTACTTTGTTGCGACAACCCACCCTCGTATAACGAGTTATTTTCAACAAGCATCTTTATTTTTCGAGGTTCCTATCATTAAATATTGAACGCTAAAAAATTTAAACCAATGACAGAAGTAATAAGACAGCACTATGTCCCTCAATCCTTGTTAAGGAACTTTTCCTCGGATACCGTCAATATTTATACTGTTCGTGTTTCTGAAAACCTAAAAACACCTATAGAAAATAAGAAAATTAAGGAGGTTTTTTGTGAAAGACACTATTTCAGAACATCACAAGAAAATTATGACCAATGGTTTGATGATGATAAATATGCTAGAATTTTTCGAGAAATTTTATCTCAAAAAATAATTCCGTCTAGGGCTGAATTTAGACATGATTTGTGTGAAATTATTTCACTTCAATTTCTTCGGGGGATTGCACTTCGGAAAGAATCTGAAAATCTCCAAAAAATATTAGAAGAAAGATTTAAATCAGAGTATGATGAATTAATTGAACTTCTAGAGTGTTTTAATACTGATTTTATTGATCAGTTAAAAAAAGATGATAGATATGGCGATTTTGATTATCTTGAAAAATATTTTGCTGATCGAAAAGAAAGTGTTAAAAATATTCACGCTGATTTGTTTAAGTACACTAACGTTCATGTGGAAAAATTTGAAAAATTGAATATAGAATTAATTCAAAATTTGAGCGGAAAAAATGAGTTAAGCTATGTTATTTCTGGAAGTCCAGTTATACGCAATCAATGGATTAATGAATATTATTTTCCTATTAGTTCTGACTATTGCATTTGGTTACATCCACAAGAGATGAAAATAGAACCTTTAGAGCCTAGAGTTTTAAATGAAATTCAACTAATTAATGGGACGCAGCATTGCAGTCATAGAATTGCGGCTAAAAATAAAGACACTTTAGAATTTATCTTAAATAATCCTTTGGATGAATCTGAAATATCGCAGTTGCCTAATTCTTATTGGAAATACGTGTTATACAAAATGTTTATAGCCAATAAAAATGCTGGCTAATAATCTTTATTGATCAAAATCAATCTAATAAAATTGATTTTTGGAGTAGCATTTGATTATTTTGATAGAATGGCACATCAGTTTCACCTAAAACGGTTGGTGGCAAATTGGCTAACTCTGTTAGATTATCCATCGGTACAATGACTGTTTTTGCTCCATTCTCAGAAAGCATAGTTACTTTGTCGGCAAAATTAATGGCTCGTTCGATCGCCCCGCCTACGGATAGATTACCTAGGACAGCAAGACCGGGTTTAAGGTTCTTTTTGTATAACGCTGAAATAATGGCAATGTAAACAGCAGAGCCTATTCCCGATGCAATGGTTGCGCCTAAAAGATTAGTAATTTGAATGGTAATGTCATAGTTTTTAAGGGAGTGATTTTCGCTTAAAATGGCTTTTTCATTAGCTTTGATATACTGGTAGGTATTTTTAATATTTTCTTTAACGCCGGTATTATTCACCCCGGTAATATTGAGTTTACCTGATCCGACTACTGCGACGGTTTCAATCCTGACTAGGGCCACGTTTTCACCATCACTGGTGCTGGTATAGCAAACGCCGGGGGGAAGGGGGGAATTTTCGATGAGGTGGGAGCCTTTTTCTTCGGGTAAACTAACGTAGATTTCATCCTGGGTTTCTTTATCAATATAGGAAAAGTTGGTATCCCAAAATTCCATACCGCCAATCCGTTTTAATTGTTCTTTAACCCGTCTTCGCATTTCTAGGGCAATTTCTAAGTATTCTTGAATGTCTTCTTTAGTAAATTGGCCATCGGGATGAAGTAGCTTAATAAAACCAGAGACTGTTTTTTTGACAGGTTTTGTGTCTCGTTGCTTCAGATGAGAACCCAAAGAATAATATTGATCAAGGGCATCGGTGTAGGTCACTTTCCGTAGGGATTTAAGCACCTCAGAGAAGTAGTCGGTGCTGAAACCAAAGTTCTGGGTGAAATGATGGGGAGCAAATTTGATCATTTCCCAACCGGGTAGGTAATAATGAATCCGGTCTAAGAAAGCCGTGTCGTAATTAACTTCATCGGAGAGGGGGTTGAATAAATGGGAAGTTTGTAAAACGGTTTCGACGGGTTGGTTAATGTTGCCATTGAGAATAATTGAGGCTACCCCTGTGATTTCTCCCCCTGCACCTGCCCTAGAAAATGAACCAGATTCCATATAGTCTTTCATCAAGGGAACGGCATCTTTTTGGCTAAAAATTTTGTCGGTGGCTTCGTCGAAACAAATAGCATCCCATTGCCCCACTGCGCCAACTTTGCCAGAGGCACTATTGACAAATAGTTTAGCAACGGTTGCCTGTCCCCCAGAAATTAAAACAGCATAGGGGGTTAATTCCTTAAACACAAAGGATTTTCCGGTGGAGCGGGGCCCTAATTCAATGAAGTTAAAATTGCTTTCTACCATCGGAATAAGGCGGCTGAGCAGTAGCATTTTTATCCGTTCTGTAAAGCCCTCAGACTTGGGTTCATAGCCGCAACTTCTTAGTAAAATGTCTAGCCATTCTTGTTTGGTGAATTCTTGGCGTTTATTGATAATTTTACTATTGTCAAAGGAGGAAATTTGAATCGGTTTGATTTCTGTAATCACAAAGGGAAAAATATTCTGCCCTCTTTTAATACTGGGATCATATTCAACATCAATAATTGACCAAATGCCACCCATGAGCATTTTTTCATGCTGTTTGACTAAATCATCGCTAATATTGGCATTTTTAATGTTGCTATTTTGTAATTTTGCCCAGTAGGTATCTTGGTTAGACTGGAGTTCGACGGAAATTTTATCAATGATTTTATATCTGCCCCTTTCTCTGATTTTTGAATGAATTAACGCACTTTCTTCTGGGTTGACATAATGTTCGCTGAGAACCCGTTTGACATTTTTCATACCGATGCGGATTTTTTCTTCGTCGTCGGTAGAGCAGGAATTAGCAATGAGATATTCTAAAACAAAGACTGGGACATTAGCCCCCACTTTAACAGAGCGGACTAAATCTTTTTTAACGACATAGCCTCGGAAATGTTCTAGGAGTTTGTGATCTAAGTAGTCAAGTGTAGCCACGATGTGATTACTCCCATTTGAAGATTAAAATAAGCCACCGAGGTCACGCTCTTTGTTCTGTTTGACCAGGGCTTTGTCCAGCAACTGTTTAGTATGGGCATCAAGTAATTGCACTTCAATTTCTCGATAACCATCAAAGGTGTATTCCTTTGTCATTAGGATATCTTGGGGAATCGAGAACACGTCACTTTTATTGACTTGTTGTTTATTGACAAAAAACACCAAATAAACTCGCCGATCGCCGGAGAAGAGATCTCCTTGTCCCGGTTCGGCGCGGAGTTTGATCGTAAATAATTCCCCGGTAACACTGGTTAAATCGTCTTTGTTGGCGATCGCCACTGGTAGGGTTGACGTGATGGCGGCAGACTGTTCCCAGCAAAAGAAGGGGGTGATTAATTCCTGGGGGGCTAGACCACCGTGGGCAAAACCATAGAGTCCTGGGGTTTTGAAGGGATTGATGCTTTGGGCGAAATAGAGATACTGGAATTGCTGATAGGCTTTTTTGACTTCGATCAAAGGGGGTAACCAAGCTGGTTGGGGCTGCACAGTGCGAATATAGCGTTCTGAGGTTTTGGCCTCACCCTGGGACGGGGCAACGGTAACTTTATCCGCTTCGGTCAGTAATCCGGTTAAAACAAAGCCGTGATCGGTGATCAAATAAACTTTGCTGTAGCCGTTGCGGAGGAGTTGGCTAATCTTCTGGGCAAAGAAATCAATGGTGTCACCAAAGTATTTCAACGCTTTTTGTTGCAGTTTTTCTCCCATATCGTCAATGTCTTTATAGGTGCAAATTAGCACCTGTCCTGATAGAGGTTCATCATTAACCGCCTCTAGCAAGGTCAAATCAATGGAAAGATTAGCATTTTGGGCTAGCAGGTAGCGTTCCCGATCGCCATGTATCGTGGTAATTAGCCCATTATCGAGGTAAATGCGGCTCATATTATTTTCGGTTTCGGAAGGAATGTCGGCGAGAATGACCTGACGATTCAGTTGGGCTTGACCTTTCATTTTTGCGGCAACCTGTTCCGCCATTTCGTAGGCGACCCCATCCCCGACAATGACGGCGATTTTGGTGTCGGGATTTTGATCAATCAGTTTTTGCAGAATACCTGTTTGGTTCTCTTGGTAGCTGGGCCAATAGGTAAACCAGCGGTCGAGAAAGATGGCCAGATAATCTCGATAAAGTGCTTGCCAGGGTTCCAATAAGTCTGGACGGTTGAGAAATTCGGTATAAAGATGGCGAATGGCGGTGTCTAGCTGATAAAAATGCTGGGTATAAAATTCAACGCATTCAGCGAGGGAACTGAGGTAGTTGATATTTTTGGGGTCAAATTCCAACAGGGTGATCACATCGCCCCAAAAGGTCATGTTGAGGGCTTGGGCTTGGTGACTGCGATGGCGTTGTTTGAGGTGCGGCAAGATTTGATTAATTTTGGCTTTGTCGTGGAGGTGCAGGCTAAGGGCTTGGAGCCACTGTTCATCAACGGCTTTAAATGGATGATCGGGACTCACCTGCCAGAGGTCGAGGCCAGGGGGGAGGTTATAGCCTTGCAGGTAGGACTCCAAGGAGGAACGGTAACTGCGGGAATCAAGCCAGGTGTGATAAATATCGGTCAAAAGTGGCGGGCAATCGCCCTGGGCCAGGCCGTTAAACAGGGTTTGTACCACTTCAGTGGCGAGGGTACTGGGGGGTTTTTCAAGGTAATCCTGCCCCAACAGTTCGCTAACTTTACGGTAAAAGGTTTGCCGCAGTTGGGCATCATATTTTTCCTGGGCGTAGCGGTCTGGGTCGTGAATAAAGGGCAGGAGTTCTCGTTTGAGGTCAAAGATTTCTGAGGCTCCTTTATGGCTGAGGTCGAACCAGTAGGTGCGGTCTTTACCGACGCTGACTTTTGCGGCTGAAATTAAGTCTTCAGTGGGTAAGTTAATGTTGAGATTTAAGGTTTGGTGAACGTTTTGTTTGATGTAATTTTGTAGATAGCGAATTTCTAAACAGCCATTGGTTTCGCAATATTCCCGAATAAATTTGAGTTTTTCCCGTTGGGTGCGAGTATAAATGATAAATTTCTCAGGGCTGGGCTGTTCTTTTTCAATCAAATATTTAACATGCAGTTCTTCGATTTCGCTATGGGCGGAGTAGATAACGTAATCATTACCCAGGGTTGACAGCAAAAATTCTGCTTCCCCTGATTCATCAATGAAAACGGCAATGCCATAGGTAGCGAAAATTTCTTGTAAATCCTGTTTAAACCATTGGTCAATCATTGGCTAACCCCCCTCAGCATTTCCAGTAAGTCTCCCCGGCGGAAAGTGGCGGCCAATTGTTGCAGAGAAATGGGCCGATCGCCGTAGCATTGGATCAGGGCTTGCTGAATTTGCTCAATGGCGGTGTAGTGCCAGTCTTCTTGCTGGGTTTCAAAGCTTTGTTTCAGGTCGGTAAAGTTACGGTGGGAGACTTGGTTAAGGTATAGATTCTGACTGCTGAGAAGATGACGACCTATGAGCATGGCCAGGTAATGGGAGGCGTAGGGTAAAAAATCGGGGGCGTTGTCGGGGTTAGCCCGTTTGCGGGCGTTATCAACATAGCGAAAGATGAGCACGGCGAGGATTGCTTGGGCGGCGTTGAGATCTTGAAAAATGTCGTCGTAGAGTTTGCCGAAATGGTCTTTGCGGCGGAATTTGGCTTGGTGAGGCTTTTCGCGCCAGATGGCTAGGACGGCTTCGGCGGTGATGGAACTGGGAATGATATTCGGGCCACTCAGACGGTCTTCCCGTTGGCGTTTGTAGGTGTAGCCAAAGGTTTCCATGCCAATTTCCAGTTGTTTTTGCAGAGCATCGTTAGAGCGTAAATCCTGTAAATCGACGGGGTTTTGGCTATTGGTGGCATAGGTGATGTCGGTGACAAAGTCTTGGTCGTCGTTAGCTAGCTCATAAATTCTGACCATGACGTAGGTATTTTCATAATCGTTAAACAAATACGGCTCATTAAGGGTTTGCTGAATGGTTTTACAGGTTTGTCCGCCGTTAATAATCTGCATATTTTCCAGTTTGACTTGATAGTTTTCCCCTTGCAGGGCGTTATATCTAAAGTTTTGACAAATGATGGTAATGCCGTTATTAAAGAAATAAAAGTTACTGCGATTGTCTGGATCTTTTAAGGTTTGATGAATGGCAGTATTGACTCGATTGACGTGTAATCCTAAATAGCGGCGGATATTCCTTTGTAATAACAAGTCATCATGACGATTAAACAGTTCAGCAATTTCAGACACGGGAACTTTGCCGACCAATACACGCCGATAATTAAAGTCTTCTACAATCGCTTTACCCACAAAGGAAAGGCGATCGTCAACACTTTTCGTTTTTCTGAGAATGTCAACGATAGAGTCATGGTTAAAATGTATCCATTGGGTTTGATTTTTAGGTAATTGGGATTGGTCAATCCAGTGTTGAGCTTGGTCGTTCCATTTCGCACCGTTATTACACAAAACTACCCGGACATCGGGAATATAGCCTTCCATTACCAAGGAGCGAATTTCTTCAACTTTCGGTTTGAGGTTGGGGTTCATGTCAATAGCTTTACCAGGATCAAATAGGGTCTGGACGGTGTTAACTGCTTTTTGCACCCCGTTCTCTGGAAAGTTAAAAGTTCCTTCTAGATCCTTAATTTTATATTTTCCCTGAAATAAGGTGACTAAAAATTCACCGTCTTCAACATCGCTCATGTGTAAGCCATCTACACCGGCATCGTTACCACCATCGGTGAGCAGTTCCAAGGTTTCTTCGATGGGAATATCAAGGCAGTTTTTCATGCAAAGAAGAATAAAAGCGGTGGCCCGTTTTTGGTTCTCGTCTTTACATTTAGTAAACCAATCAGGATATTTTTCGAGTAGTCCGGTAATTTGTTGATCGACAATGCTGGCGTTGATGTCCATAAATTATCCTCAATATCAGAGCTTAATTAAATAGTTTTGGATAATTTCCATAAGGACTTGTTCAAGGGTGGGAATGGTTGAAGCAATAATTTCGTTATTAATATGTTTATGATGTAGGTAGCCCAAATCGGGTTTGTGTTTAGCATTATCATATCTAAAAATTAAGTTGTTATGGTGATCTTGATAATGAAACGAATAGGAAATTTTACTAGGTGAACCCTGGAGGTCAATATATTCTTTGAAAAATAAAGATGAATTGTCTATAAAGTCTAAGTTTCCTTGAATAAAGCCAAGGTAATCTGTTCGATAATCTACAGAGAAATTAAAAGCAGTAATCCATCCTTCATCGACATATTTTTGAATAGTGCGAATAATATCATTTTGGTAATCTTTAAGTAACATATTCAATTCCTTCTAGTTTCTCAAGGGATTCTAACAACTTCGTTTTCATTTGAAGTTCCCCGAACCAAGTAATATATTCATCATCGCCATTTTCTAGGTCTTCCGCTGTCCAGTTATCTAAGAAATAGTCTGATGAGATTTGGTATTTTGTTTCAAATTCTTGAATTATGTGTTCTGTCTTAGCTAAGGCTCGCTTCAAATTTTTAACTTCGGAAGCAATAGCCGCTTTGACTAAATTTTGATCGGTTTCAATATTCGTAGAATCAGATTTTATTTGGAGTTGTAGCATGGTAGTTTCTTTATAAGTATTAAAGATTAAAGATTAGGTTTAACAGGTCATCACCAATCGGCGTTGAGGTATTTTTTGAGTTGGCCGGGATTGAGCACGGCATAGGGGATCATTTTGCGTTGTTGCAGGGGGGCGATATTTTTACCCACGCCGTCGTCGAGGATGGGTTTGTAACCGCTGGCGAGGAGGTCATCAATTTTGGTTTTAAAGTCGGCAATTTCTTGCAGTTGTTTAAAGATGCGGTCTTTTTCGGTTTGGGCGGCGGCGCTGTCGTTGTTGGCCAGGTCAGTTTGGCGATTAATCAAGGCCCGTTCGCGGTTTTCGAGGTAAACAGAGCGCAGGCGTAGCAGTTTATCGCGGCTCCATTTGTAGATGATGATGTAGCAGTCAAAGCCCTGTTCTGCCCCACTGGAAAGATGCCAAATAAAGGGAGTTTTGGGCAAATACATGAACAAGTTGAGGTGATCAGAGAGTTCGGCAAAGAAGTTTTTGTTGAGGTAATCGGGCAGGGATTTCCCCAGTAGGCTGTCAAAGCTAGAATATTGGGCTTGGGTGAAGCCTTTTTGCCGAAATTTTTCTTCGATGCGGTCTAATAAGACTTTTTCGCCAGCATTGGGTACCAGGGGAATGATGCCGTCTTCATCTTCCATGAGGATTTCCCGGATTAAATCGGCGAGAAATTCCATGGCTAGGGTGTGGGCCCGTTGGGGGGGAATGACGTTACTTTGTTGGAACCAGTACCAAACGTTGATGGGGTTAACCTGATGGCGGATGCAAAATTCTTCCAGGTCGTTGTTGCTTTGGTAAAGGGTGGGAAATCCTTTTTCAATTTCGGCCTTTTCTTCGGGGCTAAAGGTTTTGGTGGGTGAAGCCTCAATAAAGTCTCGAATGTGATCCAGGGGAAATTCTTGGGTTGCTTCGGTTTCGGCTAGGTAAGCGGTACGAGCAGTGGGGTCAACGGGTAAACCGCCAATGCTTTCCCCTTCTTTGGCCAGCACCATGGCTTTATCGTGATCAGTGAGGTCATAAACTTCAAAGATTTTTTCGTTGATGATGGCCTCGTTGATCAGGACTTGGGTTAATAGATGGTTTTCATAATTAAAGTAATTGAATAAGTTTTTTTGCCATGAATCAAGATTTAAAAGAGGATGTTGTCGAAATTTTTGTTCGATAATTGAATAAGCTTTTTTTTTGTTAATAATGCTTACATTTACCTGAGCTAATTTTATAATCGACTCCTTTAAAACTTCATTTGATTCTACAAAAGGAACTCTATCAATATCTCCTTTTTGGGTATTTACTGTTGGATTTAAACAATTAATTACATATTTTGATACAATGCTATTAAGAAGGGAAATTGTATAAAAAGTATATTCTTTATTATTTAAAAATATGCTTGCACCACCGACATCAAAAACACAATTTTCTGGTAAATATCTAAATGAAACACCTTTGGAACCAGATGCAGAATAAGTGATTCCTTCCTTAAAATAAAATTGACTATTTCTCAATAATGATTTTGCGTATTTTTCCAATTTTTCCCCATTATTTTCCCAGTCAATGTAAAGCGATAAATTGCCGCTCCATTTCTGATAATCACCACCTTTTGCATAGTTTTTCCATCTTAAATCATCTTTTATTGAACTAGATAATTTTTCCCGATCTAATTCCCACCAAAAACGTAAAAATCTTTCATTACTTCCTGTTTGTAATCCAGGTTTAGCCGAACCAAAACTTTCAATGGTCTGTTTTCCAAACTTTGCTCGAAATTCATCGGAGATCCAATAAATAAACGGCCAAGACTTGATGATCTTTAGCTTTGCTTGGGGGATAACGTAATTATGCTCATTCTCAATCCCAGCAATATGATCATTTAAAGCCTGTAAACAGAAATCTTTCTTAAACTTTTCGTTAGGTGTTCTCGTATATTGATCCAAAGAAATAAATAAAGACTCTTTTTCTTTCTTAATACCCTTTTCTAAAATGTAAAAAGCAGGATCAACCATAATCGATCCAAATAGATTACTCAAGCTATAGTCAACAAAAATATTAACGTGAACATTATTTAAAATAAACTTACGCACATCATCAAACGTCTTGATAAACATAAAAGTTCGGGGATGAATCATCGCCAGCTTTCCCGCCTCATTCGTCAACTCATAACACCGCTTAATAAACGTCGCATATAAATTTGTATTAAACTTCTCCGGCTTCTTATAATTCTCATCAATAAACCCCTTCAAATTCGCCCCAAAATCACTACTATCCGTATAGGGCGGATTCGCCAACGCCACATCATACTTACTGTTTAACACCTCCAAAAACGTCACCGCATCCGCCGTCTTATCACTCAAAAACTGATTCCCTCCCCCCTGGGCATAACCGGCAATGGCTTGACGTAAATTGGCAAAAAACTTCGTCGCAAAATCCTTCTCTTCCTCCAAAAAAGCACTGGCCAATAAAGGATTATCCCCTGCCGCAATCTGCTGTTGAAAAAAACTAATGCGCGATCGTAACTTCTCATCCAACCGAATTAACGAACCAAACTTATAGGCATTGCGTAAATCCCCCCAGATCGATTGGATCAACTGCCGCTGATCCCCATCTAAATCACTACCTTCCTCAAAAATATCCCGCACCGTGCCATAGTCCGGCAAAAAGAAATCCGAAGACACCACCCGAAACCGTAACGACGCCAAAGAACGACAGCGCCGCCGGGCCTTAATAAATAACCCCAACTGCGCCAACTGCACTGCCCGGTCATCGAGATCAATGCCGTGGAGATTATGCTCAATAATTAACTGGGGAATCTCCTTTTCCTCATAATCCGCCCCATAAGTGTTGATTTGATCCAGATATAACTCATAGAAAAAATCAAACGCATAAAGTAAAAAATTCCCCGATCCACAGGCCGGATCAATCACCTTAATTTTAGTTAAAGCTTGCGGCTCCCTTTCCCTTACTGTCGGAGCATTAGCAATCTTAAACCGGTCCCGAATCGGCGAATTGGGAAACATCTCCAGGTATAGTTTTCCTAGAGAATTTTCCACCAAAAACTGTACCACCCAGCGGGGTGTATAAACCTGGGACTGTAACGAAACCTTATCAAACTCCGTCTTTGCCTTACTGTCCTTATGGGCCTGCTTCTTCTGGGCATTGTAACTCTCATAAAGCCAGCCCAACACATCATCACTCAGCCAAATTTCTGCCCCCACCTGGGGATCTTTTTCCACCTGATTAAACTGCTCAATAATGCCATTCAAACTAATCGCATCAGGCAACAAACCAAACGCATAATCCTGGGCATATAACGGCAACATCCGCCCCAACTTATCAAACTCCGACTGTAAATAAACATCAATCCCTTCCAACTCCAACCCCCGCCCATCGGCATTCAACTCCAACCACGCCAAATGGCCAAAGGAGCGATCGCCGTGTTCCGCCTGCTTAGTCAAAATGGGGGGAAATAACCGCGCCGCCTCCATCACCTTGATCGCCGCCA
The DNA here is from genome assembly GCF_015207985.1 of Synechocystis salina LEGE 00031. Taxonomy (GTDB): domain Bacteria; phylum Cyanobacteriota; class Cyanobacteriia; order Cyanobacteriales; family Microcystaceae; genus Synechocystis; species Synechocystis salina. Next base: position 35,844 of record NZ_JADEVV010000019.1, on the reverse strand, counting down.
GCCGGTTAAACAACGTAAACGTCAACTCATCCAACAACTTGGCCCGCGCCAACTCGTAACCCCCCACCTCCCCCGTGTGATTGGTTAACATCTCATCGAGCCGTAACCGTTGGAGTCGCAAATGATCTGGCAACTTTTCCACCGCCAAGGACTGGGTTTTGCCAATACCCAACCGCGCCAAGGTCTTATCAAAGGACGCTTCGATTAACTGCCGTAACTGCTGAACATGATCCGCTAACTTCATGGTTTAGATCCTAGGCGATTGCCATTGCAGAAGACGAGACTGCCGGAAAAAAAACCGCAGGGGACAGGTGAAAATAAGCCGATAATTCCTGAATGTGACGGGTGGTAAGCTGACGATTCCCCCGCAGAATATCAGAAACAATAGATTCCGTTTTAAAAATGGGCACTAATTCTTTTTGCTTGAGTCCCCGCTCCTCAATTAAAACTTTTAACAACTCCACCCCATAAATATCAGGCATCAGATCTTGCTGTTGTTCATAGTCATACACTAAGGTTCCCAAGAGGTCTAAATAATCTGCTTCATCAGGAGTTAGCTCTGGTTTGTCGAGTAGTTGATCAATGACCGCTTGGGTAGCATCCAGTTCTTCCTCCGTATTAATGGGACGGGCAGGAAACTGGGCTAATAATTGGCGATAACTTTCTGATACAGACATCATAATTTACTTGATATTAGAAAACTTTACTTTTTTGAAAATCTGTAAACATCAAACCTGTTCATCGCTCAGAGGTAATTGCGGAATTATTTTATCCGTAAGCCAATCAGCTACCCGTTCCTTGATCTGGGCTAACCTTTCAGAAGAAATGTTACCCAAACGAGCTGAAATCATTTGAGATTCAACACTTGTCAATTTTCCCAAACGTATTAATGAAGGAATCTTTAAACCAGTCAGTTCAAAGTCATCATCTGTTTGCTTAATTAGTTCATCAAAGTTAGAAATAGCTTGATATAGACGAGAAGAAATTGCCGCAATTAACACATCGTTATACTTTCCAGGAATGATGGCAATAATCAAGGCTGGCCTTAGTTTGCTTGATGCTTGATCTGCGTAGGGAAAATCAACAAAAACAACATCACCAGGATTCATCGTTGGTAAATTTCCTTAGCATCCGCTAGTGTGTACTCAACGTCATCATCATCCCAAAGAGCTTGCAATGCTAATTTCCGCCACTCCTGATCAGTCCAGTCTTCATATTCCTTTAGATCATTCAGATCCTTTTGTTCAACAAAATGAGCAATTTTTGTAAATAGTTCCAGTTGTTCATCTGATAGATGGTCGATTTTTTGACGTAACTCTGTCCTTAAGTCAATTTTCATCGGTACATCTCCTTACAATTGCTCATGTTATCCAATTTTACTCAATCTTCCCCCTCCAGGTCTAACTCAATTGCCTCCTGGGCACTAGCCGCTGTCAGTTTTTGTAACTCTGACTGGAGCCAAGACCGATAACCCGCCACCGTCATCACCCCTCGGGGAAACTGTACCTTGACCTGACGGGGAGGCTTGACCACCACTCCCGACGGATCAGGCTCAATCACCGGAGTCGGTTCCCGCTTAAAGGAACTCTGAATAATCAGTAACTCACTTTCCTTACTAGGGGCTAAAGCTGTGTAGTTCAACACATCCGATAACGAATAACCCGATTTTTTACAGGTAATACCAAAGTCTAATACTGGCTCCTCCACCTGGCGATCGCCGCAATACCGTTTTAATACCTCCAATTTTTGCCGATTTTGTTGATTCAGCTCCGCCGGATAATCCTGCAATTCCCGCATTGCCCCGTCCACTTTGCCGTTCAACACCTGATAAGCCTGGGTCATACCGACGGTGCCCGTTTTCAGCAAACGGAAATAACTATCCTTGACGATCTGGGCCTGTTGTTGCAGTGCGCCATAATGATTGACCAGATCCTGTTGATATAGTCGCTCAAATTCTGCCTGGGTTTGGCTGATGGTGACATCCTGGCGATCGGCCTTGTTCAATTCCGCCGTTACTGCCTCAATAAAACGCTTAAACTCCTTCACTTTCGGGAATTGGGTTTTAATAAAGGACTGCCCTTTGAGAATGACCTGAATGGCACCCTGGAAAGCGTCCCGATTGGTTAACAGATATTCCACTTTCTCCAGGTGATTATTTTCGGTAACCTTACCGGCAAATCCTTGTAATACTGCTTTTTGGGCGGCTACCGAGGCAAAGAGCAGCTCAAATTCGGCGATCGTTTCCGTGAGCGTGTTGAGCGCTTGAATAAAATGCCCTACCAAGGCTTCAACGCTGAAGGCTAACTCCACGTCGTTAATGCTCCAGTCCACCTTACGCCCAGTGTGCTTTTCCACATCAAGATCTAGCAATAACTCCACCGCCTGCTGTTTTTGCACAGCCGTCAGGGTCGCGGTGACTGCTTTAAAGGAAGCTGATTTGAACTTGGTGGTATTTTTAAAGGCTTCCTGCACTGCTTTTTCATCGGGAGAATAGTAGGTTCCGCCAGCATATTTAACCGTTAAGCGTCCCGCTCGGAAAAGGGCAGCTAGGGTACAAATAAGAGTGCCAAAGCTAAACCCCCAGGGCGGCCCTGATAATTCCGTTTCCAAACCCTTGCCATCCACATAACGACCTTTGAGAGGAGCGGTGACTTCCTCCACTACCTTCAGGCGATCACCGATAAAGTTGCCATGGCTATCAAAAAATTTGAAATCTTCTCCTGAAAATAATCGAGAGAGGCCATCATTGCGGGTCGTAAAGATTTTGACAGCTAACGCATCATTCAATTGACTGGCTAAACGTTTGGTGTAGATATTTTTGACAATCTGTTTTTGAATCTCGCCAATGGTGCTTTTGAAGGTATTATCATTCAGCAATAATTCATCGTAGAGATAGATTAACGACGCATTGCGATAAGCTCCTTCCAGTTTATTGCGTAACACTCTTTCCTTCTCTTCTCGAATTATACCGAAATTTTGCATAATTTTACGTTTGTTCGGATCTGGATCAGATTTGTATTTATCTTCAATAAACCCATAACGTAAGATCTCCCCAATCAGTTTACTGATTTGTGCAAATTCACGGTTGTCAGGAATCAGCGTTGCTAACTCTTTTTGATATTGGGTTTCTAATTTTTTTTGTTCGACAAAATCCAGGCGATTATCATTGATATTAAACAAACTATAAACGATGATTCTTAGCTGCTTATTGCCAGAGCTGACTAATTCGTCTTCTTGATCAGACAAAACACTAAACCGAAACGAATCCTCACCGTCATTAAATTGAGCAATAGAGGTAAACAGCTTATAATCCTTAAGATAGTTAATTATCTCTCGTTTTTTTAGCGTCAAATCATCGGTGAAGTTCTGCATTTCTTCGAGAATTTTACCTTCCAAATCCGAGGTAATTTTCCAGTTATTATTGGAAAATAATAAAACTTTAGCGTCCAGTAATAGGTTAAGCGCCTCTTCAATTTTTGGTTTAATGTCATAATACTTACTAATATCTGTAATATAGCTCTTGGTAATATTCTCAATTGTGGGAGCAACGACATCCGAGTCTGCTAATAAATGGAGAGTTTTCAGCAGTTTATTGCCTTCAATTTCACTGTTTTGCTCAATTAATATTTTCCTAGCTGTATCGTATTTATTTGCTAGATCAATCGGCGGGGCTGTTTGGGCCTCTGAGCAAATAGCATAGCCAGGTGTCACGTTAAACACCGTAGTATCTCGCATTTGTTTGCGGAGTACGTCAAACGTGGTGATAATCATTCCCCGGGCCGCAATCTGGGTCGCAACCAAGGCATTAGAACTAAAAAGAAATTTCTGTAAAATATCAAATTGATAGCGATGAAACGGATAATAGGTGGCAAACTCTTCCACATTCGTTGTTTTCGTGGGGAAAGTAGAGTTTAAGTTAGTAATATCGGTGATTAAACCTTGTTTCTGTTGGTAATAATTCCTTAAAATCTGTTCCCCTACTTCTGTTTTTTGTAATAGACGATTGCGGATAATAACATCAACTTCTGTAGATTCTAGATGAATCTTAGTTTTGAAGCGATCAGTGACCTTGGTTAATTGACTACGATTGACATTAGCATTATTGATAACCGTATCTAACTTCTCTTGGGCAATGGCGATCGTCCAAACACGATTGCTAATACTCGATAAAGCTTCGCTAATACCCTCTAAATCTAGCAAACTAAATTTATGTTGACTAATGGCTTCACTGGCTTCATCAAAAATAAACACCAACCGTTCATCAGGATTAAATGTTAAATATTTCTCCAATTCTTCCTTAAACTTACTCGCTGAAAAATTGGCGATCGCCGCATTATAAGTATTGTAGGTTTCTGTATAATTAGTTTCACTGTAATCCATTGCTAAAAAAATTTGGCGCATTAATTTAGCAACCTGACGATTACTCCGTTTTACGGTTTCCCAATCCTGTCCCAGTTGATTTTTGACAATTTCCTTGGTACGATTATATTGGCGATCGACATATAAATCAAACTCCATATAGCCATAAACATCTTCTCGAAAACCTAAACTTTTCAGCAAATTAGCAAATAAAGTCCATGCCAATCCGTTATCGGTATTTTGTTTAGCAATATCTAAAAAAATAACTCGACAATCTACCATAGCAAGGTTTCTGATCGAGTTCTCAATTAAACTGGCATCAGCTATTCCTTTAATACGAGGAATAAAACGTTCCCTAGCTAAAGTCCCGTTGATGAGCGGATTATCTAAAATATAGCCTAACATTTTACCAAAATAAGACTTACCAGAGCCATAAAACCCTGATATCCAAACGCCAGTCTCTTTGATATTAGACGTGAATTGGTTAGTGAAATTATAAAGATGACGACCAATTCCTTCTGTCACGATATAGGATTCTATCTCCTGTTGAATTTCTAGCTCAGAACGATCTTCTAAGTCAATAACATTTTTAATATCTTCATCAATTTTTAGCGTTAATAATTCTGTGATTTGAGTCATAATTAATCTCTTAGTAAATTAATATGCAACGATAATTTGAAGCAGACTTGAAACCCAAAAAATAAAGATTACTATTTTCGATTATTGATGGATAGAAAACCACTAAAGGATGAGCTAAGCCCATCACAACTGGATGCTCCATAATGTTGACATTATCAATGCCCGTCCCTAATAAACATCCTGTCCTAATTAAAAACGGAATCCGATCATTTTCACAAGCGATCTTAATTTCACTAATAATTAAATCAAATAAGTCTATATCAGCATCATCAGAATGGAAAACTAAATGAGGACTACTACGAAAATCATTATAGTAGTCTCTAAACTCTTCCCAAGTTCCTTGATCAATAAAGTTAACAAATAGACGACTGATGTCAATAAATTCTACTTTATTACGATAAATTTCTTTGGCTTTTTGGATGTATAAATACTCCTCATAGGGCGGGTAGCTAAATATGATACTATTTCCTCCATTTGCTTGTTTTTTTAGCTGTTCTTGATTTTCTAAATTAAACATTAAATCAGTAAATTTTTGCTGATGATTAGCGATAAAGGACATTACTAATCTCCTGGTAAGGATAGGTTAAGTCAATATTTAAAGAAACACCATTAAAATCCATATTAAAGAAGCCTCTCATTGCCAACTTTTTGAGACGTTCTACAACCCCTTGATGATGAATGAGTAAAAGAGGTAAAAATTGATTTTTGAAAATATCATGGTCATCGGGATCAAATAATTTAGCAAAATAAAGAAATACAACTAATGATTGGGAAGAAGGCTTTATTTCTTCAAAGATTTTATTCCGCTTGGGTTTCAAAAATCTTAACTTAGTCATCAAATTTAAATATTTTGTTGCCAAGGTATTAATTGTCGATTCTGACCAACTAATTTGGTTAGTTTCTTCCGTAGCAATAAAGTCTTTTAAGTAGGCAATTATATCATTTTTATTGATACTAACTCTACCGGAATGATATATTTTAGCAAATACCTGAATTGAAATCTCGCGAAATAAGCGATTATTCAGCGAAAAGTGCCAAAATAAAACCATTTGTTTATCCGCCCAAGGAATATGTTCTGCTAATAAGCCTTTGACGAATTGTTGATGGTCTGGATTTTTAAAGTTTAAAAATGCTTTGACAATAGCTTTTTCAATACGCTGCCGACTTTTATCGGTACGTAAGTTGAATTCATTTCGTTGATAAATTAGCTGATTAACTGAGTCTCCCCCATCAAAGTACGAATTAATAACCTTAAATATGGCACTGTAATCCTTAATTCCCCCTATCACATTAATCGTTGTGTCATATTTTTCTAATGTGCCTGATAAAGATTCAACGGTTTTAACCATGTAAATTGGTTCTTGAAATGTTGTTGCGATCATCTTACTGTCACACATTCTAATGATCTTACAAAGGTTTCATAAACAGTTAATCTCTTAAACTCTCTCTGTACAAGATACACCACACAAACCAGATGGAGATCATGGGCGTAAAACTGGCAGTAGTCGCAGTCAGGAGTTTTCGGCATTCTTATCCCCTAGTAAAATTCCAACGATAATTGCCCCAGTGAAATATTCCCCCGTTGCCTGCGGTGATAATGAAGATGGCAGGGAGAGCATAGGGCCATCAAATTACTGGGGGAGTTATTTCCAGGATCATAATCGCAGTGATGCACCGCCATCCTAAGCCTATACCGTTCCTCCTTTAGCAGACCCTTCCCCTCCCCAGGCCGAAGACATTGCACCCCGCACCGTTCACAGACCCAACCAACAGACTGCTTTTTGTCCAGAGCTAACTGAGGCCAGTCTGGGGGATAACGGCTATCTTTCATCCCAAACCCCTAGTAATTTTTATAGTCATCATTTGGAACCCCTAGCAAAAAATTTTGACACTTTTGCTGAACCCCTAGTAATTTTTTCGGGCTAGGGATGATGCTCAATGTAAAAATCCAGAGCCGCTTCAAAAACTTCCTTGAGGGAAAGATCGTGCTTGGCGGCATACTGTTTGAGCTTACGGCGCATTTCTGGAGTTACCTTAAAATTAAGATTAACGAATTCGTTACTTCTTGCTTTCGTTATTTCTGTTTCTGGTAAGGATTCTGCCTTAGCCGTGTCAAACACTTTACTGAGCCTTCCCATTGATGACCTCCATAATTTCCTTGCCGATGGTTTTGTAATCTTGCCAGGGGTAGTGATCTCGTCCCCTCATTTCCGCAGTGGTGACTCCCATATCAATGGCTTTAACCACCGAAGCAGAGCGTCGGATAAATCCCTTAAAAACTTCGATCTGATTTTCAGCCAGAACAGACCGCAATTCATCGGCTGATTTACTGGGATAAGGAGGGGCAATGGTAATCAAAACTCGATAGATGGCACCAGGGTATAAGTCCTGAAACATCTGAAGCATTGGGTCAAGACTAATGGCATCCGGTACACAGGGCAGAATTGTTAGATGGGCCTCTTGGCTAATTTCTTTGAGTTCATTACTATCGGGCCGGGCGGGGGTGTCCAAAACTAAAAAATCATTCCCGGCAATATGGGCCGGAGCAGACTTTTCATTTTTGACCTTGAACGGAGGTTCATTTTCCCCACGGGCGGCCCATTTCTCCACCGAACGGTTAGGGTCAGAGTCAATCAACAAAACTTTTCCCTTGTCGGCCAGATAACGAGCAATGTGAATTGAGGTGATGGTTTTACCAACTCCTCCCTTATAGCCAGTCACGGCAATTATCTTCATTTCGTGTTTTCTTATTTTCGTTATTTATTGCTATGACCCTAGATTAAGCTATTTGTGCCCATGGCAGAATTCTTTATTTCTTGATTTCTTTATCAAGGGTGTTGTCAATGAAAATATGTTCACAAGCTGGTGGTGGCTCGGACTCGTAATAACGTAGGTAGTCTTCCCAGGAGACTAACTTGGCTAAGTCTCTAGGATTCTTACGATCTCTGATTCTGGCTTGCCGAATTGAGGGTAGACAAAAAACATAATGAACTTGAACGGGAACTCCTAAACGAGTTGATAACTTATTAGCCCAGTCTGGATCTTTGATTTCTTTGGTAAAAGGCCCTGCTATGACCACATCGTTCCAAAGCAAATTATCTTGGGCGATGTCAAATAACTGCTCGTAAATTGGGTTCCTAAAGTGGTCCTTGAAATAGGGACTATCACGATCATTGGGATCTTGACCTGATAGTTCGAGGGCTAACCTCACAAGCCGTTCTGTTGCTGTATCAATATCTAGGAAAGTAGCTTGCTTGAGTTTGGCTAGTTCTTTGCCATAGAAGGTTTTGCCAGCACCGGGACTGCCGCAGACAATATAGGCCGTTTTGATCATGGGAAAAGTCTAGAGTGACTTCACTAATATATTTCTTGTTTTCGTTAATTCGTCCTTTCTGCCAAGTTTCGGTCTTTGCTTTAAGTCTTGCTTTCGTCATTTCGTTACTTAGTCTTGAACAGGTTATTTCCCTGAAAAACAAGCTTTCCAGGGATTTCAATTTAACCTACTCCAACTTTTCTTTATTTCTTTATTTCGTTCATTCTTGATTAAAAGCCTACATAGCTGTCGGCAGAAGACCAAGAATCAACAAAAATTACTAGGGGTTAACTAACAAATCTGCACCAACTCGCCGGACGGGATTAATTGATCGCCGTTGTTGGGTTTAATTAGTCCGTCACCTTGCCAAGATATTGCAGAATCAGGACTACATCCAGTTTTTTCCTATCCCATTCCTCCACCACATCTAGCTTGTCCTTAGGGATATAGGCAGAGCGTTTAACCCGTTTTTTCCCCACTTCAAGCTCATAGTGATAGTAGTACTGTTCATAGGATTTTTTGCCGGAGCGGGTCTGTTTTTCGCAATAGTGCAATTGGATGTAACCACTACCTTGGCCCCGAGATCTCCGTTTGGATTTTCGCTCAGAATTTTTACTAGGGGATAAGGGAATGGAGATAGAGGATTCGCTTGAGGGGAATACTGGCTTGTCCTGGGGTGACGGTTCTGCCGGCCAGCTTGCGAGCTTTAATTCTGCCGGGGGTTCCGGTGGGGACAATGCAGAATTGGGGGCCAAGGCCTGAAACCAGTGAGAAGGATAACCCTGAATCAGGGCATAGGCGGTTGCGCTCAACTGTGAGCCATTGGGAATTAGCCCGTTGCTCCTCAACCATTGCTCCAATTTGTTCGACCCAGCTTGACGGTAGGTGCCCAAACAGGCCGTAGGGGTAGGAAACAACAAACAATCTTTCCCTGCGGTGCCCCGCTCCAAGCTCCTGCGCCGAGATAATCTCAATTTCGCTTTGATAACCAACCATTCGGAGTCCGCCAAGGATTGCTCTAAGGCCTCGATGGATAACTCCCAGGGGTTGCTCAATGACGACAAATTGGGGATGGCACTGGGCAATGATGCGTAACACTTCCCGAAAGAGGGCTGATTCGGGATGGTGGAGGCCTGTTTTGGTTCCAGCTCCACTGGTGCCGGTGCAGGGGAAACCAGCGGTAACAAGGTCAAATTGCCCTGGGCTTGGGTAGTAGTCCCTGATGTCGGCGTGGATAGGGATGTGGGGCCAGTGGTGGGACAAAATGGTATGACAGTCGGGGTCGATTTCAACAAACTGAGTTGTTGCCACTTTTCCTCCGGTTTGTTCTGCGGCCAGGGTGAATCCGCCACATCCGGCAAAAAGGTCAAGGTGTTTAAGGGTTCCATGGCTAGAACTCCTCGCAGTGGATAATTTGGTCAGTGTCGGGGCAATATTTGTAACTTGGCGATCGCCGGGCATAGTGAATTGCTTCCTCTCGTAGAGCAGGGTCAAAAAGCCATTGATTGAGTCGTTCCAGTTCGGACTGGGGTTTGGGGCAAACTTCCCGCTTACCACCAAAACCCTTGAGCAAACCCTGCATCATTTGCCGGAATGCTTGGGCTTGCTCTGGGGCCACAGGCTCGGATTTTTGCTGGCGTTGGAAAACTTTTAGTCGAGTGCCGTCGGGAAGGATGGTGTATTCAGAATCAGGAGTCGGGGAAGAATTTTCGGGAGGGGTTTCAACACTCACCGCTGACACAAACACATCCCCAGTAACTTCTTGGGGTTCCTCAGTAGGGCAGTCACTTTCCCAGGGAGAAGGTTCACACTCAGGAGCAACAATCAGGGAAGGGATTTCCGTGGGGGCCAGCTCAGCTTCCTCAAGATTTTTACTAGGGGATAAGTCCGCCACAGGTTCGACACTTTCCAAACCCCTAGTAATTTCCTCCACACCAGGCATAAGCACCGGTGCAATTGTGGGTTCCACCACAGCCACCGGATTCATTTCTGGGGGTAGAACCGCCGTCACAGCCCGCTGATGGGTGATTAGGTTCCGTTGCTGGTCTTCGGGGATTTGACAGCCATTGGCGAGGCGCATTTGGGTATTCTCTACCCGATGGACAAATTCTTTCTGATATTGCTCCCAGCGAATGGGCAGATTAGCGGGGTCTTTCTTGAAATGGGCCAACACATCCGCTTGCTTATCGTGGAAGTCTCCGCCATATCGTTTCAGCCAGTTCTTCGCCAACCAATCGCGGAAGTTGGGGTCTAGCTTGCCCTCAATGTTCCAGGGGCCCTGGGGCAGCCAATCAAAGCGTTGGTTTTTACTAGTGCGTTTTTTGGTACGACGGGCGGCGGAATATTTTTCTTCTCCTTGACCTACAGGTTTTGCAGATAAGTTTTGGTTAACTTCTGCCGTAGCTGGTTTTTCTGGGATTTTTGGCTTAATTCCATTACTTCGTCCATTTGTATTTATTTCCGGATCTGGAATTTTCTCTTTTTCCTCGCTCTTCCAGTCTGGAGAGTATGAGAAAGTCTGTAAGTCTGTATATATAGTGGAGTCCCATTTTTGAGACTCAGAGACGCATTTTTGGGACTCGATTTCTATTTCTGGGACTGGATTCCCATTTTTGGGACTAATCCAAAACCCAAAAACCCGCTCAGAAATCAGTAAGCCTGCATCAGTCAATTGGGCTAGGGCACGGTAAAAAGTCGTTCTACTGATTCCTATGGCTTCTTTGGCTATTTCCCAGGTTATTCTTACCCGGCGATCTCCAAACGGATCGAGGGTAGTTGCCCATGTCCATAGCTCCCAGCTTGAACGGGGTAGTTTAGCGGCTAAGAGTTCTGCGGCAGTATCCGTCGTTAGCTTGTAGAATTGGGTCATATTTTGATATTTCTTTGGGGCGTTGGGTGCTTAAGACCCTCCGCCTTTTTTATTTTTGTAAAGGATAAAAATTGTGAAAGCAAGTTCCTAAATTGCAATTTGGTTTTCAGCATTGCGCCGTTTTTGGCAAATTTGAAGCTGATTTGCCTGGATTTACGGAGATAAAGCGCTGATCTGATTGATGCAATTAAGTTCTGAAAGTATCTAGTTGCAGGTATAAAGGCTTAAAATAAGCCTATGCTAAATAAATTAGATACTGTTTACCTGAACGGCTAGGGGAAGAAAGTGCTTTGGTATACAAAAACTCATAAATTCGGTCAATGTAATCCATAGGCGAATCTCTGGAGTATTTCGAGTTTTTGCTCTCTTTGGCCTAAATTGCCCACTCCTTTGACGTGGCGATCGCTGTAAAGCTTGCTATTTTGTACAACCTCAGACCTCGGTAAGATGACTTATCCATTGATAGTTCTGCTGTTGCGGGCCTTGTCAGTTCATCGAAAAATGCCATAATAACCGTAGCCTCAGTAATTGTAGAAAGGTCATTGGGGCTATTGCTTCCCCTAAAATGTGTTAAATTGAGTATAGCCATAAAAAAGCGGCTATTGCTGTGTTACATGTTATCTTAGGTTGGCTAAAAAAATGAATAGAGATTTTTTAGAAGTTTTTCAGGGCAAGCTTAAAAGCCACAGAATCCAAACCAAGGTTCTTGCTTTAGAAGCTGGCCGTAATGCTTCTTATCTCTCTGAAGTCTTTACAGGTAAGAAAAGCCCCACCCTTGAAATGTTTAAGGGTTTAGTGGAGGCCGCAGATCGCCTCTCGCCAGGGTTCGCCGATGAGTATTATTTATCTCTCGCTGGTGGCGTTGATATGGGTAGTTTTATTAGATCTCTTGGTAGCTCAGAGCTTTCCACTTTGTTGATCCTCACTGGCCAGAGATTGGGAGAGTTGTCACCGAGTCGTCAAAAAATAGCGGCCTAATTTTCCTGCTTCTACAGTGGCTATCATTTAGCCCTTTCCCGCTTTTCTCTTAAGCCATTCCTCCCGCGAGATGGTGCCTGGGGAAAACTGTCTGTTTCTCTGGTTCTCGTCGTTGTCCCATCTTGAGGGGCTGGGGTTTTTCTCTTCTCCACAGGTCACGGCCAAGACCAAACTTGGCGCAACATCTTCTTAGGGCCATGGCTTCTGCATTGGAGCTTGGATCGCCGTAGCTACTACAATCAATGTCTTCGGTGCCGGTGGCCTGCCTGGTCAAACTGCGGTCATCCCCATGGATCGTCAGGGAGCCAGTGAGGGTTAGGCGATCGCCAATTTGTTGGGTGTCAATGATTAACCATTCCCAACCCTCCAGGCCACAAAGGTCGTCGAGCAAGTCCGCTAGATCATACCAGGCTACAAAATCAACGGAACCAGTTGGTTTTTTGTTTTTGTAGGTTTTTTTCTGGCTAATGAACTGGGGGGCAATGGGTTGGCGTAGGTTTTCGAGAATTTCGTTAAGGAGCATGATTTGTTATCCTGAAGATCTTAAGTAGAAGAGTGGTCGCCCTAAGGGAGATCACTTTCTTTTTGGGCAGTTTTAGACTTGCCCAGGTCTTTGGGTTTACTTGATCATCACTGAATACTCCTCAACATCGGCTAATTGGGCAAAAGAACAATCTGGGTTAGCCTGAACGTGTTTTTTCAGTTCCGATAGACGGGGGCTAATTTCGACTTTCATAAACGCCGCTGGTAAGTCTTCCAATGGGCAATTGAGAATAACCTTTGCTGGCTTTTTTCGTAGCGATAAATTGACTGATACTCCACTAACTTTCTTTTTACCTAATTTCTGCATATTGCTAACAAGGTAATTGCGTAGGCGTTGGGATTGATTTTCTGATTGTTCTGCTAAATCTCGTAAGCGTCGGTATTCATTTTTACGAGCTTCTGTAATTGCTTCTAGGTGCTTGATGTAAGCGGCAACATTACAGGCTTTAGCATCAAATTCTTTGCCAGTCAATAACCAAGTTTCTAGGATTTCTCCCATTAATAGGTCTTTTTCAGATTCGCTTAAATCTTCCCGGTCTTGAACTTCTGAGATCTGGTCTTCAAGATTGGTAATTTCGTCGGACAGTTCCCAAAGTTTAGGGGTTTTGCTGGTGCTTTTAGTGGTAGTTGTCATGATAAATGTTCCTTAAGTAGTAGAGTGGTGAAAGCCCCCAGGGGGGCCAAAGATTTTACTAGGGGTTAATATCCCCATTGAGATTCTTCACGTTCAATCATCTTTGCTAAAAGTTCGTCTTTAACCTCTTGGGGCATTTCTAGGACTTGTCGTTCCGGTCGCTTGATCATGTTGTTTCGGATCAACATTTTTAAGACATTCTTAGCGTGGGCTTCTGTCATATCATCAACTGCGATTGGGCCGTTTTTGCTGTTCCATATTGTCATTGATAATTTCCTCTGAGATTTTGATAAATTCAAGGTGAAATTCTTTAGTCCAGTGAATTTTGAGAATTTTTGCTAATTCTCTTGAAAATGTTTCTTCTTTCATTAATTTTCTTCCAAATTTTCTAGAATAGCTTGGGCATTTTCATTCAGTCGGGAGCGGTTTAACAATGGGCTAGGCTTAAACCATTTTTGCAGTTGGCATAATCGAAGATATAGGGGGCAATTCTGGCCAGAATGGTTTTCTGAGAGATAAATAAACCAAGCCTCTGCAATGTCGAAACGGTCAAAGTACATAATCATTTTCCTTAAGTAGTAGAGTGGTGGAGGCCCCCAGGGGGGCCAGGGATTTTACTAGGGGCTTAGAAATGTAACCAATTGCGGTGGTAGTCTTCCGTTTCCTGGCGGGAATAATAACGGTCGTCGTTGGCCAATTCTTCCTCAGTCAGTACGCTTTCAATCTGAGCTAATAGGTCGTAGGGGTCTGAAAAAATAACCTCATTTTTGGCAAATTCTAGGGCCTTCTCAATTACGGCAATGATGGGGTTTTCTTGGGTTTTGTTTTCCCGGTCGATGAAATAAAGGCAACGGGCGATCGCTTCTTTGGTGTCGTGGTGCATGGTAAAAAATCCTTAAGTAGAAGAGTGGTCAGCCTTTTCAGGACGTGCTGAGGTCGCGAGATTTTAACTTAGGGCTTCCATTTCCTGACAAACTGTTTCCAGTGCATACCAGGCTAAGCAGTTATAAATTAAGTCGAATTCTTCACGGTAACTGCCATATAGAGCTTTCCCAATTTCATCTGTTGAAAAATCACCCTTAATGCAGTTAAAGTTTCTGACCATATTGATTACATTTTCTCCTAAATCATCCGCTAATTGGCTTAAGGATTCTAGGATTAATTTCTTATTATTGCGCCAAAATTTAACGGTTTCTGAATAATAAATAAAGCCATTAAATCCAGAATCTGCACCATGATTGACAACGTCTTTATAGTGTTGCAATAATTCAGATTTTCCCCCCATTTGACGGGATACGGCTAAGGCTAGGGATGGATTGGACAGTTCACACAATTTGATAATCATAAAAATCCTTAAGTAGTAGAGTGGTCGAAGCCCCCAGGGTGAGGGCTATGTAACTATTTAGAATGGGCAATAATCTCGATGTTTGAGAATCTGTTGAATTAAGCTTTCTAATTCCCTTTTCAGGTCTTCTTGCTCAGTTTGTTGTGCAAGCTTATCTAGTTCTTTGCGTAGGCTTTCTAAATCTTTCATTAGATTGAAAACCCCCAGTCTTTGCAAATTTCGCTTAGTTCTTCTGCGAAAGCTTCACCGTCTTTGCCTTCCCGGTAGTCGAGAATTGCTTCCTTGACTTCCTCCCACATTCCATCGGGTAATTCGCTTCGCATCATTGAACAGACTGCGGCGATCTCTTTTGCTTCTTGAATGGTCATAAAAATTCCTAAGTAGTTGAGTGGTCTAGGGTTTTGCCCTATAAATCTATTATAGCGTGGTTCCGTGCAATAATACTTTATTTTGAGAAAATTTACAAAACTTTATAGCGTGGTTCCGTGCTATATTTGAGCCGTATTTATCAAAGGATTTTTTATGGGTCGTGGTCGTCCTGGTGGTAATCCAGATTTAAAAAAGCACGCATTCAAAACTGAAAGAGAAGTACCTTGTACTGCTCAAATTTCGTTACGAATTACCCCAGAACAAAAAGAAAAACTTTATGCTGTCTCTAACTGGCGGGAAATATTACGCCACAAGATTTTAGAAATTATTGCTACCAATGATTAACCCCCACCAACAGGCAGGGGCTGAACGCTAGGCAAAAAGAGACAACTGGACAGCGGCAGGGCGGGCCACCCACCAGCCACCCCCCAGGGAGACAAAGCCCCAGCCGGGAGGAGGAGAAACACCGGGCGGCAGGAAGGCCAGCAACGGCAGGCCAGACCCAAGGGCAAAGGCGGCAGAGGCCCAAGAGCCAGACCCCAGCCCACAAAAGCAACGGGAAGACCGGGCCGAAGGCAACAACCCACCAGGACAGCCGGCGGCAGGGAAGAAACACCACAGACCGGCCGGGCCACCAGCAGACAGAACAGCAGAAACCACCGCAACCGACCGACGGGCAAAGGCAGAACGGCCAGCCCCCCACCGACCAGAACTGACAGAAAAAACCTGGGCCGAAGGAAAAAGCGACCGGGCAACGGCATCGGCACCAGCCGCACAACCAACAAAAACGCGGGCCGAAGGCAGAACGGCAGCAGAAAGGGAACGGAGAGCGGCAACCGACAACGGGGAGAGAGAGCGGGAACCGGAAAACCCCACGGCAGGGCAGGCAGAAAGCAGAGAAACAAGGCAGGGCGACAGGGCAGAAACGGACAACACAGTGCAACCCCCAGGGGAACAACCAACAACCCCCATTATAGCGTGGAACCATGCAAAAAGCAATCCAGGACAGAGCGGCCGAGCCACCCACCGACCAGCCCCCAAAACAAGGCAGACCCCCCCCTGTCCATTGAAACTCCACGCCCCTCCATCCCGCAGATGAGGCTTGGGTCAAGGCAAGGGCCGAACCGACCAATAAAAAATGCCCCGCAGGGGCAACCACTAGAAGGAGGGTGAAGGTGGAGTTTACCCTTGCCGGGAAATAGCGTGGTATAATTTTACTAGCGGGGGGTGATTGATCTAAAAAATCAAACTTTTTTATAAAACTTTTCTAATACTTAAACTATATCTTTCCCCAATTACTTTTACTACTCCATGACTTTTTTTACCATCTATTTCATATATTCCTCCATCTTCTAATATTTTTCTTTCTCCATCATATTCAAACACACAAACCCCACTATTTACAATAATTACTTTTTTATCAAAACAATCTCTATCTCTATGTAAATTTAATTTACTTCCATCTCCATATCTCATTAATAATAAACTATTAAAATCTTCTCCATAAAATTCCAAACATCTTTTTTTCAAACCATTATCTATTTCTAATCCTTCAAATTTTTCATTTTTTCCCAATTCAATTCCAACCCCAAACCATACCATTTTCCTATCTTCTTTAATTTCTTTACCAAACCATTTCTCTTTAACCATCAAATTATTTTTATCAACACACCAATTTTTAAATTTTACTTTTTCTACTTCTCCTAACTTTTTAAACATCTTTTTTTCCTTTTAAACTTTCTTATATTATATCATTTTTTTCTTCTACAATTAATACATCAAATTACTTTTATTTTCAATACACCAATATACCCTTTCTCTCCTCTCTTTTTTCTCTTCCATTCCCCACTAAGTTTTTTTTTGCCCAAGAAAAGCAAAAATCATATTCCAAATAAAATTTTTTCCTTAAATGGAATAACACCAAAAAATTTTGACGAATATGATAAAATTCCTCGTTGCAAAAAAAAACGGTATTTCCGGATCTTCGATTCCTTAGAATCAAAAATTAAAACATCGAATCCGCTCATCTTTCTTGCTTTCCGAAAAAAGACCTGCGGGCTAATCAACCCGTGACCGCTGACTTTGACCGGACTACAAAAAGGGGGAAGGGTTAGGGAAGGGGGTGTCCCCCCCCTCTTGCGGCCTTTGGGCAGGTAGTCGAGTGAAGTATTTATTGCTCTGACCGACTAGACCACAACGCCTCTTGCTTTCTTGCCCCCACTCGGGGGGCCGCCGGTCAGTAGCTTTGGGTGTCAATAGTTAACTCTCGTCCGGCGGGGGGGTGGGGAGGCAGTAAAAAAAGGGAGGGACGACGACCATAAAGTGCCGGGAATCACATCTTTATTCTTGCTTTCTTGATATTAAAGTTTATTATTTTTATCAAAACTAATTGTTTTTCTTTGGGTTAAATGAAACTAAAAATATGCTCAAATTTATAGTCATTGCATTAGTTGCTGGATTAGCAGGCTATGCTCTTGGTGTTATGGCCGGAATCTTCATTGTCAATAATTTCTCCACTAATGTTCAAGACAAACCCTTGGAATTAGCCATGACCTCAATCTTTTTCTTTGGCCCAGTTGGAGCTTTTATAGGATTGACTATTGTAGTTGTATATCAACTTTTACGTCGATATTTATGACTGTTTTATACCCCTTATAAAGACTGCCTACATTCTCAATGCACGGTGGTAATTCACGGTGCCATCAAATATAGACCCCACAGAAAGCTGGGCTTTAGCTGGGCGGATTTTACCTCTCATCAGGGGTTACGCCATAGAAAGGAAAATATTCTACCCTTGCGATCACTATGTCTCCTAAACTAACCATTGAAATGGACTAGTATGGGTTTAGCTTGCTCCAAGAGTGGATCCACATGGTGGTGGCTGACAGGGAACTCAAGGTGGTTGATGCGGAAGGCTTTGCCCATTTGGTTAATGGGTCGCTTAATGAACTAGCGGCCTGGGTAGCTCAGTCTGAGGATCCACAGCGGCTGAAAACTGGCCAACAGCTAATTGAGGCGTTACTGATCCAGCATCAAAGCCGAGAATGACGAAAGAGCCTAATAAAAATCGCTGTCAATTTCTCAACTTTGCCACCAATTCCGCTCGGGCTGAAACTTCCAGCTTCCGAAACATACGCTTTAAAGCTTGCTTGACGGTGTTTTGCGTGATCCACAGTTCTGTACCAATTTCAGCATTTGTCAAGCCTTTGGCCACCAGATCGGCAATTTGTCGCTCCCGGAGTGTGAGCCGTTTTGCCAATAAATTGTCTGGAAATAAATATGCCGACGATCGCCGCAGCGCCGCTAGACAGGCCGAAACATGACTGCACACTGCTCCTAGTTCTGCTAAATTCTTGGCATCAAATGCTCGAGCTCCCGTCTTCCGGGCAAAGTGAATCGTCCCAATCAGATGCCCCTGACCGACAATTGGCCCGGTCATGATGTGCTCATGGTCATACTCAGAGCAGCAGTATTGGTAGAGAGCACTTTGTTTCCATTCACCCCCAGGAAGTACAAGTTCCTCATGGGCCGGGGCATGGTTTTCCATGACATATCCCATGACCGGATCGACAGCTCGCCCCATTTGTTCATAGCGTTCGACAAAGCTATCGGATACGCCAATGACGTCCACACTAGCGAGATGGTCGTGATTATCCAGTAGATAAACGCCCCAACGCTCTGTCCTAAAATGGTCACCCATGCTATCCATCAAGCGATGACGTAGGGTTTGCTCGCTAGTAGCCGTGGCAATTGCCTGAAATAGCGCATGTAAAGAATTCACCATACCATTGCCGAAATTGTACCCACCTGAGGACTATCTAGGGCTGGGGGAGCTGTCTATAATCGTTCCACGTGACCAGCATTTCGACAATGATATCCCGATGACTCAAATTCAAATTGGCTTTTTGATCTATCCCGGTGTGGTGCAATTGGATGTGATGGGGGCCCATCAGGTATTGGCGTTTCCGCCGCAGACTACCGTTCATCTGGTCGGTAAAACTTTTGGGCCGGTTATCAGCAACGAAGGGGTAATCCTAACATCTACTACTACCATGGCTGATTGCCCACCCCTGGATGTAATTTGCGTGCCAGGCGGTGGTCTGGGACAGGTCGAGGTGATGAAGGATTCGGAAAGCCTAGATTTCTTAAAACAGCAAAGCATAACTGCCCAGTACGTAGCCAGTGTTTGCACAGGCTCCTTAATTTTGGCGGTGGCGGGGTTATTGAAAGGTTACAAAGCCACCTGTCACTGGGCCTTTCGCGATCAGTTGGCAAGGCTCGGAGTAGAGGTGGTGCCCCAACGGGTGGTGATTGATCGAAATCGAGTGACCGGGGCGGGTGTTACCTCTGGCATTGATTTCGGGCTGACGTTACTTAGTCTACTCTGCGGCGAACCCGTTGCCAGGACGGTGCAGCTGATGTTGGAATACGATCCTGAGCCGCCGTTTGATGCTGGTAGACCTGAGACCGCTGGATCTACTGTGGTAAATTCTTTGCTGCAAGCGGGTAAGCCATTAATGGATGCATTTTGGGCACAAACTCAAGCCACTGCAGCTCAACTATAATTCTAAGGAAAATTCCTTTGCTGGGCAGCGAGAATTCCTCAGTGCATCCGGCAGGCTTTTGATCCTAGGACAGGAGGCTATTGGAGAAGAGAGGCTAGTGTTGCAATGCTTGTGGCGATCGCCGCTTTATCCAGTTTCGTAAGGCCAAGGTGTCCATTAGTCGTGCTAATGTTCTACTTCGATGGGTCAGGCAAGAATTATAGGCAGTGTAATTCAGAGAATGACAAATTTGTAGCAACAAGAATAGTCATTTAGTTTATTGATTTCAACTCATTAGGGACTTTTAAAATGCCTTCCTTATTTGACACATACCAACTTGCTGATCTGTCCTTAAAAAATCGAGTGGTGTTGGCTCCCATGACCAGAGCTAGAACCGCTGATGATCGGGTTCCTACGCCCTTAATGGTGGAATATTATCGTCAACGGGCTAATGCAGGCTTGATGCTAACCGAAGCCACAGTTATTTCTGAAATTGGCAATGGCTGGAACCATACCCCTGGTATTTATAACGAGACCCAACTAACAGGCTGGAAACCGATTGTAGAGGCCATTCACCAGGCCGAGTCCAAAGTCTTTCTACAACTGTGGCACTGTGGCCGTGCTTCCCATCAATCTTTTCATCCCCATTTAGGCTTACCCGTTGCTCCCTCGGCGATCGCCATTAACGGTGACTATATCCATACCCCGAATGGAAAACAGCCCCATCAAATACCCCGACCATTAACTGTCCAAGAGATTACTGCCACCGTAGAAGATTATCGCCAAGCTGCTGTGCGGGCTAAGGAAGCCGGGTTTGATGGAGTAGAAATCCACGGAGCCAATGGTTATTTGATTGATCAGTTCTTGCAGTCTAAAACCAATCAACGCACCGATGCCTATGGGGGCAGTTTAGAAAATCGGTTCCGTTTTTTACATGAAGTCACTGAAGCTGTTTCAACGGTATTTCCATCCCAACGGGTGGGGGTTCGTCTATCTCCCAATGGCGTTTACAATGACATGGGTTCTCCCGATTATCGAGAAGCTTTTCCCTATTTTGCTCAACGCTTAAACGCCTACAATTTGGCTTATTTGCATATTGTAGATGGTCTAGCATTTGGTTTCCATGACCTGGGAGAACCGTTAACTTTGGCAGATTTTCGGGCAGTTTATTCAGGAACCTTAATGGGGAATTGCGGTTATACTCAAGCTACCGCAGAAAAGGCGATCACCGCCGGAAACGCTGACTTAATTGCCTTTGGTCGTCCCTATATTTCAAATCCAGATCTAGTACAACGCTTTGCCAATGGCTGGGCTTTAGCTCCAGATCCCGATCCCACAATTTGGAATGGGACAGAGGGAGACTATTCAACGGGATATACGGATTTTCCAGCCTATCGTAGTTAAAAATAACTGGATGCTTTCCTCACCTCGCTGTGCATTGCCCGTGGTCAGAAAGTCGAGAGTAGCACCCTGAAAGAGGTGAAATAGCGATCGCGCCACTGCTTCATCCCCCGTCAGCGTCGTCAGTGACTCAATCCACTGCTGGTTTTCACGATCCAGAAACTGCTGAGTTTCGGTATCGCCCTGCATCGCCCGCAGGTTGAGATCCATCGTCAGCTTTAGCCAGCTCTGCATTTCTGGGGTAGTAAATTGCTTCCACATCGCCAGCAATGACTCAGCAATGGTATTGGCATCAGCTACGGCTGTGTTTTTGTTTTGTAGTGACTGGAGCTGTTCGCGCAGACGCACCTCTAGCCGGGCAATTATTTGGCGCTCTAGCTGTAGCTTCGAGCCAAAGTGGTAGACCAGTATGCGCCCACTGGTGCCGATACGCTTGGCGATCGCCAATTGGTCGGGGATGTGGTCAAATTGGAATGCCGAAGGTTTCCATATATTTACTATTGCCTGGTTAGACAGAATTAAACTCAAAGAAAATGAAAAGTATAGGATTATGACCAAAGATAGAGGCGAAAAAAGAGTTGCACTTGTCACTGGTTCGACATCTGGCATCGGAATGGCGATCGCAGAGCAACTTGCTAAAGATGGTTTTACGATTGCTTTTCATTCCAAGTCTTCCGTGTTGGTTGGGCAATCATTAGTAGAAGCTCATCTTGGGGCATATTATTTTCAAGCTGATCTGTCTGATCAAAGCCAAACTTGTGATCTGATTGCTAAAGTATTATCGCATTATGGGAGGCTGGATGTGTTAGTTAATAATGCGGGCATTAGCGCGACAATTCCACATACATTCCTAAAGGAAGCGACGCCCGAAATTTGGCGCGATCTGTATGAAGTCAATGTCATTGCACCTTGGACTCTGATCGCAGAGGCTGAAAATGCTCTACGTCAGTCATCTAGTCGTGAATGTCCTAGCTGCATTCTCAATATTAGTTCTCATGCTGGTATTCGCCCGAAAGGAGCCTCAATCCCCTATTCTGTAAGTAAAGCTGCTCTAAACCACATGACAAAGCTGCTTGCATTGAGTCTTGCCCCTTTAATTCGCGTAAATGCGATCGCACCGGGTTTAGTTGAAACCCCGATGAGTAAAAATTGGACAGCAGCAAGAAAGCTATGGGAAAAACGATCTCCAATGGGGCGGGGGGCACAGCCAGAAGAGATAGCACAGATGGCTTCAATGCTGGTTGCAAGTCACTATATTACAGGCGAAATTTTGATTTCAGACGGAGGCCTAAATCTTACTTGATAACGTGAGTTCGGGTTAAAGAGCAGGAGGCAAAACCCATTCAAGAGAAAGTCCTGGCTTTTTGGGTTGATGGCAGTACGCAATTAAGCCACAGAGAAGATTAACTCCAAAATTAATAGGACTACGATGACGAGAGTGCTCAATCTGAGAAATATTTTTGAGTTGGTCAATAATTGACTCAATAATTAAACGTTTACGGGATAATAATTTATCTGTCAAGCGCATTAAAGGATTTTTCATGTTACGACGATGTTTAGCAAAGAATTCAATACCAAAATCTGACAACAGTTTTTGAGCTAAGGGCTTAGAAATATAGCCCCTATCAGCGAATACTTTCCCAAATAATGATTGGAGTAAATCTGGCACTGGGACTCGGTCATCAAGGTTGCCAGGAGTAATTTGCACGCTTAATAACTTTCCCATTTCATTAACAACCAAATGTAGCTTAAATCCGAAAAACCAATCCACCGAAGTTTTCCCTCTTGCTGCCAAATTATCAAATACTTTATGGCTAAATATACGGCGATTGTGGCAAACTTTTACACTTGTTGCATCGATAAAACTAATGCCTGTACATTGCCCAAAACAATGCTTGAGATAAACACATAAAGGCACTAAGGTAGAGGGCATCCATTCTACAAATCTTTGATAACTTGGCAATCCGGGGAAGTATTCACGCCAATAAACACACACATGGTCCAGGTAAAAATGCTTGAAGTTTCGATAATGGTGTTGATGAAATGCAATCAATAGAGTCATTTTCTCACTCAAACATAATCCCTGAGGGCGTTTGCGGGTTTTTACACCCGTTCCCAATAACTCTGATTGCCACTTTGGTTCAAATTTTTGGCAAAAATCATCTACGGCACAGAATAATTCTTCTAAACTAGACACAGCGGGAGACAGAGGTGGTTAATTAACATCTATCCCAATTTATCTGTCTCCTTTTTTCTTTAACCATCTCAGGGCTTGCCTTATCCCGAACTCAGGTTATTTATTAAAAATTGCACAATAGGCAATCGAATATAACAACTAAAATCTTCACCACACCGTTGAAATTTAAAGCAATCTTCCAGGTGAACTATTTACAATGGTGATCGCCGTAAACCCCTAGTAATTTATTTAGGCCTATCTCTGCCCTCACATGGTGGGGCCGCTGTTTAGTAACTTTGGGTATGGATAAGCTGAAGCCTAAGCCATTATGTATAAAACCATCGGAGGTCAATGGAGGTCACTAAAACCTATAAAGCAATTAATAGAACTGTATGGCGTTCTTGGCTTGAGCAAAATCACGCTACAACCAGCGAAATTTGGTTGTTGTTCGATGAGCTTCCTGATTGTCCAACTGTTTCTTACCTTGACGCTGTTGAAGAGGCTATTTGTTTTGATTGGATCGATGGTATAGAAAAAAGATTCTCAACCCATGAGCGTGCTCAACGATTTACTCCCCGGAAAAAACGAAGTAACTGGACAGAATTAAATAAGGAGCGTGCTCGCCGTCTGATTCGCCTAGGAATGATGACTAATGCTGGATTTGCAACACTACCTGATTTAACCATCAAATTTGAAGTTCCCAAAGATATTGTTGAGGTAATGAAAACAGAATCTGATGCCTGGTCTAACTTCCTTGCATTCCCCGATCTCTATCGCCGAATACGCATCGGATACATTGAGGAAATGCGGAAAAATCCTAGAGAATTTGAGCGGCGACTTCAGAATTTTGTGAGCAAAACTGCCCGCAATCAAATGTTTGGTAATTGGAACGATAAAGGAAGACTTATTTGAAGTTAGCAGAGAATCATATTCTTTGACTTGCCTTCTTTACAATTGAGATCGCTATTGAACTCTTAGTAATTTATCCAGTCCGTCCTTTCTTGATATTAAAGTTTATTATTTTTATCAAAATTAATTATTTTTTCTTTAGGTTCCAGCAAAGACTGTTGGCGATCAGTGGGAGTTTCTAATTTCTTTGATTCAACGCCAGCTTTGCCACTGCGCCCTAAGTGGGCTTATCAATGGTTAATCCAATTTCTTGACCATAGGAGACTTCTAAGGTGTGTCCATCAGGATCATTGATAAAAGCCCAATAACCAACAGGATAGCCAGAATCTGTGGCATCTTTAGCCAATATTCCTTCCTGTCTAGCTTGTTCGCATAAGCAATCAACTTCGCTCTTATCCTTGCAAGCAATGCCTAGGTGTGCAAAAGGGCCTAGGATGGGGGTTGGATTTTCGTCTTGGACTAACACTAAAACGAAAGGACGAGTTTTATCAGACAGCCAAACAACTCGTTTACCGGTATCTTTATCTAATCGCTCATGCACTACGGACATATTTGCATAGCGGTTGTAAAAACTAATGCTCAAGTCAATATTTTTTGCAAATAGAGCAATGTGCGTGAAACCAAAGTCTTCTTTCATATTTTTTCCGAAATTAGTCTATTGGTGAAGTTATAGCCACCGTTAATTCAGCTTGATTAGCGCAACAGTAAAGCGTAACTTGACCTTTAATTCAGTTAGTTGGTTCCAAATTCTTTTGGTACTAACAAAGTCAGGTAGATGAGATGGCTAATTAAGGATTATACAGAAACTTTCTGTTGTTAGGCGATCACCATTAACCCCTAGTAAAATTTAGCGATCGGCTACACTACCAATGCACGGTGGTAATCCACGGTGCTATAAAATCTAAACCCCACAGAAAGACGGGCTTTAGCCGGGCGGACTTTCCCGACATCAGTGACCAACAAAAACTTTTGGCGATCGCCATTAACCCCTAGTAAAACTTGTTCTAGTCCTCGCCCCCAAGGGCGACCCAAAACGGGTTCATCGCAACAAAGGAACGTGACGCGACATAGGGTTAGAGTTTAGAACTGAGGTGCGTGATGGTCTGCCTGCTGGTGCTGGATTAATGAAGGTTTAGAGATAGTTCTAGTCGTCATTATCTTGTTTATCGTCGCTATCATCATCATGATCTTCTTGCCCTTCATGGGAATCATTGTCTCGACTGGCCACGTCCTGGGAAGAAAATTGAGCAAGGGTGTATTGACTCTGCCCAGAATTATTAGCAACGGTCTGGTTTGCATTGGTGGCTAATGTTGTATCGCCCCATCCCAAACCAGCAGTGATCGTCAATATTAGAAAAGACTTAGCTGAAATATTCATGGGAAAACTCCTAAAAGCTTTAATTGCTGTTCTACACCATTCAAGTTAGAACCTAAATGTAAAGAACTAGGGAAGCCATCAGTCTATCCCTTCGGGGAAAGCGAAGCTGCACGCCGTTAACCCCTAGTAATTTTTGTTGTAGCAAGGAACCATAAAAAAAGGGAGGCCGAAGCCCCCCAGGGAAAACTAGGCAAGAACCGGGACGGAGACAGACCAACCAGGGCCAACCCGCCGGACGAAGACAGAGCGACCCAACCGACCAGACCAACGACGGGCAAAACGACCAGCCCCGGCAAAAGAACCGAACGAAGCAACCAAAACCAACCCGGACTGGGCCCGAACGGAAGGCCGAACCAACCAGCCGGAACAACCAGAACCCAAAGCAGAACCACGAACCGAACCGACAGGAAAAGCAGACATGGGCAAAACCCCCAAAAAAGAACGGGGTCATCGAAGCGGCGGACAGAAAACAACCCCGGTCGGGGACAAAGAGCGTAGCGAAAATAAATGCCCCAGCGCCGTTATTTGGCGATCGCTATTTACCGATTAGCATGGTGCGGCGCACAAGGGGCAACCACTGTAGAGTTCCCCGCAAGCAAGGTTTAGGGTTGTTCGTTTGGTGAAGATAGTTGAGCATTCCCCGCCGCTATACTGGGAAACCCTGTGGAATGGGGGAATATCAACCTTCAGACTTATTGAGTTACCAACTGGCGATCGCCAGGGACGCTATGTGAATATTCTTTTTCTGCAATTCCGCTTCGGGGGGTTGACCCCTTTGTAATAAGGCGTTTCCCCCCAGGACAATGACAATGGGCTTTGTATCTTTAGGAAGATTCATGGCTTTTTCCCCCTAAATTACGCTGGGCCAAAAAATCGTCAACGAGATCACCTAAACCAGGATCATCAACTTCGGCATAATCGTAAAAGATCCGCACCAGGGGTTTATTGAGTTGGATCAAACGACCGAGATCGCTGGGGGTTCCCGACACCACCACATCCACATTGGCGGCGTTTAAGGTATCGGCCAATGCTTGCAATTGGGCGGGGAAATAACCCATGGCGGGCAAAATTTTCGTCAAATGGGGAAATTTAGCGTAAATAGAGGCAATTTCCGGCACGGCGTAGGATCGGGGATCAACTATGTCAATACCTTCAATCCCTTTCACTGCTTGGTAACCAGCCCCAAAGCCCATGCCCCCGTGGGTTGTCGTCGGGCCATCCTCCACCACAATCACCCGTTTGCCCCGTAAATCCATGGCCGGTTCCAACCGTAACGGCGATCGCCCCTGGATAATTTTGCCGGTGGCATTCAACTTGGTAATGGACGCTTTAACCTGGGCAATCTGTTCTGTGGTGGCCATTTCGGTTTTAGGAATGAGGACAATATCCGCCATTCTCACCACCGTTTCCCCTGGTTTGAATGCCCTGGGGGTAAAGTTCTCCGGCTAAATCTGGGGGATAACGGCGATCGGCAATGCCCACAATCTGGGTGGCGGTGAAGGCCAGAACCTTGTATTGAGGATTATCCCGGTAAACCTGATTGAAATTATGGAAATCCCGCCCAGCGGCCCCCAAAATCACCACCTTTTGACGGCGATCGGAGATGATAGACATAAAATTTTCCATCCGAACAACGGATAAATCTAACCAAATCCTTACTTTCGTAAGTTATGTTTGGAGAATTCTTTACCCTTTCTTTACAGTTTATCAATAATCTTAACCATAACAAAGATTAAATTCAGTTCTCCTACCGTCAGCCAAGGATGAGTATTAGGGGAAATTAATCTTATTATTTATTAGGTAAAGTCCATGGCCAAGATTAACTTTCGTAAACTACACCGCACCATTGCCCCAATAATTTTTCTGCCCCTGATACTTAGTGCGTTAACAGGTACGATCTTTGTTGTGGGAGAAACTTTTTTAGAGGAATCAGAAGAGTTTGAGGACATTATTTTAGGCATTCATCAAGGAGAATTTTTAGGTAAACCATTAGTGCCGGTTTATATTTTACTTGTGGGTTTAGGATTAATCGGGATAATTGTCACTGGTATAATTATGTTTAACCAAAAGCGCAATAATCGCCTAGGGAATTTAATTCACGGCAAGATAAATCCTCGGTCTATTCATGGTTTTTTAGCACCAATATTATTTGCTCCATTATTAGTAAGTGCCATAACAGGGATCGGTTATCGTATTGGTCGAGCTTGGTTTAACCTCCCCAAGGAAAAAGTAGAAATTCTCATGGATATTCACCAAGGTAGTTATTTTGGTTCATTTTTGCAGATGATTTACATATTACTTATTGGCTTAGGGTTAATAGCAATTTTAATCAGTGGAATTCAAATGACTGGAATTTTTCGTAAACGTATTTCCAATGTATAGTATTATCTAGGTTTTATTTCTACAGCTAATCTAACATCGTGAGTTCATTCAATTACTACCATAGATGAAAATTTTACTGGTCGAAGATGATCAGCGTATTGCTGTTGCCCTACAGGAAACCCTGGAAGATTGTCAATATACGGTTGATCTGGCCCCAGATGGAGAAATGGGCTGGGAACTATTACAAGCTTTTGATTATAGGTTAATTTTGTTAGATATAATGTTGCCCAAACTTAGTGGAATTGAACTTTGCCAACGGCTACGCTGTGCCGGAATGCAGTTGCCTGTTTTAATGTTAACAGCTAGGGACAGTAGTAATGACAAGGTTATGGGATTAGATGCCGGAGCAGATGATTATGTAATTAAACCCTTTGATTTAGCAGAATTAACTGCTAGAATTCGGGCTTTATTAAGACGAGGAGACGTGGTTTTGCCAACGGTATTAGAATGGGCAAATCTTCGCTTAAATCCTAGTAATTATGAAGTAATTTATGGTGAAAATTTATTACATTTAACTCCTAAAGAATATCAAATTTTAGAATTATTTGTTCGTAAACCCCAGAGAGTTTTAAGCCGTAGTATGATTATGGATCAGCTTTGGTCTTTTGAAAATCCACCAGGGGAAGAAACCGTTAAAGTTCATATTAAGGATCTTCGTAAAAAGCTACGAAATGCTGGGGCACCACCGGATTTTATTGAGACTATTTATGGCTTGGGTTATCGCCTCAAATCTATCTAAATCTAATATTCGTCTTAGTCCTCAATTTCAGCGTCTCCGCTGGCAATTACTGGGGGCATTTTTAGCCGTGATGATGGCCATTAACTTTGTTTCTAACTTTTTAGTTTATCAGTTTTTTTCCCATATTCTTTATCAGCAACTTGATCAAAAACTAAAGTTATTGGCTAATTCTGCAGCCCATAGTCTGGAAATTATCGAAGAGAATAACAATACAGACATTAGGCACGACCGTTATTTAGACGAAGATGGGGATTTGGATTTATCTTGGCAGGGATTACAGCAACCGAACCAAACTATTGAATGGTTTGATGGCAGCCAAAAATTGTTAGGAGCTTCAGGAAAAAAGATTAATTTTCAGATCAACAACTTTACCCCTGGTTTTATTACTTTACCCGAATCTCCTCCTATCCGAGTTCTAATAATTACTATTTATGAACAGGAAAATCCTCAATCAAAGCATATCGAAGGCTATGTCAGGGTAACGGAATCAACGGAATCTATCACCATACTTTTATCACAATTATCATGGGGATTTGCCATTGGTTTTTTTATTACTCTCGGCTTAATTAGTGTGGGCGGTATGTGGTTAACCCGACAATCTTTAAAGCCTTTGGCTAAAAGTTATGAGCAGTTAAAACAATTTACGGGCGACGCTTCCCATGAATTACGTAGTCCCCTAACAGCCATTAAAACATCAGTAGAAGTCTTACAAACCCATCCAGAGCGTATCCATCCCCAGGATATTGAAAAAATCAATAGTATAGTCAGTGCCACTAATCAAATGAGTTGTTTGATAGATGATTTGCTTTTTCTAGCTCGTACTGATAATGATTTAGATTTACTGCCTCAGCAAACTGCGGTTATTCCCTTGGAAGAATTATTAGAAGATATAGTTACTTTTGGGGAAATCAAAGCTGAGAAAAAAAAGATTAAACTGCAACTCCATTGTTTAACTAAACCCCTAGTTAACGGTAATATTTTCCAGTTACAAAGGCTATTTACTAATTTAATTGATAATGCCATTAAATATACAGAGACGGGAGGAGATATTAATATTAGCTTGAAAACCTCAGAAGAATGGGCAATTGTTACTGTCCAAGATACGGGTATAGGAATTAAAAAAGAATATATTCCTTTTGTCTTTGATCGTTTTTGGCGAGTGGAAAAATCTAGATCTTCCCAAATATCTGGCACAGGCTTAGGTTTGGCGATCGCCCAAAGCATTGTCCAACACCATCAAGGTCAAATTTTAGTGGAAAGTGAACTGGGTAAAGGTTCTTGCTTCATTGTATTGTTGCCCGTTGTCCTCGATTAAGGAAACTAAACCTTATTTACGATTTCTTTACTTTTGATCTTTAAATTTGTCAATAAATCACTTTAAGAGGCTTGAAGGGTAATGACTAAAATTACCTGTTTCCCCGACAATAAAATCATTGAAGCTCATCCTAATAAGACTTTTCTGGAAAATTTGTTGAGTGAGGATGTGCCCCACACCGATGTTTGTGGAGGCCAGGGTAATTGCTCTACCTGTCGAGTGATGATTTTAGAAGGAATTGATAACTGTAGTAAAGTTACCCCTCTTGAAATAGCCTTGGCAGAACGATTAGATTTTCCTTTTCATGTCCGTTTAGCTTGCCAGTCTCTGAAGCTTTTACCTGAATAGAGGAATAATCCAGGCAGCAACAAGGCTCACCAAGATGAAAATTTCTAGGTAGAGCATCGCCGTCGCTGTTTGAAACTCCATTGTCCAAGCTCCATGTTGAATTTGTGACCACCATTGGGCAACATGACTTGGCCAAAGAGCTGGGCTATCTTTATCACGAAACTTCCAGGTCAGCATAGAAAGTAGCAACGGTGTGCCCCCTACCCTGGCATTGATCAGCAGATGGAGCAATATTGCACCCACCATGACCAACCACGAAATTAGGTGGGCGTAGTACCAGCCATGGTGGAGTTCCCCGTTGGGTAACTAGGTTTCGCCCATCATTTTGCCGCTGAATAAAGCAAAGGTTAATCCTAACAAAGCTAGGGTATTAGTGATGCGATTTAGGCTATACCACCAGATCGGTTTACCTACCGAAGTTAGTTGACTTAGGGTATCGGATTGTACCAGTCGCCGTTGCCCCCGTTGGAAAGCGTAGATCACAAAAGCTGGAAAT
Source organism: Synechocystis salina LEGE 00031 (assembly GCF_015207985.1). Taxonomy (GTDB): domain Bacteria; phylum Cyanobacteriota; class Cyanobacteriia; order Cyanobacteriales; family Microcystaceae; genus Synechocystis; species Synechocystis salina. The sequence goes on along the minus strand of NZ_JADEVV010000019.1, from coordinate 5,107 downwards.
ATCAGCAAAGTCCATAATCCAAAAGTGCCATGGATGCCTTCAATATCAGGGTAAGAGGGCAGAGGAATGCGGCCCCAGCGTCCATCGTAGGTGTCGTAGGTCCAATAGGCGGTCAGAATGGCTGCAATCAGGCATAATCCCGTAAGGCCATGCAAAATTCTGAGTAAGAAAGGTTGATAGGGATAGAATGGTGTTCTCTTCTTAATCATTGGTTAAATGACTGGATTGAAAGATAAAGGAATAGTTTCAGAAAGCAAAATAGTTCGGTTCAAAAGTTTTCTATGGCAGTAATAATCCCAAAGACAATGAATAGTACACCGCCAAGGGTAGTCAGTAGCCTTTCGGAAATATGACCGGCAATGAGTTTTCCGCAGGCCACGGCGATAGCAGCGCAAATGGCATGGCCCATAATGGCTCCTAAAAGCACTCCATAGGGATGGTGAGAAGAAGCCAGGGTAATAGTAGCGATTTGAGTGCGGTCTCCCCACTCGGCCACGAAGGTAAGTGCAAATGCTTCCATTACGATGGCTCTAGCAGACCAGAGGACGATACCCTGTTCTCGTTGTTTAACCACTTCTAGAGCTTCTGCTTGCTCTCCGTCTAGGACTTCTTTTCCAGACATACGGCTAGCATCGTAGAGGAGTTTTAAGCCAAAACCAATAAACAGAGCCACAGCAATGGCTTGAACATAGTGTTGGGGAAGTAAAGAAGTTAGTTGGCCAATCCCAACAGATAACAAAGTCATGGTGGCCAACGCCGCCGTTGCCCCGATAAATACCCATCGTCGGGGGTGCCGCATCGCCAAAATAGCGGCAATAAAAAAGGTTTTGTCGCCGAGCTCTGAAAGCGTAATCAGCAATAGCCCGGACGTGAATCCCGTCAAAAAATTCATGCTTTACTCCAACCAATAGTGGATTGAGTAGGCATGACGGATATCTGGAAAGACCCCACCAAGCCCACTCTTTCCGTGGACTCAGTGAAGGTCTCGCTGACAAATCAGAAAACTAATTTGCTATCTGAACCAGGCTCATCACCAGTATGTTGATTCAGATAACGGGCTTTTATAGCCCAAGCTACTCCCCTTCAATAGCCTAAACTCTACCACAATTGGGAGCAGCTATCGGAAGCATTTCTCCAAAGTCCAGGACTATTGCCCCTAGGGGTGTTGACGCAGACCTCTGACCCGGCACTAAAATTGAGGGAAGTGGCGACTGTGCTGGATCAGATTGAGGATAATCGAGTTAAAGCAAATCTCATGGCAGCAACCTCATTTTTTGCAGGAATTCTGCTGGCCCCTGACATTATCAAGACAATTTTAAGGAGTGAAATTATGAAGGAATCTGCTGTCTATCAAGAAATTTTAGAGGAAGGTAAAATTGCCGGGAAACTGGACGGTTGGAAGGAAAATTAGAGGGGAAACTAGAAGGTAGGCTGGAGGCGAAACTAGAAACCATACCTCTGCTGAAGAAATTGGGCCTTACAATTGCCGAAATTGCCAAGGAGTTAGACATTGATGTTGAACTGGTTAATCGGTTTGTTGCTAACCAGAACAATTAAGACTTGATAGAGTTTTTGGCGATCGCCTCCCAATGGCTGGATAAAAAAATTCAACAATGACAGTGTATATGCTATCATTAGCTTTGTGAATAATCGAATTGTCATTGACACCAGTGTTTTTGTGAGTGCTCTGATTGGTGCTGATGGGCCGAGTCGGAAACTGATTAGGTATTGTTTGTTGGGGCGGTATCAACCACTGATAGGAAATGCTTTATTTGCCGAGTATGAAGCTGTAATGGGACGTAAGGAGATTATTGACCAATGTGTTTTGAGCCAGACTGAGGTTGTTAGTTTACTAGAGGCTTTGATGTCGGTTTGTGAGTGGATTAATATTTACTATCTGTGGCGACCCAATTTAAGAGATGAGGGAGATAATCATTTGATTGAGTTAGCAATCTCTGGTAATGCTCACTATATTGCAACCAACAATGTCAAAGATTTTCAAGGAACAGAGTTAATTTTTCCTCACTTGTCAATTTTGAAACCAGAGCATTTACTAAGAGGTTAAACCATGGGTACTTTAACGATACGGATGCCGGATGATAAACACTCCAGACTTAAGCAGCTTGCGGAGTCTAGGGGAATTAGTGTGAATAAGTTAGTTGAGGAGCTTTCAACCATTGCTTTGACTGAATTTGATGCTTATAACCGTTTTCGGTTAATGGCGGCCCGGGGTAACGTTACTGAGGGTTTAAGGCTTTTGGATAAGTTAGATGGATTAAGTTAAACCCCTAGTAAAATTTGGCGGCCTTGCAGAGATCCGCTAGGCTGAGCGACTACATCTTCAATGCACGGTGGTAATCCATGGTGCCATCAAATTTAAACCCCACAGAAAGCCGGGCTTTGGCCGGGCGGACTTTCCTTTTCATTATTGACTTAAAGATATTTTTGCGACTTTGCAAAGATCCATTATGCGGTGCGCTCGCAAACCTCTGTAATGTATGTAAGCCTTGTTAGCTCGACTAGTTTTTTTGATGGCGATCAGCTACGGATAGATTTTTGTTCTTAATATTTAAGCCCTGTGCCTGAACGAGCGCTTTGTTAGTGCAATATTTTATTCGCGGCGAATAACACATGATTCTAATTCTGAGTATACTTCCATATCTTGAGTAATATACTTTGAAAGCTCAAGCTTGAATTTCTCAGGATTTATACTGTTTTTTATTCCGCATATATTTTTAATTTGGCTAGTATGATCTTTTAGATTTTGATTATTAATATCAGAAACAAAGTTGTCATAAGTTTCTTGATCAAAATTCAGTTGATTAGATTTACAATAATTAACAAGCACCTCTTTGTCATACAGATAATTCTCAATCTCCCATCTTTTAAGAACTCTGTGATTATCGGGATTGGTCTTTAGATACACAATTCTATCGTTTTCATTGGTGTCTTTTCCTGACGCCATATCTCTATCTTTAAGTACCAAAATCTCTAAATCGGAAAATACTTTGCCAAGAATTGCTATTGCTATTTCACTTCTTTGGTCTAACTCAGTGTTGCCGCCGCTTGAGACAAATAATGTATCAATATACGTATTCGCAAATACATTATTAAATATCTGCGCGTCAAGACCTTTTTCTATCCCACTATTACCTGGTCTATCTCTTCCTTCGCAATAAATAATTCGTTTTGGACTAATTAAGTTAACAATATCATCTAAAGCTATTTCAAAAATATCCTTCCAATTGCTTCTTGACATTGTCATTGGTGTTAATAAATATGACTCCGATGCAAATTTGCAGTAACTCTTAAACTGAATAACTTGACATTCTTCCCTGAATTTATCTTGCAATGTTCTTAAGAAACCAATGCTATGTGTTGTTAACCATATTTGGCAATCTTTCCCCACCAGCTTGTCAATTTCGATTAACAGATTTTTTTGAACATTTGTATTTATATGGAGCTCAGGCTCATCTAACAAAAATATCGTATCAGTATATTCATCTTGTCTAAGATAGAGATCTAAGAGAATATCCACTACCTCTTTTTCGCCAGAAGAAAGAACATTAAATTCAAACTCATTAGGATGATCCAACTTTTTAAAATACAATGTTCCTTTTGATGCCTCTATATTACCAATGCTAGATATTTCTAAGTCCAAACATTCTTTGATGGATGAGTTTAAATCACCAATTATCTTTGCCTTAGCTTGACTTGGAGGGCAATCTTGATCGTTTAGGTACTTATCGTATTTAACATATAAACGTCGGTAGTTCTCTTCCATTTTATCGTCTAAATCAGAGGCAGTAGTAGCTCCATAATTATTTAATCTAATTTCAGTTGTTGCTTTAGACTCAGTTACGTTTAGAGTGCTGTTGTATCTATATGGACTTCTGAATGAAAAAATTGTATTTTCCTTGCCACTTTCAACCTTCTGTTGTCTTATTTCTTGAAATGTACCTTTATCAAACTCTATAGTTATATTGCTGTAATTATAATTTGGTGTTCTGTTCATTGAGTGATATTGGTAATCTTTGTTTCCCTTGTTCCCAATTTGAGCATGTGCATTCGCATGGAATAAAATTCCATCTAATACACTGCTTTTCCCACAACCGTTTGGCCCAACCAGAGCGACAACACGCTTAGGTGTGTCACCGAGATCTATAGTAAGATTAAAAAATCTTTTGTACCCATTTTTTAGCTGTAGCTTCTTAATTCTCATATAATTTCTCAGTTTCTCTGCATATATTTGCTATCAGTAATGCTAACGGTTCGCTTGAGCGGCTACAAAGAACTCTCGCAATGCACTAAATCTTTTGATAGTCCCCTCCAAACGAATGTTATATGGCGTTCATACTAATCCTTCGCGTTCAAGAACACTACGAATCTCCTCGAAACAGGCTTTGATATTTCCGGATGGAAACTTAATATAACCAAGTCCATCAACGTTTGAGAAGTTCTCACAGCCTTCTTCCAAAAGAATAATTGCGCGCGTAAAGCCCAAACGTCCTTGAAAAAGACCAGCTTCATGTATGACATTCATTCTTGCGCGGAGCTTACCATCACTTTGCTCATCTTCAGCAGTCATTATCAATAATGCAATTGCTGCATTATCTAGCATCTGAGATAAACGGGTAGTGTTGGTGATTCCAGCGATTGGAACTCGATTAAATTCATCCCAAGGCAATTTCAATCGATCACTAATAAAATCCTTGAGGTCTCTCCAGAGAGGCGATCGCCCGTGTCCAATGAAGATATGTGTACCTGCAGAAGTGTTGAACGATAGTTGTAAAGAAGGAAAATGCCCTTTAAAATGATAGAATAAAGGGCAGAAATATTAAAATAATTGAAGCAATGATATCAAATTTTGGACATATTGTCAAAACTCATCTATCTAATTTTCCTAAAGATGACTACCCAGTGTTAGACACATTTAAGTTTGTGAGTATCTGGTTAGGCTTGGTCTTAGACCAGAGTCAGACAAGCATGAGAAGTATGTTTAAAAGACTGAACTTGCGAGGGGAGACAGTAGATATATCTACATTCTCAAAAGCAAGCAAAAAAAGGGATGTCGGAGTTTTTAGGGAAATGATATTTTCCTTAAAAA
>NZ_JADEVV010000083.1 GCF_015207985.1 Synechocystis salina LEGE 00031 | reverse complement strand
TCTTTCTTGGTGTCTTTAGCGTCATGGAACCACTCCGATCCCATCCCGCACTCGGTTGTGAAATGTGACAGCGGCGACGATACTCTGGGGGTTGCCCCACGGCACAATAGTCCGATGCCAAGTTCCTTTTTCTTTGAACCCCTCAACTTAGTGTTGGGGGGTTTCGCTTTTGGTGCCAATGGAATGATAAACATGGATAGTTAGCAGAAATAGGGTTTTCTTTCCTGTGCCATTGTTTGATAATGGTGTTATGAGATGGCTATATGGCTGACTTAGCGATTTTCGTTGATTTATTCCTAGATAGGTATAAAGGCTGTGGTAATTCCAACCCTTAAGGCTCCCAATCGTAATGGACGAGCAAGCATTATTGTGAATGCCAAGGTGAAGCAGGAGGGTCGCTTAATTGCGGCTTCCCCTGTGACGGAAAGGATGGTCAATGCTTTGAAGGAGGCGATCGCCGGTTGTTCCCCGGAAACGATTATTGAGACGGTGGCGGTGGCTAGTTTATGGTCGGACCAGGCCCAGCAACAAACCCAAATGGGGGGGCGAATTTACTGCCCGTTGACCATTCAGCTACCCCGTTGGCTGGATTTTCCAGGACAAAATATTTACCAGGCATGTCAGGAAATTAATGCCCGTCGTCAGTGGGTGAGCCAACAGCTTAATTTACCTTTGTGTAGTGACGCTAATTGGTTGGGGGATCATTGGCTGCCAATTATTGTGACAGCCAATGGCATACAATTCCTACCTCTAATCTATGAGGGGATGATGCCCAATGCCTATGAGATGGTGTCCTGGGATTTACCGCCCTATCAACGCTACCAAAATGGTTTGGAGAATTTGGCCCAGGCTTTGGTCAAGGAGTTGAAGGCTCCACCGGCAGTTTATTTGCTACAGTTCAGCCTTGCCCAAGGATTACTATTTGACCGACTTTGGCCATTCCCTGCGGCGCCGGCCATTGCCACCATTAACCATGGCCACGCCAATCTATACACTTACCATTGGTGTTGTTTGAATAATCTGCCCCTACCGACGAGTCTGGGCGATCGCCAACCGCAACAATTATTGAGTCTTTGACCTATGCCCCAACCCACTACTCCCGAACCGGGGCAAGAATCGGTCTGGGATTATCCCCGTCCTCCCCAAATTGAAGCTTCTAGCCAAAGGGCGGTGATTATATGTGACGGCATCACCATTGCCGATAGTTGCTCGACTCAACGGGTATTAGAGACCAGCCATCCACCGGTTTACTATTTTCCTCCCCAGGATGTCCGGACTGAATATCTGGAGCTTTCCACTAGACATTCCTATTGTGAATGGAAAGGGGAGGCCAGCTATTATCATCTCAATTTAGGCGATCGCCGGCGAGATAACGTGGCTTGGTATTACCCCACTCCCAATACTAGATTTAGCGTGATCAAAGATTACATAGCCTTTTATCCCAGTAAAATGGATGCCTGCTATGTAGATGAAGAGTTAGTAACTGCCCAGCCGGGGGATTTCTACGGTGGCTGGATTACATCGAAAATTGTCGGCCCCTTTAAGGGTGGCATTGGCACCTGGGGCTGGTAATTGGCCAGTCGATAGAACAGTTGGTTGCGACGGGGGACAATATTCGTTAGATTACCGAAAACTGCCTGATTGCTGTTCTGATTAACCATGGCCAAGTCCCATCCTTCTGGTTTGACAGCGCGTTGGCACCATGCCTTGGCGGAAATTCCTCAGCCCCAGTGGGACCGATTGGCGGTGCCCCTACAAACTCCCTTCCTGGAATGGCATTGGCTCCATAACCTGGAAACCTCCGGCAGTGCTGTTCGTAACACCGGTTGGCAACCTTGTCATCTGACCGTATGGCAGGGGGAAACCTTACTAGGAGCAGCGGCTTTATATCTCAAAGGCCATAGTTACGGAGAATTTGTTTTTGATCACCAATGGGCAGATTTAGCCCAACGATTAGGCATTGACTATTATCCAAAGTTGCTGGGTATGGCTCCCTTTACCCCTGCTGAAGGCTATCGTTTTTTAATTGACCCTGAAGCTAATGAATTTTTGATCACCCAAATTATGGTGGAAGCCATTGACCACTTTTGCCAAACAAATCAAATTTCTGGTTGTAATTTTTTGTTTGTCGATCGCCAATGGCAAAAGCAAATGGAAAATTTAGGCTTCACTGGTTGGTTGCACCATAGCTATATCTGGCAAAATCAAAATTTTCAAAGTTTCGACGATTATTTGCAAATTTTTAATGCCAATCAACGGCGCAATATCAAACGAGAGCGGAAAGCGGTGCAAAAGGCCGACTTACGCATTCAAGTTTTACAAGGAGATCAAATTCCCCATCATTTTTTCCCGGCAATTTATCGTTTTTATAGCAATACCTGTGACAAATTCTATTGGGGTAGTAAGTATCTAACTAAAAAATTCTTTCAGTCTTTGTACGAAGATTACCGAGCTAGGGTGGTTTTAGTGCTAGCTTTTCCGGAGCACGATGATCAACATCCCATTGGTTTATCTTTTTGCCTACGCAAAGGCGATCGCCTTTATGGTCGGTACTGGGGAAGCCTGGCAGATTACGATTGTCTACACTTTGAAGCCTGCTACTATCAACCGATTGAATGGGCCATTGGGGAAGGTATTCAACTATTCGATCCAGGGGCTGGGGGTCGCCATAAACGCCGTCGAGGTTTTCCTGCCACAGCTAACTACAGCTTACATCGGTTTTACCACCCTAAAATGCAACAAATTTTGCAGATCTACATTGATGAAATTAATGCCATGGAGCAAGCAGAAATTGATGCTATTAACCAGGATTTGCCCTTTAGTAGAAAGGAAATCAGCCTGGCATTAGAAAACTAAAAGAAGACGAAAGCTGTGGCGACCCGAATTACCCCTGGAAGGAAGTTGCCAAGTTGATAGTAAACCTTGATCAACCTGAGCAGAGTTAAGATGCGGAACCCGGGACTTGAACCCGGAAGTCCTTACGAACACTAGAACCTGAATCTAGCGCGTCTACCAATTCCGCCAGTTCCGCTTGCGGTGGTTTTTCTTACCGAAACAATATCATCCCCCAGGATTGACCGGAAGTCAACAGGTCTTTGCCGAGAAATCATAGCGGCTTAATTTTTTTGATACCATGGGGAACTGCCGACTTTTCCCCGGCCCTATCCCGAAATCACCATGGCACTAATCGTTCAAAAATTTGGCGGCACCTCCGTTGGCACTGTGGAGCGTATTCAAGCGGTGGCCCAACGTATTAAACGGACTGTACAGGGGGGGAACTCCCTAGTGGTGGTGGTGTCGGCCATGGGAAAAAGCACCGATGTGTTGGTGGATTTAGCCCAGCAAATTTCCCCCAACCCCTGTCGTCGGGAGATGGACATGTTACTCTCCACCGGGGAGCAGGTGTCCATTGCCCTATTGAGCTTAGCCTTACAGGAAATAGATCAGCCCGCCATTTCCCTCACCGGAGCCCAAGTGGGCATCGTCACCGAGGCCGAACATAGCCGGGCCCGCATTCTAGAAATTCGTCCCGATCGCCTGGAGCACCATTTAAGGGAAGGGAAAGTGGTGGTCGTAGCGGGATTCCAGGGCATCAGTAGCGTAGAACATCTAGAAATTACTACCCTGGGACGGGGTGGTTCAGATACCTCTGCGGTGGCCCTGGCGGCGGCATTGAAAGCAGATTTTTGTGAAATTTACACCGACGTACCGGGCATTCTCACCACCGATCCCCGCCTAGTGCCGGAAGCCCAACTGATGGCGGAAATTACCTGTGACGAGATGTTGGAATTGGCCAGTCTGGGGGCAAAAGTGCTCCATCCCCGGGCAGTGGAAATTGCCCGCAATTATGGCATTCCCCTGGTGGTGCGTTCCAGTTGGAGTGACGAGCCGGGCACAAAAGTAGTGGCTCCCCCGGTGCAAAACCGTTCCCTGGTGGGGCTCGAAATTGCCAAGGCAGTGGATGGGGTAGAATACGATGCCGATCAAGCAAAAGTCGCCCTGTTGCGGGTGCCCGATCGCCCAGGGGTGGCATCAAAGTTATTTCGGGATATTGCCCAACAACAGGTGGATATTGATTTAATTATCCAATCTATCCACGACGGCAACAGTAATGACATTGCCTTCACCGTTGTCAAAGACTTACTCAATACAGCGGAAGCCGTTACCAGCGCCATTGCCCCTGCCCTACGCAGTTACCCCGAAGCGGATCAAGAGGCGGAAATTATTGTCGAAAAAGGCATCGCTAAAATTGCCATTGCCGGGGCCGGTATGATCGGTCGCCCTGGCATTGCCGCCAAAATGTTCAAAACTTTGGCCGATGTGGGAGTCAACATTGAAATGATTTCCACCTCCGAAGTTAAAGTTAGCTGTGTTATTGACCAACGGGATGCAGACCGGGCGATCGCTGCCTTATCTAATGCCTTTGGCGTCACTCTGTCCCCACCCAAAAATCAAGCTAATACTTCCCATCTGCCCGCTGTGCGGGGGGTAGCCCTAGACCAAGACCAAGCCCAGATTGCGATTCGCCATGTGCCCGATCGACCTGGCATGGCCGCCCAACTATTCACCGCCCTAGCGGAGGCCAACATTAGTGTGGATATGATTATCCAATCCCAGCGCTGCCGCATTAATCAAGGCACTCCCTGCCGGGACATTGCTTTTATGGTGGCGGAAGGGGATAGCAGTCAGGCCGAAGTAATTTTGCAACCCCTAATCAAAGATTGGCTTGATGCGGCCGTAGTGGTGAACAAAGCCATTGCCAAAGTCAGCATTGTTGGTTCCGGCATGATTGGCCATCCGGGGGTAGCGGCCCATTTCTTTGCTGCCCTAGCCCAGGAAAATATCAACATAGAAATGATTGCCACCTCGGAAATTAAAATCAGTTGTGTGGTGCCCCAGGACCGGGGAGTGGATGCCCTGAAAGCGGCCCACAGTGCCTTTAACCTGGCAGGGACAAAAACCGTCACCGTTCCGGCTTAGAGCCTAATTTTCAAACAATTTCTGAAGAATTAAGAAAACATCTTTACGATCCACTTCCCCACTTTACAAAGCCTTGAACTCCTGGCTGGGTCAATTGGTACGCTCTTTTTCTCCACAGGGTGAATATACGGAAATTCTCTGCTTTTTGCCCCTAAGCATTGGCTAGACAGAAAATGTCAGTATAATCAGTAGTTAGCTAGCTGGGTTATCGGTGAGGATTTATCTCTTAATTATCGGATAAACTACAGACATAAATATCTTGACTAAAGATTGTTTATTGCCTGCCATGAAATCGCTTCCACCATTCCCAGACTTGAATACCACGTCAATCAAAAGCAAACCGAAATCGACCTATACCGAGGAACAGATAGCACGAGTTGTAGAAGCTTGGTTGTTTGGCAATAAGTCCCATCAAAAAATAGATGTAGAAATTCTCGATGAAGATATAAGCTCCAGAGGACATTACTCCTATATAATTCTAGACTTTTTGGGTTTAAAAAAAGAACACAAAAGTTTTTTTGCTTATAGTAGCCATCAAGAAGCTTTGGCAAATTTAGAAGAAAAATTCGCTGAAGAACATGAAAATAAACAGAAGATAAAAACCATCATTAAGTATATTAAAATACTATCAGGATTGGTGGCGCAATTATGCGGGAAAGGCGAGCGTAGTTTTCGTCTTGCTGAGGAGGTTCCTGACGATCAAAAGTTGCTTGAGGGGTCAGTCTGTCAAGTTACTATTAATTCTTATGAGCGCAATCCCGAAGCCCGCAAACTTTGCATTCAGCATTATGGTACAAGTTGTTGTATTTGTGGTTTCAACTTCGAAAAAAAGTTTGGATCAGTGGCACAAGGATTTATCCACGTGCATCACTTAAAACCACTATCGGAAATTCAGAAAGAGTACGAAGTTGATCCAATTGCTGACCTTCGCCCAGTTTGTCCTAATTGTCATGCCATTATCCATTTAGGTGGTAAGACAAGGAGTATTGAAGAGGTGAAATCATGGTGCAGGAACTAGAAGCCCAGTTAACTGAGTTGGAAGAGGGAATTTTATGTTAAACGTTACTGTTGAAGAAATGCAGCGTGATCCTTTGAAATATCTTAGGCAAGTAGAGGCAGGTGAGACTCTCGTTATTGTTAGATTTGACAAGCCGATCGCCGAACTCAAACCTATTGCCAGTAGTCAGCAATTGCGACCGTTCGGTTTATGTGCAGGCGAGTTTACCGTTCCAGATGATTTCGATGCTCCTCTTGCGGAAGAGATTCTCAGTGCATTTGAGGGCAAATGAGAATTTTGCTAGATACACACATCTTTTTGTGGTTTATTAGTGGTGATACCCAGTTATCAACGGGTGTTCGGGATGCAATTCGTGCTCCAGACAATGAGGTCTACCTGAGTTCAGTTTCTGTCTGGGAAGCAATTGTCAAATACCAATTGGGCAAGCTTCCTCTACCAGAGCCTCCCGAAACGTATTTGCCCAAGCAGCGCGAGCTTCATCAAATTGCCAGCCTTGCTCTTGACGAGAATAGTGTAGTTCAACTGGCTAAACTGCCACCACTACATCGTGATCCATTTGACAGAATGCTTGTCTGTCAAGCCTTACAGAATGGTCTGACAATTGCGACGGTAGATTCAGCAGTTCGTGCCTACTCAGTTAGTGTTATGTAGCAGCGCAGCCCAACAACGTTGCCTGATTTTTTCATTGCCTTCATGCCAAAATTTAGGGAGTGGTTTATCCACAAGCCTTTTTCCTGAAACTCAAACCGTTCTGTTTTTCCATCACTATGACCCACACCGCCGTTGCCAATCCTCTGCTTCAAGGCCGGGGTTTACCCGCCTTTGACAAAATTCAAGCCACCGACGTGGAGCCAGCGGTGACCACCCTGGTGCAGGAACTAGAAACCCAATTAACCGAGTTGGAAAAATCCGTACAACCCACCTGGGAAGGCTTGGTGGAACCCCTGACGACCCTGGAAGAAAAGCTGGGTTGGACCTGGGGCACCGTTTCCCATTTGATGGGGGTGAAAAATAGTCCCGAATTGCGCCATGAGTTTGAACAGGTACAACCCTTGGTGGTGAGATTCATTAGCCGCTTGGGACAAAGTCGTCCCCTTTATGAAGCCTTTGTGGCCCTGCGAAATAGCGCCGAGTGGGACACATTGGAGCCGGCCCAGCAACGCATTGTGGAAAGCAATATCCGGGAAGCGGAATTGGGCGGTGTCGGTTTAACGGGAGAAAAACGGGAAAGATTTAACGCAATCCAGTTGGAATTGGCGGAACTGGCCACCAAGTTTTCCAATAATGTCTTGGATGCCAGCCAAGCGTTTGAATTGAAATTAACGACTGAGGAAGAAATTGCGGGGTTACCGCCTAGTTTATTAGCCCTGGCGGCCCAGACTGTCCAACAGAAAGGGGAAGAAAACGCCACCTTGGAAGAAGGTCCCTGGATAATTACATTGGACTATCCCAGCTATCTACCCTTTATGAAATATAGTCAGCGGGAGGATCTACGGGAAAAAGTTTACCGAGCCTTTATCCGTCGGGCGGCCGATGGGCAGTGGGATAACCATCCCCTGATTGAAAGAATTTTGGCATTGCGACTGGAAAAATCTCAGTTGTTGGGATTTGACACCTATGCAGAGTTGAGTTTGTCTCGCAAAATGGCTCCCGATGTGGCAGCGGTGGAAAAACTGTTGGAGGAGTTACGGGTTCCCAGTTATAAGGCGGCGGAGCAGGAATTTGCCGATCTACAGAAATTTGCTGGGGTGGCAGAGCTACACCATTGGGATACGGCCTATTGGTCGGAACGACAACGGGAACAGGAATTTGATTTTGATGCGGAAGCTCTGCGGCCCTATTTCCCCTTGCCCCAAGTGCTGGAAGGTCTATTCGCCCTAGCTAAACGGCTCTTTGGGGTCACCATTCAGCCCAGTCAAGATTCGGCTCCACTGTGGCACCCCGATGTGCAATTTTTCCAAGTGCTGAATGAATCAGGCACGGCGATCGCCAGTTTTTACTTAGATGCCTATAGCCGGCCGTCGGAAAAACGGGGCGGTGCCTGGATGGCGGATTGTTTAAACCGGGGTCAAGAGTTGGTAAATGGGCAAAAATCCCTCCGTTTGCCAGTGGCCTATCTAATTTGTAACCAAACACCGCCGGTGGGGGATCAGCCTAGTCTGATGACTTTTTATGAAGTGACCACCCTGTTCCATGAGTTTGGCCATGGGTTACAACATTTGCTGACCACGGTTAATTACAGCGGTGCGGCGGGCATTAATAACGTGGAATGGGATGCGGTGGAACTGCCCAGCCAATTTATGGAAAATTGGTGCTATGACCCCACCACCCTGTTCAGTTTGGCCAAGCATTACCAAACCGGCGAGACTTTACCCCAGGCGGAATACGAAAAAATCCTCGCCACCCGTAATTTTATGACCGGCTCCGCCATGCTCCGGCAAATTAATTTCAGCTTGCTGGATTTGGAATTGCATCACCGCTATCGTCCCAACGGCCCGGAAACCATTGAACAAATTGGCGATCGCCTGGCGAAAATCACCACCATTTTGCCTCCCCTGCCAGAAAATGCCTTTCTCTGCTCCTTTGGCCATATTTTTGCTGGGGGTTATGCCGCTGGTTACTACAGCTATAAATGGGCAGAAGTGCTCAGTGCCGATGCCTTTGCCGCCTTTGAGGAAGTGGGCTTAGACAATGAAGCTGCGGTGCAAACCACAGGTAAACGTTTTCGAGAAACGGTGTTGGCCTTGGGGGGAAGCCTCGCGCCTGCAGTGGTCTTCGAAAAATTCCGGGGACGACAACCACAAACTGCTCCCCTGTTACGCCATAACGGTTTGTTACCCAGTGCAACCTGATCAATTGCCCGATCAATGAATTGAGCAATAAACCTTACCAACTCCCGCATCTCCCCGGCTGGCTTGGCCGTGAGATCGGTGGGGTTGGGGGTTCAAGGTATAATTCTGAATACTATTGGGAATAGCCTAAATTACAGTGTCCATTCAACTCGGTATCATCGGCGGTGGGGTAATGGCGGAGGCCATCCTGGCCCGCTTAATTGCAGAGAAAACCTACGCCCCAGAGGAAATTATAGTGGGGGAGCCCCACGGTGCCCGACGGGATTATCTCCAAAAAACCTATCAAGTTAAAGTTTCCCCCGATAACCAAGAGGCGGCCAATGTTTCTGAAGTGCTGTTGCTCGCGGTTAAACCCCAGGTGCTAGACCGGGTCCTGGCCAGCTTAGCAGGAGGGGCCAATCGTCCCTTGGTCATTTCCATTTTGGCCGGGGTTTCCCTGCAAAGAATTCAAAAAGGCTTTCCTGACCATGCCATTATCCGGGCCATGCCCAATACCCCCGCCACCGTTGGGGCCGGCATGACGGCGATCGCCGCTAATAAGATGGTGGAGCCGGATCAATTAGCCAAGGCCAAGGCCATCTTTTCGGCAGTGGGCAATGTGGTGGAAGTGCCAGAAAATTTAATGGATGCGGTGACGGGGGTTTCCGGTTCGGGCCCGGCCTACGTCGCTTTGATGATCGAAGCCCTGGCGGACGGTGGCGTTTTGGCCGGATTACCCAGGGCGATCGCCCAAAAATTGGCCTTGCAAACGGTGTTGGGAACGGCCCAGTTAATCAAAGACACCGAGGAACACCCCGCCCAAATTAAAGATAAGGTCACCAGTCCGGGGGGCACTACCATTGCTGGGGTAGCAGTGCTGGAAAAAATGGGCTTTCGCTCCGCCATCATCGAAGCTGTGCGGGCTGCCTATCGCCGTTCCCAGGAACTAGGCAAAAAATAAATGCATGGCAGTATTTAGTCAGGACTTACGCAAGATAGATGAGGTTAAGGTAGTAGGATGACTTCTTTCACTCGTTTAGATTACTGTCAGTATTTACTGAGTAGCCCAATTAACTACACCCTAACAAACCTTGCCAAGCATCTCGATGGTGTGAGCCATGACCGGATCAAACGTTACCTACAAGGAGTAAAACTGACTCCTCGTCTGCTGTGGGAACAGGTACGTCTAGAGCTAATCGAATCACCAAAAGCTTATGTTGTCTTTGACGATACGGTGTTAGACAAAAGCTATAGTCAAAAAATCGAATG
>NZ_JADEVV010000082.1 GCF_015207985.1 Synechocystis salina LEGE 00031 | reverse complement strand
GTTCTGGCGTGGGGACAGGCTCATTTAAGCTGGGCTCCGGCTCCATAGGGGCTAATGTCCCTTCCGTTGGGGTGGGACTGGGTTCTGGAGTTGGACTGGCAGTCACCTCCGGGCTGGGGGTCACCGGCAAGGGGGTGGGGATCGGAGTTTCAAATAAATCCGGCCTGGGTTGCAAAGACGGCAGGGGTGTAGGAGTTTCCTCCGGGGATTCTTCCACCGTGGGGGGGGGATTATTGCGCCGTTGGTTGGTGACCCAAAATCCTGCCGCCATGCCTCCGGCAATCACCAGCAGGACAACCAGGGGCATAACTACCCACTTGATCAACGGTGAACCCTCCTGGGTTTCGCTATACCCGGTAAATTCCTGGCTATAAACTTTGGTGGCTTGGGTGTCGTTGGCGTTATAGGGGGAGCCTACCACTAGGGTTGGAGCGGTGGGTTGGGGCCCCGGTTTAATTTTGTCATTGCCGTTGGTATTTCCTTGGCGATCGCCTGTAGCCGTGAAAACATTACTAAAACTGCCCTGGAGGGCCTGGGCCATGGCGGTAGCGGAACTAAATCTTTCCCTGGGATGGTAGCGTACCGCTTGGTCTATGACCTTAGCCAGGGTAGGACTGACTTGGGGCGCTCCCTGTCGCCAAAGAATTTCTCCGGTGCGACTGTCACTGGTCAAATATTGGGGGGTTTTACCGGTAAGCAAAAAAATAGCCGTGAGCCCCAAACTGTAAAGGTCGCTAGAAAAAACCGGCCTCCCAGCGGCCTGCTCCGAAGCCATGTAACCAGGGGTACCCAAGGCCACGGAATAGGCACTGCGGCCATCGGGATTAACCAACGTACCCATGGTTTCTTTGATAATGCCAAAATCGATCAGAATGGGCTTACCATCTACTTCCCGCAGAATAATATTGTCGGGCTTGATATCCCGGTGGATAATGCGCCGTTGATGGATAAACTGCAACACTGGTAAAATGCCCAGCAGCAATTCCTCCACCGCTGTGCTGGAAAAATTCCCCTTTTGGGCGTGGGCTTGGGTGAGGGTCAGCCCGGGAATCCATTCCTGCACTAGGTAAAAATCTTCCCCTTCACTGAAATATGCGTACAGTTGGGGAATTTGGGCATGGTTCTCTCCCAACTCTTCGAGGATGGCCGCTTCTCGGTGGAATCTGTCCCTTAACCATGGGGGAATTTCTGGATTTTCCAGCACCGGTTTGAGGTGTTTGATCACACACTTCCGGGCCGAGGGCATGTGGGTATCCCGGGCTAAAAAAGTTTCCCCAAACCCCCCTCTTCCTAGGGTTTCAATAATTCGGTAGCGATTGTTGAGTAGCTTTAGTGGGGTAACCATAGCAATGCCCTATGCTCCTAGCTTGTCCAGCTTTCAAATAAACCATTCTGCGGCCCTGGCCCCAAGTTCCAGGGGAATACTAACTGCTTTACCTAGGCGGGGTTTTTCTTTGGTTTGAGCGATGAACTGTTGCACCTGTTCCCCCCCTCCCCAGGCCTGGAGATACTGGGCGATCGCCTCTAGATTAGCGAAATAATCCTCTTCGGAGAGGGGAAAGGAGGCCTGTTCCAGGTACCGCCACATAATCTGTAGAAAAATGCGGTCTTTGATGCGTCGCAATTGCACATCGAAGGAATAACCCCATTTGTCCACAATCAACTGGTGTAACTGTTTACCGGTCATGGCTCAACACCGAAATTGCCCCAGGCGATCGCCGCTTGATGCCCATGCCTAGACAGGTTTGGATTTTTCAGCGACAATTTTCCCTAGTCCCATTAAAGCATTCCATGACTGTCAGCACCGCCACCCCTGCCCCCACTGCCATGAGTCAGGTCGTCAATGGATTATTGGCCGTCAAGCCCCTGTGGAACGTGGCTAAATGGCAAGCGCGTTCCATGATGATCAAACGGGCGGAGCGACTCGGTATCCCTTGGCGGGAGACGGTGAAACAATACCAACAGCAGGACTGGCAAGGGGATTGGGGGTCAGTGGTCAACCAGGACCTCACCTATCCCGACTATTACAACGCCTCTTTCCATGGCTATGACCAAGGCCATATGTGTTGGGACGCGGCCTTTGAATTTGAAGTGGCCGCCAACGCGGTTCATTCCAGCCTTTATCCAGAAGCCGGGGCCCAGGGCGACGCTCAGTTACGGCGTAGTTACCACGATGTTTTGCTAGCCCAATTGCCCCAAGCACCCCAAACTATCCTTGATTTGCATTGCACTGTGGGCCTGAGTAGCTTCACTTTGCAAGCCTGTTACCCGCAAGCGGCATTGACCGGGTTGGACTTTTCCCCCTACTACGTCACCCTTGCCCATCATCACGGCCAGGAAAAAGGAGCCGACATTAATTGGGTTCACGCCCTACCGGAAGCCACTGGCCTACAGGCCCAAAGTTTTGACCTAGTTTCCGCTTTTCTGCTGTTCCACGAAATGCCCCAGGAACCCACCCGGCGCATTTTTCGCGAAGCCCGGCGCTTAGTAAAAACCGGCGGCCATTTCACTTTTATGGATATGAATCCCCGCTCCCAGGCTTATCTGACCATGCCAGCCCATATTATAACCCTGCTGAAAAGCACGGAACCTTTTATGGACCAGTATTTTGCTTTGGATGTGGAGCAGGAATTATTGGAAGCCGGTTTCGACCAGGTGAGTATTCAGTCCAATAGTCCCCGGCATCGCACTGTCATCGCTTCCGTACAACCCTAGTTGCCATTCCTGACTTTGACCCGTCGTAACCTGCTATGGAAGAAACTTTTGTCGCACCGAACGGAGATAGTGATAGCAATTTTGGCTTAGCCCTGGCCGCCCTGACCCAGTCTTTGCAAAAACTGCAAACCCGTTACGACGAGGTTCAATCCCAGAGGGCCAAGCAACAACAAATCCAGGAATATCGTGCCGATGTGGAAACCAGGCTCCAGGGGGAAGCCCAGGCGGAATTGGAGCAGGAATTGGCCCGCATCCGTTCGGAGTTGGAAGCGTTATCCCTGGAATTAGAGAGTGAACTGTTGACCGATCGCCAGTTGCAAAAAATGTTTTGGGATGGTCTACGGCGGGGTTTGATGGGGGATGTGTTTTGGCAAATAATCCGCTTTGGTGGCCTGGGTTTGGTGCTGGGTTGGGCCCTAAAAAGTTGGGTTGGCTGAACAATCTGTCAACAATTGAGGCTGGCACTGGAACAAGTCCAGGAAAGTTTTGCCAGGGGTTAATTTTGCCCTCCATGGAGTTGCTGAAGCTGGGGAATTTTAAAGTTTGTCTTGGTTTCCCCTAACTTCAAAGTCGTGAAACTAGGGGACTTTGCCAACCCCCTCTAGTGGAGAAAGTGGCGCACCCCAGTGAAAATCATCACTAGGCCCAATTCGTTGGCCGCCTGGATCGAGTCTTGATCTCGCATGGCCCCCCCCGGTTGGATGATGGTGGTAATGCCAGCGGCGGCGGCGGTGCGGACGGAATCGTCAAAGGGAAAGAAGGCATCACTGGCCAGACAAGCTCCTTGGGCTTCTGCCCCCGCTTGTTTCAGGGCAATTTCCACGGATCCGACTCGGTTCATTTGCCCCGCTCCCACCCCCAGGGTAGTTTTATTTTTGGTAATGGTGATGGCGTTGGATTTAACGTGTTTACACACTTTCCAGGCAAAGGCCAATTCCGCCAACTCTGCCGCACTGGGTTGTTTCTCTGTCACCACCTGCCAGGCATTGGGATCTTCCCGTTCATCGTCCGCCGACTGCACTAAAAATCCGCCGGCGATCGCCTTAATGGTTTGACTGGGGCCGGTAGCCAGCTCAGGAAGGATTAAGACCCGCAAATTATTTTTCTTGGCTAGAATTTCTCTGGCCTGGTCATCGCAACTGGGGGCCACAATACATTCCAAAAAGGTTTTCACCATTTCCGTTGCAGTGGGGCCATCCAAGGGTTGGTTCAGGGCCACAATGCCCCCAAAAGCAGAGGTGGCATCGGCATTAAAAGCCTTTTGATAGGCTTCTACCAACGTGGGAGCTAAAGCCACGCCACAGGGATTGGTATGTTTTAAAATCACCGCCGCCGGTTCACTGGGGTCAAATTCATTAATGATGCGCCGGGCCGCTTCCAAATCCACCAAATTGTTATAGCTCAGTTCCTTACCCTGGAGTTTCTCGGCCTTAGCCCACCCCGTCGCCTCTCGCCCTGTTTGGTACCAGCCTGCACTCTGGTGGGGATTTTCTCCATAACGCAACGGCTGGCGCAATGTGCCGCTAATGCCAAATCTGGCCGCCCCATCCCCGCTTAAACCACTAAAATAATTGGCGATCGCCTGGTCGTAGGCATTGGTGAGGGCAAAGGCTTCCCCGGCAAATTGTTGGCGCAGAGCTAAGGGAATTTCCCCCTGTTCTCGCAAAGCAGTCAAATAAGCTCCGTACTGACTGGGGTTGGTGAGGACGGTGGTATGGGCAAAATTTTTGGCAGTGGCTCGAATCATGGCGGGGCCACCGATGTCAATCTGTTCCACCGCTTCGGCTACCGTTACCCCGGCCTTAGCAATGGTCTGCTCAAAGGGATAAAGGTTAACCACCACCAGATCCAACGGACGAATATCGTTAGCTTCTAAATCCGCTTGGTCACTGGCTAAATCCCGCCGGGCCAAAATGCCCCCATGGATGCGGGGATGCAACGTTTTTACCCGACCACCCAAAATTTCCGGTGCCCCAGTGTAATCACTCACCTTGGTGACGGGAACCCCCGCTTCTTTGAGGGTTTTGGCAGTGCCACCACTACTGATCAGGTCAAACTGAAATTCATTCACTAGCCGTTGGGCCAGCTCCACAATGCCACTTTTGTCAGACACACTCAGCAGGGCTAAACGGGCCATTGCCTTCTCCTCTTGGTAATTTTTCCGTCCTCCATTATCCCCCAGGAGTTGGACTCCCTTACCCTTTCCTGTCCAGACTAGGGGGTTGGAAATGGTACACTGCTTCGATCGCCTGACGACA
This sequence comes from Synechocystis salina LEGE 00031, assembly GCF_015207985.1. GTDB lineage: Bacteria > Cyanobacteriota > Cyanobacteriia > Cyanobacteriales > Microcystaceae > Synechocystis > Synechocystis salina. The sequence goes on along the minus strand of NZ_JADEVV010000082.1, from coordinate 5,446 downwards.
ACCATCGGCCAGACAATCCAGCAAAACTTCCCCTTTCTCTTTGGTGGCTACGGTGGCATCCCCCATCACCCCACTGCGGCTCACTTCCTTCGTTAACCAAGCAAAGGGCAAACTTCCTTCCATGCTCAAAAGCTCACTATCGGCGGGAATGCCCTGGGGAAATTCCTTCACCAAACGATCTTCTCGCACCAACTCCGGCCAGAGGGCCATCATTAAGCTGGTTTCCCCATCCCCCGCATGGATGCCGTGGGTCATCTCCTTAGGCGTGAGTAAATCCGCCGCACAATGGGGCATACGCCAGGTAAAAAAGGGGAAAATTTGCAGATCCGGGTAAGCTTGGTGCAAGTCCCGAGCGGCTATTTCCAGCACCTGAATCTGGCCACCGTGGGAGTTGAGCAAAATCCATTTACGGAAGCCCGATTGATACAAACTAGCCGCCACTTGCTTGAGGATAGCCAACAAAGTTTCTGCACTGAGGGTAATGACCCCAGGGAAACCTATATGTTCGTTGGACTTGCCATAGTACAAAGTCGGGAGGACATAGACCGGAATTTCTGCCCCTAAAGTTTGCAGCGCCTTGCCCAAAACCCCCTCAGAAATGGCCGCATCCACCACCAGGGGTAAATGGGGGCCATGCTGTTCAATGGAACCCAGGGGCTGAATAATGATGGTTTTATCCTTATCCGGCAGAGCCTCAATGTCCGTCCAAGTCAGGTAGGCAAAATAACGCTGGGGAGGAATAAGGGCGGAAGGTTGCATGGTCAAACTTTTAAAAGGGGGAACATAAATAAGACTTTTTCTAGGATCTATTCTCAATAAGATTCCACTATTGCAACTAGCGAGCCTAGCGACTATGATGGATCCCATCGCCCAGACTGCTTCTAAGCGCCCCCATAGAACATGTCCTACACCGCCGATTCCCTCAAAGCCGAACTTAATGCCCGTGGCTGGCGACTGACCCCCCAGCGGGAAAAAATCCTCAATATTTTTCAAAATTTACCAGAAGGGGAACACCTCAGTGCCGAAGAGTTACACCACCGTCTGGAAGAAGAGAAGGAAAAGATTAGCCTGTCCACAGTTTATCGCAGTGTTAAATTGATGTCCCGCATGGGCATTCTGCGGGAGTTGGAATTGGCGGAGGGGCATAAGCACTATGAGCTACAACAGGCTTCACCCCATCACCATCACCATGTGGTCTGTGTGCAATGTAACCGCACCATTGAATTTAAGAATGATTCCATCCTCAAGCAAAGTTTGAAGCAGTGCGAAAAAGAGGGCTTTCAGTTAATTGATTGTCAGTTAACTGTTACCACCATCTGTCCTGAAGCCATTCGCATGGGTTGGCCTTCCACTTTGCCCAGCAATTGGGCTTGCACCCGCAGTATTTCCCTAGCTTAAGCATTACGCAGGGCCACAATGGGGTCTAATTTCGCTGCTTGACGGGCGGGAACTACACCAAAAAAGAGCCCAATACTGCCGGAAATGGTCAGGGAAACAACTACGGCGGTAGGGGAAATAATGGTGATGAGGGGGGAAAGGGCTCCAACGATCGCCACAATGGCCATGCCTAATACGACGCCAATGACTCCACCACTGGCGGAAACAATCACTGCTTCAATGAGAAACTGACTGAGGATGTCCTGTTCCCCAGCTCCGAGGGCTTTACGCAGGCCAATTTCCTGGGTGCGTTCTGTCACGGACACCAACATAATATTCATCACGCCAATGCCCCCGACAATGAGGGAAATACCGGCGATCGCCGCCAGGAGAATGGTCAGTCCCCCGGTGATAGTGTTGACAATATCTAGCATTTGCTTGGCAGAACTAACGCCAAAGTCATCTTCCCCGTTTTGGATATTGTGGCGCAGGCGCAAGAGGTTTTCCATTTGGAAAGTGGCCGCCCGCACCGAGTCACCATCCTGGGCTTTAACGTTGATCCAACTCAATTCGATGCCGTAGGGGGAAGTCCTACCCACCAGTTGGGCCACCATGGTATCCAGGGGAATGAAAATAAATTCATCTTGGTTACTGCCCAAAGAAGAACCCTTGGTTTCCATGACGCCAATGACTTCAAAGGTAATATTGTTGATGCGAATATTCTGACCGAGGGGGGTTTGGGTTTGATAAAGGCGATCGGCAATCTCACTACCGAGCACGGCTACCCGACGATGGCGCTCCAGGTCCAGAATGTTGAGGAAGCGCCCCTGGGCCACGGCAAAATTACGAATGGCGGGATATTCGGGGGTAGTGCCCACCACAGTGGCGTTGGTGTTGAGGCTCCGATGGGACACCAATAACCGTCGGTTAATCTCCGGGGCCACCCCGGCCACACTGGGCACTTGGTCGGCGATCGCCTCGGCGTCACTCAAAACCAAGGTTTTCGGTAAATTGAAACTAGCTCGACGGTTACGTTGGGAACCGGGTAACACAAACAACACATTGGGGCCCAAATCTTCCAACTGGGAAGTGGCCAACTCCTGGGCTCCCTGGCCAATGCCCAACATGGCCACCACGGACGCATTACCGATGACGATGCCCAACATGGTCAAACTACTGCGGAGTTTATTGGCCAGCAACATGCTAGTGGCCATTCTCAAACTTTCCCGAAATTCAATCACCGTTACCTCTGCTTGGGTTGCTTCCGCTAGTGCATCTAGTTTATTTTATCGATTTCTTCGATTTGACCGCCCCCAGCCCCAGGGGAAAGTTAAATTGAGTTAAAATTCTGTCCCGAGCATCTAAGATAGAATTTCCTTCTGCAATCCCCATACATCCATGGCCACTACCAACATTTCCGACCGTGAAAAAGCCCTCAACGCCGCCCTAGCCCAGATTGAGCGGAGCTTCGGTAAGGGGGCCATTATGCGCTTGGGAGATGCCACCCAAATGCGGGTTGAAACCATTTCCACTGGAGCTTTAACCCTAGATTTGGCCCTGGGGGGCGGTTTGCCCAAGGGTCGGATTGTGGAAATTTACGGCCCTGAAAGTTCCGGGAAAACAACATTGGCCCTCCATGCGGTGGCTGCCACCCAGCAGGCAGGGGGAGTAGCGGCCTTTGTGGATGCGGAACATGCCCTCGACCCCGTTTATTCCAAAGCCCTGGGGGTGGACATTGATAACCTCTTGGTGGCCCAGCCCGATAATGGCGAGTCGGCCCTGGAAATTGTGGACCAGTTAGTGCGCTCCACTGCGGTGGATATCATTGTGGTGGATTCGGTGGCGGCCCTGGTACCCCGGGCGGAAATTGAAGGGGAAATGGGGGATACATCGGTGGGCTCCCAAGCTCGCTTGATGAGTAAGGCCATGCGAAAAATTGCTGGTAACATCGGGCGATCGGGCTGTTTAGTAATTTTCCTCAACCAGTTACGGCAAAAAATTGGGGTCACCTACGGCAGTCCTGAAGTGACCACTGGGGGTAATGCGTTAAAGTTCTACGCCTCTGTCCGTTTAGATATTCGTCGCATTCAAACCCTGAAAAAAGGCACCGAAGGGGAATACGGTATCCGGGCCAAGGTGAAAGTGGCCAAAAATAAAGTGGCTCCCCCCTTCCGCATTGCTGAGTTTGACATTATCTTCGGCCAGGGCATTTCCCGCATGGGTTGCACCATTGACCTAGCGGAAAAATGTGATGTGATTACCCGCAAAGGGGCTTGGTATAGCTACAACGGCGAAAACATCGCCCAGGGTCGGGATAATGCCATCAAATACCTGGAGGAAAATCCGGAAATCGCCGCCACCATAGACCAACAGGTACGGGAAAAATTATCGTTAATTAATGCAGTTTTTCCGGTGGACACAGAGGATGGGGCGGAAGAACAGGGAGAAGAGGGAGATTTTTAAGCCAAGAAAACCTAAGAAATATGGGAAGCGGAAATCAAAAAGCCCGCTAGAAAACCAACGATGGTGGCATAGGCCACGGAACTGCCCCCTAATTCATAGGCTTCGGGCATCATGGTGCTGGCTAACATGGCTAAAATTCCTCCGCCGGCGATCGCCTGGGCCAGGGCCACCAGTAATAGGGTGCCACTCTGGCCAATGGCGTAGCCCACTATGGCAATGAGTCCACTGGCCACCACGGCCCCAAACCAGAGGGTTAAAATTCTGCGGTTAGAAATGCCGGCCTGTTTCATGCCAAAGGAACTGGAAAGAGCTTCGGGAAAATTAGAAATAAACACAGCAAACAAAAAAGCGCCGCCCCAGGGGGTGACATGGGTATTCATGCCGATCACCATAGACTCCGGAATGTTATCGAACAGTGTGCCCACCAAAATGGCCATGGGAGCGGAACTTTGGGCCAATTTTGTCAACACCTGGCGATCGCCTTCCGCCAGTGGTTCTAACACCGAAACTGTATCTGTGGGGGGAACAATTGCTTCAAAGTCCGTGGCCAATTGCAAACGGCGGGCAAGTTTGCGGCTCAGGGCCAGGGCTAGATGGGGAGACTGGCTGAGAATATGGGCAAAATTTTCCTTATCGAGTTGATACAGTTCCATGGGAGTGAAGGCTACTACTGTGGCGGATCTGGGCTCCCCGGTGAGCAAAGACATTTCCCCAAAAATATCGCCGGATTTCAGCCGATTAACCCAGGTTGTCCCCTTATACACATCCGCTTCACCGCCACCGATCAAATAAAAATAATCCCCCTGGTCCCCTTCCCGGCAGAGCGGTTCCCCCGGCTGGGCGTGGTGGGGAGTCAGTAGGGCCGCTAGCTGATGCTTTTCCTCCTCAGGCAAGGCGTTCATCACCTCACTATGGGCAAGGTAGTCCACCAGCTCATGGGATTCAAGAATTTGGTGTTCCACCACATAGCGACGACTGACGGCGGGTTTACGCAAAAAGCCCCCATGTTCATCAATGTATTTACTCAGACTAATAAATAAAACTCCCCCGAATAAAAATCCCCCCACCAAAACCACCACATTGGCACTACGGTAAACGGCACTGGCAATTTCCAAGGCGATCGCCGCCATCAAAGTACCACTACCAAAGGCCATCACCGCCGCTAGAAATTTTCGTCCCGGTTGCCAAGCCACAGCAATTAAAGCCCCTAGGGCCATGCTGGAAGCGCCCAAAATACCCTGAAAGAAAGCGGTCAAAGCAAGGTTTTCCACCGTTCTAAGCAAATTTATGGTTATCGGACTGAATCTTTCCCAGTTCCATTAACTGCTAGAGGGTGGGCTAGAGGCAAGGGCCATGGAGCATGGGCAGCCAGACAAACTTTAATACCAATCTACGGGAATGGAGTCGTCCAAGACCGGTTCCGGTGCAAATCCTCCTGGTTCCTGTGATGCTGGGGTTGGTGGGGGTGGATTAGGAGCCACGGGGTTATTCGCCGGGGCTGGAGCACCTGGCATTTGGACGGGGATGGGGATGCCCTGTAAAGGAGGGGCAGGGGTACCTTGGGACGTGGGTGGCGGATTGCTAGGGGGAACAGAAGGAACAGGGG
>NZ_JADEVV010000001.1 GCF_015207985.1 Synechocystis salina LEGE 00031 | reverse complement strand
ACTTACCGCCCCAGGCCCCTGCTTCCCGCCCCTGTTGGTAAATACCGTCAATGTCGCCGTTGGAAATGCCCACATCCAAGCTCCGTTTTGCCTGCCAGGCTTGGTCCAGTAACTCCCCAAAGGCAGATAGGCATTGATTACTGGTCAAAATATCCCAACCCTTGTCCACCATGGCACGCATCAGTTTCAAAGTTTCTCGGTTATCTCCCACCCGTTTTAATTGCTTTTCCACCACATTGGCCGCCCGCCTTTTAATACCAGTAAAAACAATAAAGATATGTTCTTCAAACTCCGCCATCCTTGCCGGAGCCATGGTGACCCGACTAACCACAATGTCATCTTCCTTACGGAATTCCACTAAGTTAAATCCCCCCATGGCGGCCATTAACTGGTCCTGACAGCCCACTTTATCGTTAACTAAATGCCTTTCCACATAAATAGCTTCATAGGCCAAATCCAAAGGACGAATAAATTCCCCCTTAAAAGAGTGCAAAGCCTGGAGCAAGGAAACGGTAAAGGCAGAAGAGGAACCTAGGCCGGTAAAAGCTGGTAAATCTGCCACATTATGGAGCTCAATATCCTTTTCCAAACCACAGAATTTCAGACATTCCCGAAAAACCACATGCTCCATCTCGCTGGGATTTTTAACCAATTCCACTTTGCGATAGGAAACTCGAATGGAATAGTCAAATAAGTGGCTCAGAAAAGGGCTAGCAGTGACGTAGGAAAATTTGTCGATCGCCGTGGCTAGGACCGCACCACCATGCTGGAGAAAATACTCAGGATAATCAGTTCCCCCACCAAAAAAACTAATGCGGACAGGGGCACGGGAAATCAGCATGGGCCTGGCAAAGACAAGGTTAACGACAGATACATTATTGCCGACTGGGGGGCAATGTCAGCGTTCAATGCCTAAAACCACGGCCCAAACCTAGCCCTGGAGAGGAATCCGTCCCTAACCCTGGGAGTTTTCCCCCCCGGATCCCCCAAGGGATCTGCCAAAATTAAACTATTCTTTCCCCATAGCACCCCATGAAATTTTCCCTCGAATCCCTCTACGGCTGGTACCGTCAAATGCTCAACCATCCCCGGTACCGCTGGTGGATTGTTCTTGGCTCCTTGGTGTATCTCCTCAGCCCCATCGACTTTCTGCCCGACGTTTTCCCTGTGCTTGGTTGGATTGACGATGGTTTAATTGCCACTTTATTAGTCTCAGAAATTTCCCAAATGGTCCTCACTGGCTTGAAAAATAAAGCCGTCAAACAGGAAAAGAATGCCCCCCAGGAATCTGTGGTGGTGGATGTGGTGGGACAAGATGTAGCCCACAGTTAATCTAATCGTACTTAGTTTAGCTTGTCGTTGCATTCCTCCGATTCTCTAACCCTGGAAGACCTTCAGAGTCAGAGGGTTTCGAGAATGGAATCAAGTCGCCAAAACCTAGACTTCTGTGAACTTCCCTAGTCAATTTATCCCCTGGGAAGTTTTTGTTTGCCAATTATTCCGTTTGCACAGTTACCTTTTCGGCCACGGCTTGGGCTAAGCGTCGAGCTTGATCAACGGATTCCCCCCGGGCTAGGGCTACCCCCAGACGACGATGGGGTCGGGCATTGGGTTTACCAAATAACCGCAAATCCGTATGGGCTTCGGCCAAGGCTTCTGCGACTCCACTGTAACTAAGATTCTCCCCAGCTTCAGGGGCCAGAATAACCGCACTGGCGGCGGGGCCCGTTTGTTGGATGTGGGGAATGGGTAAACCTAAAATGGCCCGCAAATGTAACTCAAATTCGTTCAAATTTTGGGAAATTAGGGTAACCATGCCGGTGTCATGGGGCCGGGGAGATAATTCGGAAAAAATCACTTCCTCCGGGGTAATGAAAAATTCCACCCCAAAAATGCCCGCTCCCCCCAAAGCATCGGTGACTGTTTTGGCGATCGCCTGGGCCTGGGCTAACTGCCCTGGGCTTAAAGGGGCCGGTTGCCACGATTCTTGATAATCTCCCCGTTCTTGGCGGTGGCCAATGGGGTCACAAAAGAGGGTTTCCCCCTGCCATTGGCGGATGGTCAGCAAAGTAATTTCCAACTCGAAGGGAATGAACTCCTCCACAATCACTTTGGTTTGATCCCCCCTCGCTCCGGCGATCGCCGCTTGCCAAGCTTGGGCTACCTCTTCATCACTGTTAACCACCGATTGACCCTTACCAGAGGAAGACATCACCGGCTTAACCACGTTGGGAAAACCGATGGTCTGGCTAACTTGCTCCAACTCGGCCAGACTGGTGGCGTAGTCGTAACGGGCAGTGCGCACCCCCAATTGTTGGGCGGCCAACTCCCGAATCCGGTCCCGGTTCATGGTGAGATTGGTGGCTTGGGCCGTGGGAATGACCCTATAACCCTGGGTTTCTAGCTCCAACAATTTTTCTGTGCGGATCGCTTCCACCTCCGGCACAATCCAATCCGGCTGATATCTTTTTACCACTGCTGCCAGGGCATCCCCATCCAACATGGAAATGACTTCTGAAACCTGGGCCACCTGCATGGCCGGAGCATCAGGATAACGGTCCACCGCAATTACTCGATTACCCAATCTTTGGGCGGCAATGGTAAATTCCTTACCCAGTTCCCCGGAGCCAAGTAGCAAAAAGGTTTGGGGCAAAGTAACGGGGTTGACCATGGTTAAATGTTAGAGGGCAGGGGTTGACCACCGGCTAGGGTCCCGGTTTTCCCCAGTTTCCCACAGTTATTGCCCCCTTAGCCCTCGGATAAATCCTTGGTTATAGCCGTCAAAGTTCCGTGGGTTGGGCTTTGTTAGCGCCCATGGCCATGACGAACTGCAAAGTTACCTGCCAGCAGAATGTATGGATAACTATCCGCCGCCGCCAGAACCCTATAATTTAGCCAATGAATTGGCCAAGGAACGGAACCGGGCCGCCGCAGAACGAACCTTGATGGCTTGGATTCGCACCAGTCTTTCCTTGATTAGTTTTGGCGTGGGCATTGACCGCATTGTCGCCGCCATCCACGGCGCGTTTCCGGGAGGCAGAAATGGTTTTCATTTATCCCGGACTTTGGGTTTATCCTTTATTATCATTGGCACCCTGGCCCTACTGGCGGCGGCCATCAATCACCGTCAAGATTTGAAGCACATTGACCGGGGACGCTTCACTTACCAGTCCCGCCTGTCCATTAGTTTTGTGGTGGCGATCGCCTTGGTGGTGGTGGGAACGTTTGCTTTTTTAGCGATTATGTTCCAGTCGCTTTAGGCAGTTCGAGTTTGCCAATAGGCTTTTTCCTAACTACATGTATCTTTAATGGTCTCCTGCGAAAATCTTTGGCAACAGGCCCTGGCCATCCTGGCAACCCAGTTAACCAAACCGGCTTTTGACACTTGGATCAAGACATCAGTCCTGACGTCCTTGGGGGACGGGGTGGCCACCATTCAGGTGGAAAACGGCTTTGTCCTCAACCATTTGCAAAAATGCTATGGCCCACTGCTGATGGAGGTGCTGACGGACTTAACTGGGCAGGAAATCACGGTGGAGTTAACCACCGACGGTCTAGAGCCCCACAGCTTAACTCCTCGCCAGTCCCCCCTGAAGGTGGAGGCTACGGCCAAAAATTCCACTGCCCTCAATGCCAAATACACCTTTTCCCGTTTTGTGGTGGGACCCACCAATCGCATGGCCCATGCCGCTTCCTTGGCAGTGGCGGAATCCCCCGGGCGGGAATTTAATCCCCTCTTCCTCTGTGGTGGCGTTGGTCTGGGAAAAACCCATCTCATGCAGGCGATCGCCCATTACCGACTGGAAATGTATCCCAATGCCAAAGTTTATTACGTTTCCACAGAGCGATTCACCAATGACCTGATCACCGCCATCCGCCAGGACAATATGGAGGATTTTCGGGCATATTACCGCAGTGCCGACTTTCTGCTCATTGACGATATCCAATTTATTAAGGGCAAAGAGTACACCCAAGAGGAGTTTTTCCACACGTTCAACAGCCTCCACGAAGCGGGCAAACAGGTGGTAGTGGCCTCCGATCGGGCCCCCCAAAGGATTCCTGGCTTACAGGACCGGCTCATTTCCCGTTTTTCCATGGGTTTAATCGCTGATATCCAAGTGCCGGATTTGGAAACCCGCATGGCCATTCTGCAAAAAAAAGCTGAGTACGACAGGATTCGTCTACCCAAGGAGGTTATTGAGTACATTGCCTCCCATTACACTTCCAATATCCGGGAGCTGGAAGGAGCCCTAATTCGGGCGATCGCCTACACGTCCCTATCGAGTGTGGCCATGACAGTGGAAAATATTGCGCCGGTGCTCAATCCCCCGGTGGAAAAGGTGGCCGCCGCCCCGGAGACCATCATCAGCATCGTGGCCCAGCACTATCAGTTAAAGGTCGAAGAACTACTCAGCAACTCCCGCCGCCGGGAAGTTAGCCTGGCTCGTCAAGTGGGGATGTATTTGATGCGTCAGCACACGGACTTGAGTTTGCCCCGCATTGGGGAAGCCTTTGGTGGCAAGGACCACACCACCGTCATGTACAGTTGCGACAAAATCACCCAACTACAGCAAAAAGACTGGGAGACCAGTCAAACCCTCACTAGCCTCAGTCATCGCATCAATATTGCCGGCCAAGCCCCGGAATCCTAGACCCCTGGCGATCGGTGATTATGAGAATGAATATGTCAGAATGTAAAATATTTGCTAATAATATGTAGATGCGTTTCGGCAAGGAACGCCAACATCAGTGCAGGTTTGGCCCCTGTGGCCCGGCTTGCTACCCATAAGAAAATGGCATCAGGAGAACAAATATTGTTCCACCGACAGGCCACATTTGGGTTTTGGCCAACCGCTCTACCTTAGCGGTGTAGTTTCCAATCGTCTCGTCTTATTAGAGAATGGAGTCTAAATGGCATAACCCAAATTACAAAAGCCTCCTTTAGAAATTCTTGCCTTTGATGCTAGCTACGCAAGAGGATTTGCATTTATGACTATTGCAGTCGGACGCGCCCCAGTCGAAAGAGGATGGTTTGATGTCCTCGACGATTGGCTAAAGCGTGATCGTTTCGTATTTATTGGTTGGTCTGGTTTGCTACTCTTCCCCTGTGCCTTCATGGCCCTGGGGGGATGGCTCACCGGCACCACCTTCGTTACTTCCTGGTACACCCACGGTCTAGCCAGTTCCTATCTAGAAGGAGCTAACTTCCTGACCGTGGCGGTCTCTTCCCCCGCCGATGCCTTCGGCCATTCCCTCCTGTTCCTCTGGGGGCCTGAAGCCCAAGGTAACCTGACCCGCTGGTTCCAAATTGGTGGCTTGTGGCCCTTCGTTGCCCTCCACGGTGCCTTCGGTCTGATTGGCTTTATGCTGCGTCAGTTCGAAATTTCCCGTCTGGTCGGCATTCGTCCCTACAACGCCATCGCCTTCTCTGGTCCCATTGCGGTGTTTGTCAGCGTCTTTTTGATGTACCCCCTGGGACAATCCAGTTGGTTCTTTGCCCCCAGCTTTGGGGTAGCGGGAATCTTCCGGTTCATTTTGTTCCTACAAGGTTTCCACAACTGGACCCTGAACCCCTTCCACATGATGGGTGTAGCAGGGATTTTGGGCGGCGCCCTCCTATGTGCCATCCACGGTGCCACGGTGGAAAACACCCTGTTTGAAGATGGGGAAGATTCCAACACTTTCCGGGCATTTGAACCCACCCAAGCAGAAGAAACCTATTCCATGGTGACCGCTAACCGTTTCTGGTCTCAGATTTTCGGTATTGCCTTCTCCAACAAACGGTGGTTGCACTTCTTCATGTTGTTCGTGCCGGTAACTGGTCTCTGGATGAGTTCCGTGGGTATTGTTGGTTTAGCCTTGAACCTACGGGCCTATGACTTCGTCTCCCAGGAACTACGGGCAGCGGAAGACCCGGAATTTGAAACGTTTTATACAAAAAACATTTTGTTGAACGAAGGGATGCGCGCCTGGATGGCTCCCCAAGATCAACCCCATGAAAACTTTATCTTCCCTGAGGAGGTTCTCCCCCGTGGTAACGCTCTCTAATACTTCGATGGTGGGGGGACGTGACCTTCCCTCTACCGGTTTTGCTTGGTGGTCGGGAAATGCCCGACTGATTAATCTCTCCGGTAAATTGCTTGGTGCCCACGTGGCCCACGCCGGTTTGATAGTTTTCTGGGCTGGGGCCATGACCCTGTTTGAAGTTGCCCACTTCATTCCCGAAAAACCCATGTATGAACAGGGTTTAATTCTTCTGCCCCACATTGCTACCCTGGGTTGGGGCGTTGGTCCCGCTGGGGAAGTGACTGATATTTTCCCCTTCTTTGTGGTAGGGGTACTGCACTTAATTTCTTCGGCAGTTTTAGGTCTTGGGGGTATTTACCACGCCCTCCGCGGCCCGGAAGTGTTGGAAGAGTATTCCAGCTTCTTTGGCTACGACTGGAAAGATAAAAACCAGATGACCAATATCATTGGTTACCACTTGATCCTGTTGGGTTGTGGTGCTTTGCTACTGGTCTTTAAAGCCATGTTCTTTGGCGGTGTGTATGACACCTGGGCCCCCGGTGGTGGGGACGTGCGGGTGATCACCAACCCCACCCTCAACCCGGCGATTATCTTTGGCTATCTGCTGAAGGCGCCCTTTGGGGGAGAAGGTTGGATCATCAGTGTCAACAACATGGAAGACATCATCGGTGGTCACATCTGGATTGGTTTGATCTGTATTTCCGGTGGTATTTGGCACATTCTCACTAAGCCTTTCGGTTGGGCCCGCCGTGCCCTGATCTGGTCTGGGGAAGCTTATCTCTCCTACAGCTTGGGTGCCCTTTCCTTGATGGGCTTTATTGCCTCCGTCTTTGTTTGGTTTAACAACACTGCCTATCCCAGTGAATTCTATGGCCCCACCGGCATGGAAGCTTCCCAATCCCAAGCCTTCACCTTCTTGGTGCGGGACCAACGTTTGGGCGCTAACATTGCTTCTGCCCAAGGCCCCACTGGTTTAGGTAAATATCTGATGCGCTCTCCTTCTGGGGAAATCATCTTCGGTGGTGAAACCATGCGTTTCTGGGACTTCCGTGGTCCTTGGTTGGAACCCCTGCGTGGCCCCAATGGTTTGGACCTCGACAAGCTCCGCAATGACATTCAGCCCTGGCAGGTACGTCGGGCGGCTGAATACATGACCCATGCTCCCCTTGGTTCTTTGAACTCCGTGGGTGGGGTAATCACCGATGTTAACTCCTTTAACTACGTTTCTCCCCGGGCTTGGTTGGCTACTTCCCACTTTGTCCTTGGCTTCTTCTTCTTAGTTGGTCACCTCTGGCATGCTGGTCGTGCTCGGGCCGCAGCCGCTGGTTTTGAAAAAGGCATTGACCGGGAAACTGAACCCACGTTGTTCATGCCTGACCTCGACTAGATTGAGACTTTTCTGATTTTGCAAAGGTTTTGCTTTAGTTAAACCCAATTGATTAGTGTCCCCTGCCCATTTGGTGGGGGATTATTATTTTTAAGATAATCCTATTTTTTGGAGTGAGGCTAGTTACCTATTAAACGCGCGACTCGAAAGTTGTTCAGGGGAGTTGGAAAGGCTTCCAAAAACCTTTCCCCGCTGGTGTTTAACTGGATGGGGATGGCCCCTTTGGAATGTTCAAACACTAATGGGAGGGTAACCAATGCCGACCCCTTTAGCGAAAACACGATGTCTCAATAAGCGAATACTACCGACCGAAAGTTAACCGGAATCCATATTTCAAGACGCTGCTTGAGCCGTATACAGTGAAGGTTGTATGTACGGTTCTGAGGATAGGGATCGGAATATAACTAAAACTTGCTCCTTTACCCGATCGTTAGATACTCTGTTTAGGTAGCAAAAGCGTAGCAGCGTTACCCATTGTTTTAAAGTATTGAAGGAATTTCTAATGACCTCTGACAACACCGATCCCAAACAACATTCATCTTTAAAAGTTATCTATCGTTTTTTGGGAGGGGCTACAGTTGGCGCCCTTGTACTGCTAATTCCTGTGACATATTCGACATTTGACAATTTTGGACTTGTTCAAGTAGGTGTTGCATTATTGCTAGTTACATTATGTGGCTTACTGTCAATTGTTTGGGGTGAAAAATTTATTGACGTGGTAATGCGAATGCTGAATGGCACTGGTCTCTAGGCGAGTGCAATCAGGTAGTTTATTTAGACTAACTACTGGGTTGTTAACGCCAATTTCTGCAGATCCCCTGCCATCGATTCACCCCCAATAGCCTAAAATGAAGCCTGTTGCCCCAAGAAGCTTTTTCGCTATGGATTTTTTGGAATTTATCACTGCCTGGGAAGGAAAATGGCTTTCCCAACGTACTAGTTATAGTTTTGAGCAAAATGAAGCGGGCAATGACAAATCCGATGTGACAGTGCAACGGTGGGATAGTCAAACTGAGCTAGGGCAATCGCTCCAGGCCTTGGCCGGTTTAGACCATGGTGAAGGATTAATTATGTTGCAATTAAGTTGGGACACTTCCGTGGACTGGGGTAAGCCCAAAAATATCGGCTCCATTTACTACGGTTTTTTGCCCGATGGCGATCGCCCGGAACAGGGTCGGCTTTGGCGGGGCAGTGGGGATAGGAGCAAAGTGTTCCTGCGCGGGGATTATCACCTGGGGTCAGACGAGTGTTTGACCTTAAATTTACAGGACGGAGAAACTCGCCTGACGGAAAGGCATTGGTATGCTAGCCCTAACCTACGACTCCGCACCAGCCTGATCCAAAGGAGGGGAGGTTATAGTCATAGTGCCTTCTATTCCGATATCCGGCGTTTACCTCCGGCGGCTCAGAACAATTAGCAATGGCTAACCTTGGCCAGAAATTTTTCCTTTACCCGTTTTTCCATGGCATTTTTTCAGCAAGATCCGGCCCTGGAGGATATGGCCCAGGCCATCCTTGAAAGCACCTGGCAGACCTTTCCTACTTTGCAGCGGGACCAAATTGCCCTGACCTGGTTAGTTTATGACGCGCCGGTGATGGTTAATACCGGAGGGGCGATCGCCGCTAATGAATTTTGGCAGTACCCCGTGCGGGGCTTTAGTTACCGGGGCATTGAACGCATTTATCCCGCTAGCGTGGTGAAATTGTTTTACCTGGTGGCTATGGCGGAATGGTTGGAAGGGGGCATGGTGAAGGATTCCCCGGAGTTGGAGCGGGCGGTGCGGGATATGATCGTGGACTCCAGCAACGATGCCACCAGTTTAGTGGTGGATACACTCACCGGCACCAGCAGTGGGCCCATGTTACCGCCGGGGCCTTTTGAAACCTGGCAGCAACAGCGCAATATTGTGAACCGTTATTTTCAATCCTTGGGCTGGGAGGAGTTGCAGAATATTAATGTCAACCAAAAAACCTGGGGCGATGGTTACTATGGCCGGGAAAGGGCCTTTGTGGGGGAACTGTACGAACAGCGTAATATGTTAACCACCAACGCTGTGGCCCGGTTGCTGCACAGTATCATTGGCGGTGTGGCGGTGTCCTCAACCCGTTCCCAACAGATGATGCAATTGCTCAAGCGGGATTTGAACGTGGCTCCGCCCCCCCCGGGAGAGGATAACCAAATTACCGGTTTTCTCGGTGAAGCATTACCCAAAGATGCCCAAATTTGGTCCAAGGCCGGTTGGACCAGCCAGGTGCGCCATGATTGTGCCTACATTGAAATTCCCCACCAGAGTCCCTATCTTTTGGTGGTGTTTACTGAAAATTCTGCCCTCGCCGGAGATCGTCATTTATTACCGTTTATTTCCCAAGCCTTCGCCAATGCTTACTAAACCAGACCTATGGCTTCCTACTTTGAAAGGTCAAATCGACGCTGGTTAGATAGACTGCCCAGAAATTTAACCGACAGTGCCCGTTCCCTCCATCCCCGCACCCTTTTGGCGGCCATTGTGGTGGGGCTGATTACCGGAGCAGTGGGAGCCGGTTTTAAGTCTGCTGTTAATAATGTGCTCCAATGGCGATCGCAATTGGCCAGCCTTTTATCCCCCATTCCTCCTTTGGCTTGGTTGATGACCGCTTTGGTGAGTGGGGGCATGGTGGCCCTCAGCTTTTGGTTGATGAAGCGCTTTGCCCCGGATACCAGTGGCAGTGGTATTCCTCAAATTGAAGGGCATTTGGACGGGAAATTGCCCCTGATCTGGCAGAGGGTATTGCCCATCAAACTGGTGGGGGGCTTTTTGTCCCTGGGGGCCGGTATGTTGGCGGGTTTTGAAGGGCCGACCATTCAAATGGGGGGAAGCATTGGGCAAATGATAGGAGGCTGGTTGAAATCTAGCCAGGAACATCAACGAATTTTAATTGCGGTGGGGGCCGGGGCCGGTCTAGCCACCGCCTTTAACGCCCCTTTAGCGGGTGTGGCGCTGATTGGGGAAGAAATGCGGCCCCGTTTTCGCAGTCAAACTCTGGCCTACCACGGACTACTGTTTGGCTGTGTGATGGCCACCATTGTGCTGCGGGTGATTCGGGGACAATCCGCCATTATCAGTTTGACCCAATTTAAACGGGTTCCCCTGGATTCCCTCTGGATGTTCATCATTTTGGGCATTTTGTTTGGGGTCATGGGCTACGCTTTCAACCAGGGTCTATTCAAACTATTGGACTGGTTTGACCGGCTCCCTCCCCTGGCGGTGCGATGGAAAGGTTTTATCCTCGGTTCAGTGATCGGGATTTTGTCTCTATTGCCCATACCCCTCACCAATGGCGGGGACAATGCGGTGCTCTGGGCTTTTAACAGCCAGTCCCATTCCTCCACATTAATACTGGTATTTTGTGGCCGGTTCCTGTTAACTCTGATTTGCTATGGCTCCGGGGCGATCGGTGGTATTTTTGCTCCTATGTTGGGTATTGCTTCCATTGCTAGCGTTGTCATAGCTAGGCATTTTCATTTACTATTTCCGGCTCAAATTCCCGAACCCGCCGTGATGGCGATCGCCGGTATGGGGGCTTTAGTTGCCGCAACGGTGCGGGCTCCATTGACAGCCATTTTGCTCACCATTGAAATGACTGATAACTATTTTGTGATTTTGCCTCTGTTGGTCACCTGCCTAGTGGCTAGTGTGGTGGCGGAAGGATTGGGGGGGAAGCCTATTTATGCAGTGTTGCTAGAGAGAACTTTAGCCAAACAGAAACATGGGTAAGATTGACCAGAAAAATGGATTTAAAACCCCATCCTTCACAAGCTCTTTATTGGTTCTCTATCTAAATTCCCCGGGTTCGAATGGAGCCCCTGCCAATAACAGCCGCAAGAAAATTTAGCCTTCCCTTTGAACCTTGGGCTAACCCCTTCGGTCTAAACCCCCGTAACCGCCAAAGAGGTAGGTTTTGTTGGTTAAGCCCTTAGTCAATCCAGCGGTGGGGGAAAACGAAGCTAGCATTATCCAGCAAAGTCAGCAGGGTGATGCCGAGGCCTTTCGTCAACTTTATCGTCGGTACCAAGCTAAAGTCCGTTCCACCCTTTATCAACTTTGTGGACAGCATCAACTCGATGACCTAGTTCAGGAGGTATTTTTCAAGGTGTGGAAAGGATTGCCCAAACTCCGCAATCACAATTTTTTTGCCACCTGGCTTTATCGCATCACCTGGAACGTGGCCCAGGATGCCCGCAAACAATTAGGGCGATCGCGCCAACGGATTCATCAACCAAGTTCTGCCTTAGCTGACAATGAAGGGGAAATCTCCCTGCAATTGTCTCGGCCAGAGGACAGCCCCGATCTGTTGCAACTCCACTACCAGGATTTAGTGCAACAGGGCTTGGCTACCCTCAGTTTTGAGCATCGCACTGTGTTGGTGCTCCACGATCTGGAGGACTTGCCTCAAAAGACCATTGCGGAGGTACTCAATTTGCCTGGGGGCACCATCAAATCCCGTTTATTCTATGCCCGGCGAGCCATGCGGGAATTCTTGCAACAACAGGGAGTTCAAGATGTCTTTTAATTCTTTTAACGCCGACCAGGAGGGTAAACTAAAGCATTTTTTGCAGGCCCATCGCCCTGGGATTCCCGCCCCATCACCGGAATTGGAAAACCAAATTTTGCAACGGATTAAGCAATGTCCCCGTCGTTCCTTCGTTCCTGGTTTTTCTTGGCAATGGCTGGGGGGAGGAGTTCTACTCGTCGGCCTAGTGGGGGCAGGACTTTTCGGTTGGCGATCGCCGATGCAAACGGCCCGGGAACCGGACATGGCCGAACTAGAAGCTTTTCTCCAGGAAAGTTGGTCTGGGGCCATCTATCCCGACAGCGTTAACGGCTTAGGAGCCATGGATAACCCTAACCAGGAATGGTGGTTACTGACCGATTCCCCAGGGGAGTAGGACTATTTTTTGCCATTTTTACCTCTTCACTCAATTTTTCAAAGAACTTGATCACCATGAAAAAGATTATTATTGCTAGTCTGTTAACCGGCTTAGCCTGTACTATGACCGCTGTCCCCGCCATGGCCCAAAACCAAAATTTAGATTTACATTGGCAAAGTGGCGACGAAACCGAGCAATCGATCAGCCAATGGGGCTGGGGCAACAAAAAGGGAGGCCAAGGCCAATGGATGCAATCCCTAAATTTGACCGATAACCAAAAACAGCAACTGGAAGCTATTCGTCAAAAATACCAGGGGCAAATGCAATCCCTATCTGAACAATTACGCACTAGCCAAAATGAGCTGCGCACCCTGATGGCCGGTAATGGCAGTGACAGTCAAATTCGGGCCAAACATAGTCAAGTAGCCAATTTGCGTCAACAACTGGGAGAACTGCGCTTCAACAGCATGCTAGAAAGTCGTCAGGTGTTAACCCCGGAACAACGGCAAAAGTTCTCCGAATTAATGCAGGAACGTCGCAATAGTCGCCAGGGTCGCCGGGGCATGGGCAGTCAACAATAACGGGTGGCTAGGGGCTATTTGACCAACTGATAACGCCGTTTAAATTCCCGTTGTTGCTGATTGTGGTCTACCACCGGGTCGGGATAGTTAACAGCTCGCCTTTCAATGGGGCTAAGCTTACCGGTTAACAGATCCCCTGTGTCGAAGGGGGCTAACTGGGGTAACCAAGTGCGGATATATTCCCCCTCCGGGTCAAATTTTTGGGCTTGGGTATAGGGGTTAAAAATTCGCAGGGGTTTGGGGTCCATGCCACTAGAAGCACTCCATTGCCAGCCCCCATTGTTGGCCGCTAGGTCACCGTCATAGAGGGTCTGCATAAAATACAATTCCCCCCATTGCCAATTGAGGATCAAATCCTTGGTTAAAAAACTGGCCACAATCATCCGACAGCGGTTATGCATCCAGCCTGTTTGGTTCAACTGGGCCATGGCCGCATCGATGATGGGGTAGCCTGTCTCCCCGGCGCACCAAGCTTGGAAATGGTCTTGGTTTTCCTCCCAGGGAAATTCCTGAAACGGCGATCGATAGGGCCCCTGGGCTAAGGCGGGAAAGCTGTAAAGGCAATGTTGATAAAATTCCCTCCAAGCTAGTTCCTGTTGCCAAGTTTCAATGCTGGCCCGGGCTTCCTCACTGCGACTTTGGTCCCAAGCTGCCACAGTGGCTTGCCAGAGGGTTCTGGGGGAAATAACACCAAATTTGAGGGCGGCGCTCAGTTGGGAAGTGCCATCGAGGGCAGGGAAGTTGCGGGTTTGTTGATATTCCTCTAGGACATTGGCCACAAACCAAGCCAATCTTTCCTCGGCCGCCTCTTCCCCCGGCGCTAATGGGAGGGGTTGGTCCCAGCTAAAACCCAAATCCGTTAACTGGGGTATGGCCTGGAGCCCCAGGGGGTCTAGTTTTTCCTGTTCTGCCGCACTTAAACCCTGTAGATCCTTGGGCGTGGACACCGGACTTGCTTTGGGTAACTGACGCCAATTTTTCCAAAAGGGAGTGTAAACCGTGTAGGGGTTACCTGCTTGGGTGAGCACTTCCCCCGGATGATGCATGAGTTGATCCCATTCCGTGGCGATCGCCAAACCCTGTTCCCTTAGGGCTTGGGCCACTGCTAAATCCCGCTGTTGGGCGTAGGGTTCCGTATCCAAAGTCCAGACAACCCTTTGGGCGCCCAAGGTATTGGCCAATTTGGGCAACAACTGCACCGGGTCTGCGTGAAAAATCAGCAGTTGACTACCGAGACGTTGGTAATGGTCCTGTAAAGACTGTAGGCAACCGAGCAGGTAAGCCACCCGGGCCGGAGCCATGGCTTTAGCTTGCAGAATTTTGTTATCCAGACAAAAGACACCGACAATTCTGGCTGTTTTTTGCCGGGCCTTGGCCAAAGCCAAATGGTCATGGAGACGTAAATCCCGACGGTGCCACAGCAAAATTAGGGGATGGTCAGACTGGTCAGACATGGGCAACAAAATCAACTGCTCCCCCATTGTGCCGTTTTCCCTGGTTTGTTACTAGGCAGGGGGGCTCAAATGGTTTTTCCAGAGAATTAGAGCATCTTCTCCATCGGGATAGTAACTCTTGCGACGTCCCGCCAACTGAAAGCCAAATTGATGGTAGAGGTCCATGGCAACCTGATTGGATGCCCTCACTTCCAAAGTAGCCCGTTCCAATTGTCGGTGCGCCGCTGTGGCCAAAAGGGACTGGAGCAGGATTTTTCCCAATCCCTGCCGCCGATGGGCCTGGGCCACGGCCAACAAGGTAATGTGGGCTTCCTCTAAAATTTGCCAAAAGGCCCCCATGGCCACCAAGTCTCCCCCAGTTGTTAAACGAATTCCCCGCAGAACACTGTTATCGCTATCCCATTCCCGCTCATAACCCCCTAGCGTCCACATTCCCCCCAAACACTGCTGGTCTAATTGGGCAAACTGGGGCAGGTCTTCCCGATGAGGCGAAAAAAGGTTGTATTGGGGGCAGAGAAGCGGAACCATTAGGTCGCCACCTGCTCTTGCAGTTTTAATTCCAACTCTTTTAATTGTTGCCGTTGGGTTTCTAGTTCAATTTGCCGCTTGGTCAAATCTAAATTTTTGGCGGCCATTTCCTGACGCCAGGCCTCTACCCTCCTCTTTTCCTGTTTTACCAAAGAAGAAAGGGCTTGATCCGGGGTAAAACCATTGGCGGTGGGGACAATTTCCAAAATTTCCAGTAGCCAGTCCAGCCCATCCCGAATTTGTTCTACCTGCTGGTCGGCATCGGTTTGAACCAACACTAAAGACCCTTCAGTCCAATGGACTGGGTTGCCCAGGGGCAGGGTAAAGTTGCTCCTTTGCCAACACTGGTGATTCTGGCAACTGGCCAAAACCATTAGTTGATGGCAATTTTCCTGCTGGTCAATGGTAATTTGGGCGAGGTGTAACATTATTTTCCCAGGCTCGGGCCCATAGCCTTATTCTCCACAGTTTAAGGCATTGTCTGATCAAGCTATGGTGGGGTTTACCGAATTGGCTCCTAGGGGCGGACTAATTCCTTTGGCACAGTGGAGGTGTTCTGGGGATTGGGGGTATCAGTGATGAGGCGGGCTCCCCGGCCTCTGGTGAAATAATTCCAGCCCCACTGCAACATGACAATTAGCTTGTTGTCGAATTCAATCAGGTAGTAAACGTGGGCCCAAACCCAGATCATCCAAGCTACCAAGCCAGTAAATTGGGCAAAACCAAGGTCAACCACCGCTTTATTTTGACCAATCACAGCCAAACTACCGTAATCCAGGTAACGAAAAGGAGCAGTCTCCCGATGCTGTAGGCGATCGCCAATTAGTTTGGCCAGATAGGCCGCTTCCTGCATGGCTACGGGGGCCACACCGGGAAGAGGCCCATCCCCTTGGTGGGAATAATTAGCCAAGTCTCCTAGGACAAAAATATTATCAAAACTAGCCACACTCAAATCAGGGTTGACCACCACCCGACAGGCCCGGTCCAACTCGGCCCCAGTGCGATCGCCAATGATTTTACCAAGGCCGGAAGCCCGTACTCCAGCGGCCCAGAGCACTGTTTTTGCCACAATGGTTTCACTCTGGCCATTGTTATGCACCGTCACCTGCTCCGGGTTAATGTCCGTTACCATTCTTTCGGTTAACACCGTTACCCCCAAGTCTTCCAAATCCCGTTGGGCCCGGGCTGACAGTTGGGGCTTGTAGGGGGGCAGTACCCGATCAACCCCTTCAATTAGCAAAATTTTGGCCTGCCTGGTGTCGATGCGATGGAAATTATCTTTGAGGGAACTGTGGGCAATTTCGGCGATCGCCCCGGCCAATTCCACCCCGGTGGGCCCGGCCCCGACAATGACAAAGGTTAACCAAGCCTGTTGCTTTTCTGGGTTACTTTCCTTTTCCGCTGCTTCGAAGGCCGCAAAAATCCGTTGGCGCATGGTCAAAGCATCTTCAATAGTTTTTAACCCCGGTGCCAGGGCAGCCCAATGGTCATTGCCAAAGTAATGATGACTTACCCCAGTGGCCACCACCAGCCAGTCGTAGGGGATGGGGGCATGGTCTTTCAGCACCACTTTTTGTTTATCTGGGTCAATGTCGATGGCTTTATCCATCAACACACGAATATTTTTTTGGCCCTTCAGCACCCCCCGCAACGGGGAAGCAATGTCCGCCGGGGAAAGACTGCCGGTGGCCACCTGATACAACAAGGGTTGAAAAAGATGGAAGTTTCGCTTGTCAATCAGGGTGATATCTACTGGCGATCGCCGTAAATTTTTTGCAGTGTAAAGACCGGCAAAGCCGCCCCCGACAATAACCACATGGGGACGACGGGGAGAGGTGGAGGCATTCATAGCAACGGCAAAAATATTACGATTTGTTAATGGTAATCATTTCCCTGGGGCTTACCAGTAATGGTTGTTACAAAGATTCCGATTATTATTGGGCAAACCCTGACTCCAGATCCAGTCCAGTAGCCTTGGTTTCGACAAAAGAACCAGGGCTAATAGTCAATGACAATGTTTTTTCACAACGAACACAAAGGATTAACTTTTGTCAGGCATATTCCTTGGGGGAATGGGGTTACCTCGGTAAAAAGATTGTTTAAATTTGCCCAAGCCAGCCCAGAGAGCAAAAGCTAAGCCAGTCACCACTGTTAAGCCCAATCCCAGGGAAAAATTGGGGGCCAAGCCTAAACTGGCCACAGGTAAACCCACCAAGCAAATAATGGCGATCGCCAGGCTCCCGGTTTGAATTTTTTCAATGTTAGCAAGGGCGTTGCGGCAACTATGACAATGTTTGGTGTGGGAATGGTAACGGTCCATCAATTGCTCTACCGATTGGCGATCGGGCAAAGAACTTTCCCCAAAGGGTTGAACTTGATACTGTTCAATCCAACGATGAAATTCAGCCACAAATAGATCGGCCTTAGTGGGCAGGTAACAAGCTTTTTCGTAGTTTGGCGATCCCCCCTTGCTCTGCACAAATCTTTCTTGGAAATGGAGAAAAATTTGGTCATCTTCTAGCACCCGGTTCTGTCCTAAATGGGAGTACCAACGAGGGGTTAAACCAATCGCAAAGCGGGGCAACTTACTGGGGAATTTGAAAGGAAAACGGGCAAATAAACGGCATTCCCCTGGGCGTATGGGCGTGGCATAAACCACCGTTAAAGTCCGGCCAAATTGCTGGGAAGTTAGATCGTGCCACATCAATCCCGGGGCAATGAAAGTGGTGGTTTGTTTACCCAAGGTACCTTTCCTCGGCCCCTCTTCCCAAACACCGGTAAAGCCCTGGCGATCGCCGTGGACAATTTCCAAATCCACTGGACTAACATTACTGCGTTTGCCCACGGTTTTATGGTGGGTGTAGGGAATATGGCTGGAATCCAACACATTTTCCATTAGGGTAAAGGCATCGTAGGGCAAATCCCGAAAAGTATTGAGACAAACCCACTCCGATTGGTCTTCCTCCAATACATCCACCAATGGCAGGGCAACTTTCTCCGCTAGCTCCACAGCTCCGGGAAAAGCAAACAATAAACCCTGGGCCACTCTAGTGGGGAGGGCACGCACACAAGCCCGTTTACTAGTGTGGGCTCGGCCGTCGGCATACTGTTGGGGAATGGCTTGACATTGGCCCGACCCAGCAAAAGTCCAACCGTGGTAGGGACATTCCAACTGTCCGGCTTCATTAATGCGGCCTTCCGATAAAGGGGCTAAGCGATGGGGACATTGATCGGCGTAAACCCGCCATTGTTGGGTACTTTCCTCCCACCAAATCACCAAATCTTCCCCCAACAGAGTAAAACGAGTTGGCCTACGTTGGTCCAAATCCTCTTCATAGGCCAGGGGATACCACACTGCCCGACAGTCAAATTTGTTTTGGTCCAAGCCCCCAGCAGGCAAGGACTCAGCGACAACTTGATCTTGACGGGGGGAAGTTAAGAGACTGGTCATAGTAAAACTAGTGGGGTTCCAGGACGGGGGATAGCCATTACCCGGGGCGGACTATTAAGAATTGTAACGATTATTGATGACCTTTGGCCCCCAACAAAAAACGATCGCCTCCCGAAAAAGTTGAGCATGGCGATCGCTGTTATTGGAGTTATTAGTTCAGGAATTCCGAGCCATCAGGCAAGAAGGAATGCCAGAATCTGACTAGCATTCTACTCCCGTATTTCCAAAGGTTGGGGGTAGATTGAACTCAAGCAGGGCAAGGAAATTTTTTCCACCATGGGGGTAAAGCCCAACCACTGCTGGGAAAGCTCCGCAAACTGTTGGGGACAACCACTAACAGTGAAACGGGTGGCAATGGACATTTCTGAATTCCGTAGTCCCATCACTTCCAACTCTTGCCGGGCCGCCTTGACCACATGGCTGGCTGGATCCACTAGGCGGATATGGGAAGGCAAAATTTGCTGGAAGACAGGGGTTAAATGACGGTAATGGGTGCAACCAAATACCAGAGTGTCAATGTCCGCATCTAAGAGGGGTTGTAGATAACCCTTGGCCACCTCTAGGGTGTAGGGGTCATGGAGGCGGTTTTGCTCAATTAGGGGGACAAATTCTGGACATCCCATCTGCCAAACTAAAGCATCAGGGTTGACTTCGTGGATAGCATGGCGATAGGCATTACTGGCCGCCGTAGCCGGGGTGGAAATAACACCGATGCGCCGACCTTGACGCACTGCCGCCCGGGCCCCAGGGAGGATAACTCCCAAAATTGGCATATTAAATTCTTGTTGTACGGTTTCCAGGGCCAAAGCAGAACTGGTGTTGCAGGCCATGATTACCATTTTCACTTCCTCCTCTGCCATCCAAGTAAGGATTTCCCGGACATATTGGAGGATAACTTGCGGGGATCTGTTGCCGTAAGGTAGCCGTGCGGTATCGCCAAAATAAAGAATTGATTCTTTAGGTAATTGTCGATACAGCTCACGTAGAACGGTTAACCCACCCACACCACTATCAAAAACGCCAATTCGGCTACGCTGGGGCTCACGCATTTTATATGGGACTATACCTGTTAATTAAGGAAAGATGCTTGTCATTGAAACACGAATAATAGATGAAGTAAATAGGTTTTAGTTACCATATCCTTCATACAAGTCAAGTTTCTCTGAATTTGAATTCTATGGACGGACAAGACTTATCTTTGTTGCAGATACTCCAAAACTCCCTTGGCGATCGCCTGGGCCATCTGTTGTTGAAAAGCAGGATTAGTCAGTTTGTAATTGTCTTCATTGCCGGTGACAAAGCCCATTTCCACTAGGGTGGAGGGCATGCGGGAATTACGCAAAACGTAGAATCGAGCCTGGCGCACCCGGCGATCGCGCACATTTAGGGAGTTAACCACATTGCGGTGGATGGCTTGGGATAGGCCTGCATTGCCGTGGTAGTAAATCTCAAAGCCATTAACATCGGGACGCCCCATTCCCATGGAATTGGCGTGGATACTAACAAATAAATCAGCCCCAGCCCGGTTAGCCATGTCGGTGCGGCCTTGGAGACTAATGAAATAATCCCCCGTGCGAGTCATCAACACCCGGACTCCCTGTTGTTCCAAATATTGCTGTACATACCGGGAAACGGATAGCACTACGTCCTTTTCTTGCACTCCCCTGATGCCGATCGCCCCGGGATCTTTGCCGCCATGGCCAGGATCCACCACCACTAAACGACTGCCCCTGGGAATGGAGGGTAAATTGCCTGCGGGGGGACTGCTCCACTCCGGGGGAAAACTAGGGGCCGCATTGGCTGGGGGCGGCTGAACAGCAATGGAGACTTGGTCTCCACCGGTACCTCTCGGGGAAGAACTAGCGGATAAATTGCCCGACGGCCGGCTGGCGGTGGCATCGGGAATTAATTCCAAGGCATAAAGATTGCCCCCAGAACGAAACAGACGACCAAAACGACGACCAGTGTTGGGCTGAACCAGAATTAAAACTGAATCGGTGGTTTCCTGGCGAATATTGAGCTGATAAATGGGGCCCCCCGTGACCAACTCTGGACTTTGGAACTGGGGGGACAGTTGGGCCCGGTCTAAACGAATTTCGTAGTTACCCGTTAGACGATTGAAATTCCCCCTAGCACTAATCTGGCGATCGCCACGGATGATCAATTGGCTATCATCCCTGGTCACCTCAATGGCGGTGATATTGGCGAGATTACGGTTGGAAGCCTGACTCACGAGGCGATTGTTGGGGCTTCTATTACCAGAAGAACTCGGGGAAGAAGGGGAAGAATTAGAGGTGTTATTACTGACCGAAACGGCCGCCGATCCAGGAGCTTGGTTAGAACCCCCGGACCGGTTAATCTGCTTTGGGAGCAGAACTACGCCTCCCCCCACCCGGCTATAGTAGGCATTCCAGCCTCCGCCACTGTCCGCTAGGGCCAGGGAAAGGCGGGGATTATTGGGATTGTCGGAAAACTTAATCTCTTCAACTCCGTATTCCCCCACAGGCAAAGACTGCCCCACCAAACTTTCCGGTAGTACCGCCCCAGTGAGTTCAAAGTTAACTGTGGATTGGCGCGCATTGGGTTGGATACGAATATTACTGTTGTCACCGTTTTTATCCAAACGGACAAACAGCCCATTGCCGGTGACCTGTAAGTCCTGCTGACCGGCGCGGGGGGAGTTAGCTGCAGTTAAATTCTGACTAGGCAGAGAAGAGCCGTCGGGATTGGGGGCAGGGGCATTGTTGTTGCTCGCTGGGGCCAGTTCGGGAGTAGGCAATTCCACCACCCACTGGGTCGGGGTGATGCCCCGGACTTTAACCTGTTGGGGATCAACGGTGTAGCCTGCTTCCAGTTCTATCACTACCCTGGTGGTGAAACTGTCCGGCTCCCCAATACGAATTTCCCTCACCCTGCCAGATCCGGCTTGGCGCACGGTCGGGCCACTTAGGGTGGTGCCGGGCAAGTCCACCACAATACGGGTGGGATTGGGGATCAGTTGGGCGGTGGGTTGTACCCGGGAATTGGTGTAGAAAGTGAACCGATTCTGGGAAGCATTGAAATTCCAGTTAACTAACTGCCCCGCCATGGCTGGCAGACTGGTTAACAAGACCGATAGAAAGGTAAGAGCAAAACCAGGCAATCTTGACATAGGGACTTCTCAACTCAATGAACCACTGAACGAACCTGTTGTCTTCCCCCAGATGACCCATCCAGAGCATTGGGGTGGTAATAAGTCATTCAGCGGATTGTTAGGGGCCGCCGCCAACGGGAACATTAATCAAAACGGTGTGGCGCATAATCTTGGGAGATAGTAACCGCAATACAGTTCCCAAAGCAAGCAAGCAGAGCCTTTCGGGGCCCAACCAGCTCTTTACTTCCCCAGTCACCACTGAGGCGATCGCCGGGGAAGGCAGTTTTTTTAGACGACATTCCCCTCAGGAAGGTTCATTTTTGAGCCAATCCCCCAGGGGACGGGTAAGCCAATTCAAGCCCACTGTTAATTGATGCTGCCAAGTGGGAAAACGGTAGAGATAGACCAACCGGCGGGCCAATAAAGCGGCCGGACCACTTAATTTAATGCCTAAACCGCTCAACACAGCGCCATCGGTGCCCAGGGCCAGCATTTCCCCTAGGGGTTGATAACGACAGGGCAGGAGAGGACGTCCGGTTAAGTTAGCCCAAATGTTCCAAGCACAATAGTCTGCCTGTTGGAATGCCCCCTGGGCCGTGGTGGGAATTAATTGACCGTTGGCATCCCGACCTTCGGCCCCATCCCCCAAGGCAAAAATGTTAGTTTTTCCTTCCACCTGCAGTTGGGCATTGGTTTTAAGCTGACCTTGGTCGTTATGGGGCAGGGCTAAATTACGGATGAGGGGGGAAACGGTGGTGCCCACAGTCCAAAGCACCAAATCTACTGGAATTACATCTTCCTGTTCCCGGAACTGGAGGGTGACATCGGTGGCGGTAATGGCGGTGACGGTGGTTTCCGTATCTAGCCAAATGCCCTTGGCGGAGAGACTGGCCTGGGCCTGTTGACGATTGAATTCTGGGGACATGGCTAAAATTTCTTGGCCCCGTTCAATAATGCGGATGCGGCCCCGAGTCCCCAGGCGATCGCCGAGTTTGGCTGCCAATTCCACCCCACTGTAGCCCCCACCGACAATGGCTACTCGGATTTTTTCGGTATCGGATTGTTCTAATAGTTTTAACTTTTGCTTGAGTTTATAGGCATCTTCCAGGGTGCGGAATCCCAAACCATAATCCTTCAGCCCCGGTAGATTGGGTAAAGGAGTTTGACCCCCCAGGGCAATGACTAACTGATCAAACGCTAAATTTTCCGAACCCCTGTCCTGGTCATTTAACATCACTTTCTGGCGGTCAAAATCAATGGCCGTCACTTCTGCCTGGCGAAAAACTACCCCTGATTCCGCCAACAGTTCCACAAAGGGGGGAGCAATTTCCCAAGTTTGCATTTCCTCCGTCACCAATTCGTAGAGAAAAGGAGCAAACAAAAACCGATCCCGTTGGTCGACGAGGACAATTTCCGGTGGGGTGTGGCCCTCCCAGGGCAGTTGACTGAGGCGCAGGGCGGTATAAAGTCCGCCAAAACCTCCCCCTAAAATACAAATCCGTGGTCGAGCGTCCGTCATAATCTCTAGCCAGTGGTGAGGGCTTGTTACGTTTCGTAATCAAATTGCTCCTATTCTAGCCGTTTGAGCATGGCGGCGCGGGCTTGCTGGGCAAGGCGGTCTTCCAGGGGCGCTAACTGTACTTGCTCTTGATACTTTTTCTCCAGGGCTGTGCGGATCAACCAGTCAGCTAAAAAGGGATTTTTCGGCAGCAGGGGGCCATGGGAGTAGGTGGCGATCGCCTTTTGGTGGAAGGCTCCTTCAAAACCATCTTCGCCGTTGTTGCCATAGCCGGTTTTAACTTTGCCCAGGGGACTAACACTTTGTAAATAGGTGCGGCCACCATGATTTTCAAAGCCGATCACAATGGGAATTTCCCCGGTCATGGCCTGTAATTCCTGACGTAGGGGTTCAGCGGTAATTTCAAACACCACGTTACCAATGCACCGTTTCGCTTCTGGTCCTGGATGTTTACTGACCATATCCAGCAGTCCCAAACCCTGAATGCGTTTCCCCAGGGCGGGTTCATAATAATGCCCCAGCAGTTGGGGAGAACCACAGGTGAAGACTCCGGGAATGCCGCCGTCTAACTGATTTTTTAGGGCCTCTGCCTTAGCGCCTTGCAAATCTCGCATGACAATTTCCTGTTGGCGATCCTGGGCCCCACCCCCCACAATTACGTCGGCTTGGAGAAATAGTGCCGCATCGCTAGTTTGTTCCAGGGGCAGAATTTTCACCGGGATATCCCGCCATTGACAACGACGTTGGATGCAAATGACATTGCCCCGATCGCCGTAGGTGCTCATGAGTTTGGGATAAAGCCAGCCGATTGTTAATTCCATACTTTATTTAGTGGGACAGATCAATTCCGGGGAGCAAAACAGAGTTTGGTGTAAATCTTGGTGCCACTGACTACAATGGTCGAGAAAATCTTCCCATTTTTCCTAGGCATTTTCGATGTTGCCGTTGATTTTACCCGCTCTCCTTTCCCTTTCCCTCACTGCCCAGCCTTTGAACCCTTACCCCAATGCCATGGTTGCTTCCATTAATTACACTGACCTTAGTTTTGAACAGGCCATTGCCCATAGCCAGGAACTATTGCTAGAAATTGCGGCAAATAACCTCAGTGACCAGGAAATGACCACGGCGATCGCCAATTTGGTGGCCACGGAAAACGGAGCCCGGGGTTTTTTCGTCACTTTTCTCACTGCCCAAAATTTTCCCCTGGCGGATCAACCAACCCCAGCTTTGTTAACAGCCCTCAGTTCCTCTCCGGCGATCGTAGGGGAATTGTTGGTGAAAAATTTGGCCATGGCCACCGCCACAGCAATTCTCCATCAACGGGCCGGCCATGGGGAAGCGGCCCAGGGTTCCCAGCAGGTGGCTCAACGGACTCAGACCTTAATCAACGAGCTATCCCTACCAGGCTTACCAGAAAAATTGACAGAGTTAGAACAAAGTTTGGACGGTCCTGGGCCCTACGAAGCCTTTTTGCAACGGTGGAACTATGACCAAGAGCAGCGGGAAGCTATCCGCCAGGCGATCGCCCAGGTTGAATAGCTACCCCAGAGTGGATCGAAGCCGGGGGATAGGACTACGGCAAGTTATCTGCCCCGGCCCATTTACCCGACTGGGAAAAACAAGATTTTTTTGTCGGGGGTTGACAATCTCCGGCACAACTGATGTAATGGTAAAAGTCTGAAAAACCTGGGTCTGTAGTTCAATTGGTTAGAGCACCGCCCTGTCACGGCGGAAGTTGCGGGTTCGAGCCCCGTCAGACCCGTTAAAAGAGAGTAATAATAATCCTTCAACGAGCCCCCCGAGCCCTTCCACTACTTTGCTTTAGGCCGCCAATCTTTAATATTCCAAGTGGGACGATCCCAGGGAGTCAACGCCACCCCATCCAGGCGATCGCCGACCCCCACCACACTAGCGCGATGCACTAGGGGCACCAGAATATAATCATCCACTAACAAATCGTTCATTTGAATGAATAGTTGTTGGCGCTTTTCCGGGTCTAGTTCAGCCACCGCCTTTTGCCAGATCTGGTCGTATTCTTCGCTACAGTAACGCCCATAATTGTCTCCACTCCATTGATTCTCTGCGGTGGGAATGGCCCCACAGGTGAAGGTTTGCATATATTTGCTCGGATCCGGGTTAGTGTTGCCCGTGGTGAACATGGACAAATCCCCCTGGAACCTTTCCAACGTATCGGGATTGGCCGGATCACCGGAAAAGAACACACTGGGGTCAATGCTTTTCAGTTCCACCCCCACGCCGATCGCCTGGAGAGTTTGTTTAATTACCTGCTGGGTCTTTTGCCGGAGGGGATTAACGCTGGTTTGGAATACCATTTGCAACTCAATACCATCCTTATCTCGAATGCCGTTGCCGTTACTGTCTTTCCAACCCGCTTGGTCGAGCAATTGCTGAGCTTCGGTGGGATTAAATTGAAAACTTGTATTTTGGGAAGCGTACTGCTGGGGCAACAGTAAAACGTTAGCTGTGGGTTGTCCCGTAACGCCATAGAGTTGCTTGGCAATCAAATCCCGGTCAATGCCCAACGTAATCGCCTTCCTCACCAGGGGATCCTGCAAAAAGGGATGGGGAAACTTCACCGAGGAGCGATCGCCATTGGTGCGACCAGGGTCCGGGTCACTAAGATTGAAAATCACGCGCTCACTCAAACTGCCTAAATCCGCCACAATTTCTCCCTTGCCTCCTTGGGCCAGGGATTGGAGAATGTTGTCCTCCACTTGTAAATTGAGGGCAAAATCCGCATCCCCCGTTTGCAGTACGGCTCTTGCTGCAGAGGTGGCATCGCCTCCCCCCTTCACTTCCACCTGTTGGAAGCCGACATTTTCCTTGTCTCGATAATGGGGGTTAACTTCATACAACACCACATCCCCCGGTTTAAAGTTAACAACCCGATAGGGCCCCGTACCGATGGGTAACAGATTGGCTGGGGCTTGGCGCGCCTTTTCGCCGACAAAATCCTGATAAATATGTTGGGGGAGAATCATCCCTTCACTACCCACAAAGGGCAAAAACCAAGCGGGATTAGGTTCTTTAAAGGTTATTTTGACCGTGTTTTTATCTAAAGCTTCCACCTTGGCGATCGCCTCATAGGTGCCGGTGCTGGTGGCTCCGGTTTTGGGGTCGCTGAGAAATTTGTAGGTAAAAACCACATCCTCCGCTGAGAAGGGTTGCCCATCAGACCAGAGCACATCGGGCTTTAGCTTCCAGGTGACCGACAAACCATCGGCCGCCACGCCGCCATTTTCCACATTGGGAATTTCCGCCGCTAAAAATGGAACTAGGTTGCCCTCATGGTCGAAGCTCGCCAAGGGTTCGAGGGCAATGCGACTGGCCTCCGCATCCTTAAAGCCCGTAGCCAAATGGGGATTCAAAATCGTGGGAGCCTGCCAAGAAAGGATTTTCAGCGTTTCTTGACGATTCTGCTGAGAACTACCATTCCCAACATTGGGGCTACCACAGGCAAACAGCAGTAAGGGCAACAGTCCCCCCATCAGCTTCTGATAGGAACGGAATTTAAAAGCGGCGGGAAGATTTAGCAACACAGGCAACAGGGAGAATCAAGGCTTAATTTCGCTAGATTGTCCCCTGATTAGAGTCTATTTGCAAAGTTTTCAATACGCTCCAGTCACTTTTGTCCCTAGCGGTCTTGGTAGCCCATGCCATTGGCCTCTGCGTAACGCTCCATAAAACGGATAAAGCGCTCCCAATGATCATTTTTAATTAAATCAAAACTGCACTGGGCCCCCCGGAGTTCATCCCCTTCGTCCCCACCAAAAATAAATTTCACTGACGATGGTTCAATTTCCATGGCCCCCTCTTCATCGGCAAGGCGTAAATGGCCGTTAAATCTTTGGGTAAAACTTTGGAATCTTTCGATCGCCTGGAGACGTTCAAAGGTCATCACCACCGTGCGGGCGCCCGTAGTGGCATTGCGTCGTAGGCTAACATTGCTGAGTTCTTCGGGGAGATCGGCAAAAAATTCAATGGTAGGGGTAAGGGTCATCATGGTTGATAAAGGAATGCCATTGTTTTGATCCTAACAACTCTCACCATAGCCTGCCAGAACCATTGAACTAACAAAACTCCCTGGGAAGACCGTTGGGGCTCTGGAATGTGACCTTCATCACGCCAGGGAAAAAACCCATATCAGGAATATTGTCTCCGCTGGAGTTTAGGAGTTAACCTTGCTCGATCGCCAAGGAAACCATAGATTAAAGAGGTCTTGATGTTTACCAATTACCGGAATTTTTTCATGGGTACGCTACTGGCTGTGTTGCTATCGGGGATGGTTTGGTTTGCCGCCCTACCAGGCTTTGAACAAATCTTTGCTGGCTCCACACCGGAAAACCTAGGGGTCACAAGCGGACAATTAGCCCCCTGTCCCGACACGCCCAATTGTGTGAACAGTCAAATCAGCACTGATTCCGTCCACAGCATTGAGCCACTCCATTACCAAGGAAATTTGGAGAATACCCGCAGCCTATTGATGGAAATTTTAGGGGTAGTACCCGGCACCACCATTGTGGAATCTCAGGATGATTACATTCGAGCTGAGGCCCATAGCCGCTTAATGGGTTTTGTCGATGACCTGGAATTTTATTTCCCCGGCGATCGCCCTGTAATTGAAGTTCGCTCTGCATCCCGGTTGGGAGAATCGGATTTGGGAGTTAACCGCCGCCGCCTAGAACAAATCCGTTTGGCCTTGGCGGATCTTGAGCAAGGAAGTTAGAACATTTTTCAAAAGCTTCCCTAGTCTGCCAATTCTAGGGGGTGACAGGCATAAAAGTCCGCCAAACTTAGGGGATTCAGGGGTTGGACAGAAATGTTGCAAGCGGTCTGTTGATCGTCGGCAATTTCAAAAACTAATCAGCGCAATTTTCACAGACGCCATGGACAGTAATTTCATAACGTTCCGCCTTTAGGCCTGGTCTGAGTTTGCCCAGATCCACTGCTGGTAACTCTTCCCAATCCACATCTTCGATCGCCCCACACTGACGGCAACAAAAATGATGGTGTGGCTCCACGTTGGCATCGTAGCGACAGACCCCTTCTTCCAATAAAACTTCTCTGATCAACCCCACTGACTGCAGAGCCTTGAGGGAACTATACACCGTGGCCTGGGAGGATGTGGGGGCGGCTTGGTTAAGGTCAAACAACAACTGTTCCGCACTGGGATGATCCCGACGCTGGAGTAGATTGGCATAGACCCCATAGCGCTGGGGAGTAACCCGCAGGCCTCGTTCCTTCAGCGTTTGAATAATTTCTTCTCTGGTTAAGGGCATACCGTTCCTCCTAACATCTTCTGCCAACATCGGTGCAGCACGTTTTACCTGTTTACCTTTAATGGGCCAACCCTAAGGGCCATGGGCCTCGGCTACCACACCAATGATCCGCATTGTTTC
The DNA here is from genome assembly GCF_015207985.1 of Synechocystis salina LEGE 00031. Classification (GTDB taxonomy): domain Bacteria; phylum Cyanobacteriota; class Cyanobacteriia; order Cyanobacteriales; family Microcystaceae; genus Synechocystis; species Synechocystis salina. The sequence goes on along the minus strand of NZ_JADEVV010000001.1, from coordinate 141,140 downwards.
GCTATAGTCTATCTAGCTTAACATTTTCTGGAAAGAATATTAGATAAGATAATTATAAAAAAAATATTAATTTTTAAACTTGACTTATTTCTATCTCAGAACTATTCTGAGAAAAGAGGGCAGGCATTGACGACAAATGCTCCATTCCCTCACAAAAATTTAGTCGTTTAGATAGCCAGAGGTAACCATGACCCCCGAACAAGTTCCCAGTGTAGTGTTCAAAACCCGTGTCCGTGACGAATCCGTATCTGGTCCTAACCCCTACCGTTGGGAAGACAAAACCACTGAACAAATCTTTGGTGGCAAAAAGGTTGTGCTTTTCTCCCTGCCCGGTGCCTTCACCCCCACCTGTTCTTCCAATCACTTGCCCCGCTACGAGCAGTTGTTTGAAGAATTCCAGGCCCTAGGAGTAGACGATATTATCTGTCTATCCGTTAACGATGCCTTTGTCATGTTCCAATGGGGCAAACAAATTGGTGCCGACAAAGTCAAACTACTTCCCGACGGTAACGGTGAATTTACCCGCAAAATGGGCATGCTCGTGGAAAAATCCAACCTGGGCTTTGGCATGCGCTCCTGGCGTTATTCCATGTTTGTCAACGATGGCAAAATCGAAAAAATGTTTATTGAGCCTGAGTTCGGCGACAACTGTCCCGTGGATCCCTTTGAATGTTCCGACGCTGATACCATGTTGGCTTACCTCAAAGGGTCTGAAGCTCCTGGGGTTTCTGAACCTGTTAAAGCCTTTGTCGGCTAAATCCGTTTGAGCACATCGGTATGTCAACTGATGGCTTGTAGTTGATCAAAACCTAACGAATTAAAGCAGAGCAGTGTTATCCCTAGAGGTAGCACTGTTTTTTTATTTAAATTTTCCCTACCCAAGGCCCCAATTACCACCCACTTCCAGACCGGCAGTGTCTGTTCTGCTTGCTACCATCAAACCCTTACCAATAGCTCCTAACTGTAGAAGTAAATGTCCCCTAGTGGTGTCTCGGCAATTTAGTTGTAAACCCTGGGCGGTGGGGGTGTGGACCAAACTCCCTTTTTCCTCCGTTGTTCCCGAGAGGGTGACCCAATACCTATCGTTGCTAGCCTTTAGTTGCCAACTGCCCCAGGGAGCTACTTGCCAGGTAACGGTGCCATGGCCCGGGCCAAATTCGTAAAAATCACCTTGGTGATGCACTCCAATCAAAGCCACTTCTTCGGTGCGATGGAGCACAATGCGTTCCCCCCCAGCCGCAGTGACGCTCAGCCCTGGATGTTGGGGAAAATGATTGGCTTGGAGCCAAAACCAGCGGGAAGGAAAGGAACGACCCCAGTTTTTTTCGGCGTAAACTAGGGCTTGGTCAAATTCATACCGTTTGCTTTGCCATTCCAGCCAGCCATGCGCTCTACCTTGGGCTAAAAGAATTTGCCAACCAGGATCAAACAGGGGTAAAAAGGAAAGCCAACCGGCGGTGGCCCTGGGAAATCGGTTAGGACTCCCCCAAGTTACTTCTGGTTCTACGGTGAACTGCCAACGACAATGGCGATCGCCACTAGTGATTTGTCCTTGGTGTTGATGGTGATAGATTTGATAACCTTCTTTAACCAGGGTAAAAAATTCGTCCGATGGTAGGGGGCTGGCCGGCTCTTTGCTTGTATGTTTTCCCCAATGACCCAGGGCAAACTGCTGGGGACTGGCCCAAAATTTTTGTACTGAGGGAAATGTCCGCCAAATTAGTTGGTCGTCCTGATTTGCCTTTGTCCCTGTGGCCGGCCCTAGGACTTGCACTGCACCGCCACCGTAATGGAGATCGCCAGCGGGATTTTCGATGGAGTACATAAAGGCGAAACTTTCCCCGGAGTAGGGCAAAAGCAGGCGCACATACCAACCTTCAAAAAAGGGAGATTGACCTTGCCAATGGTAACCACTGTGGGGAAGAAATTTCATTTATTTTCGACAGAATACTAATTTTTTACGGAATATTAGGGATTTTAAAAGTAGAAAAATCATCAAAATATAGTCAACTTAAAGGCGGGCAACCAAACGGCTAAAGGATAAAGTAAATATTCCAAGAAAAATAATTTCCAGATGAATTGATAAAAACTGGCAATTTCCCCCTTATCTTCCAAATCCACCCCCCGACTCCGACCCCAAAGTAAGAATAATAAAAGTAAATGGGAGCCAATAAAAACCGGTATATTCAGGGGAAAAACAGTCCATAAGCCCCAAATCACCATGGCAACATAGCAAATAGTCAATAAAATTAGCGTTCCAACAAATACATTTTTTTTGCCGATTTGTAGGGTTAAGGTTTGAATTTTGAATTGTCTATCACCTTCCATATCCGGTACATCTTTAAAGACGGCGATCGCCACGGTGAAAACCAGAATAAATAGGGTCAAAACCCAGATGGGGGTAATCAAGGTAGGGGGGGAACCCAAACCAGTTCTAAAAAATAAAAATAAGCCTAAGTTAACGACCATTCCCCGCACTGTGAGAATACACAGGGCCGCCAGCAGGGAAAAGCGCTTTAACCTCACCGGCGGCACCGAATAGGCCGTGCCAATGACCAAACTAATACTCACCGTTAACCCCAGCCATAGCCCTAATCCCCAGGCGATCGCCAAGGACGTAACGCCACAAAGTCCCACAATCCAACGGCCCTGGGCGAGGGAAAAATCTCCGTTAGCCAAGGGCAAATTCGGCTTATTGATGCGGTCAATTTCCACGTCCCATAACTGGTTTAGGCCGACAATGTAAACATTGCCCAACAGACAAGCCAGCCAAGCGCCCAAAACCAAACCAAGGGAAGCCCAAAAAATAGCTGGAGTGCCTTGCCCCAGCATGGCCAATAGGTACACGGCCCAAACGCTCAAGGTAGTACCAATGATGGTGTGGGGTCGGGAAAAGCGCCACAAAGCTTGGATAGTTGCCATGGCAATAATTTTGAGAAATGAAATCTCTTTGCAGTGTACCTAAACCCACCTAGGCTGAGCCATTTTCCAGACCTAATTTTGAACAGGGGCAAAGTCCGGTGCCCATCGACCTGCTTTGGCTCGGTAACTTAAAATTGGGGTGGCCTATCCCTTCCCATTTCCATGTCTCCCCCTGCCCCCGCCATCGTCGCCCAGGATCTGAGTTTTCAGTGGTCCCCCACCCGTCCCGGTTTACAAAACTGTAGCCTGGCGGTACCCCAGGGCCAATTTTGGATGCTTTTGGGCACCAATGGTAGTGGAAAATCTACCTTATTAAGGTTATTGGCGGGACTCCTCACTCCCCATGGCGGTGTAGTGAAATTGGCAGAGCCCATGGGCTTTGTTTTCCAAAATCCTGACCATCAATTGGTCATGCCCACCGTAGGAGCCGACATTGCCTTTGGTTTGGTCAAAGAAAAACTATCTCCCCAGGAGGTGAAATGCCGGGTTGGGGAAGCCCTCCAAGCAGTTAACTTAGCCGATATGGCCCGCCGACCCATCTACGCCCTCAGTGGCGGCCAAAAACAACGCATTGCCATTGCCGGGGCGATCGCCAGACACTGTTCCGTTCTGTTGTTGGATGAACCCACGGCCCTGCTAGACCGGGACAGTCAACGGGAATTAGTGTCGCAAGTACAAAAACTAGTCCGAGAAAGGGGCATCACCGCCCTATGGGTAACCCATCGCTTGGAAGAGCTAGACTATTGTGATGGAGCTTTTCTGCTGGAAGAAGGCAAAATTGTGGCCCAAGGAGACCCCAAACCCCTTGAGCAGAGGATGATGAACAAGACCGCAGTTTAACCCTGGCTATCCGTGAACCAAATTTCTCCCCTCCGTATTTTTTTGCTGGATGACCACCCCTACAGTCGCATTGCTAGCGCCGACCTTTTACGTTTGAACAACTACCAAATCATTGAAGGGGAAACCACCCAGGGATTTAGTTGTGGCCAAGTGGTGGAACAAGTGGAAAAAGTTGCTCCAGACTTAGTGTTGATGGATGTCAATTTAACCTACCAAAATGGCATCGAATTATGCCAAGCCATCAAACATAGCCCCGCCGGCCAAAATATTCCCGTCATCCTCACCAATGCCATGGATGACCCCCAATGTCGTCTTCGTAGTCGGGCCAGTGGAGCCGATGCCTACTTACTCAAACCCCTGGAGCGGGTAGAACTGCTCAATCAAGTGGATTTGTTGATCCAGAAAAAGAAATTAACGGAATCCGTCGCCCAGATTGAACAGGTTTTGTTTCGTTTAGCGGCGGTGATCGAAGAACGTTACGCTGTTGGAGAAGCTAGCATTACGTGTAGTCAACTGGTGGCGGGTTTTGGCCAATTTCTTGGTCTAGAACAAGGGCAAATCGATGATCTTGTTTTTGCTGCCCGTCTACACGATTTGGGCATGATCCAAGTGCCCGATGAAATTATGCTCAAACAAGGGCCCCTCAACTCCACAGAATTGGACTGTGTAAGGGACCATGTCCATGTGGCGGCCACCATTTTTGAACCCCTGGCTGGGCGCAGGGCTGTGGGGGAAATTATGCGTTATCACCATGAGCGGTGGGATGGCAGTGGTTATCCTGATGGCCTCCAGGGCAAGGAAATTCCACTGCTGGCACAGGTTTTTCAAATCATTGATATTTTCACTGCTTTGACCAATAACCGTCGCTATAAGCAGGCGGTAAATACAGCTCATGCCTTGGAAATTTTACAAGGAGAAGCGCAACGGGGTTGGCGTAACCCAGCAATGGTGGAAAAATTTGTCAATTTTATTAACAAAAATTCCACGGAAGGAAGTTTAGTCCAACAGTTAGATTAGGATCATCATAATTGGGATTGGCGAAAAAATAGCCATTTTTGCCCGTCGAAATCATTCACGACCCTCTGGACATTAACCCTTGGAAAATATGGAAAATACGGCTAATTTGGATTGGATTTTGGGGGCGATCGCCTTAGGCATTTTGGTGGCGGGCTTAGTGATGTTATTGAACGGTGTCAAAAGTCTGGGCAAGTAATTGAGCAATAGCTCTGGTTTTTCCCTGCCCTATTTCCATGGCCCAATCCCCACCCACGGCAATAAATCTTCCACTAAACTTTGAAGTGGAGCCTCGGCCAACATTGCTTTCCCTACGGTGTTTTCTATGCAAGTCCAATTCCAAATTTTGCGCCAAAAACCGCAACAATCTCCCTACCTAGAAAAGTTTGATCTAGAAGTGGAGCCCGGCACTACTATTTTGGAGTGTTTAAATCGGATTAAATGGGAACAGGATGGGAGCTTGAACTTCCGCAAAAATTGTCGCAACACCATCTGTGGCAGTTGCAGTATGCGGGTTAATGGGCGATCGGCCTTGGCCTGTAAGGAAAATGTGGGCAGTGAAACCCAATTGTTCACCCAGGTTAACGAAGCGGGCATTCCGGTGGTGACGGTGGCCCCCCTTGGCAATTTGCCCGTGATCAAAGATTTAATTGTCGATATGCAACCCTTCTGGGATGACCTGCAACGGGTGGAGCCCTACGTTAGTACCCAGGGCCGCAAGGTACCGGAACGGGAATTTCTCCAGACCCCGGCGGAAAGGGAAAAACTCGACCAAATGGGCAATTGCATCCTCTGTGGGGCCTGCTATTCCGAGTGCAACGCCAAATCTGTTAACCCCGATTTTGTGGGGCCCCATGCCCTAGCCAAAGCCCAAAGATTGTTGGCCGACTCCCGAGATGGAGCCACAGCCGATCGCCTCGAAAACTACAACAATGCCACCGCTGGAGCTTGGGGTTGTACCCGCTGTTACCTCTGCAATGAAGTTTGCCCGATGGAAGTGGCCCCCATGGACCAGATTGGCAAAATTAAGTCTGCCCTTCTGGCTAAGAAAACAGCCCAGGATAGTCGCCCAGTACGCCACCGTAAAGTCATGGTGGATTTGGTTAAGGCCGGTGGTTGGGTGGATGAGCGGAAATTTGGTATCTACGTAGTGGGTAATTTTTTCCGGGATCTCAAAGGCATTGCTAGTATTTTACCCCTGGGTCTACGGATGATTGGGAGTGGTAAATTTCCCCTGGCCTTTGAACCTTCCGCTGGCACCAAGGAGGTACGGGGCTTAATTGAACAGGTGCAGGAAGCTGAGAAGATCGGCAATCGCTGAGATTATGGGGGACAACAATAGGGTTTTTCAGGGTAATCACTGATTCCTATTTTTCTTGCCCTCAATTACAGCGGCGATCGCCTTTTAATAACCAAAAATGAGGAAAAATAGGCATAAATGTAAAATTTTGTGTCTTTTTTAGTATGGTTGCCCTGAATGTTATGACTGGGTTTAAAATAGTCCGAGAGTCCTAAATACATTCCTATAGGAGATATTACATGGAACCTCTCACCCGAGCCCAAAAAGAACTTTTTGACTGGTTAGTTAGTTACATTGACGAAACCCAGCACGCCCCCTCTATCCGCCAAATGATGCGGGCCATGAATTTGCGTTCTCCGGCCCCCATTCAAAGTCGGCTGGAACGGCTGCGCAATAAGGGTTACGTCGATTGGACTGATGGTAAAGCCCGCACCCTGAGAATTCTCCACCAAAAACCAAAAGGAGTTTCCGTCATCGGCGAACTCAAAGGCGGTGAACTAGTGGAAGCAGACGCAGAGGAAGTGGAAAAGATTGACTTTGCCCCCCTAATGAAGAAGTCATCGGTTTTTGCCCTCCGGGTAATGAGCAATGACCTCGTAGACGACTTTATTGTCGAAGGCGATATGCTGATTCTCCGTTCTGTGACTGGGGAAGAAGAAATCGAAGATGGGGAGTTGGTAGCTGCCAGCATTAAGGGTGGCAAAATTGCTATCAAACGCTATTACCAAGATGGCACTAAGGTCGTACTTAAGGCCTCCAACAACAAAGGCCCCGGTCAAGAACTGAAAGCCAGTGACGTTGAAATCCAGGGGATTTTAATGGGGGTTTGGCGTAATTTCCAGGCTCTTTAACCAAGCATTACTGGAAAATAGATCAAAAACCACACTAGTAAAAATTTTACTTCTATCCCCAGGCTGGCGATCGCCTTTCGCTGGCCTATTTTTATGGCTACTTAGGCCGGTCACCGGGGCATTCGTCCTAGGCGTTTTGTTTTAAGTCCCCACCATTTTGGGAAAAAGCTAAGGAAAGCAGAAGGTTTGGTTGAAAAATCAACCGTGAAAATACGGAGAACTTAGAAAAAATTGATTACTGAACTAACTAGTTGGACTGAATGCGACTGAGAAATGCCCGCAGGCGATCGCTCTTAGGATTGCGAAAAACTTCGTCGGGGTCCCCCTCTTCTTCAATGATCCCTTGGTTAAAGAAAAAGACTCGATTGGATACTTCGCGGGCAAACTGCATTTCATGGGTCACCACCGCCATGGTCATGCCCTCTTCGGCCAATTGTTTCATCACGTTCAGCACTTCCCCCACTAGTTCTGGGTCCAGGGCACTGGTGGGTTCATCAAATAAAAGAATTTCTGGTTTCATACACAGACCCCTGGCGATCGCCACCCGTTGCTTTTGGCCACCAGAGAGTTGGTCGGGATAATTATCTGCCTTAGTGCCTAAACCCACTTTATCGAGGTAGGTCAGGGCCCGGTCCTTAGCTTCGGCCATGGGAATTTGTAGAACTTTCCGGGGAGCTAACAACAAATTTTGTAGCACCGTTAAATGGGGAAAAAGATTGAAATGCTGAAATACCATGCCCACCCGCACCCGCAATTGCCGCAGATGTTTTTGGTCAATCTTTGCCCCCGACAAATCCACCCCAGTCACCTCTAATTGACCACCACTGATGGGTTCTAGGCGATTGAGGCAACGCAAAAAGGTACTCTTGCCACAACCAGAAGGGCCAATGATGGAAATAACATCCTTAGGGTAAATTTCTCCCGTTACTCCCCGCAGAACCTCGAGGGGGCCAAAGTTTTTTTGTAACTGGTCAAAGGAAATCAACGGAGCAGTGGGGGAAGTCATGGCCGAAGAAGGTTAAGAACGAATTAAGCAAAGGAGGTTAATGGTTCATTCTGCCATTATCCTGCCTGAGACAGTTGTAAAATAGCCAACACGATCGCCATGGATTCATCGTAGAGAGCATCCCGGCCCCAGCGTTGCAGTTGTCGTCCCAGTAATTGCTCCGTATTTTGGTCGTCCAGGGCGGTGACCTGTTGCACCCGGTAATTTTGCGCCCCGCCCCCTGCTTCCATGCGCATACAACCGACGGTACCGGAACAAAGTACTGTGCCGCATTCGGCCTGGGTATTGGTGGAACCCAGTTTGAGACTAATTAAGTCCCCCAGCACCTGCCCCGTATCGGCCAAGGGTAAACCGGCCAGTTCTGCTTCAATGGCCCGTTGGTTGGGGGCACAGAATTGGATTTTGTGAATTTCGTATACTCCTGGTTGGTAGCTATAGCTAACGGGAGTCCACTGCAAACGACTGGCCACCCAGCCCAAATACATCAATGCCTGGGCATGGTTACCCTTTTCATAATCAATGGAAATTTGGTCAATTTCCCCCACCGCAGAACGACGCTCCGGCGGATCGAAGGCTTCCGCTGTCAGCTCCTGCCATGGCGCTAAGCGGCTCCAATTCAAATCGGCGATCGCCTCTGGCTTATTAACCAATTGGGCTAACTGGAACAAATCCTGTTCGGGATTGTTAAAAATACTGGAATCCACAATGATCATGTCCGCATGGGACAATAACCGTTGAAATAACCCATACTCCATTTCTGGGCTAGCTTTCCACCACACATATTTAGGTAGGGTGGGCAACATTAATTCCGTGATCACACCGGTAATGCGCTCCAACGCATCAGAAGTGCCCCGCAGAGTAATGTATTCACAACAAATAAGAGTATTGTGCTGGGTCTTTTGGATAGGACAGTAGGCGGAAAGCTGGGCCTGTACTCCCTGGTCATCCTCCGCAGTCGGGCAAAGGGTAATAATGCGACAGGGGTTAGAAGCGGCAATGGTATCGGCAATGCCACTCCCTTCTAGGTCGGGGGAATAGGGCTTCGTGATCCGTTCAGCGGTGCTGAGTAAATTGCCTTCCCGGTGGGCAGTTTCAAAGGCAGTCTGTAATGCTTGCTTAAATTCTGGGCTAGATAGTCCGGTAACGGCCACCCCCAAAGCTTTTTGGGCCGACTTAATGGCGGCGGTCATACGGGGCCCCGCAATGCCGTCAATGGGGCCAGTGTAGTAACCGAGGGCGGCCAGCAGGGATTGGACCCCATCCGGTTCATACACTAAAAAACTGAACGTGGTGGCCCTAGTAGCGATTAAACCCTCTTCCTGTTGGGCACTGGTTTGCCAAATTTGGGCTAACTCAGACTCGATCGCCTCGAGGGAAACGTCCTTGGGGGCTTGGAGGGAAACGAGGGGAGGGGCTTGGGTGGTACTCATGCAATGGCTCCAATGGAATCGGACTGGGCAATGACGCTGATACTTTACCCCCCATGGTAGTGGCAGTTTTCAAATTGCAACCGGCGATCGCCAAAAATCCAGGGCCAAACTCCGCTGATGTTGACAATCCCTAGGGAGGGGCAAACCATGGCTTAGAATAATTGTCAGTAAATGTCGCCCCCGTAATCCGTCAACAGTGACCGTCACCCCATTTTAGGATGCAGAAATTTTTCCAGCGTATTTGGCAGTGGATCCAACAACTTTTTGCCCCTTTGGTGGGCGGCCCAGGGCCGAGGAGTAAATCCCTCCAGGAACTTCCCCCCCTGAGCGACACTGATTATGAGTTTTTGTTCAATCAACTCTTGGAAGGCATTGCCCACGGTTGGCACGAAGGACGCATTCTCAAATTTTTTCAACAGTTGGACCACCGCTGTCGCCCTAAGCAATGGCTTGACTGGTTAGACCGTTTTCAAACTACAGTGCTGGCTTCCCCTTCCCCCAATTTAGTTTTAGCCGCCCGGATGATGCGTTTGGGGGAATTGGCCCAATCCTTTCCCCAGATTGCCCCCATTGGGGATAAGTCCCAGCGCATTGGCAGGGAGCTGTATGCTAGGCAGTCACCACCCCAGATGGATACGGTGTGGGAATATGATGGCCCGGATTTAGTCTCGGTGGAGCAGGCTCAAGCTGAAGGGCAAATGGAAAGTTTCACCTTTGATGAGTTGGTGCAACGCTTACCCCATGATCCCGCTTTAGTGGCCCATTTTGCCGGATTTTTGGGCATTGAAAGCACCGATCCCCAGGTGATTTTACAGGGGCTGATGGAGAAGTTTAATATTCCCGCTGATATGTTGGTGGAAGCGCTGAATAAAACTGGTGACCAAGATTCTGTCCCCGTTGAGCCGGTAGAAACAGCAGAGATAACGGAGAGTTTTGACTCTGCCACTGAGCAATTGACTGCCAACAATGGCGATGGAGTGGAAGTGGAGTACAGCCAAGGCACGCAACCCCATAGTCCAGAAGACTGGTTCAACCTTGGCATACAGCAGGCCCAAAGAGGAGAACTAGAAGAGGCGATCGCCAGTTGGGGGGAAGCAATTAATCTAAATCCCGACATGACTGCGGCTTGGCAAAATCGAGGTAGTGCCCTGGGGGTAATGGGAAAATTAGCGGAGGCCCTAATTAACTTTGATGAAGCTTTGGCCCAAAATCCGAACAATGCCGAGGTTTGGCTCAGCCGGGGGCTACTACTCGAAGCGATGGAACGCCAAGCAGAGGCCATTCCCAGCTACGAAAAGGCCCTGGCTTTGCAGCCCACCATAGCGGAAGCCCAGGAAAGATTAAATCACCTCCAAACTCCCCCCCAAGATGGTTAAAAGTAGGTAAAACTAACGCACAATTGCCATGGCCACGGTCGATTAAGTCGATTAAAAATAAAGAAAAATAGTTTTCCTTGGTTCAATTTTTAGACCATTTTACCGAGTGGAATTTTTCCCTTTAACCCCATGGCTTCCTCCACCGTTTTGGTTTGGTTTCGTAATGATCTCCGTTTGCATGATCATGAACCCCTCTATCGAGCATGGCGATCAGGTTTGGCAATCGCCGCTGTTTACTGTTATGACCCCAGACAATTTGGCCACACTGCCCAGGGTTTCCCGAAAACGGGAGCTTGGCGGGCTAATTTTCTGCGGCAAGGGGTGCAGAATTTAGCTGAAAATTTGCAGAAAATAGGGAATAAGTTGTTAGTAACGACGGGATTACCAGAGCAAGTAATTCCCCAAATAGCCGAGCGAGTTAACGCTAAAACTGTTTATTATCATCGGGAAGTTACCCAAGAAGAGTTAGATGTAGAGCGCAGTTTGATCAAGGAGTTAGCGATCTTCAGTATACAAGCAGAAGGTTATTGGGGAAGCACCCTTTACCATCCCGAAGATTTACCTTTTTTTATCCAAGATTTGCCGGATTTATTTACCAATTTCCGCAAAAGTGTCGAAAAGAAAAAAATCTCCATTCGTCCGTGTTTTTCTACCCCCTCTCCACTGCCTCCTAGCCCTGATGCTCAACTGACCTTAACTCCGCCACCGTCAGAATTTTTCCCCGCCGCTACCATGGATTCACGCTCTGTTTTAGCTTTCCAAGGGGGAGAAACAGCAGGCTTGGCGAGGTTACAAAGTTACTTTTGGGATGGCGATCGCCTAAAAAGTTATAAAGAAACCCGCAATGGCATGGTGGGAGCGGATTATTCCAGCAAGTTTTCCCCTTGGTTAGCATTGGGCTGTCTTTCCCCCCGGTTCATTTACCAAGAAGTGAAACGCTATGAGCAGGAACGAATTAGTAATGATTCTACCTACTGGTTGATTTTTGAGCTAATGTGGCGGGATTTTTTTCGTTTTGTGGCCCAAAAATATGGCAACAGGTTATTTGATCGAGGGGGATTACTGAACAAAAAATTGCCCTGGCAGCAGGATCAAGTCCGTTTTGAACTCTGGCGATCGGGGCAGACTGGTTACCCTCTAGTGGATGCCAATATGCAGGAATTAAATCTCACTGGCTTTATGTCTAATCGGGGGCGGCAAAATGTCGCTAGTTTTCTCTGCAAAAATTTGGGCATTGATTGGCGATGGGGAGCAGAATGGTTTGAATCTTGCCTAATTGATTATGATGTTTGTAGTAATTGGGGCAATTGGAACTACACCGCTGGCATAGGTAATGACGCTAGGGATTTCCGCTACTTTAATATTCCTAAACAAAGTCAACAATATGATCCCCAAGGGGATTATTTACGCTACTGGTTGCCGGAATTGAAGAATTTACCCGGTGAAAAAATCCACCAACCATGGTTATTATCTGCCACAGAACAAAAACAATGGGGAGTGCAATTGGGAGTAGATTATCCCCGCCCCTGTGTGGATTTTCACCAATCAGTGGAAGCCCGCCGTAAAATTGAACAGGTGGGTGTCATTACTTAGGTTGAGACCATGGAAGAATTATTAGAATTAAGACTATTAGTGCAATCTGGGGAAACCACGGCCGCTCTGGCTTTAATCGATGAATTAGAAACCATGAGCAAGGAAGATAAAATTAATAAAATTTATAGTTATTGCATTGTTTTACTGGTTCATTTGATTAAGCAACAGGCGGAGGCAAGAAGTACTAACTTCTGGGAAGTTTCTATTCGCAATGCCATTAACGCTATCGAGCGCATTAATAAACGCAGAAAAGCGGGGGGCTATTATCTCAGCTAACCAGATTTACAAGAAATTTTGGTTGAAGCCTATGATCGAGCTTTAGATAACGCCTCCCTGGATGCTTTTGGTGGAATTTATGATGCCGTTAACTTAGCAGAAAAAGTAGACCGCGATGCTATTATCAATCAAGCATTAAAATTGATTAATTTCATTGATTAATCCCACAAAAAAATAACTCAAACATAACCAATGGATCAATTGCCTCAACCCCTGCCCACCCATGAAGATTGGATGCAAATGGCGATCGCCTTGGCGGAAGAAGCGGGCAACGAGGGGGAAATTCCTGTGGGAGCAGTGGTGGTCAACTCCATGGGGCAAGTTTTAGCCACCACCCAAAATCGTAAACAACGGGATCAAAATCCCACCGCCCACGCAGAAATTCTGGCCATCCAAACTGCTTGCCATCGGCTGGGCCATTGGCGATTGAATGAGTGTACCCTTTATGTCACGTTGGAACCCTGCCCCATGTGTACCGGCGCCATTATCCAAGCCCGTTTAGGGTTATTAGTTTATGGCACCCCCGACCCCAAAACCGGCACCATCGACAGTGTGTTCGACTTAGCCGCCAGCGCCGCCTCTAATCACCGTCTGCAACGTCTAGGGGGAGTGTGTCAGGAGCAATGCCGTGAACAATTACAAAGTTGGTTTACCCAACACCGAGCCAGAAAAAGACAACAATCCGTCGTTTCCTAAGATCTGGTTTGCTCGTCAAACTGACCCACTAAAGCGACCTCAATTCTGGGGTAATTTTTCCTAGTTTCTCCCCAAACTTATGGAAACTGAGGGCTTTAAAAAGCCTCTTTGAAATTTGCCATTGTCTCCCTATGACTTTCTGCTTACAAGCGTTGGTGGGTGTGGGAATGTTGCTTAACGTTATCTTCAGTTTTCACCACCTTACTGTCATTGAGGATCCGTTTCTTCTCCAAGGAAAAGTTAAACTTATCCCATTTTTCCCCAATGGCTAAATGTTCCTTCGCTTGGGGACGTACCTGGTAAGTCCGGGCCGCTGCGGTGAATCTTTCCACAAAGTCGTCACAGAATTGGGCACTCTGGTCAAAAATGCCCGGTTTGTTAATTTTTTCCCCTGCCAATACTTCCCCCGCTTGCACGGCGATCGCCCATTGGTAAGAAGTGGGCACCTGTTTGAGAATGGCTTCTAGGGCCGCCGAGGGAATAGGTTCAATGATGTCCACCGCATGGAAGTCACCGTCTTCCCGCAAAAAGCAGGTGGCTAAACCAAGTACGCAGTAATCATCGTTAGCTAGGGAGGTGGGAGAAATGGGCATAAACAAGAAGAATTTAGTAATTTAAAACAAACTGAGGTGGATTGCTCCCCCAGTATATCCATTGGGCCCGTCCCTGCCGGAAACGAAGCCGCCTGAAACCATACTAGTTGGGTTTATCTGGAGTAGGACCAAAAAGTCTAATTTCTCTACCTATGCCTGGGCTAAAATCTGGCGATCGCCTGGTTGAATCTTTGGATTGAGCTTGAAAGTGGCACAGAGTGGCTGTGACTAGAATCACCGTTCTCCAGTGACCCATCGGCTTGTTGACCCCCAGTGGGAACCAGATAATGAGGGCAGGATTCAAAAAAGCGGGTGCACAATGTAGCACAGGGCTAGTTTCCGAACCTAATTCAATGGGGACGAAACTGGCCGCTTTTTTTTGCTTTTCCACCAGTACTAATCGCTTTTTTTCTAATCCTTGACCAAGTTACAGGATTTATCGCTCTTTCCTGAGTCTGGGAATCAATCGTTTGGTTTTACTCCATGAAATCCCTACCAGAAAAGAATTTCAGGATTCTTCCAACGTAAAAATACAAAAGCAAGACTTTTTATTAAGTACACAGCTTAAAAGCCTTGCTATCATAGGCTTCTGGGGATTCATTTGAAAATTACCTAACTAGACTAATAGTAGAGCGATATGACTTTGGGAAAATAGTTTTCCTATCTTAAACTGCCTGAACAGACTGTAAAATCTCTTGCAGTGTTGCCGTCGCCAAGCGGGGGCCGTAACAGGTAACTACTCTGGATGCTGTTTCCGATGCCAATTGCCCAGCCTTTTCATAGTCCATGCCGTGGGTTAAACCATATAAAAATCCCCCGGCGTACATATCCCCCGCCCCCACCGTATCAATGGGTTGAACCTTAGGGGTACTAATGGTTAATAAATTCTCGCCATCAAAAATTAGTGACCCTTCTCCGCCCCTGGTGAGGGCAAAGTTTTTGGCAATACTTTTACAGTAGGCGATCGCCTGATTGAGGTCTGAAGTACCGGCCATTTCTAGGGCTTCCGCTTCATTGGCAAACAATAAATCTACCCCTTGTCCTAGCATTTCCTTTAAGCCATCCTGGAAAAATTTGGCCATGTTCGGATCAGATAGGGAGAGACAGGTTTTCACCCCGGACTGTTCGGCGATCGCCTTAGCTTCGATGCAGGCAGCTTTGGCACTAGGGGAGGTGACCAGATATCCTTCCAGATAAAGATATTGGGATTGCCGTAACGCTGGCCAATCCATTTCCGTCACCGACAAACTACCGCTAATCCCCAAAAAGGTGTTCATGGTGCGATCGGCATCGGGGGTGACAAAAACCAAGCATTTACCAGTAATACCTTCCCCAGCGCTTTCATGGTGGGGGTTGGTATCGAGACCACAATCGTTCAAATCCTGGAGATAAAAGGCTCCGGCCTCATCCTTGCCCACTTTGCAGGCGTAAAAACCCGTACCCCCCAGTTGGGCCAGGGCCACCAGGGTATTAGCCGCAGAACCGCCACTGCTTTGTTTGCCGCGCTGTTGGGCCAATTGGGCAATTAGTTCATTTTCCCTGGCTTCTTCCACCAAGGTCATCACCCCTTTATCAATGCCTAGGCTGGCTAACTGCTCTGGGGTAACCTCAAATTCCATATCCACCAGGGCATTTCCCATACCATAGACATCATATTTATGACCCATTGCAACCTCACGGATTCCGCTTCATGACGAATGTTATCCTAGGGCAGAATGGCTTGACTGACAATGGTGAAGGCAATTTACAGGGCAGAAATGATGACGATTAGGGTCAGTTTTCTTCCAAACGGTAGTGATTGCATTGTCTGATTAGCGGTGGGATTAATCACCAACTATGGTGAGACAATTGCTAAAATAAACAATAGTTAAATCAAGATTTGACAAAAATTCTTGGTAAAAATATGCCCACATCTATGTCGGAATGGCATCAGTTTTTGACTTATTTTCCCCTGGATAAAGCCAATTGGAATTTCAAAGCTTCTCAAAATCTGACTGCCCCCTTAATTTTGTACTATTCTGGCGTTTTGCCCGCGACCCCAAGCCTACGACATTTACTCTTAGTTTCCCAACTAAAGGGCACGAATACAGATAGTTTTGGTAATCAATCCATGCCTAGACCACAAATGTTTGACCATGGGGCTAGCCATGATTTCACCATGCTCTATGCCCACGTTGCCGCCCCCCAACGACGGGATTTACTTTTCCATTTTCAGATTAGCGGTTCTGACATCACTGCTAAGCAATTGGCCTACTTTTTTATTGAAGCGTGTGGCAAAGCTGAAGATAATGACCAAATTTACCTTAGCGATCGCCGCCACCGTAATTTCTGGGCCGACTTAGCCCGCACCAAATTGAGCCAACTGAATGTAGATAGTAGCATTTGGGAAGATAATCAGTCTTTACAGGTTGTTTGACGGGTAGTGCTCTCCACTGCGCGGTGTAGGATCAAGGAACGGCTCCAGCAAAATTTCGCCCTTGGCAGTGTTCCCCATGGGCATAATCAGGGGTTTTGCTAATGGTTAATTGTTGTTGCCCTGTGCCAAGAACGTAGTTACCTATTTTTCCCTCACCATGGCTGAATCCTATCTCCTCCCCGGTCAATTGTGGCCCCGTTTACTAGCCCAGAGTGACCACGCCCTCAAAACCGGTGCCCTCCAACCCATCAATACGGCGGTAACTACCCTGGAGGCAGGAGAAATAAATTTTGTAGTACGAATTTTGACCCAAATCCATCGCAAAAAAATTACCACTGAACACCAACATCGCCAGAAAATTAATCCATTTTTGCCCTACGACCCTGATCTATTTGTGGGACATTTTTCCCAGACCCATTTGGGATTACTAAATAAATTCAAGGTAGTAGATCAACATTTATTAATTGTCACGCGGGAGTTTGAAGATCAACAAAATCCTTTGACCCTAGGGGATTTCACCGCGGCGGTGCAGGTATTAAAAGAAAAAGAAGGATTAGTATTTTATAACAGCGGCCCTAAAGCGGGGGCCAGTCAACCCCACCGTCATTTACAATGGATTCCCTTTCCTTTGGTGGAAAATAGTCAAAAATTTCCCCTGGCTGATCATTTTATTCAAGCAAAAAAACTACCCTTCCAAACGGCGATCGCCCCCCTCACCATGGACGTGATTAACCAAGCTGACGGAGGCAAGATTTGCCACCAAATTTATCGGGATATGTTGCAGCAATTGTCATTACAAACCACAGTGGGAGCGAGACCCCACGCCTACAATCTGTTAATGACTAGGGAGTTTTTGGCGATCGTGCCCCGTTCCCAGCAATCCTACCAAGACATTGAAGTTAATGCGTTGGGTTTTGCCGGTGGCTTACTGGTAAAAAATCAACAACAGTTGGAGTTGTTACAACAATTGGGGCCGTGGCAACTACTGCGACAAGTGGGAGTCGAGCAATAATCAAATGATGAATAATCTTGATCCCCCCGCCTATGGGCTTGTCCCCTCATCAAGGGGAGCTAGGGGGGATATTTTTTGATCTGTTGCTGGCATTAATTTAGCGAAGTAGCATTGAAACCACTAAACAAATATCAATAACCAATTGTCATTACAGCAATTGGTCCACTTGCTTAGCCGTTTCAAAGAAGAAGCGGACATTATCCTCTGGGGTACCCACCAAAACACCATGGCCGAGGTTGAAAATATGCCCCCCCTGGCCCGCTTTGCGCACAGTATCTAAAATCCGTTCTTTGATAAAGTCTTGAGAACCAAACAAGACACCGGGGTCCATATTGCCCTGTACTTTCATGGCTTGACCCAGGCGTTGGCGGGCGTCGGCCATGTCCACAGTCCAGTCCACACTGACAATGTCCACCCCGGATTTACCCATGCGTTCCAGAATGCCGGCACTACCGCTGATGTAAAGAATTAACGGTGTATCTGGGTGGGTTTCCTTAACCAGCTTGACTACTTTTTGCTGATAGGGCAGGGCAAAGGTGTCGTAGTCTTGGGGGCTTAGTTGACCAGCCCAGGAATCGAATAATTGCACCAGTTGGGCACCGCAGTCGATTTGGTAACGAACATAAACGGCGATCGCCTCGGCAATTTTATCGAGGAAGCTGTGAAGAATGGCCGGTTCAGAAAAGGCCATTTGCTTAATTACTTTGTAATCTTTGGAGCTTTTGCCTTCAATGGCGTAGGCCGCGAGGGTCCAGGGAGCACCGACAAAACCCAACACGGTGGATTGGTTTCCCACTTCCTGCCGTAAAGTCCCTAGTATGGTTTTGATGAAGGGCAGGCTGGATTCAGGATCTAGGGGATGGAGTTGATCCACCTGGGCTTGGGTGCGGATGGGAGGGTCAATAATGGGCCCTTTACTTTCCACAATGTCAAAGGGAATGCCAATGCCAGGCAGAGGGGTTAGAATGTCGGAAAACATGATCACCCCATCGGGTTGGAAGGCTCGCCAGGGCTGGAGGGAGATTTCGATGGCCAAGTCTGGATTTTCTGACCGCTCCCGGAAGCTTGGATATTTATCCCGCAGATCTCGATAAACTTTCATATAACGGCCAGCCTGGCGCATCATCCACACCGGGGGACGCTTAACTACTTCGCCCCTGGCTACCCGCAGAAGGTAGGGCAAATCATTTGCTTCTGTCATTATTACTCCTAATAAAAATTCTTTGTAAAATCAAGCCTTTGCTAGCTTATCATTTCCCCCGCTGCCTCTAATCCTTGGCGATGGGGGGATTTTTTCTGCTCCCATCCGTTAATGTTCTCCCTTGGCGGCCAAAGAACCAAGTCCCAGGCAAATTAAGGCGTTAACCACCAAAAAGGCGATCGCCGTGGTGCCGGTGCCGATTAACCATAGGGGAGTACCAAGGAAAGCGGCGGTTAATAAAAAGACAGTTACCCCAAAACAAACCCCCAAAGACCACTGTTTGCCACTGGGACTGCCCAGCAATAGCAACAACAAGCCAATGGGAATGAGCGCACTGGCAAAAAATGGATTTAACAAACCAGTCCCAGGAAGACTGTTGCCCAACTCCGGCAGGGCACTGCCCATGGCTCGGAAAGGCCATTGGGGCAAGTCAAAAATGTATAGACCTTGCAGAAAGAATAGCCCCGAGCTGCCAAAAATTAATCCCCAGTTGAAGGGCCAGGTAAATTGCAGCGGTAGATAAATCCGCAGCAGGAATACCAACAGATAGGAACCCAACACCATGGCTAGTTTGGGCAAAAACGCCACAGCCCCGCCGTCAAACCAAAAAATGGGATTGAGGTAACCGTTGTCCCGTAACCAGCGCATGAAATCCCGGAAGGAAATTTGTCCCTGTTGGGCCTGTTTGACCGCTTCCCCGGCGTTGACATGGCCGGCACCGTAGTAGTTCAGACTATCGTTGGGCACAGAACGGGCGGAGGCTTTGAGAATTTTTAACACCGCCTCTGGTTCCGATACCTCTGCCACCGTCAGGCGATCGGCGGCCCCAGAAGATAAACCCACTTTGGCCTGTTGTAGTTGGACGGATTGGATCAGTGCTGCCGTGCCGGCCACATGGGGAGCGGCCATGCTAGTGCCCTGCATGCCCATGAGCACAGGTTCCCTGGTATCGGGGTCAATGGTTTCCTGGAGGATTTTGCCATCTTTGCCGTCGGTGCTCCCCCCAGGGGCCGCAATGTCCACCCCAGCCCCATAGTTAGAATATTCGGCTTTGTTGCCGGTGGCATCGGTGGCCGCCACACTAATCACCTTCGGGTACCGACCAGGGTAAGCCGCTGCATTTTGTCCTTCATTACCGGCCGCCGCAATGATTACCACCCCTTTGCTGTAGGCGTAGTCAATGGCATCGGCTAAGGTCTTGCTTTCACCGCCCCCCCCCAAACTCATGTTAATTACGCTGGCCCCGTTATCGGCCGCATACATAATCGCTTCAGCAATGTCCGCCACCGTGCCGCCACCGTTATCTCCCAATACTTTCAGGGGCATAATTTTGGCTTTGGGCGCAATACCTGCGACGCCGTATTCATTATTAGTGGCTTGGGCAATGGTTCCCGCCACATGGGTGCCATGGCCGTTGTAGTCGGTGGTGTCCCGGTTGTCATCTACAAAATTGTAGCCACTAACAAATTGGGTTTGTCGTAAATCCGGTACCCTGGTGACCCCGGTGTCAATCACCGCTACGGTGACCCCTTCCCCTTTACTTTGGTCCCAGGCCGATTCCATGGCGATCGCCCGGAGATTCCATTGCTTGCTGTATTCAGGATCGTTGGGAACTTCCAGGGCTTGATAGATATAGTTGGGTTCGATGTAGTCTACTTCCTTGGTCAAAGGCGATCGGCGCAGACGTTTTAAATCTTCCCCATCGCCCTTAACGGTGTAAACATAATTTTTAATGGAAAAAATACTGTTAAAATCCACCGTCTTTTCCAGCTTCTCATCGATGGCTTGAATATCCGCCGTTAGGGTTTGAGTGGGAATATCATTTTTAAAATTAATGATCAAGCTATCGTAATTGCCGCGGTGGGCCAAACCATGGTGTTGGAGATAGAGGTTGAGGGCAAACCACAGACCGGCAAAGAACAGAATGGTGAGGAAAAAGCGTTTGATCATAATAAATGCGGGGAATGGGGCCCATTTTCCCGGGCGGAAATCGGCAAATCACATCTTATAGAGATAGACAAAACTTTGCCCGAGTGCCTGACTAATTGCAATTCTAATGGACGAACAAGGGAGATTGATGATCTTGGAGTTGCCAAAGAAGACTCCCATTAAGACCTCCAATCTAACGCCGGGAGCATTGAACTTGCCGAAGATTGCTGATTCCAAGAATCTGAGCTAGGTAGAAGCGGGATTAACGACCTCCCACCTGCCCCATCAGTTTCTCCACATCGGGGTCATAAATGCGTAAATAATTCCAGTAATTGCCAAACACTGCCTCCACATAACCCTTAGTTTCTGCAAAGGGAATGCGCTCTACAAAAAGGTCAGGGTCAGCGTTATTAAATTCCTGTAACCATTTGGCCACATTGCCCGGCCCGGCATTGTAGCTGGCCACTGCCAGGGCCGAATTATTGTTATAGGTTTTATGAGTGTGGTCAAAATACCAGGTGCCCATATTGACGTTATCGGTGGGATCGGTGAGGGAATATTCCTGCAAACCAATTTGGGGGGCAATCCATTCTGCTGTGGCAGGCATCACTTGCATTAACCCCGTTGCACCCACGGGAGATTGGATATCCTTTTCAAAACGGGATTCCTGACGAATTAAGGCCGTGACCAAAAAGGGATTCACCTGGCGTTTTTCCGACCACTCAAAAATTAACTTTTGGTAGGGAAAGGGGAAGAGGGTTTGCCAATAATCCCTAGTGCCCCGCAGTTCTTCCCACTGTTTTCTCTGTTCTGGGTCCTCGGGATTACGCAAATTCAACACTTGGTTGATGCCCTGTAAATATTCCTGTTGGGTCAGTTTAAGCAACGCTTCCGTAAAACCTTCATTGACCGTTAGCTCTGGTACTGTTTCCCCTTCTGCCCTAGCTCGAATTTCTGCGTCAAATAATTCGATCGCCTCTTGGTCTTGGGCCAGACGATATAGCTCCCGAAAAGTGGGGGAACCGGCCGGAGGTAAGGGCCGTTGGTCCGGCACCGTCACCGGGGGATTGAGAAAACGTACGGAGTTAAAGTCCCCCACCTGCCAGCCCAGTAACACTGCCGATCGCCAAGCGTAGTAGGACTGGGGATATTTAGCCAGGACTGTTTCAAAAGCGGTCTTAGAATCGGCCGATCGCCCTAGTTGCTGGGCCCATTTACCGATCCAAAAAATGGCTTTGGGGGTAACGTCACTCTGGGGATTTTGGTTGGCAATTTCCTTAGCCCAGCGCCAAGCTTCGGTGTAATTACCGGCTTTGGCAAACTCCTGGGCCTGGCGCCAACGATAATTAGCGGCGGCATCGGAGTTGGGATACTTTTGCAGTAGGGTTTGCCGGGCCTGTTGGGCTTGGTTAGCATCAAATTTCGCCAGCAGATCTATCTTGGCGGCCAGGGCAGAGGCCCCTTGGTCAGGAAATTGTTGCTCTAACTGCTGTAGATATTGCACCCCTTCCCTGGGTGGAACCATTTCTGCTAAACGTCGTAAGGCTAGGGCCGTTTCCGGACTGTCGGGATAGGTGGCAATTAATTGACGGTAATTTTCTTGGGCTTCCTTGTCCAGCTTGCTAATTTGTTGGGCCCGGGCTAAACGGTAAAGATTGCGGGCATTGCTGGGGGCCTTTTGGTAGGGGGCGATCGCCTGGTTATAGATGCGACGATACCAAAAATTATCCCCCATGGCTTGCCAGTCCTCTGGGGTTAAATGTTCTTGGTGGTTGGCTTGGAGGTCATCGATCACAGCGGCGGTGCGGCCATCGGTGGGATGATTTTGCAAAATTTGCTGTTGGATTGCCAAGGAGTCGGGCGCACTTTGCAATTGCTGGTGGAGAATAGCGAGGGTGCGGGGATGGCCCGGATGGTCGGCGATCGCCTGTTGCCAATAGGCTTGATCCAAACTACCCAAATTTTCCAGGGCATTGACCACTACGGGGGAATCGGGATATTGGTCTAAAATACTTTGCCAGGTAGCTTCTGCCTGGTCATTTTCGTTACTTAATTGATAGCCCCGGCCCCGCATCAGCAAAATATAGGGCGCTAACACTGGATATTGCACTTCCAATCCGTCCAAAACCCGGATGGCAGGGCCTCCCTCAAACTTGGCCAGTAAATCCCCTGCTAACAAAAATCGAGCCCTACTCCTTTCTAAAGACAGTTCTTGCTGATTGGCGATCGCCTCCAACCGGCCCCGCCGTTGCTCCGGGGTTAACAGAGCCAGCCTCAGCACTTCGGAATCTTGATGTTGTTCCTGCTCGTAGGCTTTGAGTTGGGCTTCCTGTCGCCAGCCGTTCACCATTTCCAGAGCCCTGGGCAAAGTTAGGGCCGTGCCCCCCAGCAACAGCACCAATATGCTTCCCAACCAGAGCCAGCGCTTACTCCGGACACTACCTTTGGCTTGCTCTTCCTCTGCCAGAGATTGGTCATGGCCATTCAGCGGCAGGGCACTCATATTGTTCTGGTCACTAAGGCCCGGGGAGGGGACGTTATCTAACCCCGATGCTCCATTAGGACTGGCGATCGCCGGGGGAGATAGATTGGGCAAAGATAACCTTTTCTTTGGGGCGGGACTGCTGGTCTCCGTTGTTTCCCCCTGGTGGCCATCCTGGTTAGGCTCCATCTGCTCTGATGAAGCGTCCCCCATTGCGGTTAAATCCTTGAGATAATCCTGCAATTGGGCCTTTGATTTCTTGTGCATAATGTTGGAGTAATGCCAAACCACAACTCTACCTTATCTTTGCCTGGGTTTAACTGGGGAAGGTAGGCGGGGATCGGTCTGACCGGAAGTATTACAAGCATTTTCCCATCAGTCATCAGTCCTTATACCAATGGTAAGGAAAAGCTAAATTCACTGCCCTGGCCCAGGGTGCTCCTTACTAGTAAATTGCCCCCCTGTAACTCCACCAACCGTTTGGCGATCGCCAGTCCCAAACCTGTGCCACCAGAATAACGGGAACGGGATTTATCAGCCCGCCAAAACCGCTCAAACACATAGGGCAAATCCCCCGCCGCAATGCCAATGCCCGTATCGGTGACGGTTACCCAGAGTAGATTGTTCTTTTCTTGATCATTACCAAGGTGAGCATCGATGGTAATGGCACCGCTGGGGGTATAACGCACCGCATTGCCAATTAAATTGACCAAAATTTGCTCAGTGCGGTCTGGGTCGGCCAACACTGGCGGCAAGGACGAAGGGGCGGCAAGGATTAACTCTGGCCCTTCTTCCAAGAGCTGGTCTGCAAACCGTTGTTGTAATTTGACCAACAGAGGATAAAGGTCGAGGGGTTGCCGTTGGATGGACAAATAGCCCGCCTCTACTTTGGACAATTCCTGCAAATCCACTGTCAGCCGTTCCAATCTCCTAGTTTCCCCCACCAATCGCTGGTAAAGTTCCGGATCTCCGGCAATGGTGCCCTCCGCCAATTGTTCCAAATAACCCCGCACCACCGTCAAAGGGGAACGTAATTCGTGGGTCAGGTCACTCACCAATTCCCGCCGTTGTTGTTCCACATCGGCCAAACTGTCCGCCATGCGATTAAAACTCTCCCCCAACTGTTCCAATTCCGGAATATCGCTGGGGGGCATGCGGCTTTGCAAATCTCCCTCAGCCAAATTTTTCGTAGCTAATTTCAGGCGATCAAGGGGTTGCATAATGCGGTCGGCGGCCAAAAAGCTAAGTCCTCCAGCGGCACTGGCCCCAAAAATAATCGCCCAGAGGGAACTGCGGTTCCAGGCGGTTTCAAAACCCCGGATCAGATAGGTTTTGGCAGAACGAACAGTGATAAATCCCTGACTTTCCAACTCTTCCAAGCGCAGAATAAACATGCGGGGGGAAGATATTTTTGCCAGGGAAACAAAACTGCCCAACCCTACTAGCATCACTAACATATGGGACAGGAAAAGACGGGAACCAAGACTGAGTTTAGCCATAGGATTGAGGTGGGCGGGGTTAAGAATTGACCAAAACTGGGGATCATTCAAGAAAAGCAATGACTCCCTCCCCCTGGCCCCAATTTGTCTGTAGCACACCAGCAAAGCCGTAATAGAATGGGGTGATTGTTTTGCTCAATTTACCCAGGTTGAGGCATCGAGGGGCAAAGATAGTAGAGTCTGGGGGGTTATGGGATGACTGAAAACTTCCCCCATCCCCGCTGGAACCTATTGCCTAGCATTGCAGACCTGAATAGGTAAGTTGAGAGTCCGCTTAAATTTTTGGTGTCAGGAGTTGATCGCATGAGCCTACGTCGTAATGCCCTTAAGGTTTTGCAAGAAACCAGTCGGACATTCTACATTCCCATTAGCATTTTGCCTGATCAGCTTCTCGATGCAGTGGCCTCTGCTTACCTTTGTATGCGGGCGATCGATGAAGTGGAAGACCATCCAGACCTAGATGCCGAGACCAAAGCAAGAATTCTCAATCAGATTAGTCTCAATCTCCAGAGTGCAACGGAAAATTCCCACAGCGACGATTTTATCCGGGGTTTAGACCCCTATCGCAACCTTTTGCCGGAAGTAACTTTAAGGGTGGGGGAATGGGCATTGCTGGCCCCCGAAAGCATTGCCCCTAGAGTGTGGGATGCCACGGCGGCCATGTCGGACCGGATGGCTTTTTGGGCGATCCACAACTGGCAAATTAAAACGGAAAATGAGTTAGACCAATACACCTTCAGTGTAGCGGGGGCAGTGGGTCTGCTGTTGTCCGATCTGTGGGCTTGGCACGATGGCACCCAAACGAACCGCTCCCATGCCATTGGTTTTGGTCGGGGGCTCCAGGCGGTAAACATTGTCCGCAACTACAAGGAAGACCAGCGCCGGGGGGTAAGCTTTTTTCCCCAGGGTTGGGAGTTGGCGGATATGCATAAGTATGCTCGCTACAATTTGGCGTTGGCAGACCAATACACCAAATCTTTGCCCCATGGCCCGGCCCTCAATTTCTGTAAAATCCCCCTCACCCTGGCCTATGGCACCTTGGATGTGTTGGCCCTGGGTAAGGAAAAGCTCAGCCGCAGTGACGTGATGGCTCTGGTCAATCGGGTTATTGCCAGCTAGGATTTAACCGATCCCGCCAGAATGCCCCGCACAAAGTACCGTTGCAGTCCAAAAAAGACCATGAGGGGCACAATCATGCTGATGAAAGCCCCAGCAGTTAACAAGTACCAATCCTGACCCCTGGAGCCGACTAAATTACTCAGTTGGATGGTAACAGGGGCAACGTCGGCAGTGCCTCCCAAGTAAATCAAAGCAACCAATAAATCGTTCCAGACCCAGAGGAATTGAAACACGGCAAAGGAGGCGATCGCCGGCATGGAGAGGGGCACAATTAACTTGGTAAAAATTTTTAAATGGGAAGCACCGTCCACCGCAGCCGCTTCAATTAGGTCCTTGGGGAGAGCGCCAATGTAATTGCGTAACAGGTAAATGCCCAGGGGTAAACCATAGGCGGTGTGGGCTAGCCAAACTCCGAGGAAGGTACCCGCTAAGCCCAATTGGGCATAGATCCTCAAAACGGGAATGAGGGTGGTTTGTAAAGGTACCACCAGGAGACAAACCACCAAAATAAATAGCAATTGTCGCCCAGGGAAAGTCATCCAAGCAAAGGCATAGGCGGCAAAGGTCGCAATGGCGATGGGAATCACCGTGGCGGGCACAGCAATGGTCAGACTGTTTAAAAAAGCTTCCCCCATGCCGGAGGATCGAAGCACGTCACTGTAGTTACCAAGATAAAATTGGGTCACCTCTAGGGGGTGCAAAAACACTGTCCACCAACCAGTGCTGAGCATCTCGCCCCGGGGGCGCAGGGAGCTAATAAATAGACCTAAACTGGGCAATGTCCAGATGAAAGCAATGGTGAGAATAGTGATGTGAATGGGAAGTTTTTGCCAAAATTCTGATGGTTGATTGGTTTTATTCATCCTCTGGTTTTCTTTAGTCATTAACGTAATTTCTCCTGAGCTTTAAAACGACGAACATTGGTGATCATTACCGGCACAATTAACAACAATAAAATGACCGCAATGGTACTTCCCCGGCCAAAGTTACGATAATTAAACATTTCCTTAATCATCAAGCTGGCAATTACTTCAGTGCCTTGGTTTCCGCCGGTCATGACAAAAACAATGTCAAACACTTTCAACACTAAAATCACCATGGTAGTACTAACCACTAGCAGGGTAGAGCGGATCATCGGGATGGTAATGCGCCAAAAAATTTGCCAACTGTTAGCCCCATCAATCCTGGCCGCTTCAATGACATCGTCGGGAATGCCCTTTACCGCCGCCGATAAAATAACCATACAAAAGCCGGTGTAGAGCCAAATCATAATGGCAATGAGGGCAAAATTGTTCACCGACCGCTCCACTAGCCATCCCACTGGGGCAAAACCTAAGCTGGTCACAATAGCATTGAGCAGGCCTATCTGTTCAGTCCCCGCTGGCCTATAAGCATAGACAAATTTCCAGATGACGCTAGCCCCCACAAAGGAAATGGCCATGGGTAAGAAAATGATCGATTTGGCGATCGCCTCATAGCGGACTTTATCCACCAGGACGGCAATAATTAGCCCCAAACTAACGCTGATGCCGGCAACTAGTACTAACCACAGTAAGTTATTGCGAAATGCCACCAACATGGTGTGATCGGTGAAGGCAAAAACGTAATTTTCTAGTCCGACAAAATTCTTGGAGCGCCCGTCAAAAAAACTAAGATAGATAGTCTCCAGGGTAGGCAAAACTAAATAGGCCGACAAAAATAGTAAAGCCGGAGACACATAAACCCAAGGTAATATTCTTTTATTCCAGGGTTTGGGTAGGGCATTGATGGCATAGTTAGCAAGGTAAAACAGGCCGATTACGCCGCCACAGCCAATGGCAATCGCCAACAGAACATTAACAATGCGATAAAACAAATTTCTCTTTTCCTCCAAATAACGACATTGGGATAACTACGGCCGCTAACGGGGCCAACTCCTTTCAATGGTGTTTAAAACTTGAGTACCGTCGGTACCGCCAATGTAGTCCACCATGCCAGACCAAAACGTCCCCGTACCCACCGCCCCCGGCATCATATCGGAAGCATCAAAACGGATCACCTCAGCGTTGCTCAAAATTTCTGCCTGTTTACGGGTCAGGCGATCGGGATAGAGGCTGAGATCAATATTTTTGTGGGGGGAAATATAAGCTCCCAACGTTGCCGCCACTTCATGGGGCTGGGGACTGGCCAAATAGGCCATCAATTGTCTAGCTTCCGGTGTGTCGTTAAACATGGCAAAAATATCCCCTCCCACCAAAACAGGTAATCCGTAGGCCGGATCAATGGGGGGTAAGGGGAACACATCCACTTCTTCCGGGTTGAGGTCGGGAGGTAAAAAAGCGGTAATAAAATTGCCCTGGCGGTGCAGATAGCAATGGGGAGGATCGGTAAATAATCCTAAAATAGAGTCCCCAAAGGGGGTGCTCATGGCCCCCACCTTACCGCCGTAAATCATCTTTTCATTTTGGGCAATTTCCCCAAAGACGTTGAGCGCATTTTGCACCACAGGAGCGTTGAAGGGGATTTGATGACTCACCCACTGGTCATAGGTGGCCGGGCTGGCGGTGCGCAACATAATATCCTCTACCCAATCAGTACCCACCCAACCGGTAGCATCTCCACTTTCAATGCCTAGACACCAAGGAGTTTTTCCCTCGTCAACAATGCGTTGGCTCAGGGCCATCATTTCCTCCCAAGTGCCGGGAACTTCATAACCGTGGACGGCAAATTGCTGGGGATTGAACCAAACCAAACTTTTTACCGAAGCTCGGTACCATGCCCCATAAACGGTGCCATCCACCGCCGCTAAATCTAACCAAGCCTGGTCATAGGCTTCCGCCATTTCCTCCGGGGTAAGAATTTCTCCTAGGGGAACTAATTTCCCTTCCCTGGCAAAATCCGCCATCAATCCCGGTTGGGGAAACATGGCTAAATCCGGGGCCCGACCGGAATCCACCCGGATGGGTAAGGTGGTGGCAAAGGTGTCGGTGCCTTCGTAAACCACTTCAATGCCAGTGGCTTCGGTAAAGGGTGCCAGGGCTTGTTCAATTTTTTCCTGTTGTTCGCCAATCATCACCCCAAGAATAGTCACCTGTTTCTTGTCTCCGTCTCCATTAAGCCCCGGCCCCTGGCAACTGGTGAGAACAATCAGGCTAATTATCAGAGTAGTGATTTTAAAAAATTTCATCGCAAAAACCGTAAAGCAACAACTCAATATCGATGCAGTCGATATCTTTGGTGTGGGAAAGTTCCACCTATACCATGCCTTGAAAACTGGTATGGGTCAAATTAGATAGATCTCTTTAACTAATTTGTCCGTTGTTAGGGGCGTTCAAAATCCCATTGCTCTGGTCTGGGAAAGAAATGGCCGGAAAATTCTGCTCCCCCTAGGGGAAACGAGTTACGATGGGGGCGACGTTTGCTTTGTTTCCGACATAATTCTATGGATGTCAAATTAATTTTGATTGGTCTAACAGCCTTGTTCACCCTGGCTTGTCTATTTTTCGGCACTAAGAATGGCTATTACGACACGGATAAATATGACGGCAATGGTTCGGCCCATTAGTCTTCCACCAGACTTCCGCCGTTATTTTGACTGATTTTGCTTTGCCCCCAGGGCCGATCGCCAAGCTTCCATGACTTTTTCCGTGCCGACCCAGGGCAAGGCCTTTGCCAATATATCTTTTCTTCCCTATGGAGTGGGTCACCGGGATGGGGGGGTTTGTCTGGGATTACATCTGGGGCCCTACAGAATTCTGCTCGATTGTGGTTTAGAAGATTTAACGCCATTGCTGACAGCGGATCCGGGGACGGTGGATCTGGTCTTTTGCAGCCATGCCCACGGAGACCATGCCCTGGGATTGTGGCAATTTCATCAACGGTTTCCCCATATTCCCGTTCTGGCCAGTGAAGTTACCCAACGGTTACTACCCCTGAATTGGCCCGATGAAGTTGTGCCCCCATTTTGTCGGGTTTTACCTTGGCGATCGCCCCAGGAAGTTTTGCCTGGTCTGACAGTGGAATTGTTGCCAGCGGGACATCTGCCAGGGGCGGCCCTAATTTTGCTCGAATACCATAACGGCGATCGCCTTTACCGGGTGATTTATACCGGGGATTATTGCCTTTCCCATCTCCAGTTGGTGGATGGTTTGGCCTTAACTACCCTGCGGGGCCTCAAACCGGATGTGCTGATCCTAGAAGGACAGTATGGCAACCGCCGCCTTCCCCACCGTCGTCAACAGGAAAAACAATTTATCCAGGCGATCGAAACGGTACTAGCCAAGGGGAGAAATATTCTCCTGCCAGTGCCCCCTTTGGGGTTAGCCCAGGAAATTCTCAAGTTACTACGGACTCACCATCAATTCACTGGACGCCAAGTTAACCTTTGGGCTGGGGAATCCGTGGCCAGGGGCTGTGACGCTTACCAAGAAATCATTGACTATCTCCCCGATAATGTCCGCAATTTTGCTCAACACCAACCCCTGTTTTGGGACGATAAGGTTTATCCCCATCTGCGTCCCCTCAACGATGCCCAGGGCGATTTCGACCTATCAACCCCATCCATAGTAGTCACCTCAACTTGGCCTGCTTTTTGGCCCAGTCCCGCCGCCCTACCGGGGTCATGGACGGTGTTTGTGCCCCAGTTAGTAACCTTACCCAGTTGTTTGGTGGACTTTGCCTGGGAAGATTTGGAAGGGTTTCCCCAATACGAACTGGAAGATTATCTGTTGGCAGACCACAGTGATGGCCGCAACACCACCCAGTTAATCCATAATCTCCGTCCCCAACATTTAGTGTTTGTCCATGGGCAACCTTCAGATATTGAAGATCTCACTAGTTTAGAAGAACTACAAAGTCGTTACCAACTCCATTCCCCCGCCGCTGGCAATGCGGTGGCCCTGCCCATTGGTGATCGATTTGTGCAACCGACTCCCCCGCCACCCCAAATTTATGAGGGGGAAATCCATGAACTAGAACCCAGTAAGCAGATCCATCACCTGGGAGAAGTGGTTATCCATTTAGATGGGCAAATTCTGGAAAATTCCCGTTGGGGCAAATTTGGCGAAACTGGCATTGTGCAAGCCCGTTGGCAGGGAGAAGAACTGGTATTAAGAGGGATCAGCCAAAGGGAACTAATCAAACAAAATCAAACCAGGAAGCGTCCAGTAGATTTCGATTGCTGTGCTAATTGCCGGCATTTTCAGCATCACCATTGTCGCAATCCCGCTTCCCCCCTCATGGGGTTAGAGGTGAGGGCCGATGGTCACTGCCCTGTGTTTGAGTCAGCAACAAACACTTGACTCCTTGCAGGGGATTTTAAACGTCCCCCGGTTCCTCCAAGTTTGGCGGAAACAAAGAGAAAGACAATCCAGAAGTACTAGGGTTTTAGTGGGTTCATTGAAGGAGCAAGCTGAAACTTTGCCAAGAGGCTTTTGGGGAAGAAATGCTAGCTGTAACGTAAAATCAACGCTTCCCTGGCCTGTTCCCTGTCATCAAAGTGGATTTTTTCCGTGCCGAGGATTTGATAATCTTCATGGCCCTTGCCGGCAATTAACACCCCGTCCCCCGGTTTTGCTTCCCGGATCGCTTTATGGATGGCAGTGGCCCGATCGCCAATGATCCAGGGTTTGATTTCTAGGTCAATGCCCTGTACCACGTCGGCCAAAATTTGTTCCGGGTCTTCGGTACGGGGATTATCGGAAGTGACCACAGCTAAGTCCGCCAACTGGGCCGCAATATTACCCATCAAAGGACGTTTAGTACGGTCCCGATCGCCGCCACAGCCGAACACACAGATCAGACGACCAGGAATAAACGGGCGGGCGGCCTTAAGGGCATTTTCCAAACTGTCGGGGGTATGGGCATAGTCCACCATCACAGAAATATCTTGATCAGGACGGATTTTCACCTGCTCCATGCGCCCCGGTACCCCGGGAAAATCTAATAAATCCTTCACCATGGCGCCCGGATCTAGCCCGAGGTGGAGGCCACTGGCGATCGCCGCTAGGACATTGGCCAGGTTAAATTGCCCCACCAAGGGAGACTGGAATGGCAATTCTTCCTGGGGTGTAACCAGAATGCCTTGGACGCCGGTGGGTTGATAGTCCAAATCCTTGGTGTAAAAGTCCGCACTGCTGTCAGTGACGCTGTAGGTGTAAACCTGAGCCGACGGTAGGCGATCGATTAACTTTTGGCCATACACGTCATCTTTATTAATTACTGCTCGCCCCTTCAGATATTGCCCCTCAAACAACAGGGCCTTGGCGGCAAAATAGTTTTCCATGGTGCCGTGGAAATCCAAATGATCCTGGGTGAGATTGGTGAACACAGCACAGGCAAAACCACATTGCAAAACCCGCCCCTGGGCCAAGGCATGGGAACTCACTTCCATCACTGCGTATTGATTGCCTGCCTGGAGAGCTTCGGCCAACTGTCTCTGTAAATCCGTTGCAAAGGGAGTGGTGTGGGTGGCGGTCTTTTGATAACCGGGCCAACGGGTGTAGAGGGTTCCCAGTAAGGCACTGGCCCGTTGTTGTTGATTGAGGAAATATTCAATTAAATGACTAGTGGTGGTTTTGCCATTGGTGCCCGTTACCCCCACCAGTTGCAACGTTCGGGCAGGATGTTGGTAAAAGGCCGCTGCAATGCCAGCACACACCGGCACTAAATCCGGCACGGCAATGACGCATTCTCCATTTTGGGGAGGAAATTTTTGCAACGCCTTCTCACTGACCACTGCGGCGATCGCTCCCGCTCCCAGGGCCCCAGACCAAAACTCTCCTCCATCAACCCTGGTGCCCGGCATGCCAATGAACAAAGTGCCAGGGGGACAGGCATGGGAATTGGTGGATAAACCCCTCACCATTTCCCCCAGGGCAGGGTAACGATCCGGTTCCTGGGCTAACCAAGGGGCGGCGGTCACCACCTCTGGAACCGATGCCAATAACTGCCCTAACTTAACCATGGTTGTTTTTCCCCAATCAAAT
Source organism: Synechocystis salina LEGE 00031 (assembly GCF_015207985.1). Taxonomy (GTDB): domain Bacteria; phylum Cyanobacteriota; class Cyanobacteriia; order Cyanobacteriales; family Microcystaceae; genus Synechocystis; species Synechocystis salina. The sequence continues at coordinate 108,620 of NZ_JADEVV010000001.1, read as the reverse complement.
CTGCCGTCAATGAAGGTCAATATACCCGAGATGTTCCAACTGCGGTTAGCTGCTGTTGTACTAGTTTTTCAACTGTTTAGGACAGCCCATGCCATGGCGTGGTTAGCGACGACCACGACCCTGGGCACTGGCCAGTTCGGGGTGCCCCGCTTCAATCAAGGCTTGATCTCTGAGACGGCAGGAATCACAGCGGCCACAGGGTTCTTCTCCCCCGGCGTAGCAGGACCAAGTTTGGGCAATGGGTACCCCCAACTCTAGGGCTTTATGGACGATGTCAACTTTGCTCAATTCAATGAGGGGGGCCAGCAATTGAATGGGACGCCCTTCCACCCCCACTTTGGAAGATAGGGCTGCCAATTGTTGATAGGTTGCTAAATATTCGGGGCGGCAGTCAGGATAGCCAGAATAGTCGATGGCATTGATGCCCAAAAATACCGCTTCGGCGCCCTTGGCTTCGGCCAGGGATAAACCCAGGGCAATGAACACAGTGTTACGCCCTGGCACATAGGTGGAAGGAATAATATCTGGCTCTACCCCTGCCTGGGGCAAGGTTTGTTGGCGATCGGTCAAGGAAGATCCCCCCCATTGGGCCAGGTCTAGGTTAACGCTGAAATGTTCTGGGAGCGCCAGGGCTTGGACAATGTCTTGCGCCGCCTGCAATTCCCGGTCATGGCGTTGGCCATAGTTGAAGGACAGGGCAATGACTCGATACCCTTGCCGTTGGGCGATCGCCGCTACGGTGGCGGAATCTAGCCCTCCGGATAGTAAAACAACAGCAGTTTTGGTCATGGATTTTTCAGTGGTTAAGCCGGGGAAATTGTCTTTGCCGTACTTCCCCACTGAATTTATGCACTGTTTCCGTAATCGTATGTCGTAAATTCATGTAGGCCGGAGCAAAGGGGGGTTGTTTGACTGTCAAGCCGAGTAAATCCGCCGTCACCAACACCTGGCCGTCACAGTGGGGTCCTGCACCGATGCCAATGGTGGGAACGGGCAACTGCTCGGTAATACTGGCCGCCAGATCACCCGGAATATGTTCTAAAACAATGGCAAACACACCGGCTTCTGCCAGGGCGATCGCCTGTTGACGAATTTTCTCCGCCGTGGCCGGGTCTTGTCCCTGTTGCCGATAACCTAACTGATGCACCGATTGGGGCGTTAGGCCCACATGACCCATCACCGGAATGCCCGCTTCCGTCAGTCGGACCACCGTTTCCACCATGCGGGGGTAGCCCCCTTCTAATTTCACTGCCTGGGCACCGGTTTCTCGCAAAATCCTTCCCGCGGATCCCATGGCCTGGGCGGGACTCTCCTGATAGGTCAAAAAAGGCAGGTCACAGACCACCAATGCTCTTTGTACTCCCCTTTTTACCGCCGCTGTGTGGTGAATCATGGTATCTAAACTCACCGGCAGAGTGGTGTCGTAGCCCAGGGCCACCATGCCAAGGGAATCCCCCACCAGGATAATTTCCACCCCCGCCGCATCTAGCACTGAGGCGATCGCCGTATCCCAGGCCGTGAGGGCCACAATGGGCCGTTGTTGACGCTTCCAATCCAACAATTGGGTAGGGGTAATGGCCATGGGAACTAGGAGCGCACCGCCTCTAAAATGCGGGAATAGTAGAAACGGGTACTGGTCATGCCAGTGCGGGCAATGGAAAAGCCGTTTTTTTCGAGGATGGAACGGATATCCGCTTCTTTGTGTTGATAGGCCCTGGTGGTCTTACTGGGACCGGGGAACAGTCCGCCAATCTTTTTCAGCACAGTTAAGCCCAGGGTTTTCGGCGCAAAGCTTAAAATCAAACGGCGATCGGCCAAGGAAGCCAAATGGGTAATCATGGCAGCCGCTTCCTGGGTTGGGTAATGAATTAATACATCTAAACAAATCACCGTGTCATATTTACCCCCCAACTGGGCCAAATCCTGGGTCATAAAAGTCGGTTGATTGCCATAGGGCAAAACTTGCTGGGCCTTTTGTTGGGCTTCTCCGACCATTTTTTCGGAAATATCACTGCCATAGACCAATGCTCCCGCTTGGGCCAGGGGAATACTCAGGCTACCGACCCCACAACCCGCATCACAGACCAATAGGCCTGCCAAATTCCCGTCCGCCCCTAGCCAAGCCACCACCGAATCAACGGTTTGTTGATGACCCACCCGGATGTCTTTTTGCACAAAGTTAACTTGTCCGTCGCCATAGATCCGGCGCCAACGGTCAAAGCCGGTGGAATTAAAATAGTCACGAACGATGGTTTTATCGTCTAGGGCGGCGTTGGTCATGGAAAGCTAAGCTCGAAAATTTAAATAAGTGAAGGTTGTTATAAGCTAAGGGCACGAGCCGTCTAAGCAATGGTACCATTCTTTTCTGGTCAGTCTGGGGGGACGAATTTGCCTGGTTCCGTGTCAGGAATTCCAGACCCAAAATCACCGGCCGAGGGGACAACGTGTTACTATGCTCCCATAGAGTAATGATCGGTTGGTAGCATTTGTTTCTAGTATTAACGGTTTTTCGCGTTTTTCCATTGACAGGCATTTCTCCGAAATCACCCTCTACATATCCCTCAGTTTTTGGAGAAATTCCATGTCAATTTATGTAGGCAACCTGTCCTATGATGTTTCAGAAGCCGATTTAACCGCGGTTTTTGCTGAATATGGTTCTGTAAAGCGGGTTCAGCTCCCCACCGACCGGGAAACCGGCCGCATGCGGGGTTTCGGGTTCGTCGAGCTCGAAGCTGACGCTGAAGAAACGGCCGCCATTGAAGCCCTAGACGGCGCAGAATGGATGGGTCGTGACCTCAAAGTCAATAAAGCCAAGCCCCGGGAAAATCGCAGTGGCGGTGGTTCCTTTGGTGGTGGTCGCAAAAGCTACGGTGGTAGCCGCTACTAGGGCCTAGTCTTTCATTCACCATAGTTTCATTCCACTGATGAAGTTATCTTGAATTGCCCATATTTTCAGTGGGAAATTAGGTTAAATCCTGTTCTCACTGTGACTTAAATTAATTCAACCTAGGGGTTCTTGCCATCTGGCCGGGACCCTTTAGTTTTTTGGGTTGCAAGGGCATTTTTGCTTGACTTTGTCATCCCTCCGCCCCTTGCCTTGGGGGTAATTGTCACTCATACTAATTCAGACACTGGATCCAGTGTTTACCGAGCGTCCAAGATTGTTAACACTATGCAACCCACCCCCCCCAAGCCGCCTAAAAAAACTCCCGAAACTGATCCTTTAGAAACGAATGCGGCCGTGGCAGACGGTCTAATTCCCGAAGCCCCAGCTAATACGACCCTAGATACCACCGCCCAGAACTATTACCAGGCGATCGGGTGGTTGCGGGGAGTGGTACGGAAGGGGGAAGAACGATATTACGTACAGATCCGGGATGCTAGTTTTACCCTATATTTACCCCGTCGAGCCATTGCGGTGGCAGCGGCCCTGGAAGGAAAACTAGCTTGGATCAAGTGTTATCCCCAGTCCAAGGGAGAAGGGTTGAGCTTTAAGGTGGTCTGGATGGGCACGGAACAACATGAGAAAAGCGATCCTGGTATTTTTGTTTTGCGGGGAGTTTGGCAATTTATTCCCCAATGTCGCCGCCCAGTTTTTAGTGTCTATCGCAACGAGCTGAAGAGTTATGAAAATCGTCCTAACAATCAGCATTTGCCCTTAATTTGGAGCGACCAACCCCCCTACCGTTTTCGCAAAGATTCGGAGGAGCGACCCAAGTTTTATCAGATTTTGGCTCGCTTGATTCCCCAAAGAAATTGTTTTGGCTTTGTGGAACAGATTGCCGATCCAGTCGAACAAACCCCCCGCCGGGTTAAGAAAACTCCTTTCAATCCCGACAGTTCTGAGAAAAAGTCTGAACACGGCCCCAAAGAGGAGAAACAGGAGAATGGCCAAAAGTCCCCAGAGAACCTAGACCAAGGGGAAACTGAGCAATTACTGGCAGATGATCTTATCACTGACAATGGCGATCGCCAACCGCCTTCTGTGCCAGTCTCTTTAGTAGAAGAATCCTCCAACCTGCCAACGGAAACGGTAGTTGAATCGGAGTCATCTCCGGAGTCAGAAGCGAAAAAAACGACTTCCACGGGTAAGCCCAAAACCACAAAGACCCCCAAAACGACTAAGAGTACTAAGTCTAAAGGAAAAACCACACCACCAGAAGTCTAGGAGTTCCTGCTTCTTTGGCTTGGAGAAAACTGAAATGGGGTCCAGGGCTGGGCCCTTGATAGATTATAGTGACCGACTAATGCTCTACAACGCTAATGTTTATCTGCATGGCTAAACGAGCAGATTAAAAGCGGCACCGCTCTAGCAACGGCGATCGCCAAAATGAGAATTGAGGCGACGATAGCGTAAAATCTGATCACAAATTGCCTATTTTCTGCGAACCCTAGGCGAAAATTCCTCGCAATCCCAAGCTCAATGTCCGATTTTCTTTTACAAAGTAGTTGGTTTATTCCTTTTTATGGTCTGATTGGGTCAATTCTTACCCTGCCCTGGTCATTTCGATTGATTAAACAAACGGGGCCGCGACCGGCGGCCTACTTTAACGTTTTCATGACCTTGGTTTCTGCCGTCCATGGCATGGTGGCCCTCTCGGCAATTTGGCAAAGACCGAGCGAACAAATTGTTTTCCATTGGCTCCAGGTGGCGGATTTAGACCTCATCTTGGCAGTGGAAATTTCGCCGGTTAGCCTGGGGGCCCTGTCGGTGGTGACGGGCATCAGTTTTTTGGTGCAGATTTTTGGTCTGGGCTACATGGAAAAGGATTGGTCTTTGGCCCGATTTTACGGACTATTGGGCTTTTTTGAGGCGGCATTGGGGGGTATTGCCCTGAGTGACTCCCTATTTTTAAGCTATGGCTTGTTGGAAATGTTGACCCTTTCCACCTATCTCCTGGTGGGTTTTTGGTATGCCCAGCCCTTGGTGGTCACAGCTGCCCGGGATGCTTTTTTAACCAAACGGGTGGGGGATATTATTCTCCTCATGGGGGTGGTGGCTCTCTCTAGCTATGGCCAGGGTTTGACTTTTTCTCAATTAGATAACTGGGCCAACACAGTACCAGTGACCGGCATCACCGCTACTTTACTGGGACTATCTTTAATTGCTGGGCCCACTGGTAAATGCGCCCAGTTTCCCCTCAATCTTTGGTTAGATGAAGCCATGGAGGGCCCCAATCCAGCGGGCATTATGCGTAATTCGGTGGTGGTGTCGGCCGGCGCCTATGTGCTGATTAAGTTACAGCCGGTGTTCACCCTCTCCCCGATCGCCTCGAAGACCTTGATTGTATTGGGCACCTTAACTGTGGTGATGACCTCGTTGATTGCCATTGCCCAGATTGACATTAAACGAACCCTTTCCCATTCCACCAGTGTTTACCTAGGGCTAGTGTTTATTGCGGTGGGTTTGGGGCAGGTGGACATTGCCTTTTTATTACTGTTCACCCATGCGATCGCCAAAGCTTTGTTATTTATGAGCATCGGCTCGATTATCTTCACCACCAGCGGTCAAAATATCACTGAAATGGGTGGGTTATGGAATCGTATGCCCGTGACCACAACGTCCTTTGTGGTGGGTTCTGCGGGACTGTTGGCGGTTTTTCCCCTGGGCATGTTTTGGACTTGGCAAAAATGGTTTAGCGGCGATTGGTCCGTAAGCTGGTCCCTGTTGGCTTTATTGATCTTTGTTAACCTCTTTTCCGCCCTTAATTTAACCAGGGTGTTTCGGTTGGTCTTCCTGGGTAAGCCCCAACCCAAAACCCGTCGGGCGCCGGAAGTGCCCTGGCCCATGGCCGTACCCATGGTGAGCTTGATCATTATGACCCTGCTGATCCCCATTGCCCCCCTACAGTGGCCTTTTTGGTTATCCCCCGCTTCCCCGATGGGTTTAATTGGCCCGGTTACCCAATGGGCCATGCCCTTACTGATCGGAGCCGGCATTATTGGCATTTTGTTGGGGAGTTTATTGCCCCTGCGCCGTAACCTGTCCCGTTCTAGTCAACTGCCAGTGCGGTTCCTGCAGGATTTGTTTGCCTACGACGTTTACCTAGACAAAATCTATGGTGCTACGGTGGTGGCGGCGGTGGCGGCGATCGCCAAAGTCAGCACCTGGTTTGATCGTTATGTGATTGACGGCATAGTAAACCTAGTTAGTTTAGTGACTATTTTCAGCGGTAGTGCCCTCAAATATAATGTCACCGGGCAGTCACAATTTTATCTGCTCACCATTTTGGTGGGGGTAGCCCTGCTGATCTGGTTTTCCCTCGGCGGTCAATGGACGGCGATCGGGCAATTTTGGGCCAGTTGGCTATCGTTAATTTCGCCTTGATCACGAAATAAAGTTGATTAATGTTACTTGAGTTAATTTTAGTCAACCTAAATGGGATTACTGCCGATCTATTTGACCACTTTAATTGAACAATTTTTAATTAAATTTTTGATCAAAAAATGTCTGACCAGTCTCTCTCTACTAGACCAGGAAATTTCTCTGACCAGGAATATAGGGAAAAGATTGGGCGCACAATTTAAGACTTTTTCTCCGGTATTTTTAGCTAACTACAATTTAACCAACTTTATTAACCCCATACTTCTATGCTCAGTGCTCTCATCTGGGGCCCCATCCTCGGAGCCATCCTGATTGCGATTATCCCCAACCCTGGCAATGATTGTTACTCCCGCAAAATTGCCCTGGGAATAATGACTGCGGTGGCCGCCATTAGCGTGGTGTTGGCTTGGCAGTTTGACCTCAGCAATCCCCAGATGCAGTTTGTTGAATATCACTCCTGGTTGCCTAGTTTGGGTCTGAATTACCACTTGGGGGTAGACGGATTATCCCTGCCTCTGTTGTTACTAAACAGCAGTTTAGTTTTGATTGCTATTTTTAGTACCAATCTCAATCTGGAAAGACCAAGGTTTTACTATGCTTTGTTATTACTGCTCAGCGGTGGGGTAGCCGGTGCATTTCTAGCCCAGGATTTGCTCCTATTTTTCCTCTTTTTTGAGTTGGAAATTATTCCTCTCTATTTTCTCATTGCCATTTGGGGAGGACAACGACGGGGTTACGCAGCTATGAAGTTTTTACTTTACACTGCCTTATCTGGCTTTTTAGTGCTAGTGTCCTTCCTCGGCTGGTTTTGGCTGACCAAAGCGCCCAATTTTGACTACGACCCCAGCTTGGCCGATGCCCTGCCGGTAAAAACCCAAATGTTGTTACTGTTGCCCCTACTGCTTGGTTTGGGCATTAAAATTCCCATTTTTCCTTTCCACACCTGGCTGCCGGATGCCCACGTGGAAGCTTCTACGCCGGTTTCTGTATTATTAGCAGGGGTTTTACTAAAACTGGGTACCTACGGTTTACTCCGTTTTGGGTTGGGACTGTATCTAGAAGCTTGGGTGGAATTTGCCCCCTATTTAGCAACCCTAGCGGCCATCAGCGCCCTCTATGGAGCTTCCTGTGCGATCGCCCAAAAAGATATGAAAAAAGTGGTGGCCTATTCTTCCATTGCCCACATGGGTTATATTCTTCTGGCTGCCGCCGCCACTACCCGCCTGAGCGTGACCGCCGCCTCAGCCCAGATGGTCAGCCATGGCATCATTTCCGCCCTACTGTTTCTATTAGTGGGGGTGGTGTATAAAAAGACCGGCAGTCGGGACGTGGACAAGTTACAAGGACTATTGACTCCAGAACGGGGCTTGCCCATCACCGGCAGTTTGATGATTCTCGGTGTCATGGCCAGTGCTGGTATTCCGGGCATGGTGGGCTTTATTGCTGAATTTTTAGTATTCCGGGGCAGTTTTCCAATTTTTCCGGTGCAAACCCTCCTATGTTTAATCGGTAGTGGTTTAACGGCGGTTTATTTCCTTTTAATGATTAACCGGGTTTTCTTTGGTCGTCTGACCATGGAACTTTCCCATTTACCCAAGGTGCGTTGGCAAGAACAAATTCCGGCGATCGCCTTGGCGGTGGTTATCATTGTTTTGGGTATTCAGCCCCATTGGTTAACCCAGTGGAGTGAGCCCCAAACGGCGGTTTTGCTGACTGGCCACCCGGATTTGGTCAGTCTGCCGGCCCCGCCCCGCATCGAAATTGAAGTTAAGGAATTGGGAGAAGTGTAAAGCTTCAGCAAAGCAAGATAAATTTAACCGTCATCATCACTTCGTAACCAAAGATGAAAATTGCCGTTGCCAGCGATGAAAAGTGTCACCTCACCGATGTTGTCATAGAGCATCTAGGGGATTTAGGCCATCAGTTGATGCTCTTTGGCCCCTTGGCCGGGGAGATTATGCCTTGGCCGTTGGTTGCCCAACAATTAGCGGAAGTAGTGGCTGATCAAACCGTAGAGGAAGGCATATTATTTTGTTGGACGGGGACAGGGGCCTCCATTGCTGCTAATAAGGTGCCAGGTATCAGGGCGGCCCTAGTCCGGGATGCAGAAACTGCGAGGGGAGCCCGTTGGTGGAACGATGCCAATGTTTTAGTAATGAGTTTACGGGCCACTTCCCCGGCGATCGCCAAGGAAATTTTGACTGCTTGGTTCACCGCCGAGGTCAAACCGGAAGAAATGCCCTGTATTCAACTGGTCACGGCGATCGAGGAAAAATATTCTGCCCAAACTTAATCCAAGCCAGGATTTCATCGTTCCAAAGCTAGGGTTAATTAACCACTGGAGCAGTGGGGGCCGCATTGGAGCCGGTGGGAGTGGGGCCTTCAAACGGGGAAGCCACAAAACCCAACTCATAGAGTTGCTGGTATGATTTTCTGCCTAAATCCGTAGTGGGGTTCTGGGAACGGATAATTTGTAGTAACAGGGGCACCGCCAAAGCCGCTTCGTTGTTCGCCCGATGTACCAACGCTAAACGATAGGTAGCTTCGTCCCGCAATTGACCCGTTTCCAGGGCGGCAATTCTTTGTTCCTCAAAAATGACTGTGTTAATGCCGGAAAAACTATTAGCCAGTTGTAGATGGAAATTAGACAATTGGTTGAAAATCTTGCGGGCTTCCTGGAGTTTACCCAGGGCCACGGTGTACTGATTAAGATTAATGGCATCGTTGGCTTCATTCATCAAGCGGCGGCCGGCGGCAATGCTTAACACACTGCCTTCTTGGTTGAGGGGGCGAAACTCCCTGGAATTCTCTGGGCCACTGCCTTCAATAATCACCTCCTCCACCTCCATGACTCCCTGCCCCTGGGCTGACGGAGTTAAACTAGAGGCCAAGGCCAGGCCACAGAGAGTTAAAGCCAATGGGTGCACAAGACGTTGAAACATAGGAAGTCGGGGAAGGGCAAATTGAGGACGGCAGTTCAAGCCAAACTGCAACGTATATTAACATTCCCAGTTGATCTCTTTAGGATGCCGTTGGGTTACTTTTGCCATTGCCAAGGCAATTTATTTTTTCCTATCTGACCTCCCGGGGAAAATTTGTTTTGCACCGACCTATTCTCTCGAAAGAATTCCTTTCCCCTACTCCAGATCAAAGAGCTTTGTGGCCAATGTCCCGTCGGTAATACATGCCATCAAAAGTAATTTGTTCTACTCCCCGGTAAACAGTGGCGATCGCCGTGGATAAATCTTCTCCGAGGGCCGTGACCCCCAACACCCTACCGCCATTGGTGAGAACTTTGCCCTCCTTTAATTCTGTGCCAGCGTGGAATACGGTCACATCTTGGGCCTTAGCCTCAGCCAAACCACCAATTTCATCGCCTTTGCGGTAACTACCGGGATAACCCCCAGCGGCCACCACCACACAAACCGCACTACCAGCATGCCATTGCAGCGGCTCCAACTGGCCTAGGGTTTGGTCCACACAGGCCATTAAAACTTTTTCCAAGGGAGTGGCGAGGAGGGGCAACACCGCTTGGGTTTCAGGATCACCAAAACGACAGTTATATTCCAACACCTTAATCTCCCCGGTGGAGCTTACCATTAAGCCGGCGTACAGCACTCCCCGATAATCAATGCCCCGTTTAGCCAAGGCGTTAGCGGTGGGTTGTAAAATTTGCTTTTGCACCTGGTCTATGACCGCTGGGGGCGCAATGGGAGCAGGACAGTAGGCCCCCATGCCACCGGTATTGAGCCCTTGATCCCCTTCCCCAATGCGTTTGTGGTCCTGGGCTGGCAGCAGAGGAATTACGGTTTTGCCGTCACAGAGAGCCAACACGGAAACTTCTTCTCCCGGCAAAAATTCCTCCACCACAATTTTGGCAAAGCCCTGATCAAATAATTCGGCGATCGCCGTGGTTGCTTCGGCCAAAGTTTGGGCCACAATCACCCCTTTACCTGCCGCCAAACCATCAGCTTTCACCACTATGGGGGCTCCCATCTTGGTGGCATAGGCCTGGGCTGGTTCTGGGTTGGTAAAAGTTTCCCCAAAGGCGGTGGGAACTCCCGCTTCGACCAATAACTGTTTCGTCCAGGATTTGCTCGCTTCCAGTTCCGCCCCAGCTTTGGTGGGGCCAAAAACTTTTATGCCCAACGCTTGCAGTTGATCCGTTAACCCCAGGGTGAGGGGCAATTCCGGCCCCACTACTACTAGGTCAATTTTTTCCGTTTGGCAAAATTCGCAGATTTCCCCCAGTTGATCCACGGCGATCGCCACATTGACGGTTTTGGGTAACCCGGCCGTGCCACCATTTCCAGGTAAGCAATAGCAATGGCTCACTTCCGGCGATCGCACCAACGACCAAGCCAAAGTATGTTCCCGTCCACCGCTACCAATAACTGCCACCTTCATGGAGTCTAACCTCTACAACCGTTGGAAAAATATGACCAATTAGCCGTTTTCAAGATTAACAGAATGGCAGGAGTTGACTAGAGTTATTTATCTGCGCCCCCCAAACTTTCCATGGCTGAACAACATTTACTCATCTTTACCCGTTGGCCAGAACCGGGAAAAACTAAAACTCGCCTCATTCCCGCCCTCGGCCCTGGGGGCGCAGCTCAGTTACAGCAACAACTGACGGAACACACTGTCCACATCGCTAATATTTTCCGCCAGCAAACCTTAATCAAATCCCAGGTGACCATTTTTTACACCGGCGGCCCTGAGCACCAGATGAAGCAATGGTTAGGGAATGATTTAACTTACCAATCCCAAAGCTCCGGGAATTTAGGCGATCGCCTGCAAAAGTCCTGTCAGTGGGCCCTTGGCCAAGGCAGTCAAAAAGTGGTGATCATCGGCATTGATTGTCCCGGTGTGACTCCAGAATTGCTCCAAACTGCGTTCACCGCCTTGGATAATTGCTCGGTGGTGTTGGGACCGGCCCTGGATGGCGGTTATTATCTAATTGGCTTGACTAGGTTCAACCCTGACTATTTTGAGCAAATCGATTGGGGCACCGAGAGAGTTTATCAACAGACCCTAGCCAAAATTGTCCAAAACGGCGATCGCCCTTACAATCTGCCTGCCCTACCGGACATAGACCACCCCACGGACTTACAATATCTGCCCACTGCTTTCATCAACACAGCCCCAACTTAGGTTGACAGTGCTAAATGGGCAACGGTATGATGAAAATTTGTCGATGATTTTCTTATTTATTAGGAGAACGATCCTAATTCCCACTATATTTAACACATGCCAACTATCCAGCAGCTAATTCGTAGCGAACGCTCGAAGGTACAGAAGAAAACTAAATCCCCTGCCCTCAAGCAATGTCCCCAACGCCGGGGAGTCTGCACCAGGGTTTACACCACCACCCCCAAAAAGCCCAACTCCGCCCTGCGGAAAGTGGCCAGGGTACGTCTTACCTCTGGGTTTGAGGTGACTGCCTACATCCCCGGCATTGGCCATAACCTGCAGGAGCACTCCGTCGTCCTGATCCGGGGCGGTCGTGTGAAAGACCTGCCTGGGGTTCGCTACCATATTGTGCGGGGGACGCTGGATGCCACCGGAGTTAAAGACCGGAAACAGGGTCGCTCTAAATACGGCACCAAACGGGAAAAAGCGAAGAAATAACTTTCTCAACTTTCCATTAGGCTAACTTCCCTTGTCTGGTGAAGGTGTAGCCAGTTTTACAACTCTCCCTATACTTCCGGCGGCCTAGCCTGAGAAGTTTGGCAGTGACCACAACCTTTAATGATTATCTAGAGCAAAAAGAGTAAAAAGTTATGTCTCGTCGCGGCAACGTCAAAAAGCGCCCTGTCCCCCCGGATCCTGTTTACAACAGCACTCTGCTGAGCATGACCATTCGTCGGGTAATGCGCTCCGGTAAAAAATCCTTGGCTTCTAGCATTGTTTACAATGCCTTGACCTCCGTTGGTGAAAAAACCGGCGAAGATCCCTTGGAAGTGTTTGAAAAGGCGATCAAAAACCTGACTCCCCTGGTGGAAGTTAAAGCCCGTCGGGTTGGGGGTGCCACCTACCAAGTGCCCATGGAAGTTCGCCCCGCCCGGGGGACTGCTCTGGCCTTGCGCTGGTTAGTGCATTTTTCCCGTGCTCGGGGTGGCCGCACCATGGAAAGTAAATTGGCTAACGAAATTATGGATGCCGCCAATGAAACCGGCGCCGCCATCAAAAAGCGGGAAGAAACCCACCGCATGGCCGAGGCCAACAAAGCCTTTGCCCATTACCGCTACTAGGCAAAACATCATCACCACAGGTTTGGGGTTGAGTTGCCCCCACACCTCCCTAGGCTAGTTTCCAGTAAAATTTCCCCCTAGATTTAGTTGCAAGTCTAGAAAGGTCGGGGAAAACGTATAGAATTGTTAATGGCCTCCCATTTCCCCTTGGGGAAGAGAGAGCTTGTTTGTGGTCGAACCCCCGGTTAGGAGTAAACTTCATGGCTCGCACAGTGCCTCTAGAACGAATACGTAATATTGGTATCGCCGCCCACATTGATGCGGGTAAGACCACCACGACGGAACGGATTCTGTTCTACTCTGGCGTGGTCCACAAAATCGGTGAGGTTCATGAAGGTACGGCGGTGACGGACTGGATGGCCCAGGAAAGGGAAAGGGGCATCACCATCACAGCCGCAGCTATTAGTACCGATTGGTTGGGGCACCACATTAATATCATCGACACTCCAGGGCACGTGGATTTCACCATTGAGGTGGAACGCTCCATGCGAGTACTGGACGGAGTAATTGCTGTATTTTGTTCCGTGGGGGGAGTGCAACCCCAATCGGAAACGGTATGGCGTCAGGCGGAACGGTACCATGTGCCCCGCATTGCCTTTATCAATAAAATGGACCGCACCGGGGCTAATTTTTTCCGGGTCTGTCAACAAATTAGCGATCGCCTGCGGGCTAATGCAGTGCCCATTCAAATTCCCATTGGTAGTGAAGCGGAGTTTGAAGGCATCGTAGATTTGGTGCGGATGAAGGCCTATTTGTACAAAAACGATTTGGGCACGGACATCCAAGAAGTTCCCATCCCTGCTGCAGTGCAAGATAAAGCAGAAGAATATCGCTTGCGCTTGGTGGAATCGGTGGCAGAAGCAGATGATGCCCTGATGGAAAAGTATTTAGAAGGGGAAGAGTTGACCGCCGATGAATTGGTGGCTGGTCTACGGCGGGGCACCATTGCCGGCACCATGGTACCAGTGCTCTGCGGCTCCGCGTTTAAAAATAAAGGGGTCCAGCTTTTACTCGATGCCGTGGTGGATTATCTCCCCTCCCCCCTGGAAGTACCGGCGATCGAGGGACATTTACCCGATGGGGAAGTGGCTGCTAGACCAGCGGACGATGAAGCTCCCCTGTCGGCCTTGGCTTTTAAGGTAATGGCAGATCAGTTTGGTCGGCTTACCTTTGTGCGGGTTTATTCCGGTGTGTTGTCCAAGGGCAGTTACGTGCTCAATTCCACCAAAGAGAAGAAAGAGCGCATTTCCCGCCTAATCATACTCAAAGCCGATGAGCGCATCGAGGTAGATCAGCTTAACGCCGGCGATCTGGGGGCAGTGCTGGGGCTCAAGGATACTCTCACCGGAGACACCCTTTGTGATGACCAAGAACCAATTATTTTAGAGTCCCTGTTTATTCCCCAGCCGGTCATTTCCGTGGCAGTGGAACCAAAAACCAAACAGGATATGGACAAGCTTTCCAAGGCTTTGCAGTCCCTATCTGAAGAGGATCCTACCTTCCGGGTCAGCGTCGATCCCGAAACCAATCAAACGGTGATCGCCGGCATGGGAGAATTGCATTTAGAAATTCTGGTGGACCGAATGCTGCGGGAATTTAAGGTGGAGGCCAATGTGGGGGCTCCCCAGGTAGCTTATCGGGAAACCATTCGTAAGGCGGTGCAGGCTGAAGGTAAATTCATTCGCCAGAGTGGGGGCAAAGGCCAATATGGCCATGTGGTCATTGAGGTGGAGCCCACCGAGCCGGGGGCGGGCTTTGAATTTGTCTCTAAGATCGTCGGTGGCATCATTCCGAAGGAATACATTGCCCCGTCGGAACAGGGGATGAAGGAAGCCTGTGCTTCGGGGGTGTTGGCGGGCTACCCGGTCATTGACCTCAAAGCCACCTTGGTGGATGGGTCTTTCCATGATGTGGACTCATCGGAGATGGCCTTCAAGATTGCTGGTTCCATGGCAATCCGGGAGGCTGTTAACCAGGCTGACCCTGTGCTCCTGGAGCCGGTCATGAAAGTCGAGATTGAAGTTCCTGATGACTTCATGGGCAACGTGATCGGTGACCTCAATGCCCGTCGGGGCCACATTGAGGGCCAGGAAACGGAGCAGGGCATAGCCAAAGTGGCCGCTAGTGTCCCATTAGCGGAAATGTTTGGTTATGCGACCGATATCCGGTCAAAAACCCAAGGCCGGGGTATTTTTTCGATGGAATTTAGCCATTATGCAGAAGTACCCCGTAATGTTGCCGAGGCGATCGTCGCCAAAAGCAGAGGGTATGCCTAACCCGGCGGTTCTCCTAGGACTGCAATCTGTGTAGAAACAATCAAAGGAATTATTTATTCATGGCACGCGCAAAATTTGAACGGACGAAAGACCACGTAAACATTGGCACCATTGGTCACGTTGACCACGGTAAAACCACCCTAACGGCGGCGATCACCATGACCTTGGCGGAATTGGGTGGTGCCAAAGCCCGGAAATATGAAGATATTGATGCGGCTCCTGAGGAAAAAGCCCGGGGTATTACCATCAATACCGCCCACGTTGAGTATGAAACCGATAGCCGTCACTATGCCCACGTGGACTGTCCTGGTCACGCTGACTATGTGAAAAACATGATCACCGGTGCCGCCCAGATGGACGGTGCGATTCTGGTGGTTTCCGCCGCTGATGGTCCCATGCCCCAAACCCGGGAGCACATTCTCTTGGCTAAGCAGGTGGGAGTTCCCAAACTGGTGGTCTTTTTGAACAAGAAAGACATGGTGGACGACGAAGAACTGTTAGAACTGGTGGAATTGGAAGTTCGTGAGTTGCTCAGTGACTACGATTTCCCCGGCGATGACATTCCCATCGTGGCTGGTTCTGCCCTTAAGGCGATCGAAGGCGAAAAAGAATACAAAGATGCAATCCTTGAGCTGATGAAAGCTGTGGATGATTACATCGACACCCCTGAGCGGGAAGTGGATAAACCCTTCTTGATGGCTGTAGAAGACGTATTCTCCATCACTGGTCGTGGTACCGTTGCCACCGGTCGGATTGAACGGGGTAAAGTTAAAGTTGGCGAAGAAATTTCCATCGTCGGCATTAAAGATACTCGTAAAGCCACCGTTACCGGTGTGGAAATGTTCCAGAAAACCCTTGAAGAAGGGATGGCTGGGGACAACGTTGGTCTGCTTCTTCGGGGTATTCAAAAAGAAGATATCGAACGGGGTATGGTTTTGGCCAAGCCCGGTTCCATCACTCCCCACACCGAATTTGAAGGGGAAGTCTATGTGCTCAAGAAAGAAGAAGGCGGTCGCCATACTCCTTTCTTTGCCAACTACCGCCCCCAGTTCTATGTGCGGACAACGGACGTAACGGGTACCATCAAGAGCTACACCGCTGATGATGGTAGTGCTGTGGAAATGGTTATGCCTGGCGATCGTATTAAAATGACCGTTGAGCTGATCAATCCCATCGCCATTGAACAAGGGATGCGTTTTGCTATCCGTGAAGGTGGTCGTACCATCGGTGCCGGTGTTGTTTCTAAGATTTTGAAGTAGTCCTTAGAACAACATTAATGATGTAGTTGGTGTTGGGTTGGTTACGGTAAGTTTTTTCTGACTGGGCCAGCCCCGCTGACTACTCAACTTTCTGAACCTTGACAATTAAACAGTCCGCTAATTCTGAGTTAAATTTCCATGGCAACATTGCAACAACAAAAGATCCGTATCCGCCTCAAAGCCTTTGACCGTCGCCTCCTCGATACATCCTGCGACAAGATTGTTGATACCGCTAATCGCACTAATGCCGCTGCTGTGGGGCCCATTCCTTTGCCTACCAAACGGAAGGTTTATTGTGTGTTGCGCTCTCCCCACGTGGATAAAGACTCCCGGGAGCATTTCGAAACCCGCACCCATCGCCGTATCATCGACATTTATCAGCCTTCTTCCAAAACCATTGACGCTCTCATGAAGTTGGATCTCCCCGCTGGGGTTGATATTGAAGTCAAGCTCTAAATTGAAATTGAATATTTAAATTTTCAACATCCTCGTTAAACTGATAGCGAGGATTTTTTATTGGTAAAATTGGGTGGATCCATGTGGTAGAAGAAGATAAAAGTATTAAAAGTCGAACAATTATGTTGAAGTCACTAGTTATTGAAAATTTTCGCTGCTTTCCCCATTTTGAGTTATCTAATTTAGGGCGAGTTAATTTATTAGTGGGAAAAAACAATAGTGGAAAAAGCTCGATTTTAGAATCAATTAAACTCCTCTATTCTGGGGGACATCTCTCGGATTTTGCTGAAATAGCAGTAGTCCGCCATGAATATGATTATGATTTCAAAGATTCTGATGCAGTTGAGTTTAGTAATTTTTTCTTTGGTAGAGATCCTGAGGATGATTCATTTTTCGAACTGACTAGCATACAAGAGCATTCTAATAATAGAAATGAACTAGAAAAGTGTGGGCTAAGAGCATTAGTGAAGCTTGGCTATAAGTCAGAGTTGGGCCAAATGTATTATGAAGTGGTTCCCGAAATAAGAATTAACGAAAAAGTCGATAAGAATCCTTCGTTTCTTTTGTACGGTCAGGATATAAAATTTATTAAAAAATATTCAAAAAAAGGCGTCAATTCTGGCAAAATAACTAGACTAGTACCTCCTCAGTCTCTTGTCATCTCTGACATGATAGATCTTTTTGAAAATGTCGAATTAACTGAAAAAGAATATTTGGTATATCAAGCTTTACAGTCGATAGACTCAAGTATTGAAAGAGTTGCTCCAACTAATCGCAAAGGAAATGCTAGTTTTCGGGTAAAATTGTATGACTGTAATCGTCCTGTTCCAATTGGTAGTATGGGTGATGGTATTCGGCGGATGTTGGGTTTAGCCTTATCAATTGTCAACGTCAAAGACGGTATTTTATTAGTTGATGAAATTGATACTGGACTCCACTATACGGCGATGGATGATATGTGGAAAATGATTTGGCAAACGGCTAATGATCTTAATGTTCAGGTTTTTGCCACCACCCACAGTAATGATTGCTGGAAGAGTCTAGCAGAACTCGCTGGTACTTTAGATAAAAACAGTGATGAGATCGCTATTCATCGCATTGAAAAAGAACGGAATTATAGTATTACTTACTCTAGGGAGGAAATGATTGCAGCCCTTGAAGAGAATTATGAAGTGAGGGGTGCTTAATGTCTAATGAATCTGTCTCTTATTCGAAACACCTATGGGTTGAAGGTAAAACTGAACTGCAACTACTTCCGTTCCTTGCCCATGCGAATGGCATAAATTGGCCAGACACACACCCCTATCCCGTTTATATTCATGACAAAAACGGATTTAATAATCTAGCCAACAACGCCAAGATCAGTAGTTTTTTTCGTTCACATAGTAAGATTACTCATTTTGGTATTATTCTTGACGCCGATGATTTGCCTCCCATTGGAGAAGATAATAATCCGCAGAAAAGGTGGAAGGAAATTTGTTCTATCTTTGTTGAATTTATTCCTGAAATTCAACAAAATCAACTATCTGGGAAGGGATTAGTATTTAATGTGAAAGCTAATGAAGTAATTCTAAATGATATTAAATTTGGTGCTTGGGTGATGCCTGATAATCTTAATCCCGGAATGCTTGAAACATTTTTATCTCGACTAATTTCTGATGAATTTCCCCAACTTTGGCAACATGCTCAAACGTCAGTAAAAACTGCACGGTCGTACAATGCGCCTTTTAGAGAAGTGGATCTAGATAAAATAAATCTACGGACATGGCTAACATGGCAAAACAAACCAGACTCACAAATTCTAACTGCAATCGAACCTGATAAACCATTGTTAGACCTGACCCATGTTAATGCCCAGGCTTTTGTCCATTGGTTTAAGTTGCTGTACGAGTTGTGAAATTTGACACGAAAAAATTACGGTTGAGATTCTCACTATCCTAGGATTAGGCAAAGAAACTTCCTCACTTCTTTTTCAGTCTTGGGGTTAGGGATGAATTGCCCTTACTAGTCCATAAACATTACTGTCTAGACGGAGAGGTAAATAATTGCTCCGCATACTTTTAAGAATTGCCCACGCCATCGATCAATTCACCGCTTGGATCGGCAAATTCACTGCTTGGCTGGTATTAGCGATGGTACTAATAGGTGGTTGGAATGTGGTGGGGCGCTACCTCGGTCGCTTAGTGGGCCAGAATTTAGCCTCCAATGGTTTGCTGGAAGCCCAATGGTATTTATTTGACCTAGTTTTTCTCTTAGGTGCGGCCTACACACTACAAACCAATGACCATGTGCGAGTGGATATTTTCTACAAATCCCTTGGCGATCGCCAGCGGGCCTGGGTGAATTTATTGGGTACCTGTCTATTTTTATTTCCGTTTTGTGGACTGGTGATTTTTTATTCCTGGGAATCGGTGCTCAATTCCTGGCAAATTTGGGAAACTTCCCCGGATCCAGGGGGATTACCCCGTTATCCCATTAAAACAATGATTATTGTCGGTTTTGTCCTACTGATCCTCCAAGGCATTGCGGAAGTAATTAAAAATCTGGCGATCGCCCTTGGCCATGCTGATACGGAGGTTAGGGATTAATGGTTGACTACGACTGGTTAGGACCAATGATGTTTGTGGGGGCATTGGTCTTCCTGGGCTGGGGCTATCCCGTTGCCTTTTCCCTGGGGGGAGTGGCGATTTTATTTGCCATTATCGGTGCAGCTTTGGGTTCCTTTGACCCCATATTTTTGTCCGCCATGCCCCAAAGGATTTTTGGCATTATGGCCAATGGCACCCTCCTAGCGATTCCCTTTTTTATCTTTTTGGGATCCATGTTGGAGCGGTCTGGCATTGCCGAACAACTACTAGAAACCATGGGCATTATCCTGGGGCATTTGCGGGGAGGCCTTGCCTTAGCAGTGATTCTGGTGGGCACTATGCTAGCGGCGACCACTGGGGTTGTGGCGGCCACCGTGGTGGCCATGGGGTTAATTTCCCTGCCTATTATGTTGCGCTATGGCTACAGCAAGGAACTAGCTTCTGGGGTAATTGTTGCTTCAGGCACCCTTGGACAAATTATTCCTCCTAGCGTAGTTTTGATCGTTTTAGCAGATCAATTGGGAGTTTCCGTGGGGGATCTATTCATTGGATCTCTCCTGCCTGGGTTGATGATGGCCGGCAGTTTTGCCATCTATGTCCTCATCATCGCTTGGCTTAAACCAAATCTAGCCCCCGCCTTGCCGGCCGAAGTTAGGAACATTGGGGGTCAGGAATTACGCAGACGCATAGTACAGGTGATGCTGCCTCCCCTAATTTTGATTCTATTGGTGTTGGGCAGTATTTTCTTTGGCATTGCTAGTCCGACCGAAGCGGGGGCCGTGGGATCCATCGGGGCGATCGCCTTGGCCTTGGCTAATCAAAAGTTAACTTGGCAATCCCTCTGGCAGGTGTGTGACGCGACCCTACGCATTACTAGCATGGTGATGTTAATTTTGTTGGGCTCCACCGCCTTTAGTTTGGTGTTCCGGGGGCTAGAAGGCGATCGGTTTATGTTTGATATTTTAGCCAATTTACCCGGCGGTCAAATGGGCTTTCTAGCCGTAAGTATGTTGACCATTTTTATCCTGGGATTTTTCATTGACTTTTTTGAAATTGCCTTTATTGTTCTGCCCCTGTTTAAACCGGTGGCGGAAGCCCTAAATCTAGATTTAATCTGGTATGGGGTAATTGTGGGGGCTAACCTACAAACCTCTTTTCTCACTCCGCCCTTTGGTTTTGCCTTATTTTATTTACGAGGGGTAGCTCCCCCCAGTTTAACCACCGGGCAAATTTACCGAGGGGCTCTGCCATTCATTGCTCTACAAATTTTAGTGTTGCTACTAATTATTATTTTTCCGCCCCTGGTCAATTGGTTACCTTCCCTGAGTGCTAATTAGGGGAATTGATTTTCCTACTTTAATCATAATTTTTCTGCCATTTCTTCACCCCTTAACCCTTTCCATGCGTGGCTTCATTGTAGCTAGTTGTTTGCTATTTTCAATTCCAGTTTTAACTGTCAGCGTCACCGCCCAAACCATGGCCATCGGGATGGATAGCATAGCCATGGCTAGCCGGGAGGCCAGTTTAGAAGCCATTCGGCACCGGGGCAAATTAAGGGTGGGAGTTAAGGATAATCTAAGACCCTTGGGTTTTCGCAACGACCAAGGTGAATTAGCTGGTTTGGAAATTGCTTTGGCCCATCGCTTGGCTCTGGCATTGTTGGGGAACGAAAAAGCAGTGGAGTTAATTCCGGTGCAAAATCAAGACCGGCTCGCCCTGTTGCTTAATGGTGACGTGGATTTAATCATTGCTCAAATGGGACAAAATCCGGCCCGCGATCGCCTGGTGGACTTTTCTCCACCCTACTATATGGACGGAGTTGGTTTAATTAGTAAAAACGGCTCTCTGAAAAACCTAGACCGCAACCAGGCTCACACCATTGCGGTGCTTAATAATAGCGGCACCATAGCCGTGCTCAAACAGGCTTTCCCCCAGGTGAACCTAATGGGGGTAGATTCCTACGACCAAGCCTACCAACTGTTGGAACAAGGACAAGCCCTGGCTTTTGCTGGGGACAATTCCGTACTGAGCGGCTGGGCCCAATCCCAACCAGACTACTACCATTCACCATTGCAACTAACCATTAATCCATTGGCGATCGCCATGGCCAAAGGCTTGCAACACCAGGCCCTACAACGGGAAGTCAACCAAATCCTACTGCAATTGCGGGCCTCTGGTTGGCTCCGGCAACAATGGCAAGCCTGGGGACTCCCCTTCTAGGAAGTGCAGAAAATTCCACCCCAGTCAACAATACTTAACAAAGGTTTACAATTCCCTGGGCTTTTGTTAAGGTGTAGTTGTCAAAGTTGGTTTACTTGGAGAAATCAAACATGCAATCCTCACAGACCTGGGCGATGTCCTCCGCAGACACAGCGACAAAAGAAACCAACTGGCTTTCCCTGTTGTTTTTTTTGATGGGGGCGATGAATATTTACATGTTTTTGCGTCGTCAACGGGATTGGCTGAACCAGCAAGGCCTGCGTTTAATCAAGGTCGCCCTCGCATCCTTTGGCTGTGCTGCCCTATTGGAAGCACTGATCTTCTAGGGGGAATATTTTCCCCGGATGCAACTCCGTCAGTTAATTATTGCGGTGGCGGATTTCAACTAAATGACATAGGCGGTCTGGAGACCCCCAAAGCAACTGATATTTAATCCCTGGTGGCCATTTTGACTGTGGTGGTTCCCTAGTCCTAACAATCCTTCCCGAAACATTCCCCGGTCGGCGATCGCCTCTTCCCAATTAACACCCTGCACCACAGCATCGTCCCAAATTGCCTGAGTTAGGTCGGCTCCCATGAGGTCAGCCCCGGTGAGATCTGTTCCAGTAAGATTGGCCCCGGTCAGATCTGCGCCTCGCAGGTTAGCGCTCCGTAGACTGGACTGACTAAGGTTTGTTCCCCTTAGGCAACTGCCGGTTAATTTGGCTCCGTCCATGGCTAAACCCTGGAGACTGAGATTACTCAGATCCATTTCCTTCATAAAAGCCCGGCGCAGATCCGTGGCCCACAACCTCGCATCGCGTAAATTGGCCAAGCTCAGACAAGCCTCCTGGAGATTGGCCCAGGAAAGATCTGCTCCCTGGAGATTGGATTCCCGTAAATTGATCGCGAACAAATTCGCCCCGGCAAGGTTGGCCTGTTCCAGGTTAGCTCCCCGGAGATTGGCATGGCCTAGGGTCGCCCCACTCAGCTTAGCCCCCTTAAAATTAGTTTTGACAGCAAAGGCCCCGTAAAGACTGGCCTTGGTCAGATCGGCATAGCTTAAATCTGCTTGGTTGAGTTTAGCGTAGGTCAAATCTGCCCAGTTCATTTGGCAGTGGCCAAGGCGGGCCTTAGTCAAAAAAGTACGCTGTAAATTACTCCCGATCAGGTTAGTGCGCTCAAAATCAACAGAAATCAGAGTGTATCCAGATAGGTCAGCATTTTGTAAATTTTCCCGAGGGAAGCGGCGTACACCGTGCTCATAGGCCCGCAGGAGAGGATTGATGTTCATAGACAAGGAAACTCCATGTCGAGAATGTTTACTGTTGTCCCTCCTTGGCCACCGGGTTTGGGCGGCGGCAGTTTTGACCAATGAAAGCACAGCAGTGACGTTTATTAGATATTTGCCCAGAAAAATCCTTCCGTCTGTAATGGATTTTACCTAAAACAAACTATTCAGACACATTTTTTGGCTGAGTTGACACAATTCTTAATTGTTTATTAAGAATAAAATGGTCTACGTCTTAGGGTAGAGAGCAGAGGCTATAACCGTTGCCCTGTGGGGTTTTTATTCAAACATTTTTCAAGAAGAATCAATTATTTATACCAGTAAGTCATTAACCTTTTGTGGTCAAGCTATAAATTCATTAACAAATAATTTTAATAAGTTTTATGAATTTTCCTCCCGGCCATAATCGCCCATAATCACTAAAAAGCCATTACCGGCACCAGTCTTGGGCATCAATGCTAGCCCGAAGGCGATGAAAATTTCAGAGGACAGGGGTGTTGACATCATCCTTTCCGTAAACTAGGGGGATTCTGTAGCGCTCTGTTCTGATGGTTAGTTAAGATGGAGTTTCCCTTTGCCATATCTTTGTTGACATCCTCCTCTGCCTAAAGCCAGAGGATTCCTGCTTCATCGGGTTTGTCTAGCTTAAAAACATCTCTGTTCAAAAGCCCCGTCCAGATTCCCCTCCACAGGCATTTGTTTTAACGTCCACGATGTGCCCCACCGCAGACCGAACAAATATTTAGTGTAGTTTTCCCATTCCTAGACTATGACGCCCCTGTGCCCAGGTATTTCCTTTTGGTCATGCATTCTAGATGGCGGGAATAGCCAACCTTGCCTCTCTTGGCACACTCGGGTGCATGGGCTCCGTTAGTTTAACAAAAAGCTGTCCTAAAGGACGGGGTTTTAGACCCAGTTTTTTGATAAATAATTCAATGTCTAATAATTTAAATTTTGGTCAAGCTTTTAAGGCGGGGGGATTCTCGGCTCACACCGTTGGGACTAGTTGGGCGTAAGAATTTTCCAAATTGCGCATACAGGGCTGGTAATACCAGGAGGGTTAAAGCAGTGGAGGTAAAGAGCCCCCCTAAAATAACGATCGCCAGAGGCTGGAGTATTTCCTTACAGGCTCCGGTTCCAATCGCCAGGGGAAGCATACCTAGAGCAGAGGTGAGGGCAGTCATCAAAATTGCCACCAATCGTTCCTGGGAACCTTCAGTAATTATTTGGGAAAGGGGTAACGCCAGGGCAATTTTTTGATTGTAGTTATCCACCAGCAATAGGCCGTTGCGGACAGCAACTCCAAATAGGGTAATAAAACCCACCAGGGAAGCAACGGAAATAACTCCCCCCGTCACGGCGATCGCCAAAATCCCTCCAGCCAAAGCCAAGGGAAGATTGACCATAATCATTAAGGTTGCGGCCAGGGATTTAACGGCAAAGTACATCACAATGGTGATGATAACGATAGATAAAAAGCCAAAGATTAAAAGATTTTGACTGGCCCGTTCCTCCGATTCAAACTGGCCTCCATACTGGATGAAATAACCAGTGGGGAGGGTGACTTTTGACCTAACTTGGGTTTGGATGTCGTTAACAACGGAACGGAGATCTCGACCCTTAACGTTGGCAGAAGCAACAATTAAGCGGGAAACATTTTCTCGATTGATGGTGTTGGGGCCGGTGCCATAACTAATTTGAGCCACTTGGGCCAGGGGAATCTTCGTGCCGGTGGGGGTATCCACCAGCAAATTGCCAATGGTTTCTAAATTGTTGCGGGCATCTGCCTTCAGCCAGACCAAGAGATCAAATAATTGTTGGTCTTGTAAAACCTGAGAGGCAACCCGGCCATTCAATGCGGTTTCGACCAGACGGGAAAGTTGTCCAACGGTTAATCCATATCGTCCTGCGGCTAGGCGATCAAACTGAATTTGCACCTGACGCACAGGGACTTGGGGTTCTAGCTGTAAGTCAACCAGACCGGGAATCTCCGCCATGGCTGTTTCCACCGATTTTCCGATGGTGCGGAGTTGTTCCAGGTCGGGGCCAAAGATTTTAACGGCGATCGCACTCCTCACTCCGGAAAGTACTTCATCCATGCGGTGGGAAATAAAACCGCCAATATTGGGAGCAACCCCAGGGATGCGATTAAATTCTGCCCTTAGGGTTTCAATGCTGGCTTCTCGGTCGGCTATACCCGCATCACTAAGTTCTACATCCAAATGTCCTAAATTCACGCCACCGGCATCAGCATCCCCCGGTGCACGACCGGAGCGCAATTGTACAGTGCTAAAGCGTGGATCATCCTTGAGAGCATCCTGAAGGGCGAAACCTACCCGATTAGTGGCTTCGAGGGAACTGCCGGGATAAAGGAGCATGGCATTCACCAAGGAGCGTTCTTGAAATTCCGGTAAAAAGACCCTTCCCATACTGGGTACTAAGCTCAGGGAAAAGATAAAAAAGGCGATCGCCGCCCCAATAATCCAGCGGGGATGGTGGGTACTGAACTTTAATAGGGGCTGATAAATCCTCTGGCAAATGCGAGCTAACCAAGTTTCATCACTGGGCAAACGGCAAGGGGCAAGTAAAAGAGCGCAAAGGGCTGGGGAAAGGGTCATGGCCACTAAAGTAGAGGCAAAAATAGACAATAGATAAGCTATACCCATGGGGGCAAAAATACGCCCTTCAACCCCCGTTAGACTAAAAATTGGGGCAAAAACAACGGCAATAATTACCGTGGAAAAAATTACACTGGTACGAACTTCGACAGAGGTATCGTAAACCACCTGAAACGGATGCTTGGGATTACCAAAAGCTTGATTTTTGCGGAGACCCCGGTAGCAATTTTCCATATCCACAATGGAGTCATCGACAACGGAGCCGATCGCCACCGCTAGGCCTCCGAGGGTCATGGCGTTAATACCCTGGCCAAACCAGCCTAAAATCATCATGCCAATGAGAATGGAAAGGGGAATGGCACTGAGGGTGATAATCGCAGTCCGCCAATTCATCAGAAACATCACCATCACCACAGCGACGATGATAATGCCATCCCGCAAAGAATCCCGCACATTGGCGATCGCCGCATCAATAAAGCTTTCTTGCCGAAACGTAACCTGGAGATTAACCCCGGTGGGCAGGGCCGCTTTGACCTCTGCCATAGCTTTTTCCACCGCCTTACTCACCGTCGGGGTATCGGCCTGGGGTTGCTTATCAATCACCAGCACAACAGCCCGTTGGCCATCCACACTGCCATCTCCCCTTATCAAGGCGGGGCCAATAACCACTTCCGCCACATCCCGGAGTAAAATCGGTGTCCCATCCCTAGCTGTCACCACAGAATCTGCCAATTGGGATAGGTTTTCGATGCGCCCCAACCCTCGAATCACGTCTTCTTGGTCCGAGGTCAATAAAAAACCCCCCGCCGCATTCACATTGGCTTCTTCCACCGCCTCCGTTACCTGTTGGAGGGAAATATTAAACGCCTTGAGGCGGGCCGGATCGACCAAAACTTGATATTGCTTAACATCCCCCCCATAGGCAACCACCTGGGAAACCCCTGGTACGGCCAAGATTTGATTGGTAATTTCCCGATCCACCCGCCGCCGCACTTCCATCAAATTAGCTTCGGGACTCTCCGCCGACCCATCCACCGTCAAGGCATACATTAAAATTGTACTAATAGGGGAAGATACAGGGGAAATTTGCGGTTCCTCCGCCCCGGTAGGTAGTTTACTTCGGGCAGATTGTAGACGTTCAGTCACTAATTGTCTGGCTCGGTAAATGTCTGTGTTATTCGCAAAAATAGCCTTAACAACGGAAATGCCCACGGCGGAGGATGAACGTACCATTTCTACCCCTGGGGTGCCATTCACCGCACTTTCAATGGGCAGGGTAATTAGAGTTTCCACTTCCTCCGGCGCTAAACCTGGGGCTTCCGTTTGGATTTCAACTTGGGGAGGGGCAAAGGGGGGAAACACATCCAACGGCATCTGGGTGAGGTTGTAGGTTCCTAAAATAGCCACCAGCATGGCTCCAATAACCACTAGCCAACGTTGGGCGATCGACCATTTGAGGATGGCATTAAGCATTTTCTAGGTAAATAGCAAGGGTAAATAGATGGCTTGAGCAATTCAGATTATTTAGGGGAAATCCTGATGGGATGGGGTTTCAATCAGGACTTTTTCAACTTCCAGGGATGATTCCTCCCGACTTGCTGTTAAAGTGTTGCCTGGCCAAGAGTTTGCTTGTTGTCGTTTTCCCCACAGGCTACCGGCCCAAAATAATCCAGCGGCCATAACTGTTCCCCCCAAAGGTAAAAGCCATGACGTTACTCCAGGCAGAGCAAAAGTAAATGCGGTTATTTCTGTAGATTCTTCAGTATCTTCTGTTTTTTCCGCCGGCTTGGCCCGCAAAGATTGGGCATAGAGCTGATTAGCCCGCTGGGTAACCACTAAATCCCCGGCAAACAAACCGTCGGTGATTTCCACCCAATCCCCGGAAACCTGCCCCAGAGCAACGGTAATGGGTTCAAAAACATTGCCATTTTGCACAAACACCAGATTTTGCTGATCATTGGTTTTGACGATCGCCGAGGAGGGGACGGCTAGCACGGGAGTCGAAGTACGGTCAGTTAGGACTTCTAATTCCACAAAAAGACCGGGTTTGAGTTGACCATCGGGGTTATCCAGAGTTGCTTTCACGGAAACGATTCGATTTTCCCCTTCCACCACGGAGCCAATTTGATTAATCCTGCCCCTAAAAGTTTTGTCGGTTGAACTACTCACCCAACCCCGAATTCCTTGACCCCGGCGAATTTTGTTTAGATCCTTCTCGTAGATATTGGCTGAAACTTGAACTTGTTGACTGTTGATAATGGTAAAAATTGGTTCCCCTGCATCCTGTCGGGATTCTCCTACCTTGATTTCATGTTCTGGGGTAGTGACGGGGTCAACAACGATCCCACCAATGGGGGCTGTAATCACAACGGTGCCATCGGGACGGGCATTAGTTCCCAGTTGTTGCAAACGGGTCTGATAATTTTCTTCACTTAATTGCACTTGCTTTTGGGCAACCTTTAATGCCGCTTGGGCTCTCTTAACTTGAGCTTGGGCTTCACTGACTGGTAAACGGCTTTGGCTTCTAACTAAATCAGCATTGGCTGTGGCTAAGGCAACTTCCGATTCCAAAAGCTGACGACGGGGTAAAGCTCCATTGGCTTCGAGTTCCTGATCTCGTTTGTAACGCTCCTCGGCAAATTGCTTAGCAGTACGGGCTTCTTCAATTTCACTCTGGGCTACCCGTTGTTGTTGGCGATAATTTTCCTGGGCCAAGTTTAAATCTGCCTGGGCTTGTTCCACGGCGGCGATCGCCAAGCTCCGGCGGTCTTGGGCCGTGGTGCGTAGTTCAGCTAATTCGGCACTGGTCATGGTGGCGACTGGTTGACCGGCCTTAACGCTGTCCCCTGGATTAACTAACAGTTTGAGCAGTTTCCCTCCTACAGGCGTTGTGACCTCAACCCGTTGTTGCGGCAGGGTTTCAATCTGTCCCGTTGTCCTGATGCCCGTATCTAAGTAACGAGGTTGCAAAGGCTCTACTTTAATCTCCAAGCGACGAATAGTATCCCCATCAAGGGCTACACCCTGGGCAGATTGAGCCGATTCACTTTGGTGAAATTCATCCCCATGGCCAGCGTGGGCCAAGGTCGCCTTGGGAGACAGCACCAGTAACCCCAACAACAGGGAGAAGGCCCAACTCCGGGCAATGATTCGGTTTTGCATAGAATTCCGACAGCGCAACCCTTTCAGTCTTTCATAGGAATATGAAACCAAGATGAAATGGAGTTACGACCGAACTATCGGTGCAGAAACAAGGGGCAAATGGATAGTGAAAAGACTACCCTTTTCCAATTCACTTTCTACAGTCAAAATCCCCTGATGCTTAACGGCGATCGCCTGGGCAATGGCAAGGCCTAATCCTGCCCCTCCCCGTTGTCGAGACCGGGCCGTATCCACCCGATAAAAACGGTCAAAAATCCGGCTTTGATCCTCCGAAGCAATGCCAATACCCGTATCTTGGACTTTGATGATGGCTTGCTGTTTATCGGTCTCAAGCATGACGGTTACCTCGCCACCCGTTGGGGTGTAGTGAATAGCATTACTGATTAAATTACCCACCAAACGATAAAGTTGGTCTTCTTCCCCCTTGACCCAAACGGGTTGCTCAACCCGTATTTCAGCAGATAGTTGCACACCAGCAGTAATACCAGAACCAGCAAACTCTTCCACTAAATCACCCACTAAATCATTAAGACAACAGGGTTGAAATCGACTCCAATTAGCGTCCTGTAAATCCATGCGAGAGAGGAGCAATAAATCCTGAATTAAATGGGTGAGACGGTAATTTTGACGTTTCAGTATTTGGAGAGTACTGTGGACTTCCTCCGAGTTAGGCTCCGTACTTAAAGTTGTTTCTAAAGTAGCTTGAATGGCTGTAATAGGTGTGCGTAACTCATGGGCAATATCGGCGGTAAACTGCTGGATTTGTTGATAGGAAAGATAAACTGGCTCCATGGCCAAACCCGCTAACAACCAACTCGCTCCCCCCACCCCTATCATGACAACGGGCAAACCAAATACTAAAAAAGCCTGAATAGTCTGTAAATGGTGATCGTATTCTTCTAAGGAACGACCCACTTTCAGATAACCCCAGGGTTTTCCCGTCGCCGTTTTGAGTTGCAAGGACACCTGATGATAGCGATCGCCTTGTTGATCCGTTAATGGACGCTGCCGGGTGGTTTCCCTCTCGAAGGACAAACCGGGGGGATTTTCCCCGGCCGTTGCCAATAACTGGCCGTTCAAATTCAAAAATCGTACATAATACCCTGGCTGTTGGGTGGCATTGAGAATGTGGTTATGTCGTGGCGGAATGACACAAACTTGAGTCCCTAGGCAAAGATTGGGTAAAACTTGTTTAACCGATGGCTCTAGTTGTCCCGGTCTATGGAGAAGTGGTTCTAGCCCATCATGGAGGGTTCCAGCTAGGGAAGTAAGCTCTTGATCCAGCGATCGCCAATGATCTTGGGAGGTCATTTCATAAACGGCTAAACCACAAAAGCCCAAAATAACTCCCATCACCCCAGCGTAATAACTGGCCAAACGCCAACGGGATAGGTTGAACAGTTTATTTGTCTGCATGGGGTGAATGGGGCTGGAAACGATACCCTAGACCGTACATGGTTTCAATGAGATGGCTATGGCCGTATTCCCCTAATTTTCGCCTTAGTAGGCGCACCTGGGCCGCCACCACATTGCTGGTGGATTCCGCCGACAGCGCCCACAGTTGATTTTTGATTTGTTCACTACTAAGAATTTGCTGGGGATGTTTCATGAAGTATTCCAAAAGCTGGAACTCCTTGGCTGTGAGGGCAATTCTTGCTTGCTCTGGGGTTACCAGTGCAAAAGTCCCATAATCTAATTCCCATTCCCCCACCCGTAACTGCTGGGGTTGCAATTCCGGCGATCTCCTTTGCAAGGAGCGTAAACGAGCTAATAGTTCAGCCATCCCAAAAGGTTTAATTAAATAATCATCCGCCCCTGCGTCCAGACCCCTAACCCTGTCTTCAATCTGGTCTTTGGCCGTCAGCATCAAAATTGGCAAAGAACTTCCCCGGCACCGAAGACGTTGACACAGTTCCAACCCCGATAAACCCGGTACCATCCAATCGAAAATTGCCAGGGTATAGTTGACCGAACCTTGATCCAAATAATCCCAGGCCAGGATTCCCTCTTGTACCCAATCGACAATGTAATTTTCCCGTCGGAGAGCTTTTTCTACAGCCATTCCCAGGTCTGGTTCATCTTCCACCAATAAAATCCTCATCGTCCCCTAGCCGCCATACCAAGCTTTATACCACTGCTTCATTTGCTTAATTTCCGCACTTTGGGAGCGGATAATGTCATCCATCAATTTATCCATCTCCGGACGACTTGTATTGGTTTTTAAATTGCTAGCCATCATCACTGCCATTTGGTGGTGGGGAATCATCTGACGAATAAATTCCCTGTCAAAGTTTTTGGCGGTGGCCAAAGCATCTAAATCCATCGCCATCATGCCGTGACCTTGGTGCATTCCCATCATTCCCTGGCTCGACAAAGGTAGAACTGGTTTACCAAACCATTGCTGATACCAGGTTTTCATTTCTTTAATTTCTCTTTCCTGGTCTCGGATAATGTTCTGCGCTAACTCTTTGAGTTCGGGATGTTCCGCTTTTTGTAGAGCCATCTCTGCCATATCTATGGCATCCTGATGGTGAGGAATCATCATTTCGATAAAACTCTGGTCTGTCCATTGCATGTGCATTCCGTGTTGGGCCATCATCTGCGGTGAGGATTGATTACGATAAACCGCTGTTACCCCAGCCGCCGAACCACTGAGGAGTAGTCCTGCTAACCCATATATCCAGAATTGATTACCCATGATGATGGTTAACTCCTGCTTTTTGCCTTGATCCTAGTGTGGCAAAGCAAAATGAAATCAGGGTGAAATTCATCAAGGAAATTGGGTCTGAAGCCCCGTCCTTTAGGGCGGAGAGGATTATAAAAAACTGAGGGTGCCAGCATCCCCATCCAATTCCACTTCGCTACCCACGGGCAAAATAGCGTTGACGCCGCCATGGCCAAAGGGTAAATCCGCCACCACTGGTATGCCCAAATCCCCCAGGCGATCGCCAAGTACTTCTTCCACTGTCCAACTGGGGAAACCGGCGGGGGCTTCACATTCACTAAACCGCCCCAGGGCAATGCCAGCTACCTGGGATAAATTGCCGGAGGCTCGCCATTGGGTCACCATGCGGTCAATGCGATAAGGGGCCTCGGTTACATCTTCGATCGCCAAAATTACGTTAGCCAAATTGGGTTGCCAGGGAGTGCCTAAAAAATGGGTGGCTACGGTCAAGTTACCCGCCACTAAACGCCCTCGAGCCTTGCCTTTTTGCCAACTGTTCCCGGTCAACGGCGTGAGGGGAAAACCCTGAAGATGCACCCGCAATCGTTCCAGGGCCCAATCCGGCTCATCGCTGATCGTGGTCAACACCGGGCCGTGGAGACTAATAATGCCTGATTTGAGCAAACTCCATAAAATACCTGTGACGTCGGAAAAACCCAACACCCATTTTGGCTGGCCAATTTCCGGCCATTGCCAATCTTCCAGTAACCGGGCGGAGCCGTAGCCCCCCCGACTGCATAAAATTCCTTTACATTGGGGGTCTAACCAGGCGTTCAGTAAATCTTGCCGGCGTTGTTGATCCGTGCCCGCTAAATAACCTTGGCGGTTTTCGTAGCCTTGGCTGAAAGTCACCTCGTAGCCCCACGATCGCCAAATTTCTATCCCTTTTTGTAATGCCGCCAATTCCCGCAGACTACCGCTCGGGGACACTACCGTGAGGCGATCGCCTGGTTGGAGGGGTGGTGGTTGCAGAAAATTTTGAGGGAGGGAAAACATTGGTGGAGCGCTGTTTGCAAAATTTACTTTAGCGAAAGCTTGCCCAATAGGTTTGCTAGTTGAAGGGGAAACTTGACACCGTATTGCTCGCCATCAGTATTAGGGAGATGTCAGCAAGCCTTGGCCTGGTCTAACCATGCTGGGCTAGATATTCTGCCAAATCCTCAATGAGTCTGGGCAATTCCGCCTCGGTGGTTAAACGAATCCGGTCGTCCCGTAGCGTCAGCAACACTTTAGCGGCAAAGGGACTGGGATAAATATTGGGGTTGCAAAATACTTCTAAAAATACTTCTCCGCTGTGGCAATATTCCAAATTCTGTTGCTTTTCTGGTCGTCCTCCCTGGTTCACCTGGGCACCAATGGCCTTTAATTGGTTGACCAATTGGTTAATTTCCCCCTGGAGGGCGATCGCCGCTTCGGTACTAAAGGGAAAACGAACAGAACCTTGGAGTAAGTTGAGAGTTAGGGGGGCTGTCATCGGAAAAATAGGGCTGGAAAATCAATTGTTAACACGGAGCCGGAGCAGACAAATTTTTGCCGCCGCCGTCCACTCCAGAGTACTGCGCTAAACGGGAATTGCGGCCGAACCTCTTTCGAGCATCTTCTCTTACCATGGGGGCATAACATTGATGTTTCTGCCCGAGGGGGAAGGTTATTATGTGCCAGAACTGCGGTTGTAGTGCGGTGGGAACCGTTGCCCATAGCCACCATCACCATGGAGATGGAAATTTTGTCCACAGCCATGATGGCCATGCCCACCAGGAACATCATCACCACCATGGCGACCATAGCCACAATCCAAGTCAACAGACTGTGACCATTGAACCAGATCGCCAGTCCATTGCCATTGGCCAAGGCATTCTGAGCAAAAATGACCGCCTAGCGGAAAGGAATCGGGGCTACTTCCAGGCCAAAGGCTTACTAGTGATGAATTTTCTTTCCTCCCCCGGGGCCGGTAAAACCGCCCTGATCCAAAAAATGGTCGGCGATCGACAACAAGACCATCCCACCGCTGTCATTGTGGGGGATTTAGCCACCGATAACGACGCCCAACGTCTCCGCAGTGCTGGGGCGATCGCCATTCAGGTAACCACGGGAAATATTTGCCATCTGGAGGCGGAAATGGTGGCCAAGGCGGCCCAAAAGTTGAATTTAGACAACATTGACCAATTGATCATTGAAAATGTCGGTAATTTGGTTTGCCCCACCGCCTATGATCTGGGGGAAGATTTACGAGTCGTATTATTTTCCGTCACGGAAGGGGAGGATAAACCCCTCAAATATCCCGCTACGTTCAAATCGGCCCAGGTTATTTTGGTTACCAAACAGGACATTGCCGCTGCGGTGGACTTTAATGCCGAGCTAGCTTGGCAAAACCTACGGCAAGTGGCCCCCCAAGCACAAATTTTTGCGGTGTCTGCCCGCACAGGGGAAGGCTTACAGTCTTGGTATGAATATTTGGATAAATGGCAACTGCAGCGGCGATCGCCGTTAGTTGATCCGGTGTTGGCCTAGGAATGTAGGGAAAAACATTATGACTGTGGCATCCCCATGGTTCCGGGCGGTGGTCAGTGCGGCCCAAATGCAGGAGATTGAAAATTGGTTATTCGCCCAGGGCATGCCGGTGGCGGCCTTGATGGAAAAAGCGGCTCTACAGATCGCCAATAGATTGTCCCTGCTCTATCCCCTCACTAAATTTCCCCGCATCGGGGTGCTGGTGGGCCCGGGCCATAACGGCGGCGATGGCTTAGTGGTGGCGAGGGAACTGAAGCTCCAGGATTACCAAGTAAAAGTTTTACAACCCCTGGATCAGTTAAAGCCCCTAACCCAAAACCACGCTGACTATGGCAAAGGTTTGGGCATCCCTTGGGTGGATGATGTCCAGGCTTTAGCCCATTGCGACCTAATTATTGATGCTTTGTTCGGCTTTGGTTTAACTAGACCGATTACCGGGGCGATCGCCGATCTAGTCACAGCTATTAATGCTTTACCCATCCCCGTTGTCAGCATCGATTTGCCTTCTGGCATTCATACCGATACGGGGGAAATTTTAGGTACAGCGGTGCAGGCAGACCGGAGTTTTTGCCTTGGTCTCTGGAAACGAGCTTACTTTCAGGACAGGGCTTTGGCCCACTTGGGCCAGACGGAATTATTAGGTATCGGTTTACCTCTCCAGGCGATCGCCAGCGTTCTAGGCCAAATCTGGCCAGTGCAAATCCTTGGGACTGAGCAAGCTCGACGAACATTGCCCCTCAGTCGATCCCTAGTGACCCATAAATATCAACAGGGCCATGTCTTGCTCATCTGTGGTTCCCAACAGTATGCCGGCGGAGCATTGTTAGCCTGTTTGGGGGCCAGGGCCAGTGGGGTGGGGATGGTGACCATGGCGGTACCCACGGGGATTAAAGCTTTGCTCCACAGTCAATGTCCCGAAGTTTTGGTGCAAGGTCTTTTAGAAACCTCCTCCGGGGCGATCGCCGGTTTAGGCAATTTGGACCTATCCCGTTACACTGCCGTTGCCCTCGGGCCGGGGTTAGGCCTTGACGTGGGCCCTGTGGTGGAAGAAGTTTTGCCGGTTAATTGTCCCCTTATTTTGGATGCCGATGGCCTCAACCAATTGGCTCGGCAACAATTATTACCCCTGTTGGCGGAACGAACAGCCCCCACCGTGTTAACGCCCCATGGCGGTGAATTTCAACGGCTTTTTCCCGACCTCGACCAAGGCGATCGCCTCACAGCAGTGCAAACAGCCGCGGCCATAAGCCAGGCCACAGTGCTACTGAAAGGAGCCAAAACGGTCATTGCCAGCCCAACGGGGCCCACTTGGGTAATCAAAGATAGCACTCCAGCCCTAGCCCGGGGGGGCAGTGGGGATGTCCTCACTGGATTAATAGGGGGCCTCTTGGCCCAACCAGGGGAATTTGCCCTAACTCAAAGGGTGGCAACGGCCGCTTGGTGGCATGCCCAGGCTGGTATTTTAGCGGCCCAACAAAGAACGGTTCTGGGGGTGGATGCCCAACATTTAGCAGAATATTTAATTCCGGCCTGTCGTCAGTGGATTGGTCAAAATGCGACCAACTAGCCTGCTAATTTGCCCCGTTAAAGTTGATTTGGGTGGGGGAATCCCCGTCTGAGGGAGCTTAGACCTGGGCTAGCCTGGTTCAGTTGACTTCTGGGCGAATATCAGTAAGCTAAACTAAGATTAATTCTGGAAAAAATTGTTCCTGGAAAATAGCTAATTTTCATCATCTGAGTTTGCAAGGTTACCAATCCCATTTTCTGGCGTGAGGAAGTTCTTACACCGTGTCATCCACCAGCACCCTTAAACCGTCTTCCACCAAGGCCAAAGCCCAAGCCCAGCCTAATTTTTTCCAGCGGGTATTGCGCACCACTGGCACCACTTTTCTAGGGGTGGGTCTAGTTTCTACCGCTGTGGTGGCGGGAGGGGTGGCCGGCCTGGCTTTTAGTTTCCGTAACCTACCCGATGTGCGGGGCCTGACTTCCTATGTGCCTGCCCAAACCAGTTACATCTACGATGCCAAAGGGCGGGAATTGCTCAGCCTCCATGGGGAAGAACATCGCAAAATTGTGCCCCTAGCGGAAATTTCCCCCAACTTGAAACGGGCCGTACTGGCGATCGAAGACAGCAATTTTTACAAACACCAAGGCATCAACCCCAACAGCATTGGGCGGGCCCTGTTGGTCAACTTTAAGAGTGGTGGAGTGAGCGAAGGGGCTTCTACCCTCAGTATGCAGTTGGTGAAAAATATTTACCTGAGTCAAAAAAGAGTTTTTACCCGCAAGTTAGCTGAAGCGGTTTTGGCGGTCAGGGTCGAGCAGGTATTCGACAAAGACCAAATTTTGGATATGTACCTCAACTATATCTACTGGGGTCACAATAACTACGGCATCCAAACCGCCGCCGAAAGTTACTTTAAAAAATCCGCCGCTGACCTGGATTTGGCCGAATCTGCCCTATTGGCGGGCATGATCCAAGCCCCAGAGGCCTATAGCCCTTTCAACAATTTCAGCGCGGCCAAGGAACGCCAGGAAGTGGTGTTGGATCGCATGGCTAGTATCGGCTGGATTACCCCAGCTGAGGCCGAGGCGGCAAAAAAAGAACCCCTCCAGAACAAGTTAGGTGAGCCCACTGCCTGGCAAAATAGCAAATTGCCCTACGTTACCGATGCAGTTATTGCCGAACTGGAAACTAGATTTGGTCAAGAGGCTTTAGCCCAGGGGGGTCTAAGGATACAAAGCACCATCGACTACGACACCCAAAAGCTAGCGGAAAATACGGTCAAGTCCGCCTATAAAAATCTGCGGGGACGTATGGGAAGAGCAAAGGATTTACAGATTGCCCTAGTGGCGGTGGAGCCCGAAACCCATTTCATCAAGGCCATGGCTGGGGGAGTGGACTATAACAAAAGCCAACTTAATCGGGTTACCATTTCCCGTCGTCAGCCGGGTTCAGCCTTTAAACCCTTTGTTTATTACAGTGCCTTTGCCAGTGGGAAATACACCCCCGATTCCTCCATTGAAGACCGGCCCATTAGTTTGAGGGACGGAGCCGGCGTCTATTCCCCCAAAAACTATGGCGGTGGTTTTTCCGGTTCCATGTCCATTCGCCAGGCGGTGGCCAGTTCCGCCAATATTCCAGCGGTGTTGATCGGCAGTCGAGTCGGCCTCAATAAGGTGATTGAAGATGCCAAGCAGATGGGCATTAAAACGCCATTGCAGTCTGTTCTTTCCCTGCCCTTGGGATCAGTGGATGTGACGCCGTTGGATATGGCTGTGGGTTATGCCACCCTAGCTAGCAATGGTTGGTATTCCGAACCTACTGCGATTTTACGGGTTACCAATGTGCGGGGGGATGTGCTGCTAGACAACACACCTAAGCCCCAACAGGTGCTAGATCCCTGGGCTGCTGCTAGTACATCTTCTGTACTGACTTCCGTTGTGCAGGGAGGGACAGGGACATCGGCCTACCTAGGGCGTCCCACTGCCGGGAAAACTGGCACCACGGACAATGAGCGCAATGTCTGGTTTGTGGGTTATGTGCCCCAACTGGCCACCGCTGTCTGGATTGGGGATGATGCAAACCGTCCTCTGGGTAAGGGGATTTCTGGGGGGGGTTATGCCGCCCCCATTTGGCGCTCTTTCATGAGTCAGGCCATTAAAAATATGCCGGTGGAAAGTTTCCCGTCTCCTTCCCAATTCCCCCGTCCCAAGCCGGAAAAACAACAAAAATCCTAGGCTTTGACCCGATCGCCCCTGGGGGTTAATGACGGAGAAAAATGCCCGTTGGACGGCGGGAGTATGGCAGAATGGGGAGAAGCCAATATGCCGGAAATTCATGACTGCCACTGCTGTTAAAACCAATTACGAAGCGATTATTGGGCTAGAAACCCATTGTCAGCTCAACACAGCCAGTAAGATTTTTTGTAATTGCTCCACCGATTTTGACAGTCCCCCCAACACCAATGTCTGTCCGGTGTGTTTGGGGTATCCGGGGGTTTTGCCGGTACTCAATGAAGAGGTGTTGGCGGCGGCGGTGAAACTTGGCCTGGCCATCAATGGTCAGATTGCCCCCTACAGCAAATTTGACCGTAAGCAGTATTTTTACCCGGATTTACCCAAGAATTATCAAATTTCCCAGTTTGATTTGCCCATTGTGGAACACGGCTCCTTGGAAATAGAGTTGGTGGATAAAAAAACTAAAGAAATTACCCGCAAAACCATTGGCATCACCCGTCTACACATGGAAGAGGACGCGGGCAAGTTAGTCCATGCAGGCAGCGATCGCCTGGCGGGGTCGACCCATTCCCTGGTGGATTTTAATCGCACTGGAGTACCATTACTGGAGATCGTTTCGGAGCCAGATTTACGCACGGGGCAGGAAGCGGCGGAATATGCCCAATCTTTACGGCAACTGGTACGTTACCTAGGCATTAGCGACGGCAATATGCAAGAAGGTTCCCTCCGTTGTGACGTGAATATTTCTGTGCGCCCTGTCGGACAAGAGGAATTTGGCACCAAGGTGGAGATCAAAAACATGAACTCCTTTAGTGCGATCCAAAAGGCGATCGAGTATGAAATTGAAAGACAAATCGAGGCGATCGCCAACGGGGAAGAAATTTACCAAGAAACCCGCCTCTGGGAAGAGGGCAGTCAGCGCACCATCAGCATGCGGAAAAAGGAGGGCTCCAGCGATTATCGCTATTTTCCTGAACCGGACTTGCCCCCCCTAGAAGTTTCCGAGCAACAGCAACAGGCTTGGTTAGCGACATTGCCGGAACTCCCCAGTGCTAAACGGGCCCGCTATGAAAAAGACTTGGGCTTATCTGCCTACGATGCCCGAGTATTAACCGAAGACCGGGAAGTGGCGTTCTATTTCGAGGAAGCGGTGGATGCAGGGGCCGATCCGAAGGCAGTGACCAACTGGGTTACCCAGGATATTGCCGCCTACCTCAATAACAACCGTTTGACCATCGGTGAGCTGGCCTTGAAACCGTCGGCTTTGGCGGAGTTGATCGCTTTGATTACCAAGGGCACCATCAGCGGCAAAATTGCCAAGGATATTCTGCCGGAGTTATTGGAAAAAGGTGGTTCTCCCCAGAAAATTATTGAAGCCAGGGGCTTGGTGCAAATTTCTGACCCCGATGAGTTGACTGCCATCATTCAAGCTGTTATTGCGGACCATCCCAAGGAGTTGGAAAAGTTCCGCAGTGGCAAAGGCAATATGCAGGGTTTCTTTGTGGGTCAAGTGATGAAACGCACCGGCGGTAAGGCAGATCCAAAGTTGACTAACCAATTAATTGGTAAACTACTGGCCCAAGCTTAAGAACGTATTTGAAAATCCCCCCCGACCCCCCAAAATTTGAGGGGAAATATAGGCAAAGTCTCCCAGTATTGCCGGAGCTTTAGTGAGAAGATTTAGGAGCAAAATAAGACTTTACAAACAGGTTCTAAGGCTCTACCGGTTAACCAACGGTGTTTGGCCAGTGCCCCCAGCGGTTTTATGTTGTGCTGTTTGGGGGAGTCGGTGGATTGGTCATTTTTAAAAATCAACCCGTTTATAAAGCTCCACAAGTTTGATTTTTATTTTCATAAAA
Organism: Synechocystis salina LEGE 00031; assembly: GCF_015207985.1. Classification (GTDB taxonomy): domain Bacteria; phylum Cyanobacteriota; class Cyanobacteriia; order Cyanobacteriales; family Microcystaceae; genus Synechocystis; species Synechocystis salina. The sequence continues at coordinate 69,356 of NZ_JADEVV010000001.1, read as the reverse complement.
CTAAATTCAATTTCGGCATCTTCTCCCATCAGTTCCGTTAATAACCATTGACGATCGCCAACTTTTTGATAATGCTCCACCCGATAACAGGATTGATCAATTAATAAATATTCCTGTAATTGGGGAATAGTCCGGTAAAAACCAAATTTCTGATTTTTATCAAAGCCCGCTGTTGAAGTGGAGAGAACTTCTGCAATCAAACAGGGATTGGTCAGCGCCATCTGGCTATTATCAGTAAACTTTGGCTCTGCCGCAATTACCATCACATCGGGGTAAAAATAACTTTCAGACTCAGCAATCCATAACCTCATATCGCTCATAAATACAGAATAGCCATGATCTTCCAGGGCAAATAGTAGCAGGGCATGAAGTTTTCCTGTTAGATAGTTATGGTTCGCGGAGGCTCCGGCCATGGGAATAATTTCTCCTTGGATAAACTCACTTTTTTCAGTGGCCTGTTCTTCCCGTTGCAGATACTCCGCCGCTGTTAGGATTTTAGTTGTAGCAACGACCATAATTGATACCCTGTTTTATTTGGCTTATTCAAGTTTAGCTTCAACTTTTTGCTATCGTTTAACCTCAAAAAAACATCGATTTAAACCCAGACATATTTTAGATTAGCTTTATTTTTGCCTTGCTCCGCCAACTGCGTTCTAGAAGTCTAAACTGCTGACCCAGATAATCTAGGTGGGCTTGTTGCTCTCCATAACGCCAAGCCACATAGGCGCTGGAAATTTCCACAATTATTTCTACTTGTTCCGGGGTTAAATGCTCCCGTAGGGATTGGGCAAATTCCCCTGGAGTTTGGGCTCGACTTTTACGAAAACCCCGTTGTTCGAGGTCGTAAAGCAAAGTTTGATAAAGCCTAGCCATGGGATGGAGTCTAGCCAAGCGGCGATATTGTAACCAGCGTTTAGCCTGGGTCCAACCAAGCCAACCCAGAAATCCAGCGGCGATCGCCAAAATTAGTCCGAGTAAAGCGCCGCCCAAGCTGGTGGAAACTAAGTTCCAAAACCACCGTAGAACAGTGACAAGGAATCCGGTGACGGCTGCCCAGACATTGGCCAGGAAACTGCTCACCGGGGAAGGCAACCAACCGGCGACCCAACGCCAAATTTGCTGAAGTACGCTAAACGTTTCGTTATCTTCGATGGAGGGGGGATAGAGTTCATGGCCGGGAATAGGATCGAACATAAACCAACCCAGCCGGGGAAAAAATACCTCCGTCAGAGCATAGGCATCGGTGTTGTGGACCAAATAATAACCAGTGAAGGGGTTAAACTGTCCAGGGGCAAACCCTACCGTTAGCCGGGCGGGAATATCTAAACTCCGCAGCATAATGGTCAATACTGTGGCAAAGTGGTCCGGCAAACCTCCTTGGTATTCAAACAAAAAGGCTGTGACCAAATCTTCGTCGTCTTCAAAAAATGGCAAATCGGTGCGGATACGGTAATTCTGCTTGAGAGCCTGGGTTAAGTAGAGGGAAATTTCATAGGGCGTTTCCAAGGGTCGTTCCGATTTGGCTAGCAGTTCTTCCGCTTTGGCCCGCACCGCTGATTTAATATCCGGTGGCACTTGGAGCAATGGGGGGGGGATTTTGACTTCTGGGGGAATGCGATAGCTCTGTAACATAGTCCGGTTGCGCACCGGTACTTCCGAAATGACTGTGTAGGTAATGCCCTCCAGTAAGCCCACCGGCGATCGTAAACTGCCATTGGGGTCTATGCCCACTTCCCTGGTGGGAAAGTATAAAAATCTAGGGTGATAGAGGCTTGGGATCACATTAGGTAAATCCATTACAGCGGTGTAGGTTTGCACCACACTCTCCGTTTCCATCAGGGAATCAATGTTATCCAGCACAAAACGATAGGACCATGGCGATCGTTCCACTGTGGTAATTTTCGTGTTATCAGTAATTTCCCATCCCTGGCCGGTGTAGTGGTCAAAGGACAACGCTTTCCAAAAACCTGGGGCTTGGGAACGCACCCGGAGCACCAATTGTTTGGTCATTTGCCCCCGTAAATTTTGGTTCATGCGGCTGTTAAAACCATAGTAAAAGGTGTCATCCACCTGCCCTGGTTCTGAACCATCTCCCTCGCCGCCGGTACCAGTGCCGTCGCCCCGACGATAACCGGGGTTATTGATATCTTGATTTTGTCCCTCGAAGGTTTGCTGTTGTACTTCCCCAGGGCTGGACACAGGAAAACTTTGCAGTCTATAACCAGGAAAACGGGGCATCAGGGCAAACAATAACAGTCCAAAGGCTAGGGTTACTGCCAACAGAGCTAACAATTTTCTCGGTACTAGGGGGGAATATTCTGCCTGATGGGATGAACTCCGTTCCCCACCACTTTTCCACAGGGCGAAGGGAATTCCTTCTAAACCCAAACGGGAACGATAATCCAACACTAAGGTGGGAATGGCCACAGCTAAAAAAAGTAGCAACCAGGGGGCAAAGGCCAAGGTTTGGGATAGGGTACCCGCCACCCCCAAAAGGATTAGTCCAATCACCATGGAGTAGCCTAAATCTTTACGCTGGGGCAAATCAAAACTGTGCAATACCTGCAGTTGCACCAATAGCCCCGCTAGGGCCACCTGGCTAGCATTTAGGTTTTCCACCAAGTTGCCTAAGAAGACGAACAACATGGCCACCATGGCGATCGCCAGCAAAAATTTGAGGGCAATATTTTTCTTTTTTCTTTGTCGCCAACTCCACCAGGAACCAATAATACTGAGGGGAATGGCCCATAAACTCCAGGTGGTTTGGGCCGCTACGTCAGTGGCAACAATACCCACAATCACCATTAACTGCACCAAAATGCGGAAAACAATGGATTCCTCCGTTTTGGGGACCGGCACAGCTTCAAAACGGGCTTGCCATTGCTCTAACCAACGGGAGACGGGGGTGGAGGAAGTCATTGATGGAGAGGAGAGGTTTTGTTGCTAACGAAATGGGGTTTTGTGAGACACAAACCAGTTTGTTGCTAAAAAATGATCATCAAAAAGCATTGTAACCTTCCGCCAAGTTGAGTAGCTCGGTGAATCCGCAGGTAGTTGCCCGTCCACTTTTCCTTTGTACTAAGGGGGTGAGGCCATTTTTGCTGGAACTTAACTCAATTTGCCAAAGGGCTGACCCCACCAACGCCAACACTCTTTATTAAAAGGCGATCGCCATTTAAGAATTAATTCCTTTTCCCAAGCCAGGAGCGTTTTCTTCTCCGGGGGCACATGGGGCCAAAAAGCGGCCACCACTTCCACTTCCAATTCATAGCGGCGATGTAATTCGATGTAGCTCAAAATATAATCCTTACAGTCATGGGTGCCCTGCCAACGTTGATCTGCGGTTAATTTGGTTTCCCCCACGTAAAGCAATATTGGCCAACGGCGGTCAAGAATAAAGTATAAACAACCCTCATACTCCCCTGCTATTGCCGTCCCATCTTTACCTTGTCGCCAAAACAGAGAAGACTGTTGGGGCAAAGTAAACGGGTCAATTTCGTCGGCATGGTGCCAACTGGTGGCCGGGGTATCAAAGAGGGAAACTTGTTGGGGTTGTCCAGTTTGCCGTTGACTCTGTTGATATTGCTGGATTCTCCCCTGCCAATTTTCCAATCCCTGGCGATCGAGCGCCAACTTTGGCTCCCGCTTGACTCGATAGCTGGAGGGCGCATCAAACAGTTTTAGCTGTTCCAAAATTCAAATTCCGTTCTAAGGGTGTATTCAAGAAGTTCCCCCAACTCTCAATTCTGGGACAAATCGGATTGAGGGGAAAAATTGACACTTCTAAACAGTTTCTAAGGGAGGGTTTTGCATTGGGCCTGGAAACGCAAGAGATGGTCACAAAGTACCAGGGCAGCCATGGCTTCCACCATGGGAACGGCCCTAGGTAACACACAGGGATCATGGCGACCTTTAGCAGCTAAGGTAGTTTCCTCCCCAATGTTACTGACAGTTTTTTGCTCCTGGCCAATGGTGGCAGTAGGTTTAAAAGCTATACGCATAATAATTGGTTCGCCGTTGCTGATGCCCCCCTGGACTCCCCCGGAACGGTTGGTACGGGTGCGCCATTCCCCTGCTTCATCCAGGTAATATTCGTCATTATGTTGGCTGCCGGTCAGTAAAGTACCGGCAAAACCAGAACCAAACTCAAACCCTTTGGTGGCCGGGAGAGACATCATTGCTTTGGCCAAATCCGCCTCCAATTTATCAAATACCGGCTCTCCCAATCCCTTCGGAGCATTGCGGATTACACATTCCACTACCCCGCCAATGGAGTCTTTTTGCCTCAGCACCTGGTCGATGCGCTCAATCATCATTTCCGCCGTTTTACCGTCGGGACATCGGACAATATTGCTTTCCACCTGTTCCATGGTTACCGCATTGGTATCTACCTCTGCCTCAATATCTTGGATACTTTTCACGTAGGCCACAATTTCCACCCCATTGAACTGGGCAAGGATCTTCTTGGCGATCGCCCCAGCGGCTACTCGGCCAATGGTTTCCCTGGCGGAAGACCGGCCGCCCCCCTGCCAATTGCGGATACCATATTTAGCTTCATAGGTGGCATCGGCGTGGGAAGGACGATATTTCACCGCCATCTCGTTGTAATCCTGGGAACGGGCATCTTTATTCCTGACCAAAATGGCGATCGGTGTGCCCAAAGTTTTGCCCTCAAATACCCCGGAGAGGATTTCACACTGGTCAGCTTCCTTACGGGGGGTAGTAATTTTGCTCTGCCCTGGACGCCGTCGGTCCAAGTCCACCTGGATTTCCTCTGGGGAAATTTCTAACCGGGGAGGGCAACCATCGATAATTACCCCCACGCCGCCCCCATGGGATTCACCAAAGGTGGTAATGCGGAATAAACTGCCAAATGTGCTGCCCATAAAATATCCAATACTGACTGACCAGTCTTTTATTTTAGGTATTTTTTGTAACTAGGCATAGACAAAAATAAACGGGCCAAGGAAAAACCCTGGCCCGAGAAAAAGAGTGATTAGGTTAACCCCTATCAATTCAATTTCTAATAGGAAAATGATCGATGGGTAAGCAATCAGTTAAATGGTTGGGCAAATATGCCAAACGACTATTTAACCGCGGCTTTACCACCAGCTTCTTCCACTTGTTTTTTGATGGCTTCAGCATCATCTTTGCCGGTAGCTTCTTTGATGGCTTTGGGGGTAGATTCCACCAACTCTTTGGCTTCTTTCAGACCCAAACCAGTGATGGTGCGGACAACTTTAAGCACGGCAATTTTCTTGTCGGCGGGTACTTCTTCGAGGATAACGTCGAATTCAGTTTTTTCTTCAGCAGCTTCAGCGGGGGCAGCAGCAGCAGCGGCCATAACCATGCCACCAACGGGGGCAGCGGCGCTAACACCAAAAGCTTCTTCGATTTGTTTAACTAACTCGGAAGCTTCCAACAGGGAAAGACTTTTTAACTGTTCTAAAATTTGATCGGTTGCAGCGGACATAGAAATGACTCCTATAGGATAAGTAGGTTAGATCTAACTAGACAAACCCAAAGCAAATGGTTTTGGGACAAGCAGGGTGAAAAACAACCCTATTCCTTGTCCACATGGGCTTGGAGACCACGGGCCACGGAAGCCGGAACTTCTTTGATGCCCAGGGCAATCTTGGTAGCCAGGGCGTTGATGCCTCCGGCAATTTGACCCATGAGTTGCTCTTTGGAGGGCAGATCACCGATCGCCTCCACGTCAGCTTGGGACAGGCTTTTTCCTTCCAGTACCCCCCCTTTGAGTTGGGTTTTTTTGGTATCTTTCTGGAATTTTTTGTAGGCCTTGATGGCCCCACCCAGGTCATCCTTGAGCACCACAATTGCTGTAGTTCCCGTCAGGAATTCTTCCATGGGGGACCAGGCTTCTTGCCCAGCCAAAGCCCGACGGACTAAGGTATTTTTGGCGATTTTACAGGTTCCACCCAGGGGGCGGAGTCGGTTCCGTAAATCGGTAATTTCGGCAACGGTCAATCCCTGATAATCAATGACCATGGTCATCTGGGCGTCCTGGAACAACTCCTGGACTTCGGTGATTACCGTCGCTTTATTTTCTCTCGTTCTTCCCATTCGGGTTTCACCTCCTTGGGGTTGGGATAGCAAGCATTAAACACACAATAAAAATGCCCCTTGGCGATCGCCGGGGCTGAAGCAAAGAATCAAAAGCCAGCGGAAAAAATTCCCCCAGACTTAAATCTTGATTCAGGCTTCAACCTCGGCAGGTTAATTAAGCAACCCTAATTGCTCCTGCGGTCTTTGGCGTAGCCAGTTAAATGAATAGTGGCTAGAAATGACTCGGAAATTGTCGTCGCTTAGTTATCCTCAAACTTCAGATCGCGTAAAGCACTAACGTCTACGGGGATGGAAGGACCCATGGAACTGGACACAAACACGGTGCGCCAAAAACGCCCCTTAGCCCCCGAAGGACGATTGCGGTCAATGGTCTCTTGCAGCGCTTTTAAATTCGCCAACAGATCATCGGCAGAAAAAGAGGCCTTTCCAAACATAACATGAACGATGCCCGTACGATCAGCCCGGAATTCTAATTTTCCTGCTTTAAATTCATTGACCGCCGCCGTCACGTCCGCTGTTACCGTCCCCCCCTTGGGAGAAGGCATCAGGCCCCGGGGCCCTAATTGTTTACCCAGCCGGGCAATTTTGGGCATCATATCGGGAGTGGCAATGAGCACGTCAAAGTCCATCATGCCCTTTTGAATTTCTTCAATCAATTCTTCAGAACCGGCAATATCGGCCCCAGCATCGGTGGCTTCCTTGACCTTTTCCCCCCGGGCTAAGACTGCTACCCGTACTGTTTGCCCAGTGCCCTTAGGTAAGGAAACGGTGGTCCGAATTTGTTGGTCACTGTATTTGGGGTCAATGCCTAGGCGAATATGGACCTCTGCGGTTTCGTCAAATTTAGCAGTGGCGGTTTCCTTCAGCAGTTCCATCGCCTCCAGGGGGCCATAGAGTTTGCTGTCATCTACCTTGGCGATCGCCGCCTGCATCCGTTTTGAAAGCTTTTTAGTCATGGATTTGGTAACTCCTTGGGTACTGGCGAAGTAGGGAACTTCTCCCCGAAATAAATAGAAAACTTAATCGGCTCAAGCCGTGAACTGTGCTTAGCTGTTGACGGTGATACCCATGTTGCGGGCGGTGCCTTCAATGATATTCATGGCGGCATCAATGTCATTGGCATTGAGATCGGGCAATTTGGTTTGGGCGATTTCCCGCAGTTGGTCCCGGGTAATGGAAGCCACTTTAGTTTTGTTCGGTTCACTAGAGCCTTTTTCCACCCCGGCGGCTTTGCGGATTAGCACTGAAGCAGGAGGAGTTTTGAGGATAAAAGTGAAACTACGGTCTTCAAACACCGAAATTTCCACGGGAATAATCATCCCGGGTTTGTCGGCGGTTTTGGCATTGTACTCTTTGCAAAATGCCATGATGTTAACCCCATGTTGACCCAGGGCAGGGCCGACGGGAGGCGCAGGGTTAGCCTTGCCAGCGGGCAGGGCCAGTTTAATCAGAGCGACGACTTTCTTGGCCATTGCTTATGTATGTCTAAGTTAATGTGATTAGGATGTGAATTAACGACAATCAAACCAACCAGGGGGAGCAGGAATTCCTTGCTCTTCCCCCAATAAAAGGCTTAATTCTGTTTTTCCACTTGGGTAAATTCCAATTCCACCGGGGTTTCCCGACCGAAAATGGACAGTAAGGCTTTTAGCTTACTTCTTTCTGGACTGACTTCAATCACGTCCCCTTCAAAATCTTTAAAGGGGCCGGAGAGCACCATGACGTGATCACCGATTTCCATATCGATTTTCACCACCGGTTCCTGCTCATCCACATGACGGAAGATCCGTTCCACTTCCCCATGGCTGAGGGGCATGGGCAAAACGTGGCCCCGCCCCCGACCATAGTGACGTTTTTGCTCAGAGCCGACGAAGTTGATCACATGGGGGGTGTTTTTTACCACCTGCCAAGCGTCATCGTCCATAATCATGCGAATGAGCACATAGCCAGGGAAGATTTTCTCTTCTCCCTGCACCCGGGCCCCATCTTTACGGATTTTCACAATGGGGGTTTTTGGGATTTCCACCTGGAGAATGCGATCGGCCACGTCCAAGGTGTGAATCCTCTGCTCAAGATTGAGCTTGACCCGCTTTTCACAGCCAGAGGCCACTTGTACAGCAAACCAATGGCCTTCGGAGGAGGATTTTTTGTTTTGTTCCGCGACCGGAGACTGATCGTCAGTGAAGCTCATGACAACAACATGTACAGGGAGTATTTACGGTGGGCATTAATCCCAATCCAAACTCAGATTCGGAGTCAGATTGGCTAGGTTTAAAGTTTAATTTTTTTGACTTAGCAAATGGAGAATTTTTAAAACTTAAATTAGGATGGCGATAATATTAAGGATTTGCCGAAAAGCTAAATATTATCGAATCTGGCTGAGTAACTAACTGCATAGTGAAAGAAAAGTTCTTTTCCTGGCCAATTCCTGCAAAAAAGTTAGCACAACCTGCATTTAGGAATCATTGGCTTTTTTGGCGCTGACCTCAGCCAAAAAGGAAAGGTTGCTTAGTAATCCAGCCAAAGATCTGGTCAACAAAGTAGATCACCGTTGAGACCAAAATAACCATTAGAATCACAGCCACGGATTCGCTGATTAGCTGTTGACGGGAAGGCCAAACCACTTTTGCCAACTCATCTTTGGTGGCCGTAATGAAGTTGCTCCGGGCCTGGGCACTGTCCACGGAGTTGTCTTCGGTACTGTCGGTTCTGACCGCTTCCTTCTTAACCACAGGTTTTTCTTGCCTCCCAAATCATTGTAACTAATGAGAAAATCCGGAATATCACCAAACGCAAAGTTGAACAGTTGCGGGACAATCGTTAGCGAGGTAATTGGTGGTCAACGCGCCCTGGAGGACTTGAACCCCCGACATCAGGTTTTGGAGACCTGCGTTCTACCAACTGAACTAAGGACGCATAGTCTGGGCTGAGGTTAGCCCCAGAGTCTGCACTCTCGCACCATCATACCCTAATTTGTTGCCAATTCCCATCGAGGGCGATCGCCATGGTGTTGGAGATCACAGTTTTGCGGACTACAGGGCCCGGTCAAACCGTTGTTTAATACGGGTAGCTTTACCAACCCGATCCCGGAGATAGTAAAGCTTGGCCCGACGAACTTTACCGCGACGCAATACTTTGATGCTGGCAACCCGGGGGGAATGGAGCAGAAAAACCCTTTCTACACCGACACCTTGGAAAATTTTACGCACGGTGATGGTTTCGCTGATGCCGCCGTTACGCTTGGCAATAACGGTGCCTTCGTAGGGTTGGATCCGCTCTTTACCACCTTCGACAATCTTGACCCCAACCTTGATGGTGTCACCGACATGGATGGTGGGCAGGTCTTCTTTGAGAAACTCTGCCTCGATGGAATTGATTATGGCTTGGGCGTTCATGGTCATAGTAAAAACTCACAATTTCTCATCATAACTGATTTACCCTCTTTTGCAAAAGTTGCTTTTTCCCTACTTCCCCCGCTGTTGCGCCCGGACTATTGGCCGCTAGAATGCAGTTTTGCTCGATCCTAATTGAAAAGCCGATGACCACCATTACCTCCCAGGCGATCGCCCGTTACCGTGACCAACTTGCCCACTCTGTGGAGGCGATGCAGGCGCTGGATACCATCGAGGATTGTGAAGGTAATTTAGAAGATGCAGCTTTGACCCTGGGCATCCAAGTGGGGCAACAGCCCGATCGCAATGACTGGCTAGAAGGCTTGGCCAAAAGATGTCGGGTAGCCATTTGTGAGGGGGATTTTCCTGGGGCCCTGAAGGACAATAACATCAGTGCAGTGGTCAGTCACCTCAGCGAGCGCAAAGTCTGTCATCCCCTGTTGGCGCCTTTGGTGGTGGCCTACGTTTTGGAGCAAGGTATTGATGATTTTTGTGCCCCCATCCATTTCAAGCTTAATTACGATGGTGAGAACAATTGATTGATGACATTCCCATCACCCAGGCCCAGGGTGGACAAGGGACAAACCCAGGCAGCGTAAACCGATGGGATGGCCGTATTGGCTGTCAGCGGGAATGGAGTTGGCGGGGCTGGCAAATTCGTTACAGTTTTCGTCATCCTCCCGAGGCCACTGGTTTACCCCCCCTGTTGCTCATCCATGGTTTTGGGGCGGCGATCGAACATTGGCGTTATAACCTGTCGGTGTTTGCCCAGCACACCAGCGTTTATGCCATTGATCTACTCGGTTTTGGTGGTTCGCGCAAGGCCAACGAACGTTACAGCGCCTACTCCTGGGCAGACCAAGTGGAGGATTTTTGTCGGGAAATCATTGGTTGTCCCACGGTGCTAGTGGGAAATTCCATTGGTTCCCTGGTGGCTTTGACCATGGCGGCAGAAAGTCCAGCCCTAGTGGCCGGATTAATTATGGCCAGTTTGCCCGATGTGTCCCTCCGTCAGCAGGCTGCCCCCCGTTTTTTTCGGCCTTGGATTGAAAAGATAGAAAATGCATTTTCTCCCCCTTGGTTGCTCAATGGCCTATTCAAGTTTGTGCGTCGTCCCCCGATTATTCGGCGTTGGGCTGGTTTGGCCTATGGTTTACGGCAGGAACAGCCTGATCCAGAGCAGTTTGAAGAAGAATTGGTGCAGATTATTTGCTCCCCTCCTCAGGATCTGGGGGCTGAGGTTGCTTTTCGACAATTGTTTGGCTCTGTGCGCCAGCCCCATTTTGCGCCGTCAGTGAAGGAAGTATTGCCTAGCCTCGATTTACCCATATTGTTGCTTTGGGGAGATGGCGATCGGTTCATTCCCTGTCGGTATGGGGAGCAATTTGCCCAGTTAAATGACAAAATCGAGTTTCAACTTTGGCCAGGGGTCGGCCATTGTTTGCACGATGAGTGTCCCACCAAGTTCAATCAAACCTGCTTAACTTGGCTGGAGCAAAATTTCTCCACCGCTGCCCCTAGAAAGGAGCAAAGTCAAACAGGAACGATGACATAGGGTCGCTTTAATGATGCCGATGCCCCTAAAAGGTGTACCAGTCACGAATGGAGCTAGCAAAATCTTCGTCGCTATTTTCCTTATTTTCTTCGTCGCCATAGTTACCAAACTCCACAATGGAGGTCTGTTGAGCATCCATTTCCTCTCCATGACTTCTTTTACTGCCAGATAAACCCTCTCCTGAATTGGTGCTATAGTGTCCATCCCGTTGATTTTTTTCAACTTGCCGCAGAATTTTGCGCACCACCGAGGCTAAATTTTTAGCAGTAATTTTTTCGTAGGCAATGCCATAGACGTCTAGCACTTGTTCGAGGTCTAATAAGGCGGCATGGTAATCTCTCACGCCCCGACGAATTTTGCTAGAAAGTTCATCCAGGCTAACTTTATCCTGGGCAACGCCGATGTTGCGGGCAAATTCCTCTAACTCCATCAGGATGGAGTGGGCCGTGCTGAAGGAATCGATTTCATCTACCTGTAAGGGAGTAGATTTTTTTAGAGGATCTCGCATAATTGCCCCAATCCCCCTCAATACCGCGGTACGAATTTCCCCCCGCATTTGTTCGACCCGTTGCATCTGAAAGGCTTTCCCTTCTTCACTAGCCACATACATGGGCGGTAGGCGGTTCAGGGTGTAGCTAGCTACCTCGGCAATGCTGACAAATTTGGCCACGTTGACAGGCAGTTTTTGTAGTTCGTTGTAAATTTCATCTTTGACTATTACTTCGAGTAAATTAAGACAGGTTTTCCGTTGACGTCTTTTCTCTTCTTCTTTTTCGTCTAATAGGTTTTCCAGCAATGATTGGCCGATGCTGTCGGAGGTAATGCCATAAATGGGGGCGATAATATCTAGCAAGTTCTTGGCGATCGGCACGTAGGCTTGCTTCCGATTTAAGCTTTCAATCAAGTTATACATGTCCGACACCAGGCGTTTGATCTCTGGTTGGACTTTCATTAAGTTCATTAACAGCATGTAGGTGGAGCAGCCCCCCACCACTTTGGGGTCGTTTTCCCAAACCTTGTTGGTCAAGCCGTAAATGATTTTCTTGAGCCTAATTCTTTCGCGGTTACTCTCAATTTTGTTGATAACATCGGGTAAGCATTCCGTGTTAAATTTCATGATAGTTAGCGAATGTTAGGGGAAGAATTCTTGCTGACACAGACCAATGGCGTCGATAGCGTTTGGGGTAGGGTATGTGGGTATGTGAAACATTTTTGACAATTGTGCTGACCCCCAATAATAGATATGATAACAGCCCTACACCGACACCATAGTCTGCGGGTAATGGTTCTAATGGTATCCCCTAAAATCACTGCTTGGAGATGAATGGGTCGCAATCACCAAAAAAGTTCGTTTCAACTGAATTAAGCTAACTTAACTCGTTAATTGGAACTAACAGCAGGCTCCCCTAGATGTTGGGCGAGAAGATGACGGCATTCTTCCACCGATCGCCGCTGGGCAAGGGCTTTTTGCAACTGACCATGGGCTTGACTATGTTGTTCCAATAGATTTTTAGCTTGGATAAATGCCCAACTTTCCTTTTGGGGCAAATTGATTTCCGGTAGTCCAGCTCGACGAAAGGCTTGGCGTAGCTGTTGGCGATCGCCGTTCCCCCCCTGGGCTTCACCGTAGACAATTTTTTCCGCGGCAATGCCCGCCATCCAGACCGTGGCCCAACGTTCCAGAGCTTGGGGACGGAGGTGCCAATCCCGACACTGATTTTCTAGATTAGTCGTATCAAATTGAATACCAGCCATTCCGCCAGCCCCCTGGCGTAGAACTTCCCAGGGACTAAGGCTGTAGTTGGTGATAGGAACCTGTAGGCAATGGGCCACGAGGAAATGCCCCGCCTCATGGCACAAAATCCTCTCTTTTTCTGCTTTAGTTTGGAAGAGGCCGACAAAAAAGTCCGTTCCCCTTCCCTGCCAACTGATTTGATCCGCTGTGATTATGCCCAAAATCCCTAGGGTCGCCACCGCGGGTATGGCCGGGGAAAGGTGGACTATCGGCCCCACTAGGGCAGACATCATCATCAGAAAAATGGCGATCGCCACCAGATTTAAACGACTATCAGACATGGTCAACAAAAATAGCTCAAGTTAATCAGGTTGGTCAGGTTAAAATCGGTTAGTTTGGATGACTAAAAACGCACCTGGGAATAGGCTGCATCAGAAATGGTGGGAATTTCTGCATAGCGCCCCAGCACTGATTGAACAATGCCAAAAAATCCACAGGCTAAGGCACCAAGGAAAGCAAAATTGTAGAGAGTTTCGATGACTAATCCTTGGCCAAACACTGGCTGGATAACGTAGGCGACAACTAAGCCAAACAATGATAGAAGGATGCCAATGAGGATGGCTTGCATGGCATTGAAGCGGATAAAGTGGGAAATATTGTTATTTCTAACCACCGCCATAAACAGTACAATAAAAATAATAAAAGAAGCGAAGGGGAACTGATAATAGAATTGCAACAGGGGCATAATAGGCAAGTAAATTATCTGCAAAATAGGAAATTGCTGCAGTAAAAAACTGCCGAACATGAATGCATCAATGAGGGGAATCAGATAAATCAAAGCACTAAAAAAACGATCTTTCCCGTCCGCCGTACTGTTAGATGCCATAGAAAATTCCTTGTTGATTTAAAAAGAGTTACGGAGATTATGCCCTGATTTTAACCTGGGTTCACCCTGGACCGGATTCGGTCTTCCCCCCTGGCGATCGCCGATGGAAAATTATTTTTCTAGCCCACCACCATGGGCACAATGGTGGCCAGCCGGAGCCTGCCTCCAGTTGGTTAACAGGCTATCCAAAACTTGCTAGAGTGTTCATTGGCCAAAAATCCGATTAATCCTTTTATTATTACCGCTTTGCCATGGTTAACACCTACACCGCCGAAATCCAACACCAGGGTCAGACCTACACCATTTCCGTGCCCGAGGATAAAACGGTGCTCCAAGCGGCCGATGATGAGGGAATACAGTTGCCCACTTCCTGTGGAGCTGGAGTTTGTACTACCTGTGCGGCATTGATCACAGAAGGCACAGTGGATCAAGCGGACGGCATGGGGGTTTCGGCCGAACTACAGGCAGAGGGTTACGCTTTACTCTGTGTGGCCTACCCCCGCTCAGATTTAAAAATTATCACCGAAAAAGAAGACGAAGTTTATCAGCGGCAGTTCGGCGGTCAAGGCTAGATTCCGTCGTAATTCTCCCTTCCCATGACAAATTTTCCAGATCAACAGTTGCCACCCCAAAAAGCTGAGCCATAATTCAGGTAGCGGCCAGTAGTAAGGTGGATTTTGACCATGGAATCGACAAGTAAAACCTGGACAGAACTCATGACTCCCCTCAGTCAGTTCTGGCTGGAGTCCAGTAGTCAGGCTTGGAAAAATTGGTTTGACCTCATGGCCAAAGGGGGCGCCGGTGGGATGATGGACAATGCCCCCCAGCCCTTTGAGTCTTTGCCCCAGCAGTTCCTCCAATCCCAGCAATTTTATGGACAGCTACTCAAACTTTCCTTTGAAGCTTGGCAGAGTCTGTGGCCCAAATTGGATAATGGTTCGGCCCAAGCGGCAGTGCAGGGCTACCTAGAACAGTTGCAAGCCCAGATTGAGCAATACACCACCAGCACCCAAGCTCTCCGGGGGGACATGGATGGTTTATGGCAGTGTTATCTCAAGGAAGTACAAAAATTTTCCCAACTCTGGCTCTCCACCTGGCAGAGTAGCGTCGCCCCCCTGGGCAAATTACCCACAGGCGACATCCATGCCTGGCTAGATTTAAGCAATCTTTATGGCGATGCCCTCTACAGTAAAAATCTGGGCAGTTTTATTCGATCGCCGTTACTGGGCCCCAGCCGGGAAATGAATGGCAAATTGTTGCGGGCCTTTGACGATTGGGTCAAGTTATCCCAGGCCATGGCGGACTATCAATTACTGGAAGCGGATATTCAATATCGGGGCTTTGCCGCCCTGATGGAAGATTTACTAGCCCGGGCTCAGGAAGATAAACCCGTTAAAACTTGGAAGGAATTTCAACAACGGTGGGCGATCGCCGCTGACCAAGTATTTGAAGAAGCCTTCTGCCAAGAGAAAAATCTTAAAGTACGGGGCAAATTTATTAATGCTTTGAATCGTTATCGGATTCAACAACAAGAGATTCTCGAAGCATGGTTAAAAATGCTCAACTTACCCACCCGCTCGGAGGTGGATGAAATTCATCAAACTATTTATCAATTACGGAAAGAAGTTAAAAGTTTGAAAAAGCGTTTAGGGGAAACGGAATCAAACCAAGGTTAAGATCTAGCCTGCCATACCTCCTCCATTGAATTGGTAATTGCCAAGCATATTTATGGCTAAGTTAGAGGAAAAATTCTGGCAAAATCTTTCAAAGCAGCAAATCTTAGTAGAGGATTGCAGAGAAAGAATTACATTCTGTTCGGATAATGCTCTTGGTTAGCTGATTAACCGTTAATGTTTTTACTTTTTTTTATTGTTCATTGGTTAAAAATTATGTTGCCTTTTTTTGCTCAGATGGGCATGGAAGAAAATCTCCATGAAACGTTAGATTTTACTGAAAAATTCCTCTCCGGCTTGGAAAATTTACAGGGTTTGAATGAAGATGATATTCAAGTAGGTTTTACCCCTAAAGAGGCAATTTACCAGGAAGATAAGGTCGTTCTTTACCGCTTCCAACCGGTGGTGGAAAATCCCCTGCCTGTTCCTGTTTTAATTGTTTACGCTTTGGTGAATCGCCCCTACATGGTGGATTTGCAAGAAGGGCGTTCCCTGGTGGCCAACCTACTTAAACTGGGTTTGGATGTGTACCTAATTGATTGGGGTTATCCTTCCCGTGGCGATCGTTGGTTGACCCTAGAGGATCATTTATGCGGTTATTTAAACAACTGTGTCGATGTAATTTGCCAGCGCTCCCAACAGGAAAAAATCACCCTCCTAGGGGTCTGTCAGGGGGGTACATTTAGTTTGTGCTATGCTTCCCTTTTTCCTGAGAAAGTTAAAAGCTTAGTGGTGATGGTGGCCCCGGTGGACTTTGAGCAACCCGGTACTTTATTAAACGCCAGGGGGGGCTGTACCCTGGGGGCGGAAGCCGTGGACATTGATCTCATGGTGGATGCCATGGGCAACATTCCAGGGGATTATCTTAATTTGGAATTTCTCATGCTCAAGCCCTTGCAATTGGGTTATCAAAAGTATCTGGATGTGCCAAATATTATGGGGGATGAGGCCAAATTATTAAACTTTCTCCGCATGGAAAAATGGATTTTTGATAGTCCCGATCAAGCGGGGGAAACTTACCGTCAATTCCTCAAGGATTTTTATCAACAAAATAAGTTGATTAAAGGGGAAGTAATGATCGGCGATCGCCGGGTGGATTTGCACCACCTCACCATGCCCATTTTGAATTTATATGCCGAAAAAGATCATTTGGTTGCCCCGGCTTCTTCTCTCGCTCTGGGGGAATATTTGCCCGAAAACAGTGACTACACCGTACAATCCTTCCCTGTGGGGCACATTGGTATGTATGTTAGTGGCAAAGTGCAACGGGATCTGCCGCCGGCGATCGCCCAGTGGCTGTCAGAACGACAGTGAAAATTCTCTTGGAATCCCATAAAGATCAGGATTCATCCAGGGCTTTAACTGATACGTCCACCGCTTGCACGTCAATGGTGCCGGGGGGAGTGGGACGGGTAAATTGGCCATTGCTTACCTCCAAAACTTCCCCACAACTCGGGCATCGGCATGGTTGACCATCAAAGCCGGTGAAGTGGTACTGACAAACGGGACAATCCCCATCTACCAGTTTTCTCTTCAGCCACCAGCGAAATACCAAAAAGCCCACCGTGGGTGCCAGAAACAACAGCAAAATTAATAGAGCAATGCCATTGACAACCCATTTCAGACCAATGGCACTGAGGAGCAAGGCCACAGCCAGCACGGTCAAGCCACAGCCTAGGCCTGATTGGTTGACGGTAACAAATTTGGGGGAAAAATTGTTCACAGATGGCTCCTACCAACAGCATTACCGTTGGGATTACTATTTTCCATCCTAGTCCATTGGCTCCGCAGTTGGAATACCAAGCCATTACCCCCTGGGACGCAGGTTTTGCACAAATGGGACACCATGCCTATCCCATCAGAATGACATTATCAATCACATGGATGATGCCGTTGTCCGCTTCGATATCGGGGATAATTACCGTAGCATTTTTCACTTCAAATCCCTCCGTACAATCAATGGCGATCGGGGAACCTTCCACCGAATCAACGGTTGATAGGCGACATAAATCGGCTTGGTTAAGCTTTCCAGCAACCACATGGTAGGTCAGAATCCGCGCCAATTGGGGAATGTTTTGTACTAGGGTGGTAATGGTACCAGGGGGAAGTTTGGCAAAGGCCGCATCAGTGGGAGCAAATACCGTAAAGGGCCCAGGGCTTTGCAACACATCAACCAAATTGGCCGCAGTGACAGCGGTTACCAAAGTAGAAAATCTATCGTCGGCTACGGCAATTTCAACAATGTTAGGCATGGATTTACTCAGCTTAGTTGGGCAAGCACGGAACAGTTAGCAGGAGCAGGGGTGAGGAAAATTTTTAATTTCCCCATTAGGGAGAAAAAATTCACAATTTTCCCAAAAATGGGGAGATTGAAGACAAAATTTCAGTTTATTTCAACCCAGTCTGTAGGTTAAACTGAAGGCAACTAACGATAGCGATCAGTTTGAATATCTTTTAAGCGGGCCTCAGGACGGAGAAATCGGTCAATTTGAGCTTCAAAAAATTGTCGATTTTTAGCTAAATGCCGGGGGTTAGGATCATCTAGGGGATATAACAATGCTGTCCGTAAAGCCTGGATAACTGCCGAAGTAACATTGTACATTGAGCGCTGGAAAGTGATCCCCAACTGCACCAACATATCGTCTTCGCCCCGGCAATGTTTTTGATAATATTCCACCAAATAGGGCGGTAAAAAGTGCAACATATCATCCATTAACAACGTGGGGGGAATGCCCGCAGTACCAACGGGGAAAACATCGGCGTACAAAATACCGTAGTGAAAATCCTTTTGTTCGTCTGGTACCTGTTTGGCCTGGGCATTGTAGGATTTGGTGCCCCGGAATGGCGCCGTGCGGTAAAACACAGCTTCCACATAGGGTAATGCCGCTTCATAAAGCCAAGTAAAACCTTTAGATTTGGGAATAATTTCTAAACATTCGCCATCAATATAAACATGGTGATAAATGGGGCGGCCAGCAATGGCAAAAATACCGTTAACCAAGAAGTTCATGGCATCAGGAACTCCTTTAAATCCACCCTCATCGTAAATGTCGGACATTTCAAAGAATACCGGCGCCATCACTTCCCAAAAAAGCCCCAAATTGGAATAGTAGGATAGTTCTCTAACCTGTTCCAAAAATAAATCAGGGAAAAGTTTATACAACGCCAACATAGGGGGATTACCCTTGAAGTAAGCGCGAATCGCTTTATCTGCGTTGGCCTTATATTCATCACTGTCTAGGTAAGCATCGAATTTGCCCATGCCCATATCTCGGCCATGCCATAGCATAGCTTGCATACAGGCTTCCGCAAACTCCATATTGATGCGGTCATGCCAGAGGTGATGAAACAGTTTGGGCATTTTGGTGGTGTTGCCTTTTTCCATGAATTCCAGCAACTCAGGATGGGCGGAAGCTTCCCCCCGCCAGATTCTCAGATCGGCAGTTTCCCCGGCATAGTGGTTGGCTAGGTCTAAATATTCCTGGGGCAAAAAATATTTAAAGAAACGTAGGGGATTCAGGAAAACCCGCTCCGCAATGTAGAGCAGATCCCGCCAGTAAAAATCCATGGGCACAGCATAGGCTTTGTAAATGCCAATGATCTGCATCAAATTTTCTGGGGTGTCTGGCAACATGGATCCACCGGCTTCAAGGCGATGGATAACGTCCGCAAAGGGATGGGTGGAGGGGGGTAAGATGGTGTTTTGGGTCAGGGTAGTCATTTCTGGTTCACGAGGAAAAAATAAACTGCACTCAAGACAACGGACAATGGCAACGGCGTTAAAGCTATGGCAAGGTCACCCCTTGGGCTAATTGCTCAACAGCGGGAGTGCCATGGGGCAGTTGGGCAATCATTTCATTGGTGGTGGTTTGCGTCCAATGCACTAAATAGTTGGGCTGAACACCGAGGAAGAAAATAATGGCGGTTAATACCAGGGCCGGTAGCATTTCCGAGGCTAATACTTTCGGATAGTAAGCCTGTTGATTATCAAGCTTGCCAAAGCAGGTACGGTTTAAAAGAATGACAAAATAGACCGCTGTTAAACCCGAAGCCAGAATGCAGAGTAGGGTGGGAATGGGAAAGGTGGGAAAACTGCCTTGGAAAACGATGAATTCCGCTGCAAACCCCACCAAGCCAGGAATGCCAGCACTGGCCATGCCCCCAGTAATTAATAGGGCACTGGTGAGGGGCAAACCCCGAATGGGATTCATCAAGCCATTCAACACATCCAGGTCGCGGGTACCAGCTTTCCGTTCGACGATACCAACCAGGTGAAATAACAAGGCCAAAATCAGGCCGTGGCTAACCATTTGGGCCACTGCCCCCAACACACTTAATTCCGTGCCAGCGGCGGCGGCCACCAAGATATATCCCATGTGGCCAATGGAGCTATAGGCCACCATCCGTTTGATGTCTTTTTGGGCGATCGCCGAGAGGGCTCCGTACAGTACAGTGACGGTGCCAATGATGGCTAGCACCGGGGCAAACTGGGCCCAGGTTTGGGGAAATAATTGCAGACCAAAGCGAATGATGCCGTAGGTTCCAAGTTTGGATAAAATTCCCCCCAATAGAATGGCCGTGGCGGGGGAAGCTTCTGTGTAGGCATCCGGTAACCAAGTGTGGAGAGGCACTAGGGGAATTTTGATGCCAAAACCCAGCAAAATTAGAATCAGCAGAACGGTTTGGGCAGACTCAGTGAAGGTTTGGGTAATTTGTGGGTTGTAATCAAAAGAATGGCTACCACTTAGCAAACTCATGCCGAGAAAAGCCGCCAACACCAACAGACCAGAAAAGGCAGTGTAGAGCAGAAATTTCATGGAGGCATAACCCCGCTTTTCCCCACCCCAAATGGCGATCATCAAGTAGAAGGGAATTAATTCCAGTTCGTAGAAGACGATAAATAGAAGCAAGTTTTGGGCTAGTAGGGCACCGGAAATACCAGCATTAATTAACAAAATCAAGCCATAATAAAGTCTTGACCTATTGACGTTGGGCCCAATACTGTAAATCGCCACTCCCGTTAACAAGTTATTAAGAATGACTAGGGGGAGGGATAACCCATCAATGGCAAGGCTGTAGTTTAAACCAAGCTGGGGAATCCAAGGTATATATTCCTGGAATTGAAACTGGGGGTCCGTAACATCAAACTTAAACAACACTAGCAATGACCAAACCAGGGTCAACACAGCAAATAGTTCGGTGATTTGCCGCAGTTGTTTGGCTGGTATGTTGCCCGGAAAAAAGCCAATAATTAAAGCTCCGATAACTGGCAGGATTAATAGCAGGCTAAGCATGGCAAAAAGAGGTGATAAATCAGTTAGATGAAGGTAAATCTTGCCGGGGGAAAATCAAACACAAACCAGAGTCAATGGATGGAATTCGTTCAGTTTTGATTTTCTTGGACTTGGGCTTAAAATGCTTGGCCAAATAGGGAATAACTGAGAAATGCGCCAATTAAAGTCAAGCCTAGAACGATGGAAAGAACATAAAATTGCGTCTGACCAGAAACGTTATATTTCAGGCTCTGACCACTAAAAATTGTTACGATGCCGATTAAATTAATTACTCCATCTACAAAGGTTTTGTCGAACCAGTTAATCAAACGAGAAATTGAGTCAATGATGGCGACAATGGTGATTTTGTAGAATTTGTCTGTATATAAGTCATAGGCAAAAAAGTTTTGTAGTGCGGGCAAGGGTAAATTAATCGGTTTAGTAATTTTGGGATTGAGGTAAATAAAGGCTGAACTTCCCACACCAAGCAAGCTAGAAATAATTAAAACTGAGCTTAGTCCCCAATTGATGTCGGCAAAATCCGGCAATAAATTTCCTTGCTTTAAGATGAGGGAAAGATGCAGAGCAAAACCCACTGTTACCACCATGGGCAGCACCAGGGCCCACAAACCCTCTGGCGATCGGGTAGTCATCGGTTTAGCTTCACCACCGAAAATCAAACAAAATTCCCTGGTTACATTGAAGGCGGTGAGTAGATTGACAACTAACAAAACTCCCACTAGTAAGGGATTGGTCTCTGCTAAATGTTCTGTCAGTTTTAACCACGCCCAAAAGGTGCCAAAGGGAGGTAGGGCAATAAGGGAAGCAATCCCGACCAGATAACTCAAACCAGAAATCGGACGACGACTCCAAAGACCACCGTACTGGGTCAAGTCCTGGCTAACATTGTTAAGAATAATGCCCCCCACACACATGACCAAAATTGCCATGGCGAAGGTGTAGGTGAAAATCAATTGTAGAGCCGTTTCTCCTTGCCCTGTGCCCACAGCAATAAACACCAAGCCCATATAGGCACTGACCACATAGGAAAGGGACCGCTTAATATCAATCTGGGCAATGGCGATGAGGGAAGCACCGATCGCCGTTAGGGAACCGACAGTGACCATGAAGGTTAAAGCCACAGGGGAAAGGGCCAGAATGGGTTGTACTTTTACCAAAACCCATGCTCCCGTTGAAACCACCACTGTATTCCTGAGAATGGTGGCGGGAATCGGCCCTTCCATGGCTTCATCCAACCAGAGATGGAGCGGAAATTGGGCACATTTAGCCAAAGGTCCAGCAATTAAGGCTAGACAAAGCAGGGTAGCGGCGGTGGGATTTAAGTCTGCACTGGCAGCCCATTGGGCTAAATCATCATAATTCCAACTTCCAGCCAGAGGTAGTAGGGCCACCACCCCCATTAATAAAATTAAATCCCCAACCCGTTTAGTTAAAAAAGCATCCCTCGCCCCGGTCACCACTAGGGATTGATTGAACCAATAGCCAATGAGAAGATAGGTCCCTAGGGTCAAAATTTCCAGAACAACGTAGCTGAAAAACAGTGAGTTGCACAACACTAAAGTGCATAATCCCGCTTCAAATAGAGCCATTAGCGAGAAAAATCTGGCCCAGCCCCAGTCCCTTTCTAGGTAGCCAATGGCATAAATCTGTGCCCCCAAGTTAAGGCCAGTAATCACCACTAAGGCAGCAATGTTGACGGTGGATATTTTTAAATCAAAGCTAATCTCTAGGTCAGCGGCCTGTAGCCAGGGAAAAGAAAGATCGATGGCGGGTTGCTGCCAAATATAGATAAGCACTAGCAGACTATGCAAAAATGCAGTGAAAGTCATTAAAGTGCTGATATAGCCCGCCGGTCTTGGCCCCGTTTGTCGAGTTAAGCCCGGTGACCAAGGGACTGCTAAGAGGGCACCTAAGAGAGCGTAGCAAGGTACTAGCCAGATAATTCGACTTAAACTTTCTAACATGGGGGTTGTGGGAAATTTTGTTAACAAGGTTCCACTTTCGCCGTCCAAACGTTCGAGTCACCGAAAAATTTTCCGGATTACTCGGTGCGAAGAACCCAAGACCGTCTAGAACCTAGACAGGGAAAAGCTAATACAATTAAAGTGATGGCCGAAATGGCTGATTTTATCTAGGCCCCAAGGAGACGCGACCATAGCCAAGCAGCAATGGTAGACGCTAGATGCATAGAAACAGTGTTATTTGTTACACCATATCATAGGTTAAATAAAATCCCAGATCAACAACCATTTGCTTAAGCAAATGATAAGTCTGGGTAATTAGAGGAAATGGCGATCGCCCTGGGGGGGGAGTTTATTCCTGGGGCAAATTTAGGCTTTTAATCTGAACCATCAAATCGGTGATTAATCTGTTGCCATTCCCGCAGTAGGGCCCGACATTGCAAACAGTCCAAAATTTTTAGCAAATCGACTAGTTGTGAAGGGACATGGAACTCGGCTCCGATCGCCTTGGGGTTGGGGGAAAAATCTTCGTTGATCCTGATCCAATAGCCATGGAGCTTTTGGTTGGAGAAAGAACTATTAACGGTCCAACCGCCGGGATTGAGGGGCACTATTTCAGTGATGGCATCCAGGGGGACATCCAGTTCCCGATTGAGAATTTCAGCCAAAGTTAGCTCCACCTTAGTTATATCCGTGAGCCTTCCTCCGGGAAAATCCCAAGTAGATCGACCTATCCCCGGCCGGAAAATAGGATGGGGTAAAAGCAAGCGATCGCCCTGTTGGGGCAACAACACCAAAGAATCAGCCTTTTCCACTCGCCAATAATCCAATCTCCTGGCCTGGCCGTCCTGCCACCTTTCTCCTTTCAAAGTCAACCAGGGATTTTTAACCTCCGCAAAACATTCCAGCAGAGTCCAAGCCAGACCGTCGGACTGATTTTCCTGTTCAGCTTCTGGGCCAATTTGTAAAACGTCCCCATCGTCCCAAGGGCGATCATAATTTTTATCTATGGAGAGCATTGCCAAAATCCTTTTCTTAACATTTCTTAAAATTAAGGCCGTTATAGCAACAACATTGATTAATTTCTATCTAATTTTTGACGGTGTCCATTGCTATCAGTTGTAAATTGATGAAAATGCTGTAAATTTTTGTAACAAAGTTCAACTTTATCTTGACTTTTGTAAGTCTTTGAAAAATCCAGGAGCTAGAACTGGTCAGGGCTGGGGCAATTTTTAATTATTGTTACGCAGGTCTTGCCTAGGGGGGGGGAGGCCGTATTATCTTCTAGTGATGTTTGCTGAAAACGCCTATCTGTGCAAGGTTTAACATCGTTATTATGAAGCGAAAACTAATTCCCTTTTTTACGCTTCCTCTATTACACTATTCTGCATAGGAAACCCTTAATAGTTCATTGTCGAGCGAGGAGAACCCTGCATGACAATTAGTCCACCCGAAAGAGAGGCTAAGGCCAAAGTCTCGGTTGATAACAATCCGGTACCAACTTCCTTCGAGAAGTGGGGCAAGCCGGGTCACTTCGACCGGACTTTAGCTAGAGGTCCCAAAACCACCACCTGGATTTGGAATCTCCATGCCAATGCCCATGATTTTGATAGTCAGACCAGCGATTTAGAAGATGTTTCGCGCAAAATCTTCAGTGCTCACTTTGGGCACCTCGCTGTGGTCTTTGTTTGGTTAAGTGGAATGTACTTCCACGGCGCGAAATTTTCCAATTACGAAGGTTGGTTAGCTGACCCCACCCACATTAAACCCAGTGCTCAAGTGGTTTGGCCCATTGTTGGTCAAGGCATTTTGAATGGAGATGTGGGCGGCGGCTTCCACGGTATTCAGATTACGTCCGGCCTGTTTTATCTCTGGCGGGCCTCCGGTTTCACCGACAGCTATCAGCTTTACTGCACCGCCATTGGTGGTTTGGTTATGGCTGCCCTAATGCTGTTCGCTGGCTGGTTCCACTACCACGTCAAAGCTCCCAAATTGGAATGGTTCCAAAATGTGGAGTCGATGATGAACCATCATTTGGCTGGTTTGTTGGGTTTAGGCTCCTTGGGATGGGCGGGTCACCAGATCCACGTTTCCATGCCCATTAATAAACTTTTGGATGCTGGGGTTGCTCCTAAGGACATTCCCCTCCCCCACGAGTTTATTTTAGAGCCGAGCAAAATGGCGGAACTCTACCCCAGCTTTGCCCAGGGCTTGACGCCGTTCTTTACCCTCAACTGGGGAGTCTACGCTGACTTCCTCACCTTTAAGGGGGGATTGAATCCGGTAACCGGCGGATTGTGGTTATCTGATACCGCTCACCACCACTTGGCGATCGCCGTCCTGTTCATCATTGCCGGTCATATGTACCGCACGAACTGGGGCATCGGTCACAGTATGAAAGAGATCCTCGAAGCCCACAAGGGCCCCTTCACCGGGGAAGGTCACAAAGGACTTTATGAAATCCTGACCACTTCTTGGCACGCTCAATTGGCCATTAACCTCGCCCTGTTAGGTTCTTTGACGATCATCGTTGCACAACACATGTATGCGATGCCGCCCTATCCCTACCAGGCGATCGATTACGCTACGCAGCTATCCCTATTCACCCACCACATGTGGATTGGCGGCTTCCTCATCGTAGGGGCCGGTGCCCATGGCGCCATCTTCATGGTGCGTGATTACGATCCCGCCAAAAACGTTAATAACTTGCTGGATCGGATGCTGCGCCACCGTGACGCCATCATTTCCCATCTCAACTGGGTATGTATTTTCCTCGGCTTCCATAGCTTTGGTCTTTACATCCACAACGACACCATGCGGGCTTTAGGCCGTCCCCAGGACATGTTTTCCGACACGGCCATTCAATTGCAACCTATCTTTGCCCAATGGGTACAGCACCTGCACACCTTGGCCCCCGGAGCCACTGCTCCCAATGCCTTGGCCACTGCCAGCTATGCCTTTGGTGGAGAAACCGTTGCCGTTGCCGGTAAAGTCGCCATGATGCCCATCACCCTGGGTACGGCGGATTTCATGGTTCACCACATCCACGCTTTCACCATCCACGTAACGGCTCTGATCCTCCTCAAAGGGGTTCTGTATGCCCGTAGTTCTCGCCTTGTCCCCGATAAAGCGAATCTCGGCTTCCGTTTCCCCTGTGATGGCCCCGGTCGCGGCGGTACCTGCCAAGTATCTGGTTGGGACCACGTTTTCCTCGGTCTGTTCTGGATGTACAACTCCCTTTCCATCGTCATCTTCCACTTCAGTTGGAAAATGCAGTCCGATGTTTGGGGTACTGTTTCCCCCGATGGCGGTGTCACCCATGTGACCCTGGGTAACTTTGCCCAAAGTGCCATCACTATCAATGGCTGGTTGCGGGACTTCCTTTGGGCCCAAGCCGCCAACGTAATCAACTCCTATGGTTCTGCCCTGTCGGCCTATGGCATTATGTTCCTCGCCGGACACTTTGTCTTCGCCTTCAGCCTCATGTTCCTGTTCAGTGGACGGGGATATTGGCAAGAGTTGATCGAGTCCATTGTCTGGGCTCACAACAAACTGAATGTGGCTCCTGCCATTCAACCCCGCGCTTTGAGCATCATTCAAGGTCGTGCGGTCGGTGTAGCACATTATCTCCTCGGAGGTATTGTTACCACCTGGGCGTTCTTCCTCGCCCGCAGTCTTTCCATTGGCTAGACTTTGAGCTGAAGTTGGGTTTTCCGGGATAAACCAGGGGGATTGGCTGAGGTTTTTACCATTCCTAATCCTCCCCCTGCCCTTCACCCTCCCCAGCCTTTAATAGAAGCGGTTTTAATTTCGCTTTTACCCTATATTCACCCCTATAACCCCTTGTTATAGTGGCTTTAACAATCCGGAAATGAGCAGCGCTTCTGCATTAGCCTCATTTTGCTTGCTTAACGAGGAGAATTTCCGAAAAAGCTATGGCAACTAAATTTCCTAAATTTAGCCAGGATCTCGCCCAAGACCCGACTACACGGCGTATTTGGTACGGGATTGCTACGGCCCACGACTTTGAAACCCACGATGGGATGACTGAGGAGAATCTTTACCAAAAGATTTTTGCCTCCCACTTTGGTCACATCGCCATCATTTTCCTGTGGACGTCTGGCACCCTTTTCCACGTTGCGTGGCAAGGTAACTTTGAACAATGGATTAAAGATCCTTTAAATATTCGCCCGATCGCCCATGCGATTTGGGATCCCCACTTTGGCGAGGGGGCTGTCAATGCCTTCACCCAAGCTGGGGCTTCTAACCCGGTTAACATTGCTTATTCCGGGGTTTACCACTGGTTCTACACCATTGGTATGACCACCAACCAAGAGCTCTACTCTGGTGCGGTCTTCCTATTAGTGTTAGCTTCCCTGTTTTTGTTTGCAGGCTGGTTACACCTCCAACCGAAGTTCCGTCCTAGCTTAGCTTGGTTTAAAAATGCCGAATCCCGCTTAAATCACCACTTGGCTGGTTTGTTCGGGGTTAGCTCCTTGGCTTGGGCTGGTCACTTGGTCCACGTTGCGATTCCCGAAGCCCGGGGTCAACACGTTGGTTGGGATAACTTCCTGTCTACCCCTCCCCACCCCGCTGGCTTGATGCCTTTCTTCACCGGCAACTGGGGCGTGTATGCGGCGGATCCCGACACTGCTGGCCACATTTTTGGTACTTCTGAAGGTGCTGGTACCGCAATCCTGACCTTCCTGGGTGGATTCCACCCCCAAACGGAAGCTCTCTGGTTGACGGACATTGCCCACCACCATTTGGCGATCGCCGTGATCTTCATCATTGCTGGTCACATGTATCGCACCAACTGGGGCATTGGCCACAGCATCAAAGAAATTCTTAATGCCCATAAAGGTCCCCTAACCGGCGCAGGCCATACCAACCTGTACGACACCATCAATAACTCCCTCCACTTCCAACTCGGCTTAGCCTTGGCAAGCTTAGGGGTTATTACTTCCCTGGTGGCGCAGCACATGTACTCCCTGCCCTCCTACGCCTTTATTGCCCAGGACCACACCACCCAAGCAGCCCTCTACACCCATCACCAGTACATTGCTGGATTCCTGATGGTCGGTGCTTTTGCCCACGGTGCCATCTTCTTTGTCCGGGATTACGATCCTGTGGCCAATAAAGATAATGTGCTGGCCCGCATGCTTGAACACAAAGAAGCACTGATTTCCCACCTCAGTTGGGTATCCCTCTTCTTGGGCTTCCACACCCTTGGTCTTTATGTCCATAACGATGTGGTGGTGGCCTTCGGTACCCCCGAAAAACAAATTCTGATCGAGCCTGTTTTTGCTCAATGGATTCAAGCAACTTCCGGTAAAGCTCTCTATGGCTTTGACGTATTGCTCTCCAATCCTGACAGCATTGCTTCCACCACTGGAGCCGCTTGGTTACCCGGTTGGTTGGATGCTATCAACAGCGGCACCAATTCCCTGTTCTTGACCATTGGTCCTGGGGACTTCTTGGTTCACCACGCCATCGCCCTAGGGTTGCACACCACTGCCCTGATCTTGATCAAAGGTGCTTTGGATGCCCGTGGTTCCAAGTTGATGCCGGACAAAAAAGACTTCGGTTACTCCTTCCCCTGTGACGGCCCCGGCCGTGGCGGTACCTGCGACATCTCTGCTTGGGATTCCTTCTACCTAGCCATGTTCTGGATGCTGAATACCCTGGGCTGGTTGACCTTCTACTGGCACTGGAAACACCTCGGTGTTTGGACGGGTAACGTTGCTCAGTTCAACGAAAACTCTACCTACCTGATGGGATGGTTCCGGGATTATCTCTGGGCAAACTCTGCTCAGTTGATCAACGGCTACAATCCCTACGGTGTTAACAACCTGTCGGTTTGGGCTTGGATGTTCCTCTTCGGACACCTGGTCTGGGCCACCGGCTTCATGTTCCTGATCTCTTGGCGGGGTTACTGGCAAGAGTTGATTGAAACCATCGTTTGGGCCCACGAGCGCACTCCTTTGGCGAACTTGGTTCGTTGGAAAGATAAGCCCGTTGCGTTGTCCATCGTTCAAGCCCGTTTGGTTGGCTTAGCCCACTTCACCGTTGGTTATGTCCTCACCTATGCGGCATTCCTAATTGCTTCCACAGCGGGCAAGTTCGGTTAACGAAAATCCTCTGTTAGGTAATTAAGCTTGTCCCCTGCCCTCGTTGGTGGGGGATTTGCTTTGGGGATTAAATATTGCCATGGAAATCTGGCGATCGCCTAGGGGTACCGCCCAAACTAATTAGATTTGCTCAATGCCACTGTCCATGAAATCCGCTCCTGTATGTTTAGCCAACTTGCCCCGCCCATACCGTGTGCAGACAACCACAAATTGTTCATCTGATTTTTGTTCAACCACATGCCGTGATTATTCATGAGTAGCATTGTGGCTTCAACCTATTCCCAGTCGGACTTTAAATAATTGAGATTATTTTGATAGAATCGAAGAAATGATCATTAGAGCCTACTCAAAAACAAACTATCGGAATTTTACACCCACTCTCTTCAAAATTCTCTCAAGACCAACAGGAAAGCGAAAGAGTTTATCTTGAGTTGACTCGTGTCCCAAAAACTTTGCTGGCGGTGGTCACCGGCGGACCTTGGTTGGGATCTTATGATTCGTTTTAAATATTTTCGGCGAACACTTTATCTTCTAATGATTTCCTGATAGTAGAAGTTTTCCCGACAATCATCCACATTTTAATAAGCCGGATTGGCTGGATATGAGTATTAAAAGAAAAGTATTGATGTTTTTATCTTTGCTATTTCTAACAGCCATTGGTAACGGTGCCATAAGTTTTCAAATAGAAAAATATGGTGAAGAAAAACTAGAATGGGTCAATCATACGAATCAAGTTTTAGGTGAAATAAGTAACTTTTTAGGCAGTATAGATAACGCTGAAGCTAATCAAAGAAATTATTTGCTTACCAAAAGGCTATCCTATTTGATGCATTATCAGATTAGTTTAGAAAAAATTGAATATCATTTCAAGCAATTGAAAACTTTGACTATAGACAATCCTATTCAGCAACAACGTTTAGACTCCATCAAAAAATATCTTGAAATTAATCTCAATGAGTTATCAGAAACAACTCGTTTAAATCAGGAAAATAATTATGTCAAATCCCTTGAAATTATCAATCAAGGTAAAGGCAGGAAGTCAATGGAAGATATCAGAAATGTACTTAGGGAAATGGTAAATACAGAAAATGTTTTGCTAGAGCAAAGGAAGGGTGATTACCGAAGGAACAGAGCAGTGCTATTTACATTTATTTATGTTCAGATCATGTTTTTTGTATTTCTTGCCTTTATGACTCTCTCATTTTTAAATAAACAATTATTTTCATCACTGAAACTACTTCTTGCTAGCACAGAGAAAGTTGACAAAGGCGAAAAACTTGATGTTTCAGATATTTTGCCCAATGATGAAATTGGCTATCTACTCTCTGCTTTTTTTAAAATGAACGAAAGAGTGCAGGAACGGACGCAAATATTAGACTATAAAGTTCACCATGATGAATTAACTGGGCTGGAAAATCGAGCAGACATGTTTGATAAAATTGACGATTCTATCAAAAAATCACAACAATGCAATTCTAAAACTGCCATTTTATTTATAGACCTAAATAAATTCAAAAAAATTAACGATACCCTTGGCCATGACGCTGGAGATCTAGTACTAAAGGAGACAGCTAATCGACTTCAGCAGGCTGTTCGCTCTGATGATGATCTGTTCCGCATCGGTGGAGATGAATTTATTTTGATAATACAAAATCTTGAGAATAGCTTAAAGGTTGAGGATATTGTCTTTAATATCTTAAAGATTTTTAAAAGACCTGTAATAATTCAGGGCCAATCAATTGAAATTTTGCTCAGCATTGGCATTGCCATTGCACCTGATGATTCAGAAAAAGGTGATGAAATTTTAAAATTTTCTGATATTGCAATGTATGAAGCCAAGCAGGATGAGAATACTGAGTTTAAATTTTTTGATCGAAGTATGCTGAAGCGTTGGAGTGATTAGTGAGCAACCTATTGTAAATAAAAGAATGGAACGCTGTTATTTGCTATTATTCAATGTCATTCGCAAATACCATTCCATTTTCTCCGTCCTTGATTTTGTTAGCTCCATCCCTAAGCTTGACATCCACGATCAGACATCACTAGAAATACTGAATGCTGTGGGAATAACTTTTTCAATCAATTATAAAATTAATTAGTAAGTCAGTCGGAATCATATTTGGTTCCAGGGATGGGTGGTCTATTTGTGGGAAGAGAATTAGCCATGGCCAATATTCTTTTAGTGGACGACGAAAATGCTTTAACGGAACCTTTAAGCAAAGCATTAGGGCATCAGGGTTATCGCACTGATGTGGCCGACCAAGGGCAAATGGGTTTAGCCATGGCGATCGCCGGTCAATATGATTTATTAATCCTTGACTGGATGTTGCCCCAGGTATCTGGGTTGGAAATTTGTCGTCAAATTAGGGCTCTGGGAAGGTCAACGCCGGTTTTATTTCTCACTGCTAAAGATACTCTCGATGACCGGGTGGCGGGCTTAGATGCCGGTGGAGATGACTATTTAATTAAACCCTTTGAATTACGGGAACTTTTAGCCAGGGTGCGAGCCCTATTGCGACGGCAAGGCCAAGGAGAAATCTCTCCAGAAATTCCAGGTAAAAGCAATGTGCTTAGTGTCAACAACGTCAGCCTAGATGTGGCTAATCAAGTGGCCTATTGTCAAGGTCAACGCATTGCCCTGTCGGAAAAGGAAGTGGCCTTGCTGAGTCTGTTCCTTCAGGCCCCGGGGCAAATTTTGAGCCACGAGGAAATTTACGCTCGCCTCTGGCCGGGAGAATCCCCCCCCAGTAGCAACGTTTTGGCCGCCCTAGTGCGGTTGCTACGACGCAAAATTGAACAGCCCAATACCCCCCGCCTGATTAATTCTGTTTACGGCAAGGGCTATTGCTTCGAAGCCTATTAACCGACGATCGCCTTGACTGCGTCGACAATTTGGGGTGGTTGGACAATGGTCAGCCGTTCCAACATGCCGTTATAGGGGGTGGGAATATCCTGGGAAGAAAGGCGCACCACCGGAGCGTCCAATTCATCAAAGAGATGGTCATTGATGAGGGCGATTAGTTCTGCCCCAATGCCGCCAGTCTTCATACATTCTTCGACAATAATTACCCGATGGGTTTTCTTCACCGAAGCGCTAATGGTTTCCATGTCAAAGGGCTTGAGGGAAATCAAGTCGATTACTTCCGGGTCGTAACCTTCTTTTTCCAAGGTTTTGAGGGCCTGTAAGCAATGGTGACGCATGCGGGAATAGGTCAAAATGGTCACGTCTTTGCCAGGGCGCACCACTTCCGCTTTATCCAAGGGCACAATATATTCGTAGTCGGGCAGATTTTCCTTCAGGTTGTACAGCAGTACGTGCTCAAAAAATAACACTGGGTTATTGTCCCGAATGGCCGCCTTGAGCAGACCCTTGGCATTATAGGGGGTGGAGCAAGCCACAATTTTTAGCCCCGGCACTGCATGGAAATAGGCCTCCAACCGTTGGGAGTGCTCTGCCCCTAACTGCCGGCCTACGCCCCCAGGCCCCCTAATGACCATGGGAATTTGGTAATTACCGCCGGAAGTGTAGCGCAACATGCCGGCATTGTTGGCAATTTGGTTAAACGCCAACAGTAGGAAACCCATGTTCATGCCTTCAATGACTGGGCGTAATCCTGTCATGGCCGCCCCCACCGCCATGCCGGTGAAACTGTTTTCGGCGATCGGGGTATCCAACACCCGCATTTCGCCATACTTTTCGTACAAATCCTTGGTCACCTTGTAGGAACCGCCATAGTGCCCCACATCTTCTCCCAGCACAAGGACGTTGACATCCCGTCCCATTTCTTCGTCAAGGGCTTGGCGTAGGGCGGCAAACAGTAGGGTCTCAGCCATGATTTCTGGGGGAAAACTTAGTTTGTAGTAACGATTTGGACCGCCGCCGCATCTCCCCCCGCTGATCCGTAAAGATAAAACAAGCAAGGGCGATCGGGGCACAACAATCTAGTATTTTGACACACTGACTGGCCCCCATAGCGGGGATTTTAGTCAGGGGGCAAGGTAGGCATCGATTAGGGCACCAGCTCGAAAGCTATTCGTTGTTCCCTGCCCAAGCAACCAATTCCCCTGGTTAACAGCCCTGGCACCTTGCGTGTTGATTTGCCCGTGCCACGTTTTTGATAGGATGAAAGGCTAGCTGAGTTCTAATCCTCGCTTACCCAGTCCGATTGATGATTGATTGTTCCCATCCGTCCCCCCAGAGGAATTTCCCATGCCCCAGGCCGTTGGCGTTATACAAACTCTTGGCTTTCCCTCCGTTCTGGCCGCCGCCGATGCCATGCTCAAAGGGGGAAGAGTGACCCTGGTGTACTATGACTTGGCGGAACGGGGAAATTTTGTGGTCGCAATAAGGGGTCCAGTGTCGGAGGTCAATCTCTCGATGAAGATGGGTCTAGCCGCGGTCAATGAATCCGTTATGGGGGGAGAAATTGTCAGCCACTACATCGTCCCCAATCCACCCGAAAATGTCCTGGCGGTTCTGCCGGTGGAATACACAGAAAAAGTAGCTCGCTTCCGCACCTAACGGAGACTTTGCTGCCGTCGTGGTCCGATGTACACCACTTAGCCTATAGTTGACCATGGGATTCTCGCTAATCTCCACCCCGACCAGTCGTTAAGTCGAGGGTTTTGGTTCGACCTGTCCTTTAGTTTTTGCCGCCACTGTCAAGGAGAAAAATATGTCCGCCCAATCCGCCGTCGGTTCCATTGAAACCATTGGTTTTCCCGGTATTCTTGCCGCTGCTGATGCCATGGTTAAGGCCGGTAGGATTACCATTGTGGGCTACATTCGGGCAGGGAGTGCTCGGTTCACCCTTAACATTCGTGGAGATGTGCAGGAAGTGAAAACTGCCATGGCGGCGGGTATTGATGCCATTAACCGCACGGAAGGGGCAGATGTGAAAACCTGGGTGATTATTCCCCGGCCCCACGAAAACGTCGTAGCGGTTCTGCCTATTGATTTTAGTCCTGAGGTGGAGCCTTTCCGAGAAGCCGCGGAAGGTCTGAATCGTCGTTAATTTTTTTCGTTAGTTCGTAAGAAAGTGCAACAGGTGTGGATAGGGGAGGCTGGAAGATGCCCTGATGCGCCGAATCCTGATTGCACCAGACTCGTTTAAAGGGACTCTCTCCGCTGGGGAGGTTTGCCGTATTACATCGGAAGTTTTAGCACCAGAATTTGACTGTGTTGCCCATCCCTTGGCCGATGGCGGGGAAGGAACTCTAGAGGCGATCGCCCATAATCTCGATAGCCAATGGCAAACGGTGCGGGTACAGGGCCCATTGCCTGGTCAAAAGGTTGACGCCCGTTATTTATGGTTAGCAGAAAAGGAAACAGCGGTCATTGAAATGGCCCAGGCCAGCGGTTTACCTTTGGTCCCCATGGGGAAACGTAATCCGGAAATTACCACTAGCTACGGCACTGGGGAATTAATTGCCCATGCTGTCCAGCGGGGAGCAAAACACATTCAACTGGCGATCGGTGGTTCAGCCACCAATGATGGCGGTTTAGGTTTGCTGATGGCGTTGGGTTGGCGGTTTTTAGATTATCAAGACCAATCTGTCGGGTGGGGAGGACAAGGTCTGGAAAAAGTCACCGAAATTATTCCCCCAATGTTAAATACTTTTCCCCAGATCGCCCTGTTATGTGATGTGACCAATCCTTTTCATGGTTCCAATGGGGCCGCCTTTGTTTATGCTCCCCAAAAAGGGGCAGATCCAGCCATGGTGCAACGCTTAGATCGTGGGCTGGAACATTTTGCTCAGGTAGTCAGAAAAAGGGATGGCTTTGAGCTTAATTTTTCCGGAGCCGGTGCCGCTGGGGGGATTGGTGGGGGCGTTGCCTGGGCCCTCAAGGCCACTATCGAGTCAGGGTTTACGGCGATCGCCCAGTTGACGGGGCTGGAACAAGCCATGGCCCAATGCGACCTAGTGGTAACCGGGGAAGGTTGCTTCGATGGCCAATCTCACCAGGGCAAAGTTGTGGGGAGGGTCATTGAGCTGGCACAAGCTATGGGGAAACCGGCGATCGTGGTGGCGGGGCAAAGTCAAGAAAACCAAACAAAAACCCCGTCCAACCTAAAGCAAATTTTTACCCTAGTGGGCAGCGATATTTTTCCAACCACAGCCTTGAACAATCCTCAATGGGCTTTGCAACGGAGACTTGTTGAGGTCAAACAATATCTGATCAACCTGATAGATTAGGAAATGGTCAGCTATCTCCTCGATCAAGCCGAGGGGGCCAGCCAGAAAACTGACCCTCACCCTAGCCATCATCAAAATAGCAACTATAATCTGTTATTAATCATCAACATCATCGTTCCGTGAGCAGAAGCTGTAGGCGGTTTTTCTTTGCCAAAACTGATTGTGGCTCCGGCACCCTAAACCGAGTCTGCAAAACAGCCCAATGGCCTTGCTAAACTTAGCATTCACCATGAATCTAAAGAAAATTGTCAACTTCTCCCACTCTTTCGAAAAAAACGTGTACAATGTGTTACTGAGTATAGGACTTGGTTCCCGTAGTCATTATTAGGTGTGAGGAAAAGCTAAAAATGCTTAAACTATCTTGGAAGTCCCTGTTAGTGAGTCCCGCTGTGATCGGTGCCGCCCTTGTGGCTGGTGCTGCTAACGCCGCTCCCGACAACGTTACGAATGCTCAAGTTTTAGACCAATTAGATCAATACACCGCTGAAGGTCAACTCTCCAGTGTTGATCAAGTAACCAGCGTCAGCGAACTCCGCGATGTGCAACCCACCGCCTGGGCCTATGAAGCGCTCAAGAGCTTGGTGGAACGCTACGGTTGTATCGTTGGTTACCCTGACCGCACCTTCCGTGGCGATCGGGCCCTCAGCCGTTGGGAATTTGCCGCTGGTCTTAACGCCTGTATGAACGTTATGGAACGTTTAATTCAGGAAAATGTGGCGGTTCTCCGTGAGGACATCGACAAACTAAAACGCCTCATGCAGGAATTCGAAGCAGAATTGGCTGCTTTGGGTGCTCGAGTTGACAACCTTGAAGCCCGCACCTCCTTCCTGGAAGACCATCAGTTTTCTACCACCACCAAATTGACCGGGGAAGTGATTTTTGCTCCCACCGCCATCTTTGGTACCAAAAACACCCTCAACAACCAGAGCGACAACAACCAGGCTGTATTCCAAAACCGGGTTCGTTTACAGTTCAACACCAGTTTTTCCGGTGAAGACCTGTTGGTTACTCGTCTTGCCGCTGGTAGCAATAATCGCTTCAAGAGCTTCTACCCCACCCAAAACGTTATCGATCCCGAGACCGGTAACCCCATTGGTATTGTCGGCAACTACTATGAAAGCCCCACCTTCACCCAGGTGCACCAACTCTCCCCCGGCGATAACAATAACGTCGCCGTCGACTGGTTGGCCTACTATGTACCCCTCGATTTAGGCACCAACTTCCGTCTCAACAACTACATCGCTGCCTTTGGTGGTATCTGGGATGACTTCGTTCCCACCCTGAACCCCTACTTCGATGACTACACCGGTGGTAAAGGTTCCTTGAGCCAATTCACTGCCCAGAACCCCATCTACTCCATTGGTGGTGGTACCGGTATAGGTACTAGCCTTGAGTTGGGCTTCCTCAGCAACCTCTTAGGACCCACTTCCTTGAGCTTGGGTTACTTGGCTAGCACTGGTGCCAACCCCAGCAGCGGCAGCTCCGTGACCAACCCTGCTACCGGTAATAACTACGACTTCAGCAGTGGTGGCAATGGTCTGTTTAACGGTGGCTACGGTGCCTTGGCCCAGATTACCACCAATATTTTTGACCGGGTCAGCCTAGGTTTCACCTACGTTAATGCCTACACCACCCCCGATGCCGCTATCTTCGGTAAAGGTGGCACCCAGGGTATTGTTGGTACGACTGCCGCTAACCTCAACCGTTCTGAATTGAACGATTCCTTTGTTAACGGTTTGGGCGTAGGTGCTCCCCCCGTAGATGCAGCTACCTACAACGGTAATGTCAGTGGTGGTACTGCTTCGGGTAACGTTGTCAACCCCTACGACTTCGGTGGTAAACAAACCAACAGCTATGGTATCCAAATGGCTTGGAACGTTGCTGACTGGTTGAGCTTCAGTGCCTATGGTAGCTACACCAACGTAACTTTGATTGGTAAGGACAACGGTGACATCTGGACCTACGGTGGTGGCTTTGCCTTCCCCGACCTTGGTAAAGAAGGTAACGTGCTTGGTATCTTTGCTGGTGTTCAACCCTATGTTTCTGGTTTCACCAACGGTACTTTAGGCACCACCTTTGTAACCACCGCTAACCCTGTCCAAGTTGAATTGTTCTACAAGTATCAACTGACCGACAACCTTTCTTTGACCCCTGGTGTAATCTGGATCTCCAAGCCTGAACAGACCACCAACGCCACTGACGCCTTCATTGGCACCATCCGTGGT
Organism: Synechocystis salina LEGE 00031; assembly: GCF_015207985.1. Lineage (GTDB taxonomy): Bacteria > Cyanobacteriota > Cyanobacteriia > Cyanobacteriales > Microcystaceae > Synechocystis > Synechocystis salina. Next base: position 32,219 of record NZ_JADEVV010000001.1, on the reverse strand, counting down.
ACCTTCACTTTCTAATCCTAAGTTCATCTTCCTAGGATACTTATTTGAAAGTTAAGCTCTAATAACTCTTTGACCCCGCCTTTGGTGGGGTTTTTCGTTGTAAGATGCAGGCAGATTTCCTCTCTTAGTAGCCCCTTATCTATGAAAATTGCCAGCAATGTTACGGAGTTAATTGGTCGTACTCCTCTAGTTCGCCTCAATCGTATTCCCAAATCCGAGGGGTGTGAAGCTCAAATTGTAGTCAAGTTAGAAGGGATGAACCCGGCGGCGTCGGTAAAAGACCGCATTGGCGTCAATATGATTAACCGGGCAGAACAGGAAGGGTTGATTGAACCAGGCAGGACTCTGTTGATTGAGCCCACTTCCGGTAATACAGGTATTGCCCTCGCCATGGTGGCGGCGGCCAAGGGTTATCAATTAATTTTGACCATGCCAGAAACCATGAGCCAAGAACGACGGGCTATGTTAAAAGCCTATGGAGCCAAATTGGAACTCACCCCAGGGGGAGAAGGTATGGGCGGGTGCATTAGAAGGGCCCAGGAATTGGCGGAAAGTTTACCCAATGCCTATATGTTGCAACAGTTTGATAATCCGGCTAATCCTCAAATTCATCAACAAACTACGGCATTGGAAATTTGGCAAGATACGGACGGAGCCATTGATTTTTTGGTGGCGGGGGTAGGCACTGGTGGCACAATTACCGGGGTTGCTTCTGTATTGAAGGAGAAAAAGCCTACTTTTCAGGCGATCGCCGTGGAACCCCAAAATAGTCCGGTCTTATCGGGGGGGAAACCAGGTCCCCACAAAATCCAAGGCATTGGGGCAGGCTTTATTCCCGAAGTGCTGGATGTGGATTTAATTGATGAAGTAATTACCGTTACTGACCAAGAGGCGATCGCCTACGGCCGTAGATTAGCCAGGGAAGAAGGTTTATTGTCGGGGATTTCCACCGGGGCAGCTCTAGCGGCGGCCATCAAAGTGGGAAAAAGACCTGCCAATAAAGATAAATTAATTGTTATGATCCAACCTAGTTTTGGGGAAAGATACCTCAGCACCCCCCTATTTCAGGATTTGGACTAGGAAAAGAATTTTTCCTGAAAACTTTGCCGGAAAAAGAAAACTTTCGGGAATTGTGAGTTATTTTAAAGCGTAAGTGGTCACACAATACGAGCATTCCCTATGGTAACGCTACTCGAAAATCCCTTCCGCACTGGACTCCGCCAAGAACGCACTCCAGAACCCCTCATTTTGACCATTTTTGGCGCATCGGGAGACCTGACCCAACGAAAACTGGTGCCAGCCATCTACCAAATGAAACGGGAGCGTCGTTTACCCCCGGAGTTAACAGTTGTCGGTTTTGCTAGAAGGGACTGGAGCCACGACCATTTTCGTGAGCAGATGCGTAAGGGCATCGAAGAATTTTCCACCGGCATTGGTAGCGAGGACCTGTGGAATGAGTTTGCCCAGGGTCTATTTTATTGCTCCGGCAACATGGACGACCCAGAAAGCTATCTCAAATTGAAAAACTTCCTGGCGGAATTAGATGAAAAACGCAACACCAGGGGCAATCGGGTCTTCTATTTAGCCGTTTCCCCCAACTTCTTTCCCCCAGGTATTAAACAATTGGGGGCGGCGGGGATGCTTAGTGATCCGATAAAAAGCCGGATTGTGATCGAAAAGCCCTTTGGTCGAGATTTAAGCTCAGCCCAAAACCTTAACCGAGTGGTGCAGGGGGTTTGTAAAGAAAATCAGGTATATCGCATCGACCATTATTTGGGCAAAGAAACGGTGCAGAACCTGATGGTATTCCGCTTTGCCAATGCAATTTTTGAACCATTGTGGAATCGCCAGTTTGTCGACCACGTACAAATTACGGTGGCAGAAACGGTAGGTGTAGAAGAACGGGCTGGTTATTACGAATCTGCCGGTGCCCTGCGGGACATGGTGCAGAACCACCTGTTGCAACTGTTTTGCTTGACCGCCATGGACCCCCCCAACGCCATTGATGCAGATAGTATTCGCAACGAAAAGGTTAAAGTTTTACAGGCTACCCGTTTGGCAGATATTAATAACCTGGAAAATGCTGGCATCCGTGGTCAATATAAAGCGGGTTGGATGGGCGGCAAACCAGTCCCCGGCTATCGGGAAGAATCAGGGGTAGCTCCCACTTCTACCACCCCCACCTTTGTCGCCCTCAAGTTAATGGTGGATAACTGGCGTTGGCAGGGAGTCCCCTTTTATCTCCGCACCGGCAAGCGTATGCCCAAAAAAGTGAGTGAGATCGCCATTCAATTCCGGGAAGTTCCATTGTTAATTTTTCAATCCGTGGCTCACCAAGCTAACCCCAATGTGTTGAGTCTGCGAATTCAGCCCAACGAAGGTATTTCTCTCCGCTTTGAAGCAAAGATGCCTGGTTCAGAATTGCGTACCCGCACCGTGGATATGGATTTTAGCTATGGTTCTTCCTTTGGGGTGGCCACGGCTGATGCTTATCATCGTCTCTTACTGGATTGTATGTTGGGGGATCAAACCCTCTTCACTAGGGCTGATGAGGTGGAAGAAGCTTGGCGGGTAGTAACTCCGGTGTTATCAGCTTGGGATGCCCCCAGTGATCCCCTTTCCATGCCTTTGTACGAAGCTGGCACCTGGGAACCGGCAGAGGCGGAATGGTTAATTAATAAGGATGGCCGTCGTTGGCGCAGGTTATAGATCGCTAGTAAACCAAAGTTAATCAACCGGTTAACATCGACCCTAATTATGGATACTGATTAGCAATTTTTTGACTGCAAAAATTATTGTTTATGAATAATGAATTAGGGGTCACTGTTCTAGGGAGAAATGCCCATCGAAGTAGATGGTTTTTAGTTCCATTGGGAATGATTGTTTTACTTTGTCTGGGCACGGTATATTCCTGGAGTATTTTCAGGACTCCCCTAGAGAATGAATTGGGCATTAGTGCAACAGCTAGTTTACTGCCCTATACTTTTGTGTTGGTTTTTTATGCCATTTTTATGCCTATTACGGGGTTTTACATTCCCCGCCTTGATACCCGTAAAATCACTGCTGTTGGTGGTATTATTGTCGGTTTGGGTTACATTTTATCTAGTTTTGCCACTAACGTCGGAACTTTGATTTTTACCTACGGAGTAATTACCGGCATTGGCATTGGTATTGTTTATGGTGTTCCTATGGCTGTTGTGGCCCGCTGGTTTCCGGACAAAAAAGGACTAGCGATGGGATTAACTATTATTGGCTTTGGTTTATCTCCCCTGATCACTGCCCCCCTGGCTAACCATTTAATTAGTGTTTATACTGTCCGCCCTACCCTGCGTCTTTTGGGCATTGTCTTCACTCTGGTTATTCTGACTATTTCTTTAACGATGAAATTTCCTCCCAGGGGATGGCAACCACCCCAGAAAATCACTAATACTGAAACTATTTTAACCCCGGTTTATCCCCAAATTTTGTTTAAAACCCGCTCATTTTATGGTCTATGGATTTGCTATATCATCGGGGCATTAGTGGGGTTGAGTGCCATCGGCATTTCCAGTCCGGTGGGACAGGAAATTATTAATATTAATCCCAATGTGGCGGCGGGTAGTGTATCCTTATTTGCCCTCTTTAACGGAGTAAGTCGTCCGCTATTTGGCTGGCTTGCTGATAAATTTAAGCCCCACCACATTGCAATTTTATCCTATGTTTTGATTTTGATCGCTTGTATTCTAATGATCAATGCTCAAACCGGGCAGGTTGCCACCTACTTAATTGCTTTCTGTTTATTCTGGTTCTGCCTAGGGGGTTGGTTAGCCATGGCTCCCACTATGACGCTACGCTTTTTTGATCCTGACCAGTACGCCCAAAATTACGGCATTATTTTCACCGCCTATGGCATGGGGGCTTTAATTGGAACTTTGGTAACAGGTCGGGTTCGAGATTTATTTGGTAGCTACACCTATGCGTTTTACCCTATGGGTTTATTAGCTATTATTGGCATTATTGTGGCCTGTACTTTGCTAAAGAAAGAAGGATCAGCTTCGGCAACATTCAGCAGAAAATGAATCTATGTTGTGAAGTTTATATTACTTAAAACGATCAAAAAAATCTGTATCAATTTCGTAAACAATTTTGGGTTTTAGGCCTAATTCTAACTGCTCAAACATTTTAATTAACTTGTTTGAGTCGACCAATTCTATCGGTGATACCCCATCTCGGATAGCTTCTCTCTCTACTTCTTTAGTGAAACTTCCTGTGGTGATTAAAATCCCCTTGTCGGCCCGACCCATCATGGCCCCGCGAAAATCTCTGATTTGTGGTGCTCCCACCGATCCTGCATAACGTTTACATTGAAATAAAACCGGGATGCTTAACAGGGGATTAATTTGCAAAATACCTTTGCCGTCAATGCCTCCATCTCCAGTTTTTCCTGTAACCTCCACCTCTTGAAAACCAGCTTCCCGCAAAAATTGTTTACACAGGTGCTCAAATCCGCTAGGGGAAAGATTTCTTAATATCTGCAGTAGTTTTTCTCGATAGTCGACTGTAATCAGACTTTCACCATCGTCAGGGGCATAAATTTCCTCTTCTTGAATTTCCCTATTATTTCCATTGGAGTCCACCGATTTTTTATCCTTGAACTCGCCCTGAACTTCCTTGAAAATGGTGAATGCTCTCTGATTAGTTACCGTTTCTGCTATTCCTTTCTCTGTTAATGTCCAGACTCCCCGTTTAGAAGAATCTAAATTACCAGCTTTCACCAAATAGAATCTGGCCCAGTCAATCTGGTTGATAACCCGGGAGGAGCCACTTTTAAGCTTTTCTTCCAATAATTCTTCGGATATTTGCAATTTTTCAATGATTACGTTTTTAACCTCGCTGGGAGTACCCGAATAGCTTAATTCCTTTAAAGCAGAAAGCAGTGGAACAAAATATTTGACAAATTCTGGGCCCTTGCTTGCTTTTGACATTCTTGGTTAATTAATTTTCGCTCTACAGAAAATTGTATCAGTTAGACAATTTTTTCTTTACCTAAATGGCGATCGCCAGCCAAGATTAGCAAAGACAGTTTAAAATCGTGAAGAAAAGTTAAGAGCCTTGCCGCCCCCCTATGCCCGACCAAAACAGCATCCGTATTCGAGGCGCTAGACAACATAACCTGAAAAATGTGGATCTAGACCTGCCCCGCGATCGCCTGATTGTATTTACGGGGGTATCGGGGTCAGGGAAATCATCCCTGGCTTTTGACACCATCTTTGCGGAGGGGCAACGGCGCTATGTGGAATCCCTCAGTGCCTACGCACGGCAGTTTTTGGGGCAATTGGATAAGCCCGATGTGGACAGTATTGAGGGGTTAAGTCCAGCCATTTCCATCGATCAAAAATCCACTTCCCATAATCCCCGTTCCACCGTGGGCACAGTGACGGAAATTTACGACTACCTCCGTTTATTATTTGGCCGGGCCGGTAGTCCCCATTGTCCCCACTGTCAACGGAACATTGCCCCCCAAACCATTGACCAAATGTGCGATCGGGTGATGGAGTTGCCCGACAGAACTAAGTTTCAAATTTTGGCTCCGGTAGTGAAAGGGAAAAAAGGCACCCATGTGCAACTACTTTCCAGTTTGGTTTCCCAGGGCTTTGTACGGGTAAGAATTAATGGAGAAGTGCGAGAATTAAGTGACAATATTGAACTGAAAAAGAACCAAGCCCACACCATTGAAATAGTCATCGATCGCCTGATCAAAAAGGACGGTTTGCAGGAAAGACTGGTGGACTCCCTCAGCACTTGTTTAAAGCAAGCAGAAGGCACTGCCATTATAGATATTTTGGACAAGCCAACACTGACAGTGTTAGATGGGGGTAAAAAAGACGATAAAGAAGCATTAAAAGCGGCAGAAAATGCTCAAGCTTACCACGCAGAATTGCCCAAGGAAATTATCTTTTCAGAAAACTTTGCTTGTCCGGAACATGGGGCGGTGATGGATGAACTTTCCCCTCGTTTGTTTTCCTTTAACTCCCCCTATGGTGCTTGTCCCGATTGCCATGGCATTGGCTTTGTGCGCTCCTTCTGCCCCGATTTGGTCATTCCCGATCCAGAAAAGCCCGTCTATGCGGCGATCGCCCCTTGGTCAGAGAAAGATAATTCCTATTACTTGTCCTTACTATACAGTTTGGGACAACATTTTGATTTTAAACTACAAACCCCTTGGAAAAAATTAACCCAAGAGCAAAAGGAAGTGGTTTTATACGGTACGGAAGAAGAAATTTGGTTTGAAGGGGAATCTCGTTACCGCAATAAACAAGGTTATTATCGTCGTTTTGCCGGGGCGTTAAATATTCTGCAAAAAAACTATGACGAAACTAATTCCGATGCCATTAAACAAAAATTAGAAAAATATATTATTAATCAACCCTGTCACACCTGCGACGGTAAAAGGTTAAAACCCGAAGCGCTGGCCGTAAAGCTAGGGCAGTACAACATTAACGATTTAACCAGTGTACCTATCCGTCAGACCCTAGAACGGATTGAAAACCTAGAGTTGACCCCCCGGCAAGCCATGATTGGGGAGTTGGCCCTCAAGGAAATTAAAGCCCGTTTAACCTTTCTCCTGGACGTAGGTTTGGATTACCTCACTCTAGATCGGGCAGCTATGACTTTATCGGGGGGGGAAGCCCAACGGATTCGCCTCGCTACCCAAATTGGTTCCGGTCTAACGGGGGTGTTGTATGTGTTGGATGAGCCTAGTATTGGTTTGCATCAACGGGATAACGATCGCCTTTTAGCTACTTTGACTAAATTGCGGGATCTAGGCAATACGTTAATTGTGGTGGAGCATGACGAAGATACCATCCGCCACGCTGACCATATTGTCGATATTGGCCCCAAAGCGGGCATCCATGGCGGCGAAATTGTTTGTCAAGGGGATTTCCAGACCCTATTAAAAAATAAAAGATCTCTCACCGGGGCTTACTTATCCGGTCGGGAGGCGATCGCCACTCCCCCAGAGCGTAGGAACGGCAATGGGGCTAAGTTAACCCTCCAAGGTTGCTGTCATAACAATCTACGCAATATTGATGTGACCATTCCCCTAGGAAAACTGGTGTGCGTTACGGGGGTATCCGGCTCCGGCAAATCTACCCTGGTGAATGAATTGCTCCATCCGGCTCTGCAACATCATCTCTCCCGCCAAGTCGCCTTCCCTAAGCATTTACGGGAAATTACCGGCCTCCAGGCAATCGATAAGGTGATTGTCATTGACCAGTCCCCCATTGGCCGCACTCCCCGCTCTAATCCGGCTACCTATACCGGCATTTTCGATCCGATTCGGGAAATTTTCACCCAAACCGTTGAAGCTAAAGCTAGGGGCTACAAGCCGGGGCAATTTTCCTTTAACGTCAAAGGAGGCCGCTGTGAAGCCTGTGCTGGGCAAGGAGTGAACGTCATTGAAATGAACTTTTTGCCCGATGTTTATGTGCAATGTGACGTGTGTAAAGGGGCCAGGTATAACCGGGAAACGTTGCAGGTTAAATATAAGGGCTATTCCATCGCTGATGTGTTGGCCATGACCACGGAAGAAGCGTTAACGGTATTTGAAAATATTCCTAGGGCAGTGAATCGTCTGCAAACCTTGGTGGATGTGGGTTTGGGTTATATCAAACTGGGTCAACCGGCTCCTACCCTATCCGGGGGAGAAGCCCAACGGGTCAAACTAGCCTCGGAATTATCCCGCCGGGCCACGGGCAAAACTTTGTATCTCATCGATGAACCCACCACGGGTCTATCTTTTTATGATGTGCATCATTTACTGAATGTGTTGCAAAGACTAGTAGATAAAGGCAATTCTGTTTTAGTCATTGAACATAATCTAGACGTAATCCGTTGCAGTGATTGGATTATTGATCTGGGCCCCGAAGGCGGCGATCGGGGAGGGGAATTGGTGGTTACAGGCACACCGGAAATTGTGGCTCAACATCCCACTTCCTATACTGGTAAATATCTAGCCAATGTATTGCAATCCTAAATGCGAGGGCATTTTCAGGCTCTTTTTTTATCAAGACTTAAAGGCCGAATTGAAACCAAGTTCAATAGATACTGCTTTCTCAATTTCTTCCCAATAAATATCTTCCAGGGTGCCTTGTTTATTTTTAATTCTCTGAGCATCAACAGCCCTTAATTGGCTCAAGTTAATATGGCGATCGCCATTGAGTCCATTCCGTGGAGTCGGTGTAATATTCACAACAAATGGATAGGTTTTTGTTCCAGGCAGTAGAGGAGCCACTACTGTGGTTGTGCCATTTTGGTTGCCAACATCGTTTTGCAGAATCAGACAGGAGCGTTCTTTATCGGTTTCATGACCAACAACCTGCTTCAAATCAACCAACCATATCTCTCCCCGCTTGTACGTTAAGGTTCCGTTAGGCATTTAAACCATCGCCCACTGTAATTTCCCAAACAGAAACTTCTTCTTGAAACTCTGGGTCATCCGCCTGATCTTTATAGGCATCTTCTAACTCTTTCATAAAAATTCTTCTCTTTTCTTGCCAGAGAATATCATTTATAAAGCTGCTACGATTGCTTGTAAGTTGATCCACAAAATCTAGAATATCGTCGTCCAGGGTTATACTGACTTTCTTACTCATTGTCATAAGCCGCCTGCGACAGCCCAGTAGGATTAGGTCATCATACTAGCCAATCCTACCTTTGTTGTCAATGATGTCATCTTTGAGTCGGGTGCAGTGATTTATTTGACTTACTGACCTCGCCCTGGCTTACAGTCTGCAAAACTTAACGCCTCTGTATCTAAAAAACTGGCGATCGCCATCTCAAGGACTGCTTCAACAGGATAATCAATTTCATTGGCGCGAGCAATCAGCGCATCCTGAATCAAATCTGGTAGGCGCCCTAAAATAATTTCCGCATCAGCAGACTATATTTGCTCTGACAGTTTCACTTGCACTGACTAAGACTCCATAGGAATTAGAACGTTATACGGTGGCTTCGTTGCTCTCAAAATGATCGCCTCTAGTTCCAATAATTCCAATTAATAGCCTAGGTTTTTTTGTCCAGACAATGGGGAGCATCATAATGATAGGAGAAATTCCTCTAATTAGAACTCTGTTGCTTCTTTTAAGCTGGCGATCGCCATTTGGCTTGTTAACAATTACCGGCAATTACATTCTAAAGAGAAATTTTCTGTAATCGACGAATATAGCCGTAAACCTGTGGGAAAATCCCTTAAATCATCCCTTTCATGACCTGCCCCTATGAAACGCCGTCAACTCCTTAGCCAATCGGCGATCGCCGCTGGAACCGCCGCCAGTTTAGTTGCCTGTAGCAAGGCCACCACCTCCAATAATCAAGCCACCACCGGAGGAGAGCTACCCAATATTCGCTGGCGCATGGTCACCAGTTGGCCCAAATCCCTTGATACCCTTTATGGGGGAGCCCAGGATTTCTGTGAGGCGATCGCCGCCATGACCGGGGGAAAATTTCGCATCACCCCCTACGCCGCCGGGGAAATTGTGCCAGGGTTAGAAGTTCTTGACGCAGTGCAAAACGGCACCATTGAATGTGGACACACCGCCAGTTATTACTACATTGGCAAAAATCCAGCCCTGGGTTTTGCCTGCGTAATGCCCTTTGGTTTAACTGCCCAACAACAAAACGCCTGGCTCTATGCCGGAGGAGGGCTAGAAATGATGCAAAAGGTTTACAGCGATTTTAATATTATTAACTTTCCTGCCGGTAACACCGGAGCCCAAATGGCCGGCTGGTTTAAGAAACCGGTGGAATCCCTAGCGGATTTGCGGGGCTTAAAAATGCGGATTCCCGGCCTGGGGGGGCAGGTAATGGCCCAACTGGGGGTCAATGTCCAGGTAATCCCTGGTGGAGAACTATTTTTAGCCCTGGACCGGGGCACCATTGACGCGGCGGAATGGGTGGGGCCCTACGACGACGAAAAACTAGGATTAAACAAGGCAGCCAAATACTATTACTATCCCGGTTGGTGGGAACCAGGGCCCACCTTGGACCTACTGGTGAACCAAAGCCAATGGGAAAAATTACCCCTGGAATATCAAACTATTTTTCAAGAAGCAGCTCGCAGCGCCAATTTATTGATGCTATCCCGCTACGAAACGTTCAATAGCATGGCCCTCAAAACATTACTTGACGGAGGAACTATTCTCAAATCATTTTCTCCAGAAATTTTAACGGTAGCTCAAGAAACTTCCCAAGCTTTACTAGCAGAATTTGCCAGCAAAGATGCTCAATTTAAAGAAATTTATCAACAATGGCAGACATTCCGCACTCAAATGTTTGGTTGGAATGCAATCAACGAACTTAGCTATACCCAATTCGTCGAAAAAGCTCCCTAACCAAGGCAAAATCTTTGAAAATTACCTTCCGCCAAAAAAGCCGTTATTTCTGCTTCCGAAAGGGGGTGACTAAACCAATAGCCCTGCATTTCTCGACAGCCTAAATCGTAGAGACAACGGGCTTGGGATTCCTCCTCTATACCTTCAGCGATAATGTTTAAGTTAAAACCATTGCCCAACAGCAATATGGCTTGAATAATGGCGGCATCTTTGGGGGTGTGGAGAATATCCTTAGTGAAAGAACGATCAATCTTTAGGGTATTGAAAGGAAAAGTTTTGAGGTAGGAAAGGGAAGAATAGCCAGTGCCAAAATCATCCATGGAAAGCCGTATACCATGGGATTGCAGGGCATTGAGCAAATTTTGGGTGGCAGTGACGTTCTGCATGACAATGTTTTCGGTAATCTCCACCTCAAGGCGATGGGGAGCTAAGGAAGATTCTTCCAAAATGCGTAAAATTGTCGGCAATAAATCCGGTGCTTGGAACTGTTGGGGAGAAAGATTAATGGCAATGCGAAAATCATCATCCACCGCCGGAGCCCAATTGTGAAAATGTTGAAAAGCTGTGCGCATAATCCATTCCCCCACCGGAATAATTAAGCCAGTGGTTTCCAGCAAACCAATGAACAAACCTGGGGGGACTAAACCCTGGAACGGATGTTGCCAACGGATCAGAGCTTCCACTCCACAAAGGCGACCGGCTTGCACATCAATAATCGGTTGGTAATAAAGCAAGAATTCATCTTTTTCCAGGGCCTGATGTAGGGCGTGCTCCAGTTGAATCCTTTCTAAATGGTCACTGTTCATGGACTCTTCATAGAAGCAGTATTGCCTACTACCAATGTCCTTGACTTCGTTTAATGCTACTCCCACTCGATTGAGCAAAGTTTCCACGTTATCCCCATGGTTGGGGTAACAGGCAATGCCCGCATAACCCTGGAGGTAAAGGGGATTATTCGCAATGAAAAATGGTCTTTTCAATACCGCCAACAATCGTCGTACAAAAACTTCAATTTCGTCCAGGTTACGGCAGGATTGAATTAACAATATAAAGGTATCTCCCCGCCAACGACAAAGTAAGTCTTCTAATCTCACATGGGCGGACAATCTCTCAGTGATAATTTTGAGTACCTCATCGGCAACGCTGTGCCCCAGTAAATCATTTAAAGATTGCAGTTCCCGAAAACCTAAAAGCACTAGCCCTAAAACACTACTTTGGTTCTGAACGTTACTTAAGACTTTGCCCAATTCTTGTTTGAACAAAAAACGGTTGGGTAAGTCCGTTAAGGGATCATAAAAGGCCTGGTAATGGATCGATTGTTCAATTACTTTGCGCTCAGTAATGTCGAAAATATAACTACGAATAAACTGACTTTCGGCGGGGTAGTGAATATGTTGCTCATAAAACTTATCTCCTATTTGTACCTCTCTAGTGCGGATATAGTAAGTGGGAGCATCTTCCCGCTGGGGAATAACATCTCTGAGCAGGGGATGGGTCATGGAATCTTCCCGAATGGAGGGGAATTTTTCCTTAGTAGCGGTGTTCAAATAGGTCAAGTTACCGAAGTAATCAATCTCCACCATGGGGTAGGGACTATATTCAATACAAGCGGCTAGCTTAGACAATTGTTCGTGGCTCAGTTGGGACAGATCATCCTCGTGGCCGATCAGGGTAATGTCCCATTGTTCCTGGGGAAAATGCTCCGACAGATCCGGAGTTAATCGCTGGCGATCGCCACCGCCGGAGACAGTATCTTTGGGGTCGGTCGGGATGGCCTGATAGAAGATTTGAATATCTTCCGATAGGGCGATGACGTCCCCATGCACTAACTCATAATCTAAATGGGATTCACCATTAACCCACACTCCATTGCGACTGCGATGACCTTCTAAATCTCCATCAATGATGTGGAAGGAAATGTCTAAATTAGGATTAATTTTTTTGATTAGGGTGGCGTGGCGACGGGAAATTTGGGGGGAAGGAATAACAATGGTGTTGCTCGGATGGCGGCCAATAGAATAACAAGAATTTTGTAAGCGAATGACCTTCTTAAACGAGGGCGAATCAACAACCAATTGATAAAGCATAGGAGCGTTACAAGGGAAAAAAGTCGAGCCTGAAGAAAATATAGTCCTAGACAGTGATCATTGTTGTAATTACCGAGCAATTATTGATCACCGCCCCAACCAGCTACCACTAAGGGGAAATAAGTAAGAGAACAATCTGATTTGTATTCGTTGCTGCCATCATTTAATTTCCCCAACCAATGGTAGCCTACACAATAATTATTCAGCCACTATATTCTTTGTCCTATTATTGTCAAGCTAGGACAAACTTTTAGAAAAAATCTCGGTTCCCATTCGGTTTTCCGATCCCAAAGGGGCCCACCAAACCATGGTAAATTCTGGGGAAAGTTGATTCATGTATAAAACCTATGCCATTCACCATTGACTCTGCCCGGGGTATTTTCCCTAACACCTTAGCTGCGGACGTTGTTCCAGCTACTATCGCTCGTTTTAGTCAACTTAATGCCGAAGATCAGTTGGCATTGATTTGGTTTGCTTACCTAGAAATGGGTAACACTCTCACCATTGCCGCCCCTGGGGCCGCCAGCATGCAACTGGCAGAAAATGCCCTCAAGGAAATTCAAGCCATGAGCCCCCTCCAACAAACCCAGGCCATGTGTGACCTGGCCAACCGGGCTGACACTCCCCTGTGCCGCACCTACGCCAGTTGGTCCCCCAACATTAAATTAGGCTTTTGGTATCGCTTAGGGGAATTGATGGAACAGGGTTTTGTGGCCCCCATTCCCCCTGGTTACCAACTCTCCGCCAACGCCAATGCGGTACTGGCCACCATCCAAGGCTTAGAATCCGGTCAACAGATTACCGTATTACGGAACGCGGTGGTGGACATGGGCTTTACTGCTGGTCAAGATGCCAAACGCATTGCTGAGCCTGTGGTTCCTCCCCAAGACACCGCTAGCCGCACTAAAGTTTCCATTGAAGGGGTAACCAATGCCACTGTCCTCAATTACATGGACAACCTCAATGCCAATGATTTTGACACCTTAATCGAACTATTTACCCCCGACGGTGCTCTGCAACCTCCCTTCCAACGGCCCATTGTTGGCAAAGAAAATGTGCTCCGCTTTTTCCAGGAAGAGTGCCAAAACCTGAAATTGATCCCGGAACAGGGCGTTACCGAACCGGCAGAAGATGGTTTCACCCAAATTAAAGTTACCGGTAAGGTGCAAACTCCTTGGTTTGGTGGCAAAGTGGGCATGAACATTGCCTGGCGTTTCCTCCTCAACCCCGAAGGGAAAATTTTCTTTGTGGCGATCGATCTCCTGGCTTCCCCTAAAGAATTACTCAATTTTGCTCGCTAGAATGACTCCCCTGGGCTTTTTCTCTTTCCCATAGGTGAAGACCATGGGCGGAGGGATAATCAGCCAAAATACTAATAAATGTGGGCTTCTCGTTGCAGAGCAAGCTCACTTTTTTTATTATGGTAATGATAATTACAAATCAATATCATAAGTTAATGTTACAAACCGCTGAAGCACCTTGGTCCCAAGCTGAAACCCAGTCTGCCCACGCCCTTTTTCGCAAGGCCTATGAAAGAGAATTAGACGGGTTGTTGGCCACGGTGCAAGCCCAGGCTTCCCAGATTACGAAGATCGATGACCTTTGGAAGCTCCACGATTTTTTAAGTGCAAAACGCCACGAAATAGATGGGAAATACGACGATCGCCAGTCGGTGATTATTTTTGTCTTTGCCCAACTCTTAAAGGAAGGTTTGGTCCAGGCAGAGGAGTTAACTTTTTTAGCCCCTGACAAGCAGTCTAAAATCAAGGCTTTGGCCCGCCTTTGAGTCCCTGTCAATCCCTACTCCGCAGCCTTGCCATAGGTATAAACTGTTTGGCACTGCCATTGTTCTAGGGCATGGGGGGTGAGGTCGGCAAAAGCCAAATTTTCCCGGTCCAGGCTGACCTGCAGGGTTTCCATGGGGTCTTCCCCTTGGGCCACCAGGAAGGCCAGGGCCTGTAGGTCCGGCCATTCTTTTAGTTGGGCGAGGAAATTCTTCACCAAAGCAGGGTAGGGAGAATGGGAGTTTTTTTGCCAGGGCTGGCCCGACGGTAAATTTTGGTCTAGGCCGACGTGGAAAATTAGACCGTTTTTACCGAATAGGGCGATCGCCACGGGGCGGTTGTCTTCGTGCACCATCAGGGGGGTTCCCTGCAACAGGGCCCGGATTTTTTCCAATTTTTCGTACCGTTGCTGGGCTGAAGCTAAATTGGGGGCAAATTTAACGGCGATCGCCAGTAGATAGGTTTTGACTAACCAGTGCCCTAATTTTTCCGCTTTGGTGGTCAGGTAATGGGAATTATAGTCGTTGGCTTCAATTAGCAGGGGTACCCGTTCGACAATTTCCAACCCATAGCCTTTTAGTCCGGCGATTTTCCGGGGATTGTTGGTGATCAAGCGGATTTGTTTGACCCCCAAATCGTTGAGCATTTGCGCCCCCATGCCGTAATCCCGCAGATCTGCGGGAAAACCCAGCCGTTCGTTGGCTTCCACGGTGTCATAGCCCAAATCCTGGAGGGAATAGGCCTTGAGCTTATTGACCAAACCAATGCCCCGACCTTCCTGGCGGAGATAAACCACCACCCCCAAACCATGGTTTTCCAGCATTTTGAGGGCCGCTTGGAGTTGCATGCGACAGTCACAGCGGAGGGAACCCAGGGCATCCCCTGTTAAGCATTCTGAGTGCATTCGCACCATTACCGGCTGTTGACCAAAGGCCGCGGGATCGCCCTTCACAATGGCAATGTGCTCTGTTTGGTCTAATAAATTGCGGTAGGCATAGAGCTTAAACTCCCCAAACTGGCTAGGAAATTGGCAGATGGTCTCCCGTTGCACAAAGCGGTCGTGCTGGAGGCGGTAACTGATTAAATCAGCAATGCTGATCAGTTTGAGGTCATATTTGCGGGCATACTCCACCAATTCCGGTAACCGGGCCATGGAACCGTCGGCATTTTGAATTTCGCAAATTACCCCCGCTGGATAGAGCCCTGCTAGGCGGGATAGGTCCACTGCGGCCTCCGTGTGGCCAGCCCGTTTGAGCACCCCCCCAGTTTTGGCCCGCAGAGGGAAAATGTGACCAGGGCGAGAAAGATCTTCCGGGCGAGTGACGGGATTAATGGCAATTTGGATCGTCCGGGCCCGGTCTTCGGCGGAAATACCCGTGGTTACACCTAGATGGGGAGCTGCATCAATGCTGACAGTGAAGGCTGTTTGGTTGCTGTCAGTGTTTTTACTGACCATCAAAGGTAAATCTAATTCGTCCAGGCGATCGCCAGTCATGGCCAAGCAGATCAATCCCCGGGCTTCCACAGCCATAAAGTTAACCAGAGAAGGGGTGGCAAATTGGGCCGCACAAATTAGATCCCCTTCATTTTCGCGATTTTCGTCGTCCACCACCACCACGGCCTTGCCCGCTTTAATATCAGCTAGGGCCGCATCAATGGCATCGAACATCGGTAAATCGGACGGGACATGGGGGACAGAAACGTTCAAGGTGCAGAAAAGGAAAAAGTTAAACTTAGAGAAGTTGGCAGGGAATGGACCACGGTGGCCACAGGCCGCCCATTGGTCGAAACAACCCCGGCCTATTGACTATTTTAGAGCTTTTCTGGGGATGCCTTGGCTCTATTGCCTTGGAGGATTAATTTCTGTGGAAAAAGGAAACTTATTTTGCCTTGGTGGGAGTCCTATGATGGAAAGCGCCCTGGTTTCGCTGGCCCCCATCCATGATTGACCGCGAATTTTTACTTGACCCCAATTCCCAGTCCCCATCCGACCTTTCCTTGGTTAAAAATCGCCCTTGGTTAGCTTCACCCTGGCCCTGGACCCTGGCGATCGCCGTTTTATTGGGCTGGGGAGGCATTGCCCTGTGGCAATCCCCCTGGTCAAGGCTAAAACTGCCTTCCTTTTCCACTGCAGTGGAAATTGCTCCCCTAGTGATGGAAGGGGGTGATCCCTATCTACGGGCCCTAATGCGCACGATCAGCGCCAGTGAAGCCAACACAGCCCAGCCCTATAACGTCATCTATGGGGGACAGCATGTGCGGGACTTGAGCGAACATCCCAACCGTTGCGTCAAAATTTTTATGGGGCCGAATCGGGGCAATTGCAGTACTGCCTCTGGGCGTTACCAGTTTTTGAACACCACCTGGGCCGAAAAAGCGGGTAAATATCATCCCCAGCCCCAGAAATTTTTGCTCTGGAAAAATTACAGCTTTGAGCCGGAGTACCAGGACCAAGTGCTTTACCGTTGGCTCGCCGATACCAAAGCCTGGGGATTAGATATTGGGGCCCAATTACGGGCTGGCCATCTAGACCAGGTTTTGCGCCATCTTTCCCCCACTTGGACTAGTTTGGGCTACGGCATTGAGGATAACGTTATGACGAAGCGTCTGCCGGAACTTTACCAACAGTTGTTGGCAGAAGAATTGCTTTTAGCCCATCATCACCAGGATTGAAGGGATTTAGCAAAAAATCTCTTCCTAGTTGTCCCCTTGGCCAAGGACTGCAGCGTGCCTGACTGGAATTTGTCTCGCTTGTAAAAAGGCTTTCAACTCCCCAATGGTTAGTTGGCCATAGTGCAACAGGGAAGCCAACAGGGCCGCTTCAGCCTTACCCTCCGTAAACGCTTCATACACGTGCTGACAATTGCCCGCCCCCCCGGAAGCAATCACCGGAATTTCCACCCGTTCGGCGATCGCCGCTGTGAGGGCCAGATCGTAACCCGCTTGGGTGCCATCCCCGTCCATGCTAGTGACCAGCAATTCCCCCGCTCCCCGTTGGGCCACTTCTTCCGCCCAGGCGATCGCATCTAAACCCGTATTTTCTCGGCCCCCCCGCACATACACATCCCAACCAGGATTATCCGCATTTAGCCGACGACGGGCATCGATCGCCACCACAATACATTGCCGTCCAAAACGATCACTGGCCCGACTGATAAAATCC
The DNA here is from genome assembly GCF_015207985.1 of Synechocystis salina LEGE 00031. Classification (GTDB taxonomy): domain Bacteria; phylum Cyanobacteriota; class Cyanobacteriia; order Cyanobacteriales; family Microcystaceae; genus Synechocystis; species Synechocystis salina. The sequence goes on along the minus strand of NZ_JADEVV010000001.1, from coordinate 14,812 downwards.
GGATCCCGCACAGCGGAAGAATTGACACTCACCTTATCCGCCCCGGCCCGGAGCAAATTTTTAATATGTTCCAGTGTGGAAATGCCACCCCCCACCGTGAGGGGGATGAAGACCTCTTCAGCCGTGCGATAGACCACATCAATGATGGTGTCCCGTTGCTCATGGGTGGCAGTAATGTCTAAAAACACCAATTCGTCCGCCCCCGCCTCGTTATAGGCCCGGGCTAACTCCACCGGATCCCCCGCATCCTGGAGATCAACAAAATTGATGCCCTTGACCACCCGCCCTGCATTAACATCTAAACAGGGCAAAATCCGTTTTGCTAAGGTCATTGCTATTTTCCAAGAAATACCGTGGTGGCCAGCCAGAATTTAGCTAAAGTTACTACAAAAATCTAGCAAAATTGACGGCGGCATAGGGATAATACCATCGATTTCCCTGGCTTATCTAGCTACACCTTTACTGCTTTGCCCAACAATTGTGACTAATCCGTTTTTAAATTTAACCTACGAACCAGCCGTAGAATCCTTAGGCAATGAATTTTTTGATGCAGTGCCGGCGGCCACCTTTCTTGAGCATAAACTGAGATTCCGCAACGATCGCCTGTTACCCATGGTCGGCCTAGAACCGAGTCAGGTTAGGGACGATGATTTTGTTGAAGCTTTCGGTTTGTTCCATGGGGTAAGACCATTTTTAGCTCTGCGCTACCACGGTTACCAATTTGGTGAATATAACCCTAATTTGGGCGACGGTCGAGGTTTCCTCTATGGCCAGGTGCGGGGAGTAAACGGGGAGTTATTCGATTTTGGCACCAAAGGCTCTGGCCAGACTCCCTACTCCAGGGGTGGTGACGGCCGTTTAACCCTCAAAGGCGGGGTAAGGGAAGTGTTAGCCGCCGAAGCCCTACACCGTTTGGGAGTCAATACTTCCCGTTGTTTAAGTTTGGTGGAAACCGGGGATGCCCTCTGGCGGGGGGATGAGCCTTCCCCTACCCGAGCTTCAGTAATGATCCGCTTTAGCCGCTCCCATATCCGCTTTGGCACCTTTGAGCGACTCCATTACCATCACCAACCAGAACAGATTCGGCAATTACTGGATCATGTTATCCAGACCTATTACCCAGAAATTTCTGCTCCCAGCCCCGAGGGTTCAGCCCATATTGCCTTTTTCCAAGCTTTGGTAGAACGGGTGGCCAAGTTAGTAGCCCAATGGATGGCGGCGGGCTTTTGCCATGGAGTATTAAACACAGACAACATGTCCATTACTGGGGAAAGTTTTGATTACGGCCCCTACGGTTTTTTGCCCACCTACGATTTAAATTTCATTGCTGCCTATTTTGACTATGGTGGTCGCTACCGTTTTGGTAATCAACCGGCTATCTGCCGTTGGAATTTAGAACGTTTGCAAGCGGCCTTGGGTTCTGTTATTCCCAGCAAAGCCATGACTGAGGTATTGGAAGACTATGAAAGGATTTATTTAAGCCATTACATCACCTTGATGGCCCGTCGCCTTGGTATTTCCCCCACCCTTGGCGATCGCCTGGATCTAGGGTTACGGGAAAAATTAGTCGGTCAAACCCTGCAATGTTTAGCCCAAAGCCAATGGAGCTACCCGGACTTCTTTGCCCAATTGCGGCTTAATTTCAGCCCTAGTTGGCAGGATAAGGCCGATTTGATTTTGGAAAATGTCAATTTACTCGGCGCAGACTGGTCTGCCTGGCGGTCCATATATCAGCAGGTGTTGCAGCAACTGTCCCCGGAATCCTTGGCGACAGTACCCACAGTGCTCGAGCAAGCCAACCCCCTCACGGACCTACTGCGTCCCCGCATTGAAACCATCTGGCAGGCGATCGCCGAAGACGATGATTGGGATCCCTTCCATCAATTGGTGCACAAATTGCAAACCGGGCAGTAATTTAGCCGATGCCGGAATTCTCCGAAACCATAGCCCTAAAGGAGAACAACCAAGCTGCCGAAAACTCAATTTGGGTAAACCTTCAGAGTATGATGGGAGGACGTTGTGACCCTCCAGGAGCAAAAAATGTTTGGATTAGGTTGGCCAGAAATTCTGCTGATTTTAGGGGTAGTAATCATCATTTTTGGTCCCAAGAGAATTCCGGAATTGGGAGGAGCACTGGGCAAAACCCTGCGGGGCTTCAAAGAAGAGTTACAGACCCAGGATGTGGATAGCAGTGAAGTGGTGGATGTAGACCTAGAGGAGAGCGATTCTGCGGCCAGAAAAAAATAATGAACGTTCTTTTTCTTCACCAAAATTTTCCGGGGCAATTCAAACATCTGGCTCCTGCTTTAGTGCAACAGGGGCATCAGGTGGTGGCCCTGATCATGCAAAAAAACACGCCCCCCCATTGGCAAGGGGTAAAGTTAGTCAACTATTTTCCTAATCGAGGTAGTACCCCAAACATTCATCCTTGGCTGGTGGACTTTGAGACCAAAACTATCCGGGCAGAATCCGTTTTTCATCAGGCCCGTCAGTTAAAAGAACAGGGTTTCAATCCCGATGTTGTCATTGCTAACCCCGGCTGGGGGGAAAGTTTACTGATCAAAGATGTGTGGCCCCAAACCAAGCTAGGTATTTACTGCGAATTTTTCTACCATGCGTCCGGGTATGACACTACCTTTGACCCGGAATTTGCCAGCGCGGACGAGACCGAAGTTTGTCGCATTCGCTGGAAAAACCTAAACCATTACCTTCATTTTGACATTGCCGATGGTGGACTGGCCCCCACCCAATGGCAAGCAGATTCATTTCCAGAACCTTTCCGTTCTAAGCTGACAGTTATCCACGATGGCATTGACACTAATGTTCTACGCCCCAACAACGATGCCAGCCTAACTTTCAACAATCAAATTAACCTCAACCGCAATGACGAGATTATCACTTTCGTCAATCGCAACTTGGAACCCTACCGGGGCTACCACAGTTTTATGCGCTCCCTGCCGGCAATTCTCACTAATCGTCCCGATGCCAAGGTTTTAATTGTGGGCGGCAATGGAGTTAGCTATGGTGCCAAGCCCCCTGGCGATCGCCCTTGGCGAGACATTTTTTTTGAGGAAGTCAAGGGTAAACTGACGCCGCAACAGTTGAGTCGTCTTTATTTCCTCGGCACCATTCCCTACCAATATTTCATCAGTCTGCTACAAATCTCCACGGTCCACGTTTACCTGAGTTATCCCTTTGTGCTGTCCTGGAGTTTATTGGAGTCCATGGCCTCTGGCTGTGCCATTGTCGCAAGTAACACGGCCCCGGTGCGGGAGGTAATCACCGATGGTGAAACAGGCCGGTTGGTGGACTTTTTCGACTACTCAGCCATAGCCACAACCATCTGTCAGTTATTAGGGGACAAAGAGGAAAGACAAAGATTGGGAACTAATGCCCGCCGCCTAGTCCAGGCTAAATATGACCTACAGACTATTTGTTTACCCCAACAATTACAGTGGCTAGGGGATCTAGTTTCTGCCTAGCATTAACCAGCCGGGAAACTCGGGTGTTTTGTTTGTGAATTTAATAATCTGACGGAAAACCCCACCAATCTTGTGAAAGGCGGGGCATTTTCTGTTGCACTTCAGTCATTGGTAAAATGCGGATGGCGAGACTCGAACTCGCAAGGCAAAGCCACACGCCCCTCAAACGTGCGCGTATACCAATTCCGCCACATCCGCGTTACCTGTAATAATATCATGGCAATCCCCCCAATTAAGCACCATCAAGGGACAAATTTTTTTCCTAACTGAGCTTAACTTAAGTAGTAATTGGTCACCATGGCAAAAAGAAAGACCGATAAACCTACCAAGAACACTAAATAGCTCAGGGGGCGCAGTCTTAAGGTCACTAACCAGAGCCCAATGGTCTGTAAATTGAACAGGCTCCCCCAAAGCAAAAAAGCAACCATGGACCCCCGCCAGAGTTGTTCCCCTAGGGGTACTAATAAATCTGGATTAGTAAAGTTTCCCAGGGGTAAAATCAGCGACCAACCCATCATTAGTACCGTTTGCCGCACCGGCCCCAGTCCAGCCCATTGCAGTAGCCATGCCTGGGGAAGGAAAAAGACAATGCCACAGGCGATCGCCGTGCCGATAATCAAAACCCCGCCGAATTCCTGAAATTCTTCGATAATGTTACGGCCGAAAAGATGTAACTTTTGCCGCCAGGAAAAGTCCGCTACGGGATTAACTCCACTGGCAAAAACTAGTCCTCCCTGCCTTGGGGACGCCTCCATGGAAGACTGGAGCATAATTAAAGCCCCCGACCGTAATAGGGGAATGTTTAGCAGGGCCGTTTCCCCCTCCTCCTCCGCCTGTTGACGGGCCAGTCGATAGGGACTAAACACCAACCCCATCACGATCGCCATCAACCAACTGAAAGAAATGCAAAGAAAGATGAGACCATACTGGGATTGACGGGAAGACAAAACCCTAACAATGGCAAAGATATTTAAAGTGGGCGCCGCCACTAAAAAACTGATAGCTAAAGGAATAGGGGCTCCCTGTAAAAGCAACCGCCTTACTAAAGGCACACTGCCAAAGGCCCCCAGAGGTAGCAGAAAACCAAGGGCGCTTCCGACCAAACTACTGAGCAAACGATTGCGGGGAAAATTAGCCACCCACTTTTGCTCATCGGTCCAAATTAGGAAAGTACTAGAAACAATAATCCCCAACAGGAGCCATGGTAGAGAAAGCAATAGAGCACTACCGAGCAAATTAAAAAACAGATTTAATGCAACCAAATTAGTCATCCAGGGGCAAAGCAACAATCAGATTAGTCCACCCCTTGTTCCGCTCCCTCATTTTGGGTCCCATGGCCAGGGTCCACTTTGGTTAACACTTCAAACATCGGCTCGTGGATTGCAATCATCAAAGGATCTTCATCCATGGCCACGATCGCCGGGTCCAAATTCGCCTGATTCAGGGAAGGATCCAAGGGTTTACCCAGGATACTAGAGTAGGCGGCCACCACCACAGCAGCAGCGGTCACACTGCCCCAGAACCAAATACCCCGCCAACGATTTTCTTGCTCCAGCCTGGCAAACACCTTCTGGGCCAAGGCGTCAGTGTCAATGGCCGGCGGCACCGGCACCTGGGGTAAAGCATTCTGCAAACGAATCAAGCCCAAGTAAGTCTGCTTAAACTCCGGGTCACTATCAATCCAGCCTTGTACCTGTTTTCTCTCCTGGGGGCTCACCTCCCCGTCAATGTAAGCACTCAACAGCTCGAATTTTTCATCAAACAATAAATCCTCATTCCCAGGTTCAGCTCCATCCCAAGGCTGCCGTGGGTAATCAAAGTCAAATTTTGAATTCATAGTAAACCTCTTCGGGGGAATCTCCACCGACAAGTAATAGTGAATTAGCGGTTTGTTATTAACTCTGGCCGATTCACTCCTCACAAAGTTGGACACTCCCTGAACCAAGGGTGGCAGGACTAACACCAATCATCAAAGCCATTGCTGGTGGCGGAAGTTAGGATTCAATGTTTAGGATAGGTTTAGGACGCCAAATAGGGCTGTAAAAAAGTCTGTAACTTCGCCCGGGCCCGGGCAATGCGGGATTTAACTGTCCCGAGGGAGACCCCTGTGATTTCGGCAATCTCCTCGTAGGCTAAACCGTCAATTTCCCGCAGAATAATAGTGGTGCGGAAAGCTTCGGGTAGGTCTTTGATTGCCGAACGTAAACATTCATAAAATTCAGCGGTGGATAAAGTATCATCGGGACTCGGGTAATCAGATTCAATGTCCCAATCAATTTCGCCGTCATCCATGCGCCGGGGAGCGTCCAGGGAGATGGGATGACTAACCCGTTTGCGCTTGCGTAACTCGTCGTAGAAGAGGTTAGTGGCAATGCGGCTAAGCCAACCCTTAAACTTGACTGGTTCGTTCAAGCGATGGATGTTACGGTAAACCCGGATCCAAACCTCCTGAGCTAAGTCGGCCCGGTCTTGCCAGTCGGGGGCCAAGTGATAAAGAATTTTATCCACATGGGACTGGTAACGCCGCAGCAACTCATTGAAAGCGGTACTATCGGGACGGGTCTTTTGCTGACAGAGCAAAATCAGGTCAACATTGGTTAACGATTCCGGGGGCAGGGCACCTAGTTTGCCTCCGCCACTCTCGATCGCCCAGTTGGTATTGACGGCTTGATTCATGGATTTACCCAACACGGCTGACTCCTCACATAGGCTAGTTGACGTAAGGATACCGTAAGAGTTTCTAGAATCACAGGTGTTTGCTAAAAAAATTTAAATTTTATGTCTGGCTGTGTCCATTTTTCCCTTCATCATTTTTACTTCCCCCGTCTTCTGCCGACAAAATATCGCCATATTGCCAAAAAAATAACACCCGGTACCAGGGGTGTCAGTGGTGCTATGGCAGGCGGTACCATGGGGCGACTCTAGTGGCGGTGAGCCACAGTTATTTCTAGAGAAAGTCAGCCCAACGACTGAAGAAGTAACCCCAGATGAAAGTGGCAGCCCCAATTGCTAAGAGGGTATTGGTGAAAAAGCGCCCCAATTCAGGGCTGTTGCCCAACTGCTTATCTTCCTGCCCGGCGGTGAAAAATAAAGACCAGGCCTGGTTGCTGTTGATGGGAGCAAATTCGTTGAAGTCTCTGCGGAAGACAACGGGGGCAAATAAATCTTTGTTTTGATAAATATCGGTGTCGGCGTTCATGGTTTTACCTCTTACTTGTTCATTTTCCAGGGGGTGAAGGATACTCCTTCGGCGATCAACTGGGGCTAAGCCCTGGTTCAATCAATTGCTTGGCTATCTACTCGGCAAATTAGAGAGAGAGCAACCAACCCACAATGCCGTGGCCAGTGATTACTTCCATTGCTAGTAGGGAAACAAAGCCGATCATGGCAAAGCGACCATTCATTTTTTCGGCATATTCAGTCCAACCGGCTTGAACGCTGCTGTCAACATAAACAGGGGGCTCAATGGCGAAGTTGTTGAGACGGTTGTCTTGGTCGAGGCGAAATCCGCGGCTAGTCATAAATTGGTCTCCTTTGGTTTAGGTGTTTAAGGTTTTTGTTTTGTAACCTTATGTAAATAAATGTAACGTATTGTTAAGATTTTTGTCAAGGGTATTGACCAAATAAACTTCTTGTGAATCAAGGGATTGCTTGCCTGGGCTGGGTTTGGGCGCTTTGCCTAAATTCTGAGAGGGTCAATGTTTTTCGTTACATTTGCGTAACATCGGAGGTGTCGAGTGTGCTCAGGCAATGGCGTCGGGGCCCAGGGACTGCCCCTTTGATGTCCTGTGCTTTTTCTTTGACTGTCTTCCTTTCCCCAGCATTTTTGCTATAAACTGACCAGAAGTGCGTCCCATTTCGTGTGCCAGGAGTCCGTCATAGTAATGCAGGCGACCCAACCGCTGCAAACCGTTTCCCAAGCTGTCCCAAAGAAATTTTTACAGGCGGACGGCGGCTTCAATCCCAACGTAGCCATGTTTGGGATAGCCATCCTCTTAATGCTTGCTAACATTTTTGGCTACTGGCAATGGGGACTGCCCCACTGGCTTTGCTTTTGTTGTTCAGTGCTGGCGTTACACCTGTCGGGCACCGTAATCCACGATGCATCCCACAATGCAGCTCACCGTAACACCATTGTTAATGCGGTGCTCGGCCACGGTAGTGCCCTAATGTTGGGCTTTGCCTTTCCCGTCTTTACCCGGGTGCATCTCCAACACCATGCCAACGTCAATGATCCAGAGAACGACCCGGACCATTTTGTTTCCACCGGTGGCCCCCTGTTTCTGATTGCGGCCCGATTCTTCTACCATGAGATCTTTTTCTTTAAGCGACAGTTGTGGCGTAAGTATGAGTTGCTGGAGTGGTTTTTAAGTCGGCTGGTATTGTTCACCATTGTTTTTCTCGGCATTCATTACGGTTTTATCGGCTTTGTGATGAACTACTGGTTTGTGCCGGCTTTGATCGTCGGCATTGCCCTGGGGCTATTTTTTGATTACTTACCCCACCGGCCTTTTCAGGAAAGGAACCGCTGGAAGAATGCCCGGGTTTATCCTAGTCCCATTTTGAATTGGCTTATTTTCGGGCAAAATTACCACCTCATCCACCACCTGTGGCCTTCTATTCCTTGGTACCACTACCAAAATACCTATCACATCACCAAGCCCATTTTGGACGAGAAGGGCTGTGACCAGTCCCTAGGCTTGCTGGAAGGAAAAAATTTCTGGAGCTTCCTCTATGACGTTTTCCTTGGTATTCGCTTCCATGGCCACCATGGTTCCCAGTCCTCCGACAAACCTAGCTAGGCTGTTTGGCTTCCAAGGCTAAAATCTGCGGTGAAAATCGGGTAATCAATTGCCAGCCCAGATAAATAACTAGCCCCAGCATGTAGGAAACAAGGGAAAACCAGAGTAGGTTGTTGCTCTGTTGCCAAATGGCTAGTCCAAGGCAGGGCAGATAGATCAGGCAGAAGGCAAACAGTACTCCGTTCCTCAGGGGTTGGGAAGCTTTAAGGCCGATGAAATAGCCTTCCAGCATAAAGGCCAGGGCGGTGCTCTCCAACAGCGGAATCAGCCAGATGGTGTATTGACGGACGCTGTCGTTGATTTCGGCGTGGTTCGTTAAGAGTCCAAATAGGGTTTCAGGGAAGGCGATCGCCACGGCGGCAAATCCCAGGGCCATAACTAAGGTGGTGCTAATGGCAGTGAGTAAAACCGGCAATAATAATTGATAGTCCCCTTTACTCTTGAAATTACCAGTGAGGGTTTGACTGGTCATACCCACCCCCTGGATGGTGAATTGGCTGAGCAGGGCAATTTGCAACAGCAGACCATTTTGGGCCAAAACTTCCGTGCCAAAGCTGGAACTGATATTGGTAAACAAAGAATAGGTGGTGATCAAGACCACAAAGCGGATCAAAATATTTCCTTTCAGGGCGATGGTAGACCGTAATGCTCCCCAGTCCGATAATTTGGCGATCGCCGCTTTAAACTCTCCCTTAGCTTTCCCTTTCTTGGCTAAGGCGACAATGCAGATCAAACCCAATGCCAGAGCTAAATACTGACTACTAGCAGTGGCCCAACCCGCTCCCGCACTGGCCCAGCCCCAACGGTTGATCATGAGATAGTCCAAGCCAACGTTGGAAAAATTGGCGACCAGGGAAATGAGCAAAACTAAGCCGTTGCGCTCCTGACCTAAGAGCCAGCCTAGGATCACAAAATTGAGCAATACCGCCGGAGCCCCCCAAATGCGGCCGTAAAAATAATCCATGCCCGATTGTTCTACCCCCGGAGCCCCCGTTAACAGGGCAAAACCGAATTTTTGCAAGGGATATTGCAGGGCTAAAATCCCCAGTCCCAACAACAGGGCTACGAAGGCACTTCTCAATCCCGCCACCCATACTTCCGCTTGGTCTTCTTCTCCTACGGCTTGGGCTGTGAGGGCAGTGGTGCTGGTGCGTAAAAACTTTAAGACCCGGTAGAGGTAATCAAACAAAATTGAGCCTAGGATCACCCCCGCTAAATAATCAATGTCTTCCAGATGGCCCAAAAAAGCCGTGTCCACTAACCCAGCTAGGGGCACCATCATATTGGAAAGGACGGCAATGGTAGCTAGGCGAAAAAAACGGGGCAAAAATTGATACTGGCTAGGCAGGGCAAGATTCATAAAGACTTTTAAACTGGTCAGCGGCCAAGCAAAAATGCGGTCAAAATTCACAGGGCAGGTTAAACTGCTCTTCTCACATTTTGCAACAGGCAAACCGTAACAACCTTTACCAGCGGCATGGATAGGGCAAGAATGTCCTGCCCTATGGTCCAGTGTTTAGCCCTCTTTAACCAATAGGGCCACGCTGTAGGCGGCAATGCCTTCCTCCCTGCCCGTGGGACCCAAACGCTCATTGGTGGTGGCTTTAATACCAATCAAGTCTGGATCAATGGCTAAAACTTTAGCGAGATTCTCCTTCATGGCCTGGATGTGGGGTTTAAGTTTGGGTTGTTCTGCCACAATCACGTTATCCAGATTATTAATGCGCCAACCCCGTTCAATGATGAGTTGATTAACCTGGGCCAAAAGTTTGAGGCTGTCGGCCCCCCGCCACTGGGCATCGCTGGGGGGAAAGTAGTGGCCAATGTCCCCCAAACTCAACGCTCCTAGCAGGGCATCCATTAAGGCATGGGTCAACACGTCGGCATCGCTGTGGCCATCTAGCCCCAAATGGTGGGCAATGGTAACCCCCCCCAAAATCAAGGGGCGATCGCCTACGAGGCGGTGGATATCGTAGCCGTTGCCGATGCGGAGAGCAATCATAAAAATTAGTAAGTTTAAATAAATTGAGATTGAGAAAGTAGAAAATGATCGGGCTACCTAGAATTACTTAAACAACGCCCAAAACTCCCATTTGATTAGGTGAATCATCACCAAAGCTTAGGCCGAAAATCGGCCGGAGTCTCGGCCAATTCAAACACCCCGTCGTGAATGCGGGCCACATATAAACCCTCCCGTAATGCCTGTTGCTTTAAATCTTCTGACCAATCTACTGCCGCTAGAATGCCATATAATTTTTTATCTTTATGCTCAGGAAAGAAGATACGAAACTTCTGGAGCAAATTTTTTAGTTGGGTAATGGATTCTTCCCTGGGATGGCTTTTGACTTCCACCACGTAAGCAGTATTAATGTCACTATTGGCATAGGCTAGAACGTCAATTTCTAAATGTTGCCCTCCTTTGCTGGCTCTGACACTGGGACTAATGACCTCCATGCCAAAACGCTCTTGCAGAATGCGCTCCATGGAAGGCAGAGCTAAACCTTCGGTAAAACTACCAAATTTTTTTCCTAATCCCCCAATTTGTTTACCTAGTTCTTTGATTTGACGATCAGTCTCTTGCATACGGCGATCGGTTTCTTTTTGGGACTCAATTAACTGCCCCAGTAAGGTCCAAACTTCATTGGCAGTGGTGGCCACTATTTTCCTCCTTGATGTTCAGTAACAGTTAACCAATTAAAATGCTGCAAACATTGGCATTTAGTAAACTACAGCAAATTCCGAATCAGACTGATAAACATTAAGCAGTCTCAACCCCTTCCATTCTGTAAGAGTTTTGCCGTGTCGCTCAGATACCCGTACCGCTGTAAGTTAACTAAAAGCTAGGATTTGTTCATCTAAGTCAAAATCTCCTTTTTCTTCCCCCTTACCGGACGGTAGATAATCCAGTTGAAAGCTATTTTTTAAGCCTTCTACTAAATCATAATTGGGATGCCAATCTAAATGGTCTTGGGCTTTTTGAATATCAGCAAAAAAGTGTTGTTGGCGTAACGGGAAGGCTTTGCGTTTACCAAAGTCAAAATCCTTGGGGTCATAGTGGACTAATTTAACTCCCTGGGGGTCAAGGCCCGCCGCACTGGCACAGGCTTGGGCCAAGCCATCCATGGTGACGTACCGATCGCCGGAGATGTTATAAATTTGTCCGATCGCCGCTGGGGTAACGATGGTTTTGGCCATGGCGATCGCCAAATCTTCCACATGGCCTAGTTGGGTGATGTATTGACCATTGCCGGGGATGGGAATGGCTCGACCCCGCACTAAACGGTCAAAAAACCAGGATTCGAGGGCATTGTAGTTGTGGGGGCCATAAATATAGGTGGGGCGGATAGCAGTCCAGGGAATGCCGCTCTGGGCCAGATAACGTTCCGTTTCAAATTTTCCCTTATGACGACTTTGGGGATCCACCGCATCGGTCTCCCGGTGGGGCATTTGGGAAGAAGCTTGATACACACCGGCGGAGCTCATGTAAACAAATTGTTTGACCCGACCATTGTATAAATCCACCAGGGGCTGGGTGTCGCTCAACTCCCGACCGTTGTTGTCAAAAATTACGTCAAATTCTTCCTTTTCCAGTTTTTCTCGCAACTGCTCCGGGACCCGGCGATCGCCATGGATTTGGGCCAAGCCATTGACGGGGTCAGGGCGATTACCCCGATTAAACAGCACCACTTCATGACCTTGGGCCACCAGCACCCGGCAGAGATGGATACCGATGAAACGGGTTCCCCCCATAATTAAAATGCGCATGGTCTACTGTCTCCCTCCAAATGGCAACTGTCCTATTATCCCCTAGGCTGTGCCTCACCGAAATTGTGGCGTTTTGTTTAGGCAGGCCGGTAAGTTTCTGGCATAGTCAACCCCAATTTATCGGCCATGGCTTGGCCCTGGACACTAATGGCCACCGGTAGGCGATCGCCATCGAACAGTAAACTGCCCACTTTTAAACGATGTTGACTGACCTTATAAACATATTCCTCCGAACGGCGATCAATGGTACCCGCCATAGCCTGGTAGATTTTGCCAACCCAAGGATAATTTTGCTCCGTTTGCCACTGTCGTAACAGCTTTAACCCTGCCTCGGTGGTGGGTGCTTGGCCAAGTTCCTGTACCAAAGGATAGGGTAAACCGGCTTGTACAGCTTGGGCAGTGAGAATTTCCAAACGGCCATCGGCTAAATGGTGATGGGTGTGGAAAATGCCCCCGGCTAGTTTGATCAATTTACCGTGGTAACCCAAGAGCAAGATTTCCTGCACCCCCACCGCCGCCGCCGACACCAAAAGGGAGCCTAACCAATTGGCTGTTTTTACCATTTGGTCTAAGGGTACTCCCCACTGCCGGGCCAAATCTAAACCATTTTCCCCCAAGCAAAATACTAAACATTGATGTTGCTGGGCCAAGCTAGTCAAATGCCGCTGAAACTCCGCCAGTTGATCCGGAGCACTGAGGGGTTGGGCAATGCCGCTGGTGCCTAACAAAGATAAACCTTCCACCACCCCAAAAGCTGCATTGGATGTGCGGGTGGCTAAGGTTCGACCAAGGGGCAAAATTAGGGTAACTGTGAGATTCTGATCTTCATTAATACGGGGTTGCAAATGGTGATGTAACAGCCGTTGGGCATAGCTGTAAATGGCCGCTTGGCCGTCCCTGTCAAGCTGTTTGCCAATGCCTTCTCCCCCTTGAATAATCAATTTTCCTTCCCCTGGGGTAAATTCCACTTCCGCCCAAACAGGGGTATGGCGCGTTAAATCCAAGTTATTCCCTGGTTCACTGCGGCTGATGGCCAAAGCTCTGTGCTGGCCCAGCAAGGCTCCCTGTTCAATGGTGATTTCCGCTGTTATGGCCGGTTCCAACAGTTCCAACGCCACCACATCTGGACAGTTACCAGTGAGCAAGGTTTCCACAGCGGCGATCGCCGAGGCACAGGCAAATACGGGCAGAGTATAACCAGATTGGGCGGCAATAGACTGGGACAAATTTTCTCACTGCTAATTAACTACAAGAAAAATAGGGCGATCGCCATGGAGCAATAGACTTAGTTAGGGTGAGCCGCAAACTCAATTTGTTGCCCATTGTTGGTCATATCTAAAAATTGTTCTAGATTTTGGCAACGACCTTCTTTCATGTAACGACGAAAAACTTTATTCAAAGCTAAATTTTCACTAAATTCTTGGTGGGCCGCCTGACGAATTGTGTCGGTTAAAGTCAAAGCACCTTCGTCTAGCAAGGACAAAATAGTCAGATAGGCCTTTTCCGCTGTCTCAAAGGCATTGGCAGATTGGGTAATGGAATTGTCTCGTTTGTAGTAACGGTAGAGGGGGTCGGGATGAATCGCTACTTTTTCCGTGCGACTCAATAGCTCTAAATTAAAAAGTACATCCGCCGCAAAGGGCACTTTCGTCCAGCCAGTTCCTAAAAATTGCCGTTGAAAAACTGGAAAAAAGGGAATGCGGGGACTAAGAATATCCGCCGCCGTGGCAAAGCTCAGTTCTTGCCGTTGGGGAAAGGGTTGCTTATACAACACCAATTCACTGTTATAAACCCCAGTGTTGTCGATCGCCACGCCATACTTTTCCGCTAGGGGGACTAACTTTTCCAGGCGATCGGGTGCAAAGGCATCGTCCGCATCCAAGTTGGCCAGAATCTCTCCATCACAAATACTCACCGCCGTATTTCTGGCGATCGCCTCCCCACTGCCAATGCCGCCGGTAAAAATTTGCTTCAACCTGGGGTCATTGATGCCCTGTTCCGCTAACAGTTGCAGGTAATCTACCTGGTCATCCACACCAATCGCCACCTGCCAATGGTCATAGGTCTGGGCCAACACACTGCGGACAGTAAAGGCAATGGTGTTTTCAGCCCTATAGGCGGGAATAATGATGCTTACAAGGGGCTGATTAACCATGGTGCAACGAAAAAAAGATAAATAAACGCCTAAATTTAAGGCTGTTTGCAAACTATATAAAGATGTCGATGGTCAGTAAAGTAAGACCACATTCGCCTCATATTACCGGAATCAGTATTGAATTTTATATCTAAATCATCCCCTAGGCTCCCGAAAATCACTGACGTTTAGCCAGACAATTGTCGCAGGTGCCACAGGGTTGTCTGGCCCCCAAAGAGTTATCCCCAAAGGCGGCCAAAATCGTTTGCCAGCGACAACGGGAACTGGTTAAGTATTGGGTCATCAGGTGGTACTGACTTTTCAATTCCCCTAGGGGATTAGTTTGATTATCACCAGGGGCAATGCGGTAATTAAACGGGTCTAACCACTCTAAACGACCCCGACGGTGGAGCCACGCCAGAGCTATTTCCAAATCGGGAAAATGGGGCTTTAGTTCTCTTAAGTTACCCTGGGACGGAATTTGTTTACTTAAGGCCTCTGCCCGTTGTAGACATTGACTGGCTTGGGCTAAAAAATACTGGCGCAATTGGCGATCGCCAGAATCCAACCAACCGGTGGGTTCACTAATTAAGGTCAGACATTCTGCCGGTTGCAAATCCCGCCCAGCC